>NZ_JBIVTH010000069.1:0-1332 GCF_044756625.1 Streptomyces sp. NPDC091682 | reverse complement strand
TGAACCGTTCCGGGTTCGGTAGAGAGCTCAGATGTTGGTTGTGACCTGGGGTTTCGTGGTGCTCAGGTAGTGGTTGGTTTCGTATTCGGCGGGCGGGATGTGCCCTATCTCACCGTGGAGCCGGGTGTGGTTGTACCAGTCGGTCCATTCGGCGGTGGCGAGCTCGACCTGGGCGAGGGATCGCCAGGGCCGCTGCGGCTTGATCACCTCGGTTTTGAAGAGGCCGATCGTGGACTCCATCAGCGCATTGTCGTATGCGTTGCCGACCGATCCGATCGAGGCGGCGATGCCGGCCTTCTCCAAGTGTTCGGCCAGCGTGAAGGACGTATATTGCGAGCCCGCGTCCGAGTGATGAACCAACTCGCCTGGCAAGGGCGGGTGTTGGTCGCGGTCGCGTTGCCACAGTCCCATGTCCAGTGCGTCCAGGACGAGCCGGGTCTGCTTCGTGGTCGAGGCGGACCAGCCGACGATGCGGCGGGAGAAGGTGTCCACGACGAAGGCGACGTAGACGACGCCGGAGAACGTGGCGACGTGGGTAAAGTCGGCGACCCAGCAGCGGTTCGGCGCGGACGCGACGAAGTCGCGGTCGACCAGGTCCGGCGCCCTGGGCGCGGAGGGGTCCGGGATCGTGGTGATCACTCTCTTGCCGCGGACGGCGCCGGTGATGCCGAGCTCGCGCATGAGCCGTTCGACGGTGCAGCGGGCCACGGTCTGGCCCTGGCGGTTCAGGTGCCGCCAGATCTTCCTCGCGCCGTAGACACGGTAGTTGGCGTCGTATGCCTCCTTGATCAAGGTCTTCAGCTCGGTGTCGCGAACGGTGCGGGCCGAGGGTGCCTGCCGGCGTTTGTGGTGGGCGTAGTAGGTGGACGGGGCGATCTTGCAGTCGTGCTCGGTCAGAACACGGCAGATCGGCTCGACTCCGCCGAAGCGGTCCCGGTGCTCGTCGATGAACGCTACGAGCGTGTGTGTGGCCGGTCGAGCTCGGCCGCGAAGAAACTCGCCGCGGCCTTGAGGATCTCGTTCGCCCGCTTCAGCTCGGCGTTCTCCTTCTTCAGCCGCTTCAGCTCGGCCGACTCCTCCGTCGTCGTCCCGGGCCGGGTCCCGGCGTCGATCTCGTCCTGACGGACCCACTTGCGCAGCGTCTCGGTCGTGCCGATGCCGAGCTTCGCGGCGACCGCTTTCATCGCGGCCCACTCGGTGTCGTAGTCGGGCCGCACCTCGGCGACCATCCGCACCGCACGACGGCGCAGCTCAAGCGGGTACTGGGAAGGACGTGCCATGACTCGATCCTCTCAAACGATCGAGTCCCTACCGAACCCGGAACGGTTCACT
>NZ_JBIVTH010000068.1:0-1462 GCF_044756625.1 Streptomyces sp. NPDC091682 | reverse complement strand
CAATGCCGTTGACTTAGGGGTCTGGTGAGGGTGCGACAGCCGCAATGACCTGCAGACTTTCTGCCGGTCGACGGGTTGGCTGTGGTGGTTGCGGCCGGTCAGGGTTCCAGGACAGAAAGCGGGACATCTTGCGCTTCGCCTGACGGATCACGGATCGGAGCCTGCGGGGCGGGTTGATCTCCTCTTCGAGCTCACGGGCCACCGCGGACAGGTGCTGAGGGGGGAAAATCCCTGTTCAGCGAGGTGATGCTCCGGCGGGCTGCCCGCAGGGCCGCGGCGAAGGAGAGCCGGTCCGGATCCAGTGGTTCACTGCGGTTCACCGCTGCTCTGTGCATCAGGACCCTCAGGCCGGTGTAAAGCACCAGATGTGCGTAAATCTCCTGGAACACCAGGTCAGGGCTCTTGCTCGGCATGACGGTGCGGGTGCCGATCTGTGTCGTCTTCAGTTCGGCGAGGGTGTTCTCCACCTCCCACCGTTCACCGTAGAGGGCGGCCAGTTCGGCGGCCGGCGCCGTCTCGGAGTCCATGAGGGTGGTGATGAGTCGGTAGCGTTCGGCCTGGTCACGGCCTGGGATGTCCAGGCTGTACTCGATCACGCGGACCCGGATGTCCTGGGGCGGCCGGACGCTGCGTCCCCGCCCGCCGCGGACGGTGGAGATCCATGAACCGTCGGGGAGAACCTCCTCGACCGGCAGTTTCCAGATGCCGGGGATCCTCCACAGCAGGTCGGCGCCGGTGGCTGCCAGGTGCTGCCACAGATGGGCTCCGGGCAGGCCGCGGTCGGCCAGGACCAGCATGCCCGGCCGCAGTGAGCCGGCAAGCCGTTCGGCTAGAACCCGTTCCTTGACCCGGTAGGAGTCAACCGCGGCGTCGCAGACCACGTGGGTTCCTGACTCGACCAGCACCATGATCCGGGCCAGCGGATATCCGGTGGGTCCCTTGCCGGCCTTGGTCCGCAGTCGGCCCAGCCCGAGCTCGTTGGCCTCCGTGTCGGCAGCCTGCAGCGTCGTCCCGTCCAAGGCCATCAGCCGAAAACCCCGCCAGAACGCCCCGGGCGTCCGCTTGTCGGCCACCGCTGCACCGGCATGAACCAGCAGCTCACGCAGCACCTCCACCCCGAGGTTCTGGCGGGCACGGAAAACCGCTGCCTTGTCCGGGATCCGCCAGGCACCCCACCCGTCCTCGCGCCGCACTGCCTCGGCCAGCGTCCGCAGGACCTCCCGATACGGCTCGCCGGAGAACAACGCCCGCGCAAGCACGAAGTACACCATCAGCCTCGGCGGCAGCAGCCGCACCCTCACCTCACGCGACTGGGACTTCGCCAGCACCGCTTCCACCAACTCCGGCGGAAACACCTCTGTCAGGTCCCCCAGCCCGATCCGGTCCACCAACCGAGCGCTCATCGGACACCACCCCCTGGTATCCGTTGAACCGCCAAATCACCCCAAAGTCAACGGCATTG
>NZ_JBIVTH010000067.1:0-1545 GCF_044756625.1 Streptomyces sp. NPDC091682 | reverse complement strand
GGGGGGGGTGTCTCTATGTCCTTCGTCAAGGACGTGGTGCCGGGTATGCGGGCGTTTGGGGTGGTCATGCGGCGAGGGTGATGGTGGGGGTTCTGGACTCGTAGAAGGTGCCGTCCCGGAGCATGGCGAACAGGACGCTGATGCGTTGGCGGGCGAGCCGGAGGAGGGCTTGGGTGTGTGTTTTGCCGCGGGCCCTTTGCCGGTCGTAGTAGGCGCGTGAGGCGGGGTCGGCGTTCATGCAGGCGAAGGCGGAGAGGAACATGGCGCGTTTGAGCTGCCGGTTTCCGCCTCGTGGCGCGTGTTCGCCGTGGATCGAGGTCCCCGAGGATCTGGTTGTCGGGGCGAGGCCGGCGTAGGAGGCGAGATGGGCAGCGGTGGGGAAGCTGGTGCCGTCGCCGACGGTGACCAGCAGGACGGCGGCGGTCCTGACGCCGACTCCGGGCATCGAGGTCAGGACCTGGTGAAGAGGGTGGGCCTCCAGCAGGGTGCTGATCTGCGCTTCCAGGGCCCGGCGCTGGTCGTGGACCGCGGAGAGGGAGGCGGCCAGGGACGGGATCACGATGTCGAGAGTGCCGGTTCCCGGGACCACGACGGTCTGCTCGTCGAGAGCGTCGAAGACCTCGTCGATCAGCCGCGCGGCCATCCGCGGGGCCTTGGGCCGGATCACCTCGACGAGTCTGCGGCGGCCGGCCTTGCGCAGGGCGGCGGGGGATCCGTATCGCTCGAGGAGCCAGGTGACGGCGGGGTGGTCCAGCCGGGGCCCGAGCACGCGCTCGAGGCTCGGGTGGAACTGGGTGAGCAGGCCGCGTATCCGGTTGCTGGTGCGGGTGGCCTCGGCGGCGAGGTCCTGGTCGAAGCCGGTCAGCACCGTGAGCTCGGCGGTGATCTCGTCGGTCAGCTCCAGCGAACGCAGGGTGTGAGGCATCGTCCGGGCGGCGTCCGCGATGACCGCCGCGTCCTTCGCGTCGGTTTTCGCCTCGCCCGGGTAGAGGTCGGCGATCCGCCGCATGGCGAGTCCGGGCAGGTAGGCGACCTCGCAGCCCGCGTCCCGGGCGACGGTCAGGGGCAGAGCGCCGATCGAGGCGGGCTGGTCGACGATGACCAGGACGGTGCCGAACTTGGCCTTGAGTTTGTCGAAGACGGCCCGCAGCCTGGGTTCGCTGTTGGGCATGGGCTTGTCGAAAACCTTCTTCCCGGCCGGGGTGAGCCCGTGGCCGTGGTGGGCGGTCTTGCCGACGTCCATCCCGAGGAAGACGCCCACGCCTTCGATGTCGAACATCGCACCCTCTCAGGGTCGTTGACCAGGCCGGCCTCGGCAACGGCACCGTGCTCGCGCATCCACGTTATGCAGACCTGCCGCCCACGTCGCTGCCCGGCATTGCGCCGGACCGGGCGGTGGCCGGGTCTCTCATCAGCGTCTGTGACGGCACCCCACGGGCCCGGCGACACCACCCCCCAGGTCATTCGTCCGACAGAGGGGACACAGTCATACCGGGCCCGGAGGCCAGCGGCCCCATTGCAGGACCGCGAAAAACATAACGGGGG
>NZ_JBIVTH010000066.1:0-1714 GCF_044756625.1 Streptomyces sp. NPDC091682 | reverse complement strand
CTAGGAAACTGATGAAGATGTTGGGTTCTGGCCCCGCCGCGTCAGCGGTGGGGCCAGACTCGTTCTCGTGGTGCAAGGGGAATGGTTCGGGGAGACGGTCGGGCCGGATGTGTGGGTCACGTGCCGGGAGTTGATTCCGGCAGGGAGTGTGTTCGCGTTTCTGGCCGAGCATCGCGGCGGGCTGTTCCCGGCGGTGGCGTTCGCGGACATGTATCCGTCCGGGAACGGACGGCCGAGCATGCCGCCGCAGATCCTGGCCGCGGCGATCACGTTGCAGGCTCTGCACGGGCTCTCGGACTTCGAGACGGTCCAAGAATTACGGTGTGACCTGCGGTGGAAGGCCGCTTGCGGGCTCGGCCTGCACGACATGGCGTTCGACCCGTCGCTGCTGGCCTACTTCCGGCGCCGACTGGCCCGCTCAGCCCGCCCGAACCGGGTCTTCGAGGCGGTCCGCGAGGTCGTGAAGGCCACCGGTGTCCTCAAAGGCAAGCACCGGCGTGCGCTGGACTCCACCGTTTTGGACGACGCGGTCGCCACTCAGGACACCGTCACGCAGATCATCGCCGCGATCCGGGCGGTGATCAGGGAAGTCCCCACCGCTCATGAGGTGGCAGCGGTGCAGTGCACCGCCCACGACTACACCGATCCGGGCAAGCCCCCCATCGCCTGGAACGACCCCGGGGCACGGGCCGCGCTGGTGGACGCACTGGTCGGTGACGCGCTCAGGCTGCTGGGCCATCTGCCCGAGCAGCAGCTGGGCGAGAAGGCCGCGAACGCGGTCGGCATCCTGGCCCTGGTCGCAGGCCAGGACGTCGAACCCGCCGAGGACTCCGACGGCCGCGACGGGCGTTGGCGGATCGCCCGGGGAACGGTGCATGACCGCACGGTGTCCACGGTCGATCCCGAGGCGAGGCACATCCACAAGAACCGCACCCGCCACCAGGAGGGCTTCCGCGCCCACGTGGCCTTCGAACCCGAGACCGGGCTGTTCACCGAGGTCGCCCTGACCGCCGGCAGCGGGGCCGACAACCATGAGGCCGCCGTCGCCCAGGATCTCCTCGCCGACGAGGACACTGCGGTCACTGCGTTGGGCGATGCCGCCTATGGCACCGGTGACCTGCGTGAACACCTCCACGCTCAAGGCCACGACCTGGTCATCAAGCCGCCGCCGCTCAAACCCGCCGTCCCCGGCGGGTTCACCTCCGACGACTTCACCGTCGACACCGAACAGGGCCAGGTCACCTGCCCTGCCGGGCACACCGCACGGCTCGGCCGGCCACTGGCCAACGGCGCACGCCAGGCCCAGTTCAAGAAACTGTGCGCCACCTGCCCCCTCAAGGACCGCTGCACCCGCTCCAAGACCGGACGAGTCTTCAGCGTCCACGCCAAGTACGACCTGCTCAAAGCCGCCCGCGAGCAAGCCGCCACCGACCCCGGCTGGCAGGCCGAGTACCGCCGCTGGCGGCCACCTGTCGAACGCGCCATCGCCTGGCTCGTCGCCAAGGGCAACCGCCGCGTCCCCTACCGAGGCGTCATCAAGAACAACGTCTGGCTCCACAACCGCGCCGCCGCCCTCAACCTCCGCCGCCTGATCAACCTCGGACTCACCCGCACCAACGGCACCTGGACGCTCACCACGGCCACCGCATAAGCGAGAGGGCCTCCCGGCCTACGGCCGGACGGCCCTCCAACAAGATCTTCACGAGTCTTCTAG
>NZ_JBIVTH010000065.1:0-4058 GCF_044756625.1 Streptomyces sp. NPDC091682 | reverse complement strand
GCATGCAGCGACACCCCACGCCAGGACACCGGCACCCGCTCCCGGTCCCCCGCCGCCGCCCGCACCACCTCGGCCAGCAACGCCGGATGCAGACCAAAACGATCCGCCTCCCGCGCGCCCTCGCCCGAGAGCGCGAACTGCACCTCCGTGTCGGCGGCGTCGACCACCGCGGCAGACGAACCGGCGACCAACACGCCCGTGGCGTGCTCGGTCCACTCGGTGTCCGCGTCCTGCACGCGCCGTGAGTGCAGCCGGAACGGCCGTGCGCCCGACGCGTCCGGAGCCCCCACCCAGACCTGTACGGCGACCGCGCCTTCCTCCGCGAGCACGAGCGGTTCGGTGTGTGTCAGTTCCTCCACGCGGCCGCAGCCGACCTGGTCGGCGGCCCGGACGGCGAGTTCCAGCAGTCCCGTCGCCGGGAAGACCACCTGGCCGTCCACCACGTGCTCGGCCAGCCACGGCTGTGCGGCACACGACAGCCTTCCCGTGAGGACCGTCCCGTCCGAACTGGCAAGGAAGACCGTGGCGCCCAGCAGCGGGTGCTCGGCGGGCATCAGCCCGGCACCGGCGACGTCCCCCACGGACAGCGCGGGTCGCGGCCAGTACCGCTCGTGCTGGAAGGCGTACGTCGGCAGGTCGACGCCCCGGGCGCCCGTACCGTCGTACCAGCGCGCCCAGTCCACCCCCACGCCCGCACAGTGCAGCTTCGCCAGCGCGTCGACGAGCGCCGTCTCCTCGCCCCGTCCCTTGCGCAGCGCGGGAACCGCGGCCACCGCGTCCACGCTCAACTGCGCCAGCGCACACAGACTTCCGTCCGGGCCCAGTTCCAGGAACGTGTCAACGCCCTGCCCGGCCAGCGAGCGCACCGTATCGGCGAACCGCACGGCCTCCCGCACATGCCGCACCCAGTACTCCGGGTCACACACCAACTCGGCATCGACAGCCAGCGCGATCTCCGGCGCCGAGAACGACAACCCCGCAACCACCGCACGGAACTCGTCCAGCATCGGATCCATCAACGGCGAGTGGAAGGCGTGCGACACCCGCAACCGGGTCGCCCTACGGCCCAGCCCCTCGAAATGGACGCGTACGGCCTCGACCGCGTTCCCGGCACCCGAGACCACGACGGCCGACGGGCCGTTGACCGCCGCGACCGACACGAACTCGCCAAGCAGCGGCTCCACTTCCTCCTCCGTGGCCTGCACGGCGAGCATGGCACCACCCTCGGGCAGCGCCTGCATCAGCCGACCCCGCGCCGCCACCAGCGCACACGCGTCCGGAAGCGACAGCACACCCGCCACGTGCGCGGCCGCGATCTCACCCACCGAATGACCGGCCACGAAATCCGGCCGCACACCCAGCGACTCCACGAGCCGGAACAACGCCACCTCGACCGCGAACAGCGCGGTCTGCGCGTACTCGGTCCGGTTCAAAACCTCTTCGTCCTCACCCCACACCACGTCCCGCAGCGGTACGTCCAGCTCGGCGCAGACGGCATCGAACGCGGCCTCGAACACGGGGAAACGCGCATACAACTCCCGCCCCATCCCCAACCGCTGCGACCCCTGACCCGAGAACAGCACCGCGAGCGAGCGCTCGCGCGCCACCCCCCGGGCGATCTCGGCGCCGTCCACCAGCACCGCCCGGTGCGCGAACCGCGCCCGCGAGGCGGCCAGCGAGAAGCCCACGTCCAGCGGTGACTTCCCCTGCGCGGTGCCGAGCCGCGCCAACTGCGCCTCCAGCGCCGCCTGGGACTTGGCCGACACCGTCCACGGAGCGACGGCCGGCGCCGTGGTCGGCGCGCTGGGCTCGGTCGGGTCGCCTTCGGCCGGCGGGGCCTGCTCGATGATCGTGTGGGCGTTGGTGCCGCTGATCCCGAAGGCCGACACGGCGGCCCGGCGCGGCCGGCCCGTGGCCGGCCAGGTCGTCTGTTCGGTCAGCAGCGAGACCTCACCGGCCGACCAGTCCACGTGGGTGGTCGGCTTGTCCACGTGCAGGGTGCGCGGCAGTACGCCCTCCCGCATAGCCATGACCATCTTGATCACGCCCGCGACACCGGCAGCGGCCTGCGTGTGCCCGATGTTCGACTTGAGCGAGCCGAGGAACAGCGGCCTGCCGTCGGGGCGGTTCTCTCCGTACGTGGCCAGCAGCGCCTGCGCCTCGATCGGGTCACCCAGCGGCGTACCCGTGCCATGGCCCTCCACCACGTCCACGTCCGCCGCCGACAGACCGGCCGCCGCCAGCGCCTGACGGATCACCCGCTGCTGCGACGGACCGTTCGGCGCGGTCAGACCGTTCGACGCACCGTCCTGGTTCACGGCCGAGCCGCGGATCACCGCGAGGATGTCGTGGCCGTTGCGGCGGGCGTCCGAGAGCCGCTCCAGGACCAGTACGCCCACACCCTCCGACCAGCCGGTGCCGTCGGCGGCGTCCGCGAACGCCTTGCACCGGCCGTCACCCGCCAGCCCGCCCTGCCGGCTGAAACCGGCGAAGCTCATCGGCGTGGACAGGACGGTGACACCGCCGGCCAGGGCCATCGTGCACTCACCCGAGCGCAGGGCGTGCGCCGCGACGTGGAGTGCGACGAGCGAGGACGAGCAGGCGGTGTCCAGGGTCACCGCCGGGCCTTCGAGTCCGAACGCGTACGAGATCCGGCCGGACAGGACGCTGGCCGTCAGGCCGGTCGTCGCATGGCCCTCCACGTCCTCCAGGGAGTTCATGACCACGCCCACGTAGTCCACACCCGCCGTGCCGACGAACACGCCGGTCCTGCTGCCGCGCAGGGTCGCCGGGTCGATCCCGGCCCGTTCGAAGGCTTCCCAGGAGGTCTCCAGCAGCAGCCGCTGCTGCGGGTCCATCGCCATCGCCTCACGCGGGGAGATCCCGAAGAAGTCCGCGTCGAATGCCGCGGCATCGACGAAGCCGCCCTCTATCGAGGCGCTGCTGCCGTTCCCGTCGCCGGACAGGGCCTCCAGGTTCCAGCCGCGGTCCGTGGGGAAGTCGGAGATGCCGTCGCGGCCCTCCGTCACCAGTCGCCACAGGTCCTCGGGCGAGCGCACCCCACCCGGCAGGCGGCAGGACATGCCGACGATCGCGATCGGCTCCTGCTTCTCAGACTCGACTTCCAGCAGTCGTTGGCGCGTCTGGTGCAGATCAGCGGTGACCCACTTGAGGTAGTCAACGAGCTTGCTGTCGTTCGACATGGGGGTGGAGCCTTCCTACAGCGAAAGAGAAGAGGTGAAAGACGACAGACGGCCGGATCAGCGGTCGCTCAGACGGCCGAGCTCGTTGTCGATGAACGCGAGGACCTCGTCGGTGGTGGCGGATTCGATCCGCTCCGCGACATCGGCGGACGCGGCGTCCTCGTCGCCGGCTCGCCACTTCTCCAGGAGGTGGCGCAGCCGCAGGGACACTGCCGCGCGGGTGTGTTCGTCGGGCTCGGACGCCGTCAACGCCGCCTCCAACCGGTCGAGTTCGGCGAGGAGGGCGGACTGTCCGTCCCGGCCCTCCCGGTGCTCGTGGAGCAGAGCGGCCAGCAGGTACTCGGCCAGGGCGTTCGGCGTCGGGTAGTCGAAGACGAGGGTGGCGGGCAGGCGCAGTCCGGTGACGGACGTGAGCCCGTTGCGCAGTTCCAGCGCGGTGAGGGAGTCGACGCCGAGGTCCTTGAACTCCATCCCGGCGTCGACGGCCTGCGGCGACCCGTGCCGGAGCACGGATGCCGCCTCGGCCTGTACGAGTTCCCGTACGTGCCGCAGCCGGTCCCCTTCGCGCAGCTCCCGGAGCCGGGCGGCGAGCATGTCCTGGGTGCCGACCGCAGGGCCGCCGCCGGCGGCCTGCCGCTTGGCGCTCTTGACGAGCCCGCGCAGCAGCGGAGGCACTTCGCCGCGCATCCGGGGTGCGCCCGTGCCGGACATCCGGCCGAGGGGGACGAGGTAGGGGATGTCGGTGGCCATCGCCGCGTCGAGGAGGGCCAGACCCTGTTCGACGGAGAGCGGCGGAACACCCGAGGAGGCGATCCGCTGCCGGTCCGCCTCGGACAACGTCGCGGTCATACCACC
>NZ_JBIVTH010000064.1:0-4738 GCF_044756625.1 Streptomyces sp. NPDC091682 | reverse complement strand
TTCAAAATCGAGAAATCAACCGCCAGCATGAACTGCGCCACCAGCAGCACCACCAGCACCAACTTCAGACGCCCGTCCAAACGAACGGGCCCCTCGGCTCCTCCCCCCTCCCCTGAACCCGCGTCAACACGCGCTCCCTCGACAACCGACATCGCCATACGTCCTTTCGATCACAACTGGGGCCTTCCGACGCGAAGGCCGGTACTCGCCGGGGAAGCCGGCTCAGGCAGGGGTGTGCGCCGAGGCACGGCGCCGGAGTTCTTCGGACAGTTCCTGCCAGTCCCGTGCGCACTGGGCGGCCGCGTCGGCCGCCGTCTCCACGCGGTACGGGGGTATTGCGGCGACGATCCGCTCCCACTGGCGCAATCCGCTCACCTGGAGGTCGAGCATGCGGAGCAGGAGCCTGCCCGCCTCGCTCAGCCTGAGCAGGGGGTCCTTGCACAGGCTGGTGACCAGTGCGGGCAGTGGCTGCCCCCGGACCCGCGCGGGGACCGGTGGTGGTGCGGGGGGCGGAGCGTTGCCGGAGCGCCGCTGCGCCGCCGGTACGGGATCCGCGCCCGCCCCGATCCGGCGCCGTACGTCCCGCACGGTCGAGGGCGCGATGCCCGCCTCCCGCGCGATCTGTCGCAGCGACGCCGTGGGGCGGCCGGCCAGCAGCCGGGCCGCGGCCTCCCGGCCGCGGACCGGGTCGGCCGGCCGGACGCGGCCGTCCTGGCCGACGCGGCCCGGCGGGGCGGGCCCCGGAACCTCACGGCGTCGTAGTGCCCCGACGGTCTTGCCCGCCAGCCCGGTCCGCCGCGCGATGCCGCGGTCGGACCAGTCGGGGTGGGACCGCAGGATCCGTAACGCCGCAGCGGTCCGTTCCGCGTGGGTCAGCGGGAGCCCGTGACTGATGTTGGCCTCGACCGAGAGCACGAACGCGTCCTCGGCGCTGCCATCGAAGTACGTCACCGGCACCGTGTCCCGCCCGCGCAGTACGGCGGCCCGCAACCGGTGCGTGCCGTCGATGATCCGCATGGTGGGGCGGTGCACGAGCAGCGGCGGCAGCGTCCGGCCGGAGTGGGCGAGGGCCTGTGCATGGCTCTCGTCCACCTTGAGGGTGCGGGGGGAATCCGCGGCGAGCAGTGCGCCGACCGGTACCTCGGTCGCGACGTCGGGGGGTTGCGTCGCGTACCGCGGGTTCGGCTCGTCCATGAAGTTCACCTCCTTCCGTGCACTCGGTGCTTCGGGTGCCGCTCCGTTGGGCGGGGCGGCGACCCCGGAGAAGAAATTACGTAATTACCGTTCGGTAACCAATTGGGAGGCCGAACACCGCTGAGATTTGGGCAAGTTGGCGCGGGAGTGCCGGGTGGGGTGGGCGACCGCGGAAGTTCCCCGGTCGCCCACCGAGCGGCCCTTCAGACCCCCACGAGCTCCTCCGACCGCACGAACTCCCTTAGCCAGGAGAGGAATTCAGGTCCGAGGTCGGGGCGCTCGCACGCGAGCCTGACCGTCGCGCGCAGGTACTCCGCGCGGTCCCCGGTGTCGTAGCGCCGGCCGGAGAAGACGACGCCGTGCACCGGGCGTCCGGCATGGACCAGCGTGCGCAGCGCGTCCGTGAGCTGGATTTCGCCGCCGCGCCCCGGGGCGGTGTCCCGCAGGACCTCGAAGATCTCGGGATCGAGGAGGTAGCGGCCGATGACGGCCAGGTTGCTGGGCGCGGTACCGGGCTCCGGCTTCTCCACCAGCTCGGTGATGCGGACGCCGTCACCACCGGCCGGCCGGTCCACCGCGGCGCATCCGTACAGGTGGATAGCCTGCGGATCCACTTCCATGAGGGCCACGACACTGCCGCCGAGCCGCTCCCGCACCTCGGCCATGCGGGCGAGCAGGGGGTCGCGGGGGTCGATCAGGTCGTCGGCCAGGAGGACGGCGAAGGGCTCCCGGCCGACGTGGGGCGCGGCGCACAGGACGGCGTGCCCGAGGCCCTTGGGGTCCCGCTGGCGCACGTAGTGGATGTCGGCGAGTTCGGTGGAGGCGCAGACGCTCCTGAGTTTGTCCTGATCGCCCCGGCGCTGGAGGGACTCCTCCAGCTCGTAGTTGCGGTCGAAGTGGTCTTCCAGCGGCCGCTTGTTGCGGCCGGTGACCATGAGGATGTCGGACATCCCCGCCGCCACGGCCTCTTCCACCACGTACTGGATGGCCGGCTTGTCGACCACCGGAAGCATTTCCTTCGGGGTGGCCTTGGTCAGCGGGAGGAATCGCGTGCCGAGTCCCGCGGCGGGGATGACTGCTTTGGTTATCCGGTGAGGTGTGGAATTCATGCCATCGACGCTAGGGCGCAGCGCGCTCCACTGGCTTGAATTACCCTGCTTCTCCTCCTACTTGGGCATTTCCGGGTCCGCGCCGGCCGCGATGCCCCGCCGGATGAGCCGCCACAGCTCCCGGAGCTCACCGGTCACCGCGCCGGGGCACTCGCCCCGGCCCCGGCGCACCCGGGTGACGACGCCACCCACCAGGTGCGCCGTGAGGAGGGTGACCGGGCGCGGGTCGACCTCGGGGTCCAACTGACCTTGCTCGGCGGCCTGCTCGAGCAGCTCCTTGACGTCAGGGAGCCAGCAGCCGCACCAGTCCGGTCCGGCGCCCACCCGCTCCTCGGTCAGCCGCGCCGCGGCGCGCACGGCCGCGTCCGTCTCGATCAGCCGGCCGAGAGCGAGGACGAGCGCGGAAACGGTGTCCAACGCCGGGCCGCCACGGGCCGTCACCCCCTCGACCACCCTGCGGGTGGCCGCGCGTCCCGAATCCTCGACTGCGGAAGCCAACTCCCCCTTCGCTGCGAAATGAAAGGTGAGCGCTCCGATCGAAATTCCGGCGGAGCGGCTCAACAGGGAAAGGGAGGTCCCGTCGTACCCATTGCGGTCGAATTCAACGGCTGCCACCGAGATCAGATGGTTTCGGGTGCGTACGCCGCGCTCTTGCTTCACCACTGCGCTATCACTGCCATCCAGGTCGTTCCTCACACACCACCCCGCCCCGCACGGAGATGGCGACCTCCAGCGTCGCCCCGGCGGCGACCGCCGACAACGCCGACTTGACGAAGAAGCGCCCGTGCCCCGACTCCCCCGGAGGGCGGCCCGGCACGGCTGCGGCAGGGGTGCCGCAGGCCTCCGGGTCCAACGTGCCGAAGTAGTGGGCGGGGCGCCATAGGTTCGCTAGAAAAAAACGAACGTTCTGTATTCTATGGGGAGTGCCGACGGTGCACGCCGACGTCCGCAGTGGAGGCGGAGACAGATGACGACACGGGAAAGAACCAGAGCCCTGGCAGCCGGTGACACCGCCCTGGCCGACTTCACGGAACGCCTCTTCGGTCACTTACCGAGAGCCGACCAGCGGCGCTGGGCCCGGGTCTACCTCCAGGGACTGCTCACCACCCCGGGGAAGAAGTCCGTACGCAGGCTCGCGGCGTCCGTCACCGAGTCCCCCACCGCCTCCCAGTCCCTCCAGCAGTTCATCAACGCGAGCCCCTGGGACTGGAATCCGGCCCGCACCGAACTGCTCCGGTGGGTGGAGGAGCAGAACCCCGTGCGGGCCTGGGCGATCGAGCAGGTGTGCTTCCCCAAACGCGGTGAGCACTCGGTCGGCGTGCACCGCCGCTTCGACCCGGCCGCCGGACGCATCGTCAACTGCCAGTTGGGCTTCTGCCTCTTCCTCTCCCTGGACGGCATGAACGTGCCCGTCGACTGGCGGCTGGCCCTTCCCGAGGCCTGGGTGACGGATCCCGTCCTGCGCCGCCGGGCACGCATCTCCCCCGGGGTCGTCCACCAGGCTCCGGAGGCCCTCGTACTGGAGCTCGTCGACTCGATAGCCGCCCGCACCTCGTCGGCGCATCCCCCCGTGGTCGCCGACCTGAGCCGCCTCGGCGGCGCCGCCGCGCTCATCGGCGTGCTCAGCCGCCGCGGGCACGACTTCCTGGTGTCCGTACCGCCCACCCTCACGGTCCGCACGGCCGCCCTGGCGCAGGGCGGCGATCGCGCGCGCACGCCCGGGCGCAGCGGGACCACCGCTGGCGACTTCGCCCGGCTGGGCAACACCAGCCACCCGTACACCCCGCCGTCCGCCGGCCCCGATGCGCTTCCGCAGCGGCAGCGCATCCACTCGGCACTGGTCCGGTTGCCGGAGGGGGAATCGGCAGGGCGCGGTGCCCAGCAGATCTACCGGCTGTTCGGCGAACGGCGGCCGGACCGGCGGGGCGGTGGGCCCGTCTGGCTCACCAACATGAACCGCCACCGGATGGACGACCTGCTGCACCTGGTACGGCGATCGGCCCGGTCCAGCGCGGTGCTCGGCTCGCTGGCCGACGAATTCGGGCTCCTCGACTTCGAGGGGCGGTCCTTCCCGGGTTGGCACCATCACATGACGCTGATGTCAGCGGCGTACGCGTACGCAGTGCGGGAGCGCGAGGAGCGGGGACGGCGCTCCGCCTGAGCGAAGCGGCTCCGGCGGGCCCGCGGCTCCGGGCTCCGGGCTCCGGGCTCCGGGCTCCGGGCTCCGGGCTCCGGGCTCCGGGCTCCGGGCTCCGCCGGGACCGTCCCCCAGCTATCGCTGGGGCCCTGCTCAATCGCCGGCGGGGCTTGATGGGGCGGAGCCCGGCCTGAAGCGGCGGCTCAGGCGCGGATGAGGGCGAGGGCCTCGTCGCGGACCTTGGCCAGGGTGGCCTCGTCACGGGCCTCCACGTTCAACCGCAGCAACGGTTCGGTGT
>NZ_JBIVTH010000063.1:0-5005 GCF_044756625.1 Streptomyces sp. NPDC091682 | reverse complement strand
CTCCAAGGACAACACCCCCGACACGTGCGCAGCCGCGATCTCCCCCACCGAATGACCACCGACGAAGTCAGGGCGCACCCCAAAAGACTCCACCAAACGGAACAACGCCACCTCCACCGCAAACAACGCAGCCTGCGCATGGACCGTCCGGTCCAACAGCCCCTGGTCCCCGTCGAAGATCACCTCCCGCAACGGACGCTCGAGACCCGCATCCAGCAGGACACAGACCTCATCCAACGCGCGCGCGAACACCGGGAACCGGGCCACGAGCTCCCGCCCCATACCCACCCGCTGACTGCCCTGACCCGTGAACAGGAACGCCGTCCTGCCCCGCTCCGCCCGCGAGGTACCCCGAGTACCCGCACCCGCACCCGCTGCCACCTCCGCCAGGCCGGCAAGCAGCTCCGCACGATCCGTACCCAGTACCACCGCGCGGTGATCGAAGAGCGCACGCGAAGTCACCAACGAGAAACCGGTATCCACCAGGGATAAGTCCGCACCAGCAGCAACGAACTCGTGCAACCGCGCCACCTGCGCACGCAACGCATCCGCCGTACGACCCGACACCACCCACGGCACCGGAACACCCACGGGCCAACCCGACACAGCAACATCCCCGCCGGCAACCACCTCCCCCACAACCTGCCCCGGAGGCTCCTCCACGATCACATGCGCATTGGTACCGCTGATACCGAAGGACGAGATGCCCGCACGACGCGTCTCGCCCTCGCGCTGCTGCCACTCCACCTCCTCGGTGAGCAGCTCGATGTCGCCCGCCGTCCAGTCGACGTGCGTGGACGGGGCGTCGACGTGCAGGGTCCTGGGCATGACGCCGTGGCGCAACGCCTGCACCATCTTGATGACACCGGCGACTCCGGCGGCGGCCTGGGTGTGTCCGAGGTTGGACTTCACCGAGCCCAGCCGCAAGGGGCGTCCCTGCGGGCGCTCCTGCCCGTAGGTCGCGAGCAGTGCGTCCGCCTCGATGGGGTCGCCCAGGGTGGTGCCGGTGCCGTGCGCCTCGACCACGTCCACGTCGGCGGCCTTGAGTCCGGCGTTCGCCAACGCGGCCCGGATGACACGTTGTTGGGAAGGTCCGTTGGGGGCGGTCAGGCCGTTGCTCGCACCGTCCTGGTTGACGGCGGAACCAGTGACGACCGCCAGCACCCGGTGACCGTTTCTGCGCGCGTCCGAGAGGCGCTCCACGAGCAGCACACCGGCGCCCTCGGCGAAGCCCGTGCCGTCCGCGCCGTCCGCGAAGGACTTGCAGCGGCCGTCGGGGGCCAGGCCGCGCTGGCGGCTGAATTCCACGAAGGTGCCCGGGGTGGCCATGACGGTCACACCGCCGGCGAGGGCCAGCTCGCACTCGCCGCGCCGCAGTGACTGGACCGCCAGGTGCAGGGCCACCAGGGAGGACGAGCACGCGGTGTCCACCGATACGGCAGGGCCCTCCAGGCCGAAGGTGTAGGCGACCCGGCCCGAGACGATGTTGCCACTGCCGAAGCTGTGCGGGTAGTCGTGGTACATGACGCCGGAGAAGACACCTGTCGTGGTCCCCCGCAGGCTGGCCGGGACGATCCCCGCGTGCTCCATGGCCTCCCAGGAGGCTTCCAGCATGAGCCGCTGCTGCGGGTCGAGGACCGGCGCCTCGCGCGGGCCGATGCCGAAGAACTTGGCGTCGAAGTCTGCCGCGTCGAGCAGGAAGCCGCCGTCCAGGCTGTACGTCGTACCGGCGCGCTCACCCTTGGGGTCGTGCAGCTGCTCGAGGTCCCAGCCCCGGTCCCCCGGGAAGCCGGTGATGCCGTCCCGGCCGGCCCTGACGAACTCCCACAGCTCGTCGGGGGTGCGTGCGCCGCCGGGGAACCGGCAGGCCATGCCCACGATCGCGATCGGTTCGCGGGAGGCGGACACCACCTTGCGGTTCTGGTCCCGCAGGCGTTCGGTCTCCTTGAGCGAGGCCCGCAGGGCCTCGATCAGCTTTCCCTCGTTCTGGGCCATGATGGGCTCACGCCTCCCGCGTCGTGTCGTTGAGCGCCATCTCGATGAGGCTCTCGGTGTCCATCCCGTCGATGTCCTCGGCGTACTCGGCCTCGGACACCCCTCGTTCCGTTGCGCCCGTCGGGCCGCCGCCCAGTCCGGTGAGTTCGAGGAGGCTGTCGAGCAGCCCTGCCTCCCGGAGCTGCGGCAGCGAGAGGGCCTGGAAGGCCTGGTGCAGCCGCGCCTCGACCTCCGCCTCCGGGCGCGCCTCCGGCGCCAATTGCTCCCTCAGGTGGGCGGCGAGGGTGCGGATGCTCGGGTAGTCGAAGATCAGGGCGGCGGGCAGTCGGAGCCCGGTCGCCTCGTTCATGCGGTTGCGGAACTCCACGGAGGTCAGCGAGTCGAAGCCGAGTTCGTTGAAGGCCCGCTCCTCCTCGATGGTCTCCGTTCCCCGATGGCCCAGGACGATCGCGGCCTGAGCGCGGACCAGGTCGCGCAGCAGCGTTTCGCGCTCGGCCTCGGGTGCCTCGGTGAGCCTGCGCCGCAGGGTGTCGGCCCCGGTGCCGGCGGTGCCGGCGACCCGTCGCGCCACCGGGGCCCGTACCAGTCCGCGGAAGAGCGGCGGGAGTTCGGCGCCGGCCTCGCCGAGTGCCTTGAGGTCCAGCTTGACCGGGACCAGTGCCGGCTCGCCGAGCGCGACGGCCGTGTCGAAAAGGGCCGTGCCGAGCTCGGCGGTGAGCACCTCCACACCGGCCCGGGCCGCGCGCCGCACGTCGGCCTCATCGAGCGTGCCCGCCATGCCGTCCGTGCCCCACATGCCCCAGGCGAGGGACGTGGCGGGCAGCCCGGACGCCCGGCGCTGTTGCGCGAGGGCGTCCAAGTAGGCGTTGGCGGCTGCATAGTTGCCCTGTCCCGGACCGCCCAGTACGCCGCCGACGGACGAGAACAGCACGAACGCCGTGAGTCCCGCGTCCCGGGTCAGCTGGTGCAGGTTCCAGGCCGCGTCGACCTTCGGGCGCAGTACGGCGTCCATCCGGGCGGGTGTGAGGGACGCGATCGTGGCGTCGTCCAGCACACCGGCGGCGTGCACCACGCCGGTCAGTGGGCGGTCGGCGGGGACCCGCCCGAGGATGTCGGCCAGCGCAGCGCGGTCGGCGACGTCGCAGGCCTCGACGGTGACGGTCGTGGCGCCCAGCCCGAGGAGCTGCTGGCGCAGTTCTCCGGTGCCCGGAGCATGCACGCCGCGCCGGCTGACGAGCAGCAGGTGTCGTACGCCGTGTTCGGCCACCAGGTGGCGGGCGAAGACCGCGCCCAGACCACCTGTGGCTCCGGTGAGCAGCACGGTGCCGGCCGCGTCCCACGTGGGAACGGTCCCTGCGCCGGAGTCCGCACCGGCCGGGGGTTCACCGGCGTCCGCACCGGCCCGGGCGACCCGGGTCAGCCTGGGCACGAGCACCGTGCCTTCGCGCAGCGCCACCTGCTCCTCGCCCGACGCCAGAGCTGCGGTCAGCGCACCGCGCGAAGCGACGGAGTCGTCGAGGTCGGCCAGCACGATCCGCCCGGGGTTCTCGGCCTGCGCGGAGCGCACCAGCCCGCCCACGGCGGCGCCGGCCAGGTCGACCGCCTCCCCGGCGTCCCCGGCCACCGCCCCGCGGGTCAGCACGACCAGGGTGGACGCGGCGAACCGGTCGTCGGTCTGCCAGGCCCGGAGGGCCGCCAGCACCCGGTGCGTCTCGTTGCGTACGGCATCGGGTTCGCTGCCCGTACCGGCGGCGGCGCCGCTCACCAGCACGACCACGTCGGCGCCGGTCGCCCGGTCGAGTCCGTCGGCCTCCTCGGCCTCGAGCTCCGCTGCCCACTTGGCGGCCTGCGGCCCGACCACGGCCCAGGATCCGGTCCTGGCCGTGCTCTCCGCGTGGATCGGGGACCAGTCCACCCGGTAGAGGGAGTCATGGAACGCGGCTCCTCCGGAGCTCAGCTGGTCCGCCGAGACCGGCCGCACGGAAAGCGAACCCACCACGGCGACGGGCCGGCCCCGGTCGTCGGCGATGTGCAGGGCCACGGCGTCCCGGCCCGGCACCGGGCGCAACCGCACCCGCAGCCGGGTGGCGCCGGTGGCGAACAGTTCGATGTCCGACCACGCGAACGGCAGCTCCGCCCGGTCACCGTCCCTGGCGAGCCCGATGGCGTGCAGAGCGGCATCCAGTGCCGCCGGGTGCAGCCCGAAGCCCGTAGCGCTCGCCACGGTCTCTTCCGGGAGGACGACGTCGGCCAGTACGTCGGCACCGTCGCGCCATGCGGCGGTGAGCCCCTGGAACGCCGGGCCGTAACCGAGCCCGCCGTCGGCGAACCGCTCGTACATGCCCGACAGTTCGAGCGCATCGGCACCGGCCGGCGGCCACACCCCCAGGTCGAAGGAGGGGTGCGAGACGACGTCGTCGAGTGCGCCCGTGGCATGCCGGGCCCACGGGTCGCCCGCCGCGGCCCCGGACTGACGCGAATGCACGGTGAAGCGCCGAGAACCCGTCGCGTCCGGGGTGCCGACGGAGATTTGAAGATCCACGCCGCCCCGCCCGGGCAGTACCAGCGGGGCTTCGAGCACCAGGTCCGCGACACGCCCGCAACCGATCCGGCCACCGGCGTGCAGGACCAGCTCCACGAAGCCCGTGCCGGGGAACAGCGTCGCGCCCCCGAAGGTGTGGTCGGACAGCCAAGGATGGGACTGTACGGAGACCTTGCCGGAGAAGAGCACCCCGTCGGCCTCGGCAAGCTCGACCGAGGAGGTGAGGAAGGAGTGCTCGGAGGAGCTGTAGCCGCTGCCACCGCTGGTGTCCGCGTCGAGCCAGTAGTGGTCGTGCTGGAAGGCGTACGTGGGCAGATCAACCCGGCGGGCGCCCAGACCGGCGAACAGCGCCTGCCAGTCGACGGAGGTGCCGGCCCGGAAGGCCTGGGCGAGCGCGGTCAGCAAGGTGTGCGCCTCGTCCCGCCCCTTGCGCAGGACCGGCACCAGCAGCGCAGCGTCCTCCAGGGA
>NZ_JBIVTH010000062.1:1804-5113 GCF_044756625.1 Streptomyces sp. NPDC091682 | reverse complement strand
TTCAGAACTAACACAGTGGACGCGAGCAACTGAGGACAAGCCCTCGGCCTATTAGTACCAGTCAGCTTCACCCGTTACCGGGCTTCCACATCTGGCCTATCAACCCAGTCGTCTACTGGGAGCCTTACCCTCTCAAGGAGGTGGGAATACTCATCTTGAAGCAGGCTTCCCGCTTAGATGCTTTCAGCGGTTATCCCTCCCGAACGTAGCCAACCAGCCATGCCCTTGGCAGGACAACTGGCACACCAGAGGTTCGTCCGTCCCGGTCCTCTCGTACTAGGGACAGCCCTTCTCAATATTCCTACGCGCACAGCGGATAGGGACCGAACTGTCTCACGACGTTCTAAACCCAGCTCGCGTACCGCTTTAATGGGCGAACAGCCCAACCCTTGGGACCGACTCCAGCCCCAGGATGCGACGAGCCGACATCGAGGTGCCAAACCATCCCGTCGATATGGACTCTTGGGGAAGATCAGCCTGTTATCCCCGGGGTACCTTTTATCCGTTGAGCGACGGCGCTTCCACAAGCCACCGCCGGATCACTAGTCCCGACTTTCGTCCCTGCTCGACCCGTCGGTCTCACAGTCAAGCTCCCTTGTGCACTTACACTCAACACCTGATTGCCAACCAGGCTGAGGGAACCTTTGGGCGCCTCCGTTACCCTTTGGGAGGCAACCGCCCCAGTTAAACTACCCATCAGACACTGTCCCTGATCCGGATCACGGACCGAGGTTAGACATCCAGCACGACCAGAGTGGTATTTCAACGGCGACTCCACAACCACTGGCGTGGCTGCTTCAAAGTCTCCCACCTATCCTACACAAGCCGAACCGAACACCAATATCAAACTGTAGTAAAGGTCCCGGGGTCTTTCCGTCCTGCTGCGCGAAACGAGCATCTTTACTCGTAGTGCAATTTCACCGGGCCTATGGTTGAGACAGTCGAGAAGTCGTTACGCCATTCGTGCAGGTCGGAACTTACCCGACAAGGAATTTCGCTACCTTAGGATGGTTATAGTTACCACCGCCGTTTACTGGCGCTTAAGTTCTCAGCTTCGCAACCCCGAAAGGTCACTAACCGGTCCCCTTAACGTTCCAGCACCGGGCAGGCGTCAGTCCGTATACATCGCCTTACGGCTTCGCACGGACCTGTGTTTTTAGTAAACAGTCGCTTCTCGCTGGTCTCTGCGGCCACCCCCAGCTCAAGCAGCAAGTGCTATCACCAGTGATGGCCCCCCTTCTCCCGAAGTTACGGGGGCATTTTGCCGAGTTCCTTAACCATAGTTCACCCGAACGCCTCGGTATTCTCTACCTGACCACCTGAGTCGGTTTAGGGTACGGGCCGCCATGAAACTCGCTAGAGGCTTTTCTCGACAGCATAGGATCATCCACTTCACCACAATCGGCTCGGCATCAGGTCTCAGCCTTATATGAGGGACGGATTTGCCTACCCCTCGGCCTACACCCTTACCCCGGGACTACCACCGCCCGGGCTGGACTACCTTCCTGCGTCACCCCATCGCTTACCTACTACAAGTCTGGTTCGTCGGCTCCACCACTTTCCTTTCCCCGAAGGGTCCGGAACGGCTTCACGGACTTAGCATCGCCTGATTCGATATTGGGCGTTTCAAAGCGGGTACCGGAATATCAACCGGTTGTCCATCGACTACGCCTGTCGGCCTCGCCTTAGGTCCCGACTTACCCTGGGCAGATCAGCTTGACCCAGGAACCCTTAGTCAATCGGCGCACACGTTTCTCACGTGTGTATCGCTACTCATGCCTGCATTCTCACTCGTGAACCGTCCACAACTAGCTTCCGCTGCTGCTTCACCCGGCACACGACGCTCCCCTACCCATCACAGCGGGCGTTGGCCCTATTGCTGCAATGACACGACTTCGGCGGTACGCTTGAGCCCCGCTACATTGTCGGCGCGGAATCACTTGACCAGTGAGCTATTACGCACTCTTTCAAGGGTGGCTGCTTCTAAGCCAACCTCCTGGTTGTCTCTGCGACTCCACATCCTTTCCCACTTAGCGTACGCTTAGGGGCCTTAGTCGATGCTCTGGGCTGTTTCCCTCTCGACCATGGAGCTTATCCCCCACAGTCTCACTGCCGTGCTCTCACTTACCGGCATTCGGAGTTTGGCTAAGGTCAGTAACCCGGTAGGGCCCATCGCCTATCCAGTGCTCTACCTCCGGCAAGAAACACACGACGCTGCACCTAAATGCATTTCGGGGAGAACCAGCTATCACGGAGTTTGATTGGCCTTTCACCCCTAACCACAGGTCATCCCCCAGGTTTTCAACCCTGGTGGGTTCGGTCCTCCACGAAGTCTTACCTCCGCTTCAACCTGCCCATGGCTAGATCACTCCGCTTCGGGTCTAGAGCGTGCAACTCAATCGCCCTATTCGGACTCGCTTTCGCTACGGCTTCCCCACACGGGTTAACCTCGCTACACACCGCTAACTCGCAGGCTCATTCTTCAAAAGGCACGCAGTCACGACCCATTAGGTAAACCCAATGAGCGACGCTCCCACGGCTTGTAGGCACACGGTTTCAGGTACTATTTCACTCCGCTCCCGCGGTACTTTTCACCATTCCCTCACGGTACTATCCGCTATCGGTCACCAGGGAATATTTAGGCTTAGCGGGTGGTCCCGCCAGATTCACACGGGATTTCTCGGGCCCCGTGCTACTTGGGAGATGAGCAAGCAAGCCGCTGATGTTTCGTCTACGGGGGTCTTACCCTCTACGCCGGACCTTTCGCATGTCCTTCGACTACATCAACGGTTTCTGACTCGCCGACCGGCCGGCAGACCGATCAAGCTCATTCCCACAACCCCGCATGCGCAACCCCTGCCGGGTATCACACGCATACGGTTTGGCCTCATCCGGTTTCGCTCGCCACTACTCCCGGAATCACGGTTGTTTTCTCTTCCTGAGGGTACTGAGATGTTTCACTTCCCCTCGTTCCCTCCACACTGCCTATGTGTTCAGCAGTGGGTGACAGCCCATGACGACTGCCGGGTTTCCCCATTCGGACACCCCCGGATCAAAGCTCAGTTGGCAGCTCCCCGGGGCCTATCGCGGCCTCTCACGTCCTTCATCGGTTCCTGGTGCCAAGGCATCCACCGTGCGCCCTTAAAAACTTGGCCACAGATGCTCGCGTCCACTGTGTAGTTCTCAAACAACGACCAGCCACCCATCACCCTGCACTCCGAAGAGAACAAGTTCACTGGGGCCGGCACTGAAGACATGACCTTACGGCCGTACCTTCAGGACCCAACAACGTGCCAAGCACGATCCCTT
>NZ_JBIVTH010000061.1:0-5647 GCF_044756625.1 Streptomyces sp. NPDC091682 | reverse complement strand
CCCCCGCGACATCCGCTGGGGCTTTCCTCCGGGCTTTCGTTCTGCTGTCTTGCGTTTCCGACTCTATCAGACTCTTTCGTGTCCGACTTCCTCGGTGCTTTCCAGGTTTTCGCTTTCGCGCTTTCCCTTTCCGGCGGTTCCGACTCTATCAGAAGTTCTCCACCGGATTTCCCCGGCTTCGGATTCCTGAAGAATCGAGTGCACCCCACACAGAATTGCATTCCTTGGGGGGTGGGCTGCCGAACTTGTCCAGTTCGAGGCAACCGTTTGACTCTACAACCCGCCCTGGGGGGTGTCAAAACGGCCCCGGGGCGCCCCGGTCGGCCCGGGGCGGACCTACAGGCCGGCCCGGGTCAGCAACGCTTCGGCCTGCTCCCGGGAGAGGCGCGGAGGGGGTGGTGTTGCCGGAGGGCACGCGTGGTTGCCGCGGTAGAAGGACAGCATCCACTCCGCGAGCTCGCCGGCGGGTTCCAAGGTGGCCACCACCCGCTCGCGCAACGCAGCCGGGATGTCCGGCCGAGCCGCGATCACGTTGCGGACGAAGGCGTCCGGGTCCTCGGCCAGCTGATCCCGCAGCCCGGCCGGCAGGTCCGGATGGGCCGCGACGGCTTCACGTACGTCGGAATCCGGGTCTGTGGCCAAACCCCGGGGGTGCCACATGGCGAACCGCAGCAGCGCGGGTCTCCGGATCGGCGAGCAGTCCGGGCAACAGGTCCGCCGGGGGGATGTACGCCCGGAGGCTTCGCCGGCGGACGTCCGGGGCGGTGTCCGTCAGCAGTGCCCTGCGCACGGCGTCGGGGGCATCCGGCCAGCGCGAAACGACCGACGACCGCACAGCGGGGTCCGGATCCGCGGCCAGTCGGGCCAGTAGGTCCGGCGGCAGGTGGTCGTTCAGCGTGAGGAACCACCGCACGGACTGGTCCGGGTCGTCCGCGAGGCGAGCCAGCGTCCCGGGCGGCTCGTCCGCGTGACGCTCGCGGCGACCGCGGACCGGACGGCCGGCTCCAGGTGCTCCACGAACCGGATCCTCAGCCAGGGCGGTACGTAGGCGTTGGCGGCGAGCGTGCGTGCGGAGCCGAGGCCGATGATCTCCTCGATCATTTCCTCGGTCAGGTCCCGGCGCAGCAGCGCTGCCGTGCGCCGGGCACCCGGGTGGCTGAGCAGGCGCCACACCAGGTCGGCAGGAAGGTCCTCTTGGGTTGCCAGAGCGGTGAGTTCGGCATCCGGATCCATGGGTAGCAGGCTAGGCCGCTGCTCGAACGCCCGCGTCGAAACGTGCAGAGCCAGTACGGCCGCTCCGCTACCGCGGCCGGAGCGGCCGTACTACCTGGACGAGCTGGTCGAGCTGGACGACCTGGACGAGCTGGTCCAGCCGGTCCCGCCGCTCCAGCGGGAAGGCGGCACCGTCGCCGGGGCGCGGGGTCATGGGACCAGGACGACCTTGCCGCGGTTCCGGCGCTGCTCGATGAGCGCGTGGGCGCGGGCGGCCTCGACGAGGGGGATCTCCTCGTGCACGGCCGTACGCAAGGTACCCGCGGCGTACAGCTGCCAGAGCTCGCGCAGCCAACGCTCGTACAGTTCGGGCTTGCCGGTGGCGACGGCCCGTATCTGGAAGCCGATCAACGAGGCGCCTCGGAGCAGGAGTTCGTACGCCTGCACCGTGCCGCCGCCGGAGCTGAAGGCAACCAGGCGGCCGCCCGTCGCCAGGGACCGTACCGCCGGGCCGAGCAGGTCGCCGCCGACGCCGTCGAGGATCACGTCATACGGGCCGCCCCAGTCGGCATCCTCGTACAGGACGACCTCGTCGGCGCCCAGGCCGCGGACGAAGTCGGCCTTGTCCGCGCTGCTGACCGCCGCGACGACGCGTCCCGCCCCGCCCGCCTTCGCGTACTGCAGGGCGAGCGTCCCCACGGCGCTCGCCGCCGCCGTCACCAGGACCGACTCGCCGGACTCCACGCGCGCGGCCTCGTACGCGCCACGGGCGACCAGCCCGCTGCGGACCAGCGCGACCGCCTCCACGGCGCCCGCGCCGGCCGGGATCCGGGAGGTCATCGCGGTGCTGAGCACCGCGTACTCGGCGTAGGCGTCGGCGAAGCACAGTCCCGTGACGCGTTCCCCGGCGACAAAGCCGGTGACGCCGGGGCCGGTGGCGACGACGGTCCCCGCCACCTCACCGCCGAACGGGACGGGCTCGCTGCCCTCCCGCACCTTGCGCACGGTCGGCAGGGTCACGCCGACCGCCTCGACCCGGATCAGCAGCTCTCCGACCCCCGCCGAGGGCATGTCGGCCTCCTCGGCGAACAGCACCTCCGGCCCACCGTTGACCTCATGGCGAATGCGCAGCACAGGACCTCCCCGACCCCGATCATTTTCATTGGACATCCCAACGATAAGGTCAAAGTCGTGGGGATGTCCAACGACTTTCGCTAGGGTGGGCCCATGACCTCGGCCCTCCAGCACATCCAGTCCCTGCCCTCCTGGCTCGTCGGCCGCGTCGCGGCGCGCGGCCGCGGACTCGTCGCGGAGGCGATCGCCGCAGAGGGCTTGAAGCTCATGCACCATGCGGTGCTGGCCGCCACCGCCGAGTACGGGCCCGTCGCCCAGGCCGACCTGGGCCGCCGGCTCGCCGTCGACCCCAAGGACATGGTCGGCATGCTCAACCACCTCCAGGAGGCGGGCCTCGTACGGCGCGCCCCGAACCCCGACGACCGCCGCAAGAACGCCGTCACCGTCACCCCCAAGGGGACTGCCGTACTCACCCGTTGCGCAGCCCTGGCCGAAGCGGCCAACGCCGAATTCCTCGCCCCGCTCAGCCCTGCCGAAAGGGAGCGCCTGGTGGCCCTGTTGGCCCGGCTCCACGAAGCCCCGTAGGTCCACGGCACGCCGAGCCCGCACATGATGGGCGGATGGACGAGATAGCTATCAGCGAAGAAGACCGCCGCCAACTCGGCATCTGGGCCGCCGATTGCGTCGAGCGGGCCCTTCCCCTGTTCGAGGCGAAGGCTCCAGCCGACACCCGCCCGCGCGAGGCGATCGAAGGCATCCGAGCCTTCGTACGCGAGGGCAAGCGCACTGCGAAGCTGCGTTCGCTCGCCTGGGCGGCCCACGCGGCGGCGCGCGAGGTCGACGACCCGGCAGCCACGGCCGCCGCCCGCGCCGCGTGCCACGCGGCAGCGACCCCGTACATCCACCCCTTGGCCACCCCGCACCAGTCGAAGCACCTACTGGGCCCCGCCGTCTACGAGGCACTCGCCCGTGAACTCGCCGCGGGCGATGCGGCGGGCGCTGACGAAGAGATCAGCTGGGCGATCGAGCACGCCCCGCCGGAGGTCCGCGCCCTGCTGCGCCGCATGCCGGCGCGCAGCCCTGGTCGCAGTCGGCTGGACACGCTCTACTACGAGCTCGACAGCGCCCTCCGCCACTGACCTACGGCTGGCCGGCCAGCCTGCTGCGCAGGTGATCGGGGTGGTCAGTCGATCGGGTGTGTCTGTCCGCTTAGTGATCACTGCTGCGATGTGGGACCGGATCGAGCTGCTGGTGCCGGCCGATCCGGTCCGCGGCGACGGTGTGCCAGCCGCCGCGGCACCCTTGAGGGCATCGCGTGGAAGTACCGCACCTGGTCGCCCTGGCGGCACCTGGTAACGGGGTCCGGAGACCGGAAGACGGAGGCGATCCGTGCGATCCAACGGTCACTGGCCCCGGCATCTGGAACAGCGAGCTTCTGCTGGACAGCGCGCCCGTAGCGGTCACAGAACCCGTCTGGCTGGTGCTCTGGCCGCATACGTTCGCCGGGTAATCGTGGCGACGGATGGTGTGCTCCTGCGTAGCCTCGTCTCGTGGTGGATCACGAGCAGTACGTCAGGTACGGGGAAGACTCGAAGGTGCTGGCAGCGATCGGGAGGCAGGTTGACATCCAGGTTGACCGGGTCTCGGTGCGTCTGCCCAGGGCTGTGGCCGAGGCGGCCGTAGCCGCGTGGGATAGGGAGGAATCGAGTGGGCAGGCTCCCGAAACCCATGAGCAGTACCTGCTGAGGGACAAAGCGGCGGAGTTGGCGCTGATCGGGCTGGAGATCTCGCAGCGTGGTCGTTGGGAGGGCGAGGAGCTCCTGATTGACCTGGACATCGCGTCGGCGGGTGCTGCAGTGCGGGCCTCTCAGTGATCAGACGGCTGGGAGAGGGGGCCCGCCCCAGCGGATGCCCGTCTCGCTGCGGATGCGAACACGTTCGCGGCGTTGGGCGGCTAGGACGTCGGGGGGGCGGGCGTTGATGTTGCGCCAGCGGAGGTAGGCGTGCAGAGCCCGAGTCTGGACCGTCCCCTTCTTGCGGCGGTTGACGCCCCACGGCCTGTCGTCGCCGATCGAGTAGCAGCCGTGGAAGGACCGGACACCACGGGTGCAGTGGTAGGTCGCGGGATGCCGCTCGGGGTGGCCGACGGGAGCCCAGCCCGACCTTGCGGTGGGCCGGATGCCGCGGCCGTGGACTTTCCTCAGGTAGGCGGCGGGTTTGCGGATCGACCAGCGGGTGAAGGGCTGGCCGAGCTTGGTCGGGCGGGTGGTGGCCGTCTGGACGACGAAGTCCTCGTCGTCAGAACTCAGCCGGCGGGGACGACCTCCCGCCCACCGAGGGTCCAGGCAGGCCAGGCCGATCTCGTTGAACCGGTGGATCACATCGCGGAAGGTGTCCTCGTCGGCCTGCACCAGCTGGGCGATCACCGGGACCCGGTTCCCCCCGGCCGGGGCCAGCAGCATCATCGCGCGCCGGTAGCGCACCGAACTGGCGCTGCCCGGCGCACGATCAGAAAGCGGCCGGTGTCCTTGAGTCAGCGGGTGCCAACGCGACCTTGCTCGGCTCCTGGTGCGCCCGCACCAGCAGCCGAGGGGCTGGACGTCCAGGGCCGAAGGCGGGTCTCAGGCGGAGACGATGGGGCAGCCCCGCCGGATCGAGTGCTGGGCAGCGCGCAAGAACAGTGCGACGTAGAAGGCTGCGTCCAGGTCCCTGCTCCACAGCCCTGTTCGAGTAGAGACCAGCTCCTTCGCCTGGTTCCTGAACCAGGTGCTCAGGTCGAGGTTGTCGCATGTGGCCGGAGTTTCCGCCGGCAGTCCGATGGCCGTCGCCAGCTTCTCCGCGAGCGGTAGCACCTGGGGAGCACCGACGACCATGGTCGACTCGTAGTAACCGGAGTCGATGGGCAGCCAGATCTCCTCGTCGAGCGGGATGGGCACGAGCACGGTCCAGCCGCAGAGGACCTCCGATTCCTCATGTGTCAGGTGCGTCTCGCACAGGGCGAAGAACCCGGTCATGGAGAGGCTCAGCTTCTCCTCGAAGGCTTGGCCCGAGCCGGCTGCGAATTCCGTCTCCGGGGGTACGTCCTCGTAGGGCGGCAGGCCTCGCTGTCTCAGTTCGGCGTTGAGCGCTGAAGCGACTTCGCCCCATTCGTCTTCCTCTTCACCGAACCATTCCTCCGCGCCGACGCTCACCAGATATGCACCCATGCGGGGAAGCTACAGCGCACGTCTGACATCGGTTGCTGGTGACCGCACATTGGCCTTGCCGTGAACGCAGAAAAGCCCCGCACCGAACCCATAAAGGGCTGGTGCGGGGCTTCCGCAATAATTGTTCGGCGGCGTCCTACTCTCCCACAGGGTCC
>NZ_JBIVTH010000060.1:0-5983 GCF_044756625.1 Streptomyces sp. NPDC091682 | reverse complement strand
TAGTTCACTCCCTCGGGGCGTCCGACTCACCGCCGAAACGGCACCTACGGATGCGCCGAGGGGACGGAAGATTCGGCCCGCGCCCACCCCTTGGCCAGCGCTGTGCAGATTCCGCCGCCGGGGTGCGGCTCCTTCACCGGCGCGACAGCCCGCCTGTGCTCGCGGAACCAGTCGACCGAGACGACGCCGCCGCAGTCGTGACACATGTACCCGCACTCCGCCCCAGTCCCGGCATACGGCACCCCGTGGCGGGCCACCCCGACCGAGCCCACCGAGGCGACGCCCCCGCAGGCCGTCCCGCCCCGGACGGAACCACTCCACCAGCCTCACGTAACGAGTGATCACGCCGACTGCTCGTGCAGGGGGCGGGGGTCTGCAGCTACCTCTTCGCCGTCGGCTTCCGCGGCACCTGCCGGAGCCAAGGTCATCGACCGCACTTGGGCACTTCCCGCCGCGGACCTTTCGGTTAGGCCGTCCAGAGGCATCCGGATGGTGGTCCCACTGAGCGGCACGGACGATGGTGCCCGAGCCCTCGGCGCAGCGCCGGACCGCCCGGAACGGTGCGGGAAGGTGACACCGTGCCGGTCGCGGCCGTCATCGGCACATCCGGAGCACAGCACACGGCCTGCAGCCTCAGAAGGTGATCGCGTGAGGATTCCACCCGCGTCCGGATTCAACTCGTACCTGCGGGAGCTGCGGGTACTGACGAAAGCCCAACGGTCATGGCCGACCCCGGTATTGATCCTGCTGGTCCTCCTCGTGACGGCTGGTTACCTGGGCAGGTTCGGCCACAAGGACCTCAGCGAGGCCCTGAGCTTCATGGGACGCGTCACCGGCGCCGGCCTCCTCGTGGCCTCGGCCATCGCGCTGTTGGGCGGCGCCGCGGTCATGGACTACTGGTTCTGGAAAAGCTTCCAATATTCCGGTCCGGTCGCGCTGGCCGGCACAGTCACAGCATTGTTGACCAATTTCATGCTCCTGCTTGAGGTATTGGGTGGCGACTCTCCGGGCTACATGGTGCTGTCGGGCCTGCTTGCGGCGGGTTCCGCATGGGCCGTCTTCGTGGTGTGTCGGAAATTGGGTAAGATCCCCGCCCCGAAGAAGGTGGCCACGGCGTTCATCGTATCCTCCGTATTCGCCGTCGCCAATTTTGGCTACCAAAACCTCTATCAGCCATTCCAGCACGGGGCCAGACCTGTCATCAAGCTGGCCGTGGGGAAGTATGAATTGAGCATGAACGGAGAATCGTTCGCCGTGCCGGTCGACATCACGCTCACCAACGACAGCGATGTGGGTTTCTACGTCATGGGCGCCGAGTTCCACGCCATGGGGCAAAGGGTGCCGGTGATCACGCGTGACCGGCTCCGGCAGGAATGGCGCGACGATGCCGAGAAGTGGAGAACAACCCAGGAGAAGAGCCCGCTCTCCCGCAGGGAGATCCACCACTCCGGCGAGTTGCTGGCGGCGCAGCCATGGATGGTCCCCGGCGGTTGGATCGAGGCAAGCGACACGTTCGCCATGCGAACGGTCGTGCAGCTGCCCATCAACACGCATTACGACCAAGTGGCCTTCTACGCCAGCGTGAGCCTCGCACGCAAGGACCGACTCGGCCTGGATTCGGTCCAATTTGACAGGTATTCCTGGAGCGGCGGCAAAGTGCCCCGGTGGGTGAAGGAACAGAAGGATTTCGACTCCCTCATCTACAGCGGCAGGGTTCGCGAAAACAATTCGATCGACGAACGTACGATGGACCCCCGTTTCGTCGCCGTCTATTGGGGGTTCGGCACACAGGGCGCATTCGTGTCCTCATCCATTACGCGAAAAGGCGAGGAAGATCGCGTCCTGACCGAAGCGAAAATCCGCGAGATGAACAACCGGTACGGCCTCATCGATGTCGTGACGGGCCCGATCCAACAATCGCTGTGGAACATCAAGAGCCGTCGATGACCGCCGTTGCCGCACCGAGCGTGCGGGGGCGCGGCCCCAATCCCTCCAGCCACGCCACGAGGGCAAGGGAGCTATTCAGTCGATCCCAGGATTCCGCGTTCCCCACGCCGAACCGCGCCTCCCTCACTGCCCGGCACAGCACCTGGATGTCGAACATTTCCGCGACCAGCGGATGCCTCGCGGAGCAGCAGAGGTCGACAAGTTCGTCGCCGTGCGCCCGCAAGCCGCGGGCATAGAGCTGGTCGAAGGGGATCTTGGCCGCTCGGCCGCGGATCCGGGAGGGGAGCAGATCTGCCATGGCCTCGCGCAGAACCGCCTTCGGGCGGCCCGGATGGAACGTGGCTTCAGCAGGGAAGCGGCGCATCGTGGCGATGACCTCGCGGTCGAGAAAGGGGTGCGAGAGGAAGAATCCGTCCTGCCGTGCTCGCTGCCAGGACAGCGGGTCGGGAGCAGCAAGGTAGTTGGCCGCTTCGAAGAACGACTCTTCCGGCCTGCGTCCGAACACGAAGCGGCTCTCCGCGATGCTCGCCTCACGGTAGCCGTGTGCCCGCGCAAATCCGTATCGCAGCCAGCGGGGGCGGGCGAAGCGGCCAAGGCCGCCCAGCACGGTCCCGTGGCGGTCGAGGGCAGTGATCCGTTCGGCGGCAAGTGGAAGGGTCGGTCGCATGACGTAGTCGTAGACGACCTCGCGTACGCCGCGCTCGGTGCCTGCGGCCCAGGCGCGTGCCTGCTTCGTCATCTGCCGGAGCTGGCCTGTGCGGGCCAGTCTGTGCAGGTGAAGAGGGTTGGCGTCCGCGATCGGATCCGCCCCGCAACCGGTCAGGAGAGTGTCACAGCCCAGTTCAGCCGCCTTGCCGTGGAGCCTGCTCCAGAGCGGGGCGCGAAAGGCGTGCGCATGGGGCTCGTCCGCGTCTCCCGCGTGGTGTTCGAAGTCGTCGAAGTCGGCCACGTCGTCGGCATCCGCAATCACCGGACGGGCTGCCGGTGCATGACGGCAGATCTCCTTCATCGCCTCTTCGAGGTACGGCTGCTCCCCGGCCAGCTCTCCTGTGTTGAAGCGCCCGGCGAGCAGGACGAGGTCCCCACGGAGGCCCTTTCCCGCGCCCAGCAGGCGGGCTGCGAGCAACGCGATGCTGGTGGAGTCGGTGCCGCCGGAGACGTGGCATGCCGTCATCCGGCCCGCTCGGCGCTCGACGGCGTTCTCCAGTACGAGGCGCAGGTCCTTCGCGGCCCCGCTGAGACGGAGCCCGTCTACTGTCGGTTCCGGCAGGTCGTCGGCCTCACCGACGCGCCTGTGCACCCGACCACGCAGCTGCCCGGTGATCGAGAGCTCCACCACCTCGCCGCCGAGGATCCGGTGCACACCGGAGAACGGGGTGAGTTCCGAGTGCGGTTGCGCCATGTTCCCCGTCAGGAACCGGCAGAAGTAGCTGCGTTCCAGCGCTTCGAAGTCGCCCAGACAGCGCGCCGACGTACTCACCGCGCTCACGCGCCCGCCGGACTCCCTGAAGAACAGGGGAATGCGCGCATGGTCGTCGCGGATCAGCACAATGCGGTCGCGGCACACCGGGACGGCCGCATAGTCGCCGATCGGCAGACGCGGTGTGACTCCCGGTCGGCCGACGTCGTCCAGGAGCCCGCGCGCGCCCGCCACACGGTCCCGGACCGAGCCGACCCAGCCGACGACCACGGCAGTGCCGGCCCGTGAGGAGACCGTCGTCACGAGTCCCTGCCGAGCCATGGCCTCGGCCGCCCGGAGCCTCGGTGCACCCCCGGCCCAGTCAAGGCGGAGTGCCTCCACGTCACTGCCCGCCGCATCTGATCGAGAGAACCGGCGTGTACGCGTGCCCCCGCGGATCGGCATCGGGGATGCACACGCCCGCCGAAGAGCTCCAGGCGTGCAAGGCGAACGGGTGCTCGCGCACACCGACGTGAAGCACGGCATTCAAGCCGCAGCGCCGCAGAAGGACGAAGGCCGTCACGGCCTCAGCCTTGCAGTCGTCGTTCACGAACCAGCTTCTGTGACTGTGTGATCGCAGTGCTTGTTTCAGCCGCACCACCTCCTCCACTGCAGGGGCGTCTGCACGTGCGTACACCGGGGCCGCCAAGGACAGGAGCCGAAGGACGCGCCCGAATCCCATGGCCCGGATCGACAGGTGCACTCCGCGCAGCCAGAGCCCGACCTCGACGTCCGAGTACGCCTTCCGGTGATCCGTCGCGCACCCGGCGCTGATGAGATCGGTGACGAGTTCGGCGCGTTCCTCGGGGCTTCCCTCAACGAATTTCTGAACGTCCGTCGTCGTCATGCCGAGAAAACGGGTCCGCCGCCTCCAGTCGGCGATCAGGGCTCCGCTGGACGTCCTGGTGACACAGCAATGCGGTGATAGAACCCGCGTAATGGCCACCAGGGTGTCGGTCTCCTCCGCCACCACACATACTCCAAACTCGGCCTACCGCACGGACTCTGCGGAAAGCCGAGTTCGACACGGTGGGCTGTATCAGGGCTGATATCCGTGGCCGTCGTAAAGCCCTCCACTGAAGCCTCGAATCAAACGGCCGTTGCCGATAAGAAAGAGCCGATGCGGTTTACGGCGCCGCAGCCTTCGGAAAAACATCACATACCTCCAAGATAAGGCAGCGTCGATCAATTCCAGGCTACTCTGCGTCGAATACCCCGCAACCGGACTGCACACACCGCGAAGCAGCTCGCTCGGCCATCTGACCAGCAGGATTCATCTTTGCGCAGACATGTTGATCACGACGTCGCCGAGTCTCTAGGCAGGGCGGGGGACGACCGCAAAGGGGGGTCGCACCTGTGTACGCGGAGATGGCCGCGGGGAGGCAGTACTTCTCGACGACGGTCCCGAGGTTGGCGCACTGAGCAAGCGAGGTCGGTACAACGGGCACCACCAGCTTTCGATGTCGGTCGGTGGGGACGCCGGACAGCCGACCACGCCCGGGGGCCGCAGGCGTAGCGACATCCCGAGGAAGCGGCCGGACGGCGCAGCGCGTCAACCCCCAGAGGGCCCGGCTCAGGCGGCCGCGTGCACCTTGGGCGGGCAGTCGCGGCAGCGGCCGGGGTGGGGGAACGGAAGGCGCGGTCGCAGCCGTCGCAGGTCTGGAACGGGTCCGGCTGTCTGACCGGCCTGGCCGCCGGGACGGCCGGCCGGCTCGGCGGGATCAGTGCCTCGAGCCGGTACGCGAGTACGCACGCGGGGCTGCGCATTGCCTCGGGGAGGTTCCCGGTCAGGGTCAGCCCGATGGGCTCGGGGTCCGCCCCGCGCTCCAGCCAGGCCGAGACCTTCGGTGCGAGCCGCTGTACGTCGCGCTCCGCCAGCAGCAGCCGTGGGTCGTAACGCCGCAGCCCGGCGAGCAGGTCCGCCGCCGCCCCCGGGTGCAGCTCCAGCCGCGGGGGCGCAGGCTCCGGCTCCGGGACCTCCTCCGGCTCCGGCTCCTGTACGGGCTCCCGGTCCGGCGGCGGAGGGGGCTCGTCGCCGCCGGTCAGCGGCGTCCACTCCCCTCGTCGCCGGCCCCAGTGCGCATGGGAGAGGGGCTCGAATTCGATGACCGACTGATTGCTCAGTTCGGGGCGATCGCGAGGCCACTGGGCCTACGCACCAGCCAGCTGCGCGGCAGAATCCGCCCATATCTGCCGATCGAGAGGTACGGCCCGCACCCGGAGCGGTTGCGGGAGCAGTTCGAGGGTGTGATCTGGCGGTTCCGGTCCAGTGCCCAGTGGCGGGAGAGGCCTGCCCGAGTTCGGTCCCTGGGCCACCGTCTACGGACGCTTCCGGGTCTGGCGGGACGCCGGTGTCTTCACCGCCCTGCTCGAAGGCCTGATTGCCGAGGGTGCCTGTGTGGGAAGAACGGACTTGTCGCTGGTCAGCGTGGACTCCACAACCGTCCGCGCTCACCACGATGCCGCAGGGCTGCGGGTCAGCAAGCACCTCATGTCGGCCCTGAAAGAAGCCGTGCAGGAACAGGAAACGGCCCTGCAAAAGGGGGCGGCCCGGAGGAAAAGAACGGACAGGCCGAG
>NZ_JBIVTH010000059.1:0-6054 GCF_044756625.1 Streptomyces sp. NPDC091682 | reverse complement strand
CCCAGATCAAGTGGGGCCTGGACTACATGAACGACCGCTACGGCAGCCCGGTCGGCGCCTGGAACTTCTGGTCCGCCAACCACTGGTACTAAGCCACCAGCGGACAACCATACTGACGAGAACGCCCGGCCCGGACTACCCGGCCGGGCGTTCTTGCGTCCGCAGCCGTCACCGTGGGGTGTGTGCTTATCGGTCGTGTCGCCGATCACGGACGCGCAGCCTGGTACATGCACCGGCAACCCGGTCGGCAGGGCTGCCTCGGTATTGCCCAATCGTGTGGCGGTGCCCCTGCGACCTGCTGAGCTCGGCGAACTCGGTCTCGTTGATCGACGGAACGTTCATGATCATTGCCCTCAGGCTCCAGATGATTGCCTTCGGACGGGTCACCGACGCCTCCGGCGCCGTGGGCGGCGCCGGCGTGGACACACGCCGAGGGCCCGAAGGCGCTGTTCGATCACGCGGTGGGCTGGCTGCGCCGCAACCGGGTGCTGCTGCCGGGGGTGAGCGTGCCGGCCGCCGACGCGGACGACGGGTACGGCGTTCGCCCGCGTGCTGGAGCGGCTGGACGAGATCGGCGCGCACCGGCTCGGGCGGTTGAAGGCCCGCTCGCCTCGGTGGACGGGTTGCGGTTCGTCGTCCCCGTGCGGACCGTCAGCGCGGCGCCGTCGCCCAAGTACTTAGGGTTCAAGCGGGGCATCACCTGGCTCAATGGGTCAACGGCCAGGTCACGGGCATCCGGTAGATGGTCGTGCCCGGCACCCCGCGCGACTCCCTGTACATTCGGGACGCGCTGCTGAGCCTGGGCGGCAGCGTGAAGCCGGAGATGGTGACCACCGACAACGCCTCTTACTTCAACATGGTGTTCGGCCTGTTCAAGATCCTTGGCCACAACTTCGTCCCCCAGTTCCGCGACCTGGATGACCAGCGGTTCTGGCGGGCGACGATGCCCGGTGTCGGCACAGGAACGTACGGCGTGGCGGAGGCCCTGGCCCGCAACCGCGTGAACCCGAACAAGTTGATCACGCACTGGCCGGACACGCTGAAGGTCACCGGTTCCCGTTGGGCGAGGTGTTCGCCGAGTACGGGCGGATCGCCAAGACCGAGCACCTGCTGCGGGTGGTCGATCCGGTGGACGACACCCATCGGCGGCAGGTGAACCGGCAGCTCACTGTGCAGGAGTCCCGCCACAAGCTTGCCCGGGACGTGTGCCACGGTAAGCGCGGCACCATCCATCAGCCGTACCGCGACGGTATGGCGTACCAGCTAGGCGCCCTCGGCCTGGTCCTCAACACCATCGTGCTCTGGACGACGAAGCACATCGACGCCGCCGTCGCCCAGCTGTGGGGCGAGGGCCCCGAGATCGTAGAGGAGGACATCTCCCACCCGTCCCCGCTCAAGCACCGCAACCCGAACCTGCTCGGCCGCTACAGCTTCACCGCCCAGGTCCCCGCCGCCGGCGCCCTGCGCACGATGCGTGGCCCGCACGCGCCGGAGCTGGACGAGGACGAGGACGGCGGGCATCAGCGAGCGTCAGTAGCCGAGCACATCACTGCGTTACGGGTAGGCACTCGGCGAGCAGGTCGACGATGTCGCGCCAAGCTCGCTGTGCGTGTCGCGGGTGGTAGCCGACACCGGGGGGCACGGCGTGGTCGACCGGTGGGTGGTGGAAGGCGTGCAAGGCTCCGCCGTAGACCGTGACGCGCCAGTCGACGCCTGCGGCCTGCATCTCGGCGGAGAATGCCTCTCGCTGCGCGGGCGGCATGATCGGGTCTTCCGAACCGACTCCGGCCCACACCGGGCAGCGAATGCGTGCCGCCTCGCCCGGTCGGCCCGTGGTCAGTGCATTGACTGTCCCGATCGCGCGCAGGCCGACCCCGTCGCGCCCGAGTTCCAATGCAATGGCGCCCCCGGTGCCGTATCCGATAGCCGCGATGCGGTCGACGTCGGCCCGCGGTTCGGCGCGCAACACGTCAAGCGCCGCGTGGCCGATGCACCGCATCCGGTCGGGATCGGCGAGCAGCGGCATGCAACGGGCCAGCATCTCCTCGGGATCGCTCAAATAGCGCCCGCCATGTAGGTCAAAGGCCAGCGCCACGTACCCCAGCTCCGCCAGGGCCTCGGCCCGGCGGCGCTCGACGTGGCTGAGTCCCATCCCCTCGGGTCCGATCAGGACTGCGGGCCGGCGATCGGTACCAGCCGGGAGCGCGAGGTGCCCGACCATCGTCAGGTGGTCGGCTGGATACTCCACTGCACGCGTTGTGACCGTCGTCATGCGATTGGATTGTAATGACCGTCGAGTTCGCTCGGACGGTTGTTCACCGCTGGCGGACAGTGGTCCGTCTGGGCTGCGTCTCCGGGGCGTTGTCAGCCCGTCGTCAAACGATCGTTTGACGGCAGGGCGGCGGCACGTCCAATGAACCCGTGCAATCCGGGGGTTCGCGGCGGCCCGAATCCAGTCAGATCCGATGCTGATTGCTGACAGGGTCTCAGCGCCAACCGCCGGACCTGTGTTCCCCGAGGCCGGTCCTGGGCGCGGCCGTCGACGGCCGGGGTCAGCGGCGGCGGTTGAGTTCGCCCGGTGGGATGTACAGCCTTCGCGCGGGGGACAGCTTGTCGAAGCGGGCCTGTTGGCGGGCCTGTTCCTCCATCTGCAGCCCGTCGAGATTCTTCGTCCGTGTGGCCCTGTCGCTCCAAAGGAGGAACGCGACCAGTGCGGCGACCGGCAGTCCCAGACACGCATAGAAAGTGATCAAGCCGTTCATAGTCCCCCCAGCGAAGATCAGCAAGCGTGCTGAGTCTGCCGGCGGCGCCGTGTACGAGTCAAGGGTGGGCGTTTGACGGGCCGTGTTCGTCCGTCCTTGAAGGCCGCGTTTTCCCTGCGTATTACAGAGGGACGGCCGTCGTCGGTGCGTGGATGGGAGCATGTATTGCGCGCGGCCCGAGACGTTGGCGCGGGTTGACTTGGAGCGTGCTCCAACGCATAGCGTCCTGAGCAGTGATTCCGAGCTCAGGAGGCAGCAGTATGAGCAACCTTCCCGTCCGGCACCTGGGCGGCCTGGTGGTTTCGGCGCAGGGCCTGGGGTGCATGGGCATGAGCCACGGCTACGGTGCCACGGACGACGCACAGTCCATCGCCACCGTGCACCATGCTCTCGACCTGGGTGTGACCCTTCTGGACACCGCAGACTTCTACGGTGCCGGGCACAACGAAGAACTGATCGGACGGGCCGTCGCCGGGCGCCGCGACGAGGTCGTGCTGGCAACGAAGTTCGGCTTCGCCAATCGCCTGGGTGAGCCCACCCGTGTCCGCGGCGACGCCGCATACGTGCGTGAGGCGTGTGACGCGTCGCTGCGTCGGCTCGGGGTCGATCACATCGACCTCTACTACCAGCACCGGGTCGATCCGCAGGTGCCGATCGAGGAGACCGTCGGCGCTATGGCCGAACTCGTAGAGGCCGGAAAGGTTCGTCACCTCGGGTTGTCCGAGGCCGGCGCGCACACCATCCGGCGGGCACATGCGGTGCACCCGATCGCCGCGCTGCAGAGCGAGTGGTCGTTGTGGACCCGCGACCTCGAAGCGGAGATCGGCCCTGCCTGCCGCGAACTCGGCATCGGGCTGGTCCCGTTCTCCCCGCTCGGGCGCGGCTTCCTGACCGGCCGGTACAGCTCGGTCGAAGGGCTGGCGGAGAACGACGTGCGGCGCAGCCAGCCGCGTTTCGCCGATGGCAACCTCGGGCGGAACCTGTTGATCGTCGAGAGGCTGAACGGGCTCGCCGAGGCGAGGGGAGTCACCGCCGGCCAGCTCGCGCTGGCCTGGTTGCAGCACTGGGGCAACGACGTGGTACCCATCCCCGGCACTCGGCGACAGCGCTACCTGGAAGAGAACCTCGCGGCCCTGGCCGTCGAGCTGTCCGCCGATGACCTCGCCGCCCTCGAGGCCGCCGCCCCACCCGAGCAGGTCGCGGGCACCCGCTACGACGCGACCAGCCTCACCTTCGTCGGCAACTGAGCCCGAGAGGCGGACCAGCAGTCGGGGAAGGATGCTCCGCGCCAGCTGAATGACGACCGGCCGGTGCAGATCGCGGACATGCGGCGCGGCGGCGACGCGGTGATGCGGTGATGCGGTGATGCGTGCCGAGCTCTGCGTCAACTGGGCCTACCATGTCTGGTCCGGGCTGAGCACTGAGGGCAGGGGGAGTGGGCCAGGGTCCTTTCGACGACCGGCAGTTCGCCCTTGCTTGCGCGGCGCTCGACCGTGCCTCGGAGCGCTGGGCCGGGGTGGTAGAGGGCGACACCCTCACCTGGCACTGGTAAGGGCCGGGGCGCGCCGCTGAGCGCAGCCGGCATGGACGAGGCGTGGGCGAACCCCACTTCCGTACCTCGGCAGCTGGCCGCGATGCCCACCGTTCAGCAGCGCGGTCAGGCGCTGCTTGGCAGCCTGAAGCTGCTTCCGTGCAAGCTCCACGTCGGCCTGGAGTTGATGAAGGCCGGAGCTGCCCGCCCATCGCTCGTCGAAGCCCAGGCGCCCTGTACCAGTCGCGCTCTCCGCCCGCACCTTGGCTTCGTGGACCTCGTACTCTGCCCTTGCCGCCTCCTGGGAGTCCAACGCGCGCGCCAATGCACGTTCGACCGCTCGGAGAACTCTCTCAGACCTCAACACGTCTGCCTGGACTATGTAGAGGTTCGGCGGTTCGGAAGACAACACGGACTCCTAAAGGGCAACGATAGGGAAGGCAGCACACCGAGCTGTGCATCAACCCAGCCACCGAACGAAACAGCTGCGGCATGGCCCCAGACCAGCCCGCGGGGGCCTACTACATGCTTCGCTGCTCCTTGAGCAGGGCCATCGTCACATCGGGAGTTCGCTGCCGTCGGGCCGCTGCTCCGCGCTGGCCAGATGTCGGAGGTTCTCTTCGTGGTCTCCCATCTGCTCTTCGTGCCAACTTCGGCGCCGTTCCTCGCCCGGGATCGTCGGAGCGGTCCGTGCCGCCTCGAGCTGTTCGTTGATGTCTACCGAACTCCCGCCCCTCGTGTTCCTCGACCCTGAGCCTACGAGGCCGTGCAGCAGGACGGAACGGTAGCCGGGGGTGCGGTCCGCATCCGGTTTCCGTCCCGCAGCACCGTCTCCGCAGCCCCGCCTCCCCGTTTTGCCAGTCCGCGCCTTGGTGTCGTACCCGGACGGCAGCGCCGCCCGCGCCAACGATGCAGACCGTGGGGTCGACCTCCCCGCCGTGCTGGGGGAGCCACGCCTCCAACTGGGTCATGCCCGACGCTGTCGCCCCACGCGGCCACTTGTACATGTTCTCGCTGCCCCTGTCCGTACCCCCGTCGTGGCCGGACGTCCGGCCACCTGTGACCCTTCCACCCGGCACCGACGCGGGGCTGTGCAGTTGCTGGGGCGCCGCGGAGTTCACCTGCTACCGAAACGGGCAGCTGCCTGGGATCCGAAGACGTGAGCCCGCCGCAGGTCCTTCGAATCATCGGGCACCCGACACGGCGAGGCGTCCTATCGTTGACCGGCCCAGCAGGTTTGACCTCGCGGACGTACGGCGAGGGCGGTGCGAGAGCTGCCGCGAGCCGCCCAAGACGACCGCGTGCAGACACTCGGTTTCGCGTTCCTCACCGGGCAGGATGACGAATACGTCGCACGCTTGCGCCGCTCGTGATGGCGAACAGATGTCACCACCAGGGTCAACGGCAGCTGGATCAATGGCGGTTGGGACGAACCGTCGGTACCTTCACCGAGCTGCTGGGGGAAGTTCTGCCGCCGGAGCGATACCTGAGCGCCGGTCACGGAGCGGGCCTGGCCGGTGCTGCGGTTCTTCTTCCTCTGCACTGGGCCGATCGTGTCGTTACGGCGTCGGACTCTGGCGGCCCGAGGAACCTCTGCCCCCTTTCCCCGTGCGGAGTGGAGCCGGTGTGCCCCGAGGCGTCTCGCGTCCGGTGGTGTTGGGTTTTTGCGGGTTGTGATGGGTGTGCGGTTTGTGGGTTTGTGTGCGAAGAATTCTGCAGAACGGTTGTTACTTGGTTGGTTGGTCCGGGTGGGTGAGGTGG
>NZ_JBIVTH010000058.1:0-8338 GCF_044756625.1 Streptomyces sp. NPDC091682 | reverse complement strand
ACCTGGACGCTCACCACGGCCACCGCATAAGCGAGAGGGCCTCCCGGCCTACGGCCGGACGGCCCTCCAACAAGATCTTCACGAGTCTTCTAGACCGCCAAGTCGAGCCCCCGGAAGGGAAACTGCCCTCCAGAAGCCAGTTCCGAAGCGTCACCCATCGACACAGAGGCATCACGCTAGGTGCGGAAAGGGGTCGCTCAGTCACATCTCCCGGACCAGTCACGGACCAGACTCCCGCCCGAGGGCGAGGCAGGCGAAACCCTCTGACACGCATGGCGGCACGGCGCAGCGGAACAGCTCAGGCTTTGCCACGCGCTCCGCGGCAGCCGCCGTGTCCTCGCCACACTGTCCTCCGTCCGGCCCCGCTGGCAGGTACACGCGACGCTGGTTCCGCGACCGGCCAGACCCCCAGCGCTCTGGCGACCGGCCGCACGGGCCGGCCTAGTAGTGCACCACCTGGTGCGACCCACTCGATGAAGCCCTCCCAACCGCGGCCCCTCGTCGGCTGAGTGCGCGGGGGCTGGGCTGGGCTGGGCTGGGCTGGGCTGGCACAGCGTGACCGTCGTCGACGAGCCAGCGCGGGCACGAGCACCAGCGATCGCGAGCAAATCGGGCAGCCCGTGCATTCGGTGAGCCACTCCACGATTTCGCCGCAGGAGGCTGCGCGGCGATCTTCGGGCTCGATAGGGTGGCCCGTGTCGGCACCCCAGGTCCCGGCGCAGGGTAAAAGCGGGAGGTGGGGCGGGTGTCGATACCTGCGCAGCAGGCGATGGAGCACGCCCTGGACGTCGGCGGTCGCCTGGTCGATCTCACCCGGAGGGAAAGCCGCGGCCATGGGCAGGTGTGCCCATGGGACCTGGTGGTGACCATCGGCCAGAGGCCCAAGGACCGCGCCGCGGCCGCCTGGGTCATCGCGGACGAGGTGATGCAGGCCCGCACCGACCTAGACGATCATGCCTACCAGCTCTGGCGCGACCACGTCCTGGCCGGCACCACTTTGGCTGGCCCCGACCACGCGCACGTCCTTCTGTACGCGGGTCCTGTGTTTGAGGCCAACGACGACACTGGTGTTACCGGCTACGTGGGCGAATGGCTCTGGTACCTCACCACCCGTGACCTCCCCCCTGAACCCGGACGCAGCGTGGAAATCCTGGACCCGCCGTCGTCAACGGTGACCGACAGCGGGCCCGACGGACTGCTGATTCACCGCGTGCCCGGCAGTGAGCTGGGGTTCGTCTTTCGGCTGTGGGAGATGAAGAAGTTCACCGCGGAGAAGACGAAGCCGAGCGACACGATCCGCAAGGCATGGCAGCAGCTGAACACCTGGGGCGCACGGTACCTGGGTCAGATCTCGTGGGGAGGACGGGAGCTCGCCCCCGACACCCGGGGGTTTGTCGCTTCGATGGCGCGGCAGTGGGTGGATGCGAAGGAGTCGGGCAGCGGCGGGGTCAGCGTGGCCATCAATGCCGCGGACACCCCGGATACGGCCTTCGAACGTTCCCACTTGCACTTCACCACCCATGCCCACGCGGGCGCACTGCAAGGCTTGGTGGTGGCGATCGAGGATCTTGAGGACTTCGCCAAGACCGTAAGGAGGTACGTGTGGAGCGCACTCTAGACCCGGAGGTGCTCGCATCTGCGCTCGGCGAGTACCGGGTGGGCGGGGTGCTGCCCAGCGCCGCGGACCTGCTGGCGGCGATGACCGAGTTGGAGGTCGCCGCGTTCCGCGGTGAGCGGGAGATTGAGGACGAGACGCTCGCCACCGCATGGTTTCTGCACGGCCTCGCCGCACTGGACCCGGATACTCCCGGCTACGACGCGGTACGTGTGCGACAGGCCTTCGCCACCAGCGCGCACCTGATGGACCTCGCCCTCGGTGACGACCGGCGTCCGGCGGTCGAACGGCTCCAGATCGCCTTCGCCGCGCAGGCCGGATACCGGCGCAGCGAGCAGGACCCGAACGCCACCGCCGTCTACAGACAGATCAGCTCTCTGATCGACTTCACCGGTGAACTCCGCCTGCACATCGGCACCCTCGCGGTGGAGGCTGGCGTGGTCTTTCTCAGCTTCGATCGGCCGGAGCTGGGCCGGGCGCTACGGGCGTGGCGGCGGCAACTGCGCGGGGTACGGGCAGTGATGCGCCGCGAGTCCCTCACGGGGACCATGTATGGGCCCGCGGAGGCCGTCGTTGAGGCGGTCTTCCGTCTGTACCAGTTCCTGGGGTTCGGCGAGGAGCAGGATCTGCTGTCCGCTCAGCGGCTGCTCATGGACGTGATGACGGAGACGGCCGGCCGTGGTGACCGGCTGGCGCGGTGGGTTGCCGCGCACCTGTTCCAGCTGAGCGGGGAGATGTCGGCCAGCAGCCTGTACCAGCTACTTCCTCCGGGTACTCCCCCGGCCGTGGCGCGGAGCTTCGCGTTGTCGAGGCCGCCGGTGATGACGCTCTGGCCGCCGCAGCGCCAGCTCCTGAAGCTGGAGCGCGGCAACCCGCTCGATCCGGCGACGTCACGCAGCCTGATCAGCGTGCCGACCAGTGCGGGCAAGACACTGATGGCTCAGCTGGTGATCTGCTCGCACCTGGCGCAGCGCCCCGGGCGCGTGGTGTACGTGTCGCCGATGCGCAGTCTCGGGCGTGAGATGCGCTCGGCCCTGCGAGGCCGACTGCGGGTGCTCGGGCGGCGCTTGGCCGCGGAGCAGCCGGAGTTCCCACTGGGCGCGTGGGCCTCGTCAGCCGAGTCGGACGGTGCGGACGTGGAGATCGTCACCCCCGAGCGGCTCATGCACATGATCCGCAACAACCCCGGCGAGGCGCTGGCCGATGTCGGGCTAGTCGTCGTCGACGAGGCCCACCACCTGGGCCAGGGCAGGCGCGGCTTCGTGCTGGAGAGCCTGCTCGCGCTGCTGCAGGCCCGCAGCGACGTCCGGCTGGTGCTGCTGTCCGCGGCCGTCGGTAACAAGGGCGACATCGCCTCGTGGCTCGACCCGCAGCGCCCCGAGCGGGAGGTCTACTTCACCGACACTTGGCGAGGCCCGCGCCGAATGCACGGCCTCATGTACCCGAACCTGATGGCTGAGCAGGCCGAGCTGGCGGAGCGGCTGCCGACGGCGAAGCATGCCTCGCCGGTGCTCGCCACCGTACCGGTCGAGACCCTTCTCGCCGTCCGGCCGACCGCCTCCTCAACCATCGCCCGGCTGACCACCGGCGAGGTGGGAACGCGGCGCTTCGCCGGCGCCGCAGGGCGGTGGACTGCCCGGACTCGCCTTCCGGGCGGGATCGCCGACTACAAGATCTTCGCCGCCGGCGCCGCGGAGCTCACCGCCTCCGGCAGCGTCCTAATGGTCGTCGGCACCAGGCGCGAGGCCCGTGACGCGGCGCTCGCCATCGCCGACCGCCTGCCCGAGCGATCCGAGGCCACGGCCCTGACCGACTATCTCGCCGACACCCTCGGCGAGGAGCACCCACTGGTGCGCTGCACCCGGCACGGCGTCGCCTACCACCATGGCGCCCTGCCCGAGGACGTCCTGCATGCCATCGAGGGCGCTCTGCGCCGCGACGATCTCCTGGCGATCGCCAGCACCAGCACCCTCACCGACGGCGTCAACCTGCCCGTGCGCACCGTCATCGTCCACCACAAGGTCGACGGCGACCCGCTCACCTACGACGGCCAGCGCGCCCTATCCCCTGCCGAACTCCTCAACGCCATCGGCCGCGCCGGGCGGGCCGGCCGGGAAAGCGAGGGCTGGATCTTCCTGACACGCCCCTACCCGCCCCACCCCACCGAGTTCGACATCCTCAACCCCGACCCGGAGCAGCTGCGCGTCGTCTCCACACTGCTAACCAGCGATGCCCTGGCCGATCTCGCCGCCGCCGAGGACACCCTTCGGCAGGACGCCGACGGCGTCTTCGCGCTGGCCGACGGCGTCGCCGCGGACTTCGCCTCCTTCGTCTGGCTCGTACTGCATCTCCACGCTGCCTCGCCGGCGCCGCAGGGGGGACCCCTCGACATCCTGGACTCGCTGTTCGCCCTGTCCCAGACCGGTAACGGGCGGACCACCAACCGGTGGCTCTCAATCGCGGACCAGGTCGCGGCAGTGTTCGAGACCACCGACCCCGGCCCGGCCGGCAGGTGGGCTGGAACCGGCACCAGCCTGGGGTCGGCCCGCTACCTCGACTGGCTCGGAAACACCTTGCCGTGCTGCTCAACCGGGATGTTGTGGACGACGCCACCCGAACCACCGGCGGCGGCTGGCGCTCTGAACCGGCGGAATGGCCGCTGCAGCGCACCCTCGACTTCCTCACCGAGCACCAGGTCTTCGACCGCTTGCTCGAGCATCTCCCGGAGGTCACCAAGACCTGGAGCTTCAAGGACAAGGAAACCCGGGGCACGCAGATGAACGTCCCGGTCGCCCCTGCCCTCCGCGAGTGGATCTCCGGCACCGCGATCCCCGACCTCGCCCGCTCCTGGCAGCCTGACATTCCGGCTGCGTGGGCGCTCGAACAGGCGGTACGCAATATCAGCACCGCCTTCGGGCACGCCCTGAGCTGGACCGTCGGCGCCTTGATCAACCTGGTCAACACCAGCCCCGATCTCTCCCCCGACGCGCCCAGGCTGAACCAGCACACGGCCTGGCACATCCGGCACGGCGTCGACACCGAACAGGCCCTGACCCTACTTACCTCCGGCGTCACCTCCAGGCGCATCGCGCACCTCCTCGGCCACGACGCCGCCCGTCTCAGGCACCGGTCGGCCGACCTCCGGCGGTGGACCGCCCAACACCACATCGACGGCTGGGCGCAGCAGTACGGGGCGAGCGACTACGAAATCCAGGACCTCCTCGACTACGTCCGCACTCCTTCCGACCCGATCAACCGGCTCCTCGACGACCGCGCCACTACCACTCCGCTGACCCGGCTGGTACCGGGAACGCCCGACGGGCCGGTCGACGTCGCACGACCCAGCGAACGCCACCCGACCATCCGCATCGACCGCGACCAGCACCAGGTGGCGACCGTGCCTGCCGACCGCCACCTCGACGTCCTTGCGATGCTCGAGAGTGGCCTCGACCTCGACCACCGCCTCCACGACGGGCAACTCGTCACCACCCGCCGCAGCCGGTAGCCACCGGCCCGCTAGTGCTGTGACCGGGAAGGTTCGCCGGGTTGAGGACGCTGGGCAGCTCGGTGTTGTCAGAGGGAGGCTGATGATGTTCCCAGCCGGTCACAGCTCAGGGACGGGGGAAGACATGCCATCGGCATTGGAACGCCTCCAGGCACTGCTCGGGGAGCCGGAGGAGGCGTGGGGCTGGCCGCGCCGAGAGGTCTGGGAGGCCTCCGAACAGCACCTCGGTGTCACGCTGCCCGCGGACTACAAGGCCTTCATGGCCGTGTACGGGCCCGGAACCCTCGACGGGTACCTCCACCTCGACCGGCCGACTGGTCTCATGGCCCCTGCCGAACTCGAAGACTTCTGGTCCCTGGAGGCCTGGCGCGATGCACGGGGAGGGTGGGAGGACCTCTACCCCTTCCCCTTCCACCCCGACCCTGGTGGGCTCATCCGCTGGGGCCACGACGAGCACAACAGCGAGTACTACTTCCTGGCCAGCGACCCAGATCCGGGCAACTGGGAGATCGTGGTCGGCAGCGAATGCGCGGAGTGGTACCGCACCAGCGGCACTTTCACCGACTTCCTGATGCGCTGCTTCGACGGCCTCGACCGGGCGCCGTTCATGGACCGCGCCTGGCCCGGAGGCGACGCCCGCTACGAACCCTTCGACATGTAGTGCTGTGCCCGGGATGGGTTGCCAGGTCCGGGCGATCAGGCTGCGGCCGGCAGTGGCCTGCCGCCCCAGCGGAGACCTCGTTCGCTGCGGATGCGTGCGCGTTCGCGTCGTTGGGCGGCCAGGACGTCGGGGTGGCGGGCGTTCTGGTTGCGCCAGCGCAGGTAGGCGTGCAGGGCCCGGATCTGGACGGTGTGGTTCGGATGGTGGGAGTTGGCGAGGGTGAACTGCCGCAGCGGCCCGAAGTGAGCCTCGATGGGGTTGGCCCAGGATGCGTAGGTGGGTGTGAAGCACAGCTCGACCTTGTTCCTGGCCGCCCACCTGCGGATCTTCCAGTTCAGGTGGGCGGAGAGGTTGTCGAGGATCACGTAGATCGGGCCGCCGTCCGGGCGGGCTGCTCGGATCGACCGCAGAGCGGCCCAGATGTGGTCGATGCCTTTGCGTCTATGGTTGACGCCCCACAGCTTGTCGTCGCCGACGGAGTAGCAACCGTGGAAGTAGGTGATGCCGTGGGTGCGGCGGTAGGTGGCAGGCAGCCGGTGGGGGCGGCCCTGTTCGGCCCAGCAGGAGCCGGCGATGGGGCGGATGCCGAGAGGCCCGAACTCGTCGAAGGCGAACGTGCGGTCCGGACGCTCGTTGACCGCGTACTCGATCCGGGCGAGCTTGGCGTCGAAGGCCGGGTCCGGGGATTCCTTCCAGGTCTTCGTCCGCTGGAAGGTGATCCTGCGGCGGGCCAGTAAGCACCGCAGGGCCTCGCGGCCGATCCGGACGGGCCGGGCTATGTTCCTGCGGAGGTGATCGACCAGTTTGCGGACCGACCAGCGGGTGAAGGGCTTGCCCAGCACGGTGGGCCGGGTGGTGGCCGTCTGGATGACGAAGTCCTCGTCGTCACTGCTCAGCAGGCGAGGACGGCCTCCCGCCCACTGAGGGTTGAGGCATGCGAGCCCGATCTCGTTGAAGCGGTGGATCACGTCCCGGACGGTGTCCTCGTCCGCCTGGACCAGCCGAGCGATCACCGGAACCGTGCTGCCGCCGGCCGAGGCCAGAAGCATCATCGCCCGCCGAAACCGCACCGAGGTCGTGCTGCCCCGCCGCACAGTCTGCTGAAGCTTCCGCCCCTCCTGCTCCGTCAGCCTCCGGACCTTGACCGGTGGTGCCATCCCGCCTCCCCTGCTGGTTGGAAGCGTCAACACTTCCAACCAGCACAACGAGCAACCCGGTGAACCTATGCGGTCACAGCACTAGACGGTGCCGTGCGGCACGGGCTCACGCCACCGGGAGGGAGAAGGCGAGGGTTGTGCCGCCCGTCCGAGCGGGTGTGGCTCCGAGCCCGCGAATGATCTTGAGCATTCGAACGTTGTCCGCACCCGTCACGATGACCAGGGAGGAGCATCCGAGGTTCCGGGCCGTCGCGCGTGCCTGCGCTGCGAGTGCCGTTCCGAGCCCGCGCCCCTGCCAGCCGTCTTCGATGAGAAGGCCGAGCTCGGCCGTGCTGGAGTCCGTGGTGCGGACAAGGTTCATCGTGGCCACGACGTCGTGGGGGCTGTGCCGCGGGTGGGAGACCCATGAGCTGGCCCGGTCCGGGTTGGTGAGGTGGCTCCACTCTGCGAAGCGAAGGTCGCGGCGGGCGCTCTGGTATCGGGCGAAGCGCGATGCCAGGGAGCTGCGGTTGTGAAGCTGGTTGACGGCGTCGTAGTCGGCGAGTGTGGCGGGTCTCGTGGTCGTCTGGGTAGCAGCGTGCTCATAGGTCCAGGGCACGGTGTGCGAGGCGATGGGTTTGGCAGCGTAGAGGGCGTGGGTGGGCACGGTTGTCCTCGGCTCGTGTGGCGGGGCAGGGGGTGGCGCTGTGCGCACCTTGTCGGACGAGGGTGGCGGCCTCGGGCCGACGCGGGGGCTACTGCCTGGGGTCCCGGCACAAGGACTTGGCCCTGCGTGCCTTGTGACGGTGCGACGGCGGAAGACGGGCGGGGGGTCCGGCATCCGCCAGCACGCCGAGCCCCCGGGCCTCCTGCCTGTGGGCGGGATGCTGTGGGACTTGACGTTCGGATCTTGCGGTTGGGCGTGTCGGTCGGGGTGCGACCCAGCCTCCGAGGTGGTTTTCGCCAGCGGAGATTGCTCGGGGCCATACGTCTGCGAATCCCGCCAACGCCGGTGGCAGACAGGCGGAGTGAACGTCCAGCTGCTAGCCGTGAGCCTGGACTGCGAGGGGACCGGCGGCCAGCACTGTCGTACCGATGAGTGCCTTCCGCCACGGGACGGGCGGGCTGCTGCCGTCACCGGGGCGGATTCGCGGCGCGCTCGGGACGGGCCGCGGTAACACGGTGCACGGTGGACCGTCGCAGCCGTCCTCGGCGTTCGGCCGGGGCCCGTCTCTTGTGGCAGGCCGCCCGCGCGTGGCCGTCGCGCGGGCGGCGCCGGTGGATCAGTTGCCTTGTCTGTGCTGGGGGGAGGGCAGCTTGGTCTGGATCAGGTCCATGACCGAGGAGTCGGCGAGCGTGGTGACGTCACCGACCGCGCGGTTCTCCGCCACGTCGCGCAGCAGACGGCGCATGATCTTGCC
>NZ_JBIVTH010000057.1:0-8969 GCF_044756625.1 Streptomyces sp. NPDC091682 | reverse complement strand
CCCCAGGTCATTCGTCCGACAGAGGGGACACAGTCATACCGGGCCCGGAGGCCAGCGGCCCCATTGCAGGACCGCGAAAAACATAACGGGGGGGGCTGCGGCGCGGGAGGCGTGGCCGTGGAGGGTTCCTTGGGGACGTGTACATGATCGAACGCGCGTACGTCATCGGCTCCTGAAACCACAGAAGGGACTCTTCCCTTCCGCTTTCCAATTAGACTCGGAGTCGTGATCCTGTCGACTCGTCAGGGCCGCTCCGCCGGATCCCGGCCTACAGACGCCCCCCGGGCCGGCCTGCAGTCGAGCCCCGGGCCCCGAGGCCGACCGTCGGGGCCTCCTACCGGGCGTGGCCGAGGAGCGGCCCCCGCGCCGTTCAGCGGTGGTTGCGCAGAATCGCGCTCGTGAGGGGGCGAGTCGTTACGGCCAGCCCTGCTTCACCTTGGCGGGTGCGGTGTTCCAGCTCTTGGGTATGAAGGTGATGACGTAGGTTCCGCGGTCGAAGTCCGTGTATCCGGAGGACCAGCTGCGGAACTTGCTCTCGTATACCTGCATGGGCCCCATACCGCCTTCCGGCGAGTGGTAGTGGTTGGCGTGGGTCCATATCGTGCTGTCAGGGTTTGTTTCTTTTTGGTCCCCGAACCAGCCGTAGTCGAAGTTGACATAGCTTTCGCCGGGTTTGGCAGGACTGCGTGAGGTGTTCCGGTCCTTCGACATGTCGACGAGGCCTGTGTCCTGGTTGGGGCGGAAGGCGTCGGGGTCCCCGTACTTCTGCTTGTCGGAGGTACTCCGGGGGTCCTGCCCGCTCCAGAAGTGCTTCGAGTAGATGACCGCCTTCATCTTGGACGGATCGTGGTTGCCCCCGTTCCTGTCCTTGAAGGACGGGGTGTTCCTCAGGGCCGAGTAGAAGTTCGAACGGCTGTCTTCGGCGGCGAGGGCGTCGCCGTTCTTCGCGAGCTCCGCCTTGAGGCTGCTCAGGTAGGCACTCTCGTCATGGGCGCTTTCCAGGGCCTTGTTCATGACGGATGCCACATCTCGGGCCCGGTTGAATCCCTTTGTCTCGTCAAAGCTTTGCTTGGCGATGCGCCCCTCGAACTCCGCCCGTGTCTCACCCGGCCGGGGACTGGTGTTCTCCAGAGCGTTCCGGTGCTTCTCCTCGTCGAATGACGCAAAGGCCAGTTTGTTCGTCGGATAGGGCCCTGAATTGACCCAGGTGACGCCGACGCACCCGTAGGACAGCTGCTCCCGCTGCTGTTCGGTCATCTGCTGCACTCGTCCGTCGCGGTGGCTGTAGACCTGCTGCCACTTGCGTATGTAGTTGCTGATCCCGGTAGTGGCCCTGTCTCCACGGGCCCGGTACGCGTCGGGCATGCGGTCCAGCGGCTCGGCGGGCGGCGTCACCCTGTCGCCGGCCGCGGCGGAGGCCCTGAGGGACTCGGTGGCGCTCGGCAGGTCCCTGCCGGAGGTCTCGCCCGGCAGGCCCAAGTCCAGGGCTTCTTCGTTCAGCGCGTTGATGAGCCTGACGTCATACGCTGTCAGGCCGTTGCTGTCGGCATAGGAACCCTTCCCGTCGCCGGTACCGCCGGCTGCCTGACCTACGGAAGGCGTGAGACCGGCGGTGCACAGCACGATGCCCACCGTGGTGAGGGCGAGGAACCCTGAACGTTTGTACATGAAAGCCTGGAATTCCTTTCATTGAAAGTGACATGAGAGAGCGCGAAGCGTCTGCGCGGCGGCAGAAAAGAGCTGCCGATGCCGAAACGCTCCCGGCTCCCGCTTTGCCTCGATGAGTCTGGGAGCGGCAAGAGACCGGAACCGGTCGGGATTTCAGGGCTCTTGCTCCGGTTCCCGAATGAATAGTCAGGTCGTGCGAGAAGTGATCATGTCTCGGCAGCCGATTCCTCGACAACACTGCGGCTCCACATTCGGCCAGCAGGCCAATGGGGTGGTATTCGGTCATGCGGACCGGGCCTGCCCTGCGCCGGTACGTACAGCGGCAGCCTTCCCCTGACCCCTGCCGCACCATCCGCGGCGCGACCGGAGTCCGCCGCCTCCAAAGCCCCGCGGAACGGCCTGTGGCGGCACTGTCAACCGCGCCGGGGAATGTCGGGCGCCGGCGGCGATACGGGCGCGGACGCTCCGGCCGAAGCGTGCGGAACTCCGGAATGACGCGACTCTGCCCGCCGGGAGGACCGCAAGGTCTTCGCCACTCCCCCTTGCGAACCTCGGTCGGCTCACTGCCGGCCGAGCCCCGGCATGAGCCGTCGTCTTCCGTAGAACGGCTGGTAAAGCCCTCTTCGTAGCGAGTTCTCGGCGAGGCCGCCGGTGGCGGCAGCGTGCGCGGTGTCCTAGGAAGACGGTGTGAGCTTCTGTGTGAGGGGTCAGCCGATGCGGACGGTGATCTCGGGGAGGGGGATGTCGGAAAGGTTCAGCTGCAGCCCGGTCCGGGTCGGGGAGGTCTGCGCGTCGGTCAGAGCGGAGCCGGTGGACGGCACCCGGGACTTGCCGCGCGTGCTCACCAGCGAGTACCGGCCCTGGCGCTTGCAGCTACGGGGAGGAGGCATCGGGGCGGTCGCCCCTCGGGTTCGGGTTCAACGTCCAGCCCTGGCGCTGCAGGTCCGCGCAGACCGCGTCCCTCTCCCACTGCGCGGCACTCTTCTCGCGGACAGCCATCCAGCCGGCCCTCTTCGAGTCGGCGCCAGCCGCGACGCTCGGGCGGCCCTGCGCCGGCCGGTTCAAAGCCGCCGCGCCGACCGCGGACCGGATCACCTCGTCCCCGGCGTCACCTCCGCCTACCGGAGCAGCCCCACCCCCTTCACTCCCGACCGAGACACCCTCTACCGACGCTGGCCAGCCGTGGGAACCTCGCGCAGGAGCACCGGAAGTGGTTCCGCGACTTCGACCAGCGACTCGATGCCCGCAGCGCCCTGGGCCTGCCCACGACGGCCCACGTCTACGAACACGCCGTCCGCGGCGCCTGCACGCACGTTCACCGCACACCGCCCGCCCGACCAGGCCCTCCTCGATCGTCTGCTCCCCCACGGCCTCGTCTCGTGGACCGGGCGGAGTCCGGAGGCCGATATCCCGCTGAAGGCAGCCGCGCAGGCAGCCCGCTGACGCACCGTATGACGGCTTCGCCGACGCCTCTGCCGACGAGGCTGCCGTCATCGCCCTGACCGAGCTCACACGCGTCCTACGACCCGACGGGAGGATCACCATCTCTACCAGCCACCCCACCGCGGACTGGCTCGCAGACGGCGGCAGCTACTTCGACGCCCGCCTTGGCGAGGAATCCTGGTCAGACGGCATGACCCACCCCTACTCGCGTCAGCCCCTCCAGGCATGGTTCGACGAGTTCACCGCCGCGGGCCTCGCCGTCGACCGCCTCATCGAACACCAACCCGCCCACTCGATGATCCACCACCATCCGACCGATTACGAGAAACTGGCCCACCAGCCCGGATTCATCGCCTTCCAGCTCCAGAAGCGGCCAGGTGCCGCTGATCTCCGTCCTGACCAGTCGTGATTGCCTGCATCGGAGTGCCGCCCATGCAAAACCGCCCGACCCTCGTCGTGGTCAGCGGCCCTCCCGCCACAGGGAAGACCACGCTCGCTCGCACCCTCGCCCAGCAGCTGGGCTGCCCAGCGATCATCCGCGACGAGATCAAACAGGGCATGGTCATGAGCACCCCACATCACCCAACCGTCGGCGACGGCCCCCTCAACATCCCCACCCTGAACGTCTTCTTCAAGACCATCACCATCCTCGTCCAGGCGGGAGTCACCCTCGTCGCCGAGGCGGCCTTCCAGGACCGGCTCTGGCGACCAGGCTTGGAAACCCTCCTGGACCTCGCCGACCTCCGCATCATCCGATGCACCACACCCACTTTGACCATCACCGAACGCATCGCCGAGCGCGCCCGCACCGACAGCCACCGGGCGGCCCACGGCGATCAGGCCCTCCTCGCCGACATGGAAGCCGGCGCCTACGACCCGGAGCGGTTCAAAGCCATCAGCCTCAACGTACCGACCCTCGTCGTGGACACATCGGACGGTTACACGCCCGGAACCGACGAGATCCAGGCATTCCTTCGAACACCACAACCGTCACTCAGCCATCCGGGATAAGTCCCTCGGTTGGAAGCCCGACGGAAGGCCGGAATCCCCCGGGCCCCACCCACCAGCGGTGCCCACCCCGCCAGGGGTACCGCCGCGTGATCAATGTCGATGGGTTCGAGGTTCTGGCACAGATCTTGGGGAGCGGTCGCGGAGGGTGACGGGTTCGTTCGATTACAGGCAGGGGTGGGGACCTGGGGGACCGTCAGCGTTCACGCATTCTGGTCCACCACCAGCGCGTCGTCGCCAACTGGTTGTAGTTGGGCTCCGGCAAGGTGCGGCGCTCGAATTCCTCATCGATACGCGTGATCAATCGACCCAAGTCCCTTTTGGCTCCGGGCGGAAGATACAGCATCGCCCACTCCAGGTCATCACGGGCGTCTCCCACCCCGGGCGAATCAAACGCGGAGGCGTCCAGGTAGCGTCCGGGCTTCTTGAAAGCCCGCTCGAAGCACGAGAGTGCCTTGGCGACCGCGTTGGGCCACATCTCCTGGTCTTCGACCCGGCGGATCGCTGCACGAGTCCGCGCGGAGACACCGGGGATCCTCAGAACCGGATACTGCCATTGTGGCCGCCACAGCTCTGCACGGACGGCCTTGGGACGCCTACGCGGCATCGCCCTTTCGGATCAACATGAGGCCATCCGGCCACGGCCGGGCACCTGCATGCACGGCCATAAGAGCGTGGTGCGCGCCGAGGCCATGGCCCACGACGAGTGCCTGCCAGCGGACCGCCGCCTGGCCGTCACCCACGATGCCGAGCGGGCCGCTGCGGCCGCCGAGCCAGTCCGCCGCATCGCGCACCCGCGCCCAGGCTCGCCCGGCAGCGGCTACCACCGACTCAGCCGCGACCAGCACCGCTGGACCTTCGACGACCCGATCGCCCCGACCTTCCTGTGCAAGGCTGCCTTCCGTCCGGACCCGTTGGTCGTCTACCTGGTCGACGAGCCGGGCGCACGCCAGTTGGACGCGCGGCGGATGCTGCGCCGGGTGATGCGGCCGCGCACCGTCGTAGTGGATCCCGACATGTTGCGCGGCCACCACCCGGACCACTTCGAACTGGTCAACGACATCCCTCGGACCGCCGACGACCTGGTGAGGCCGGATGCCGAGCTCTGGCAGGCCGAGGCCGAGGCGTACGTACGCGAACGGAGCCGCGACCTGCTCATCGAGGCCGACTTCACCAGCGCCGCCGACTTCGCCTTGAGCGCGGGCCGGTTCGCCCGGGCCGGCTACCGGATCGAGGCCGTGACCCTGGCGCCGGCCGTGGCCCTGGCCGCCCGATCCTGTGACAGCAGGCAGCGCACCCTGGTCAATCACGCCCGCGCCCTGGAGCTCGACGTGGTCACGGCGCTCTCCACCCCGGCCGCGCTCGCGCGGGCCTGCCGGGTGGCGGCCGACATCGTGGCCGCCGCAGCCGCCGACCCGAGCATCAGCGCCGTGCGGGTGATCGACGGCGACCGCTGGGCGCTGGGCCGGGACAGGTGGGCGGCCTGTGCCCTGGCCGCTGCCCGGCGCCGCCCCTACACCGATGGAGAGGCCGCCGGCTTCCACTCCGTCCCGCGGGCGCTGCACCGAGTGCTGCCCCGCCTGCGGCAGGAGATTGCCGGCATCATGGCCCGGGCGCAGCCACTGATGCCCGCCGCATGGCAGGCAGTGCCGATGGAGTATCAACGTGTCCCCGGCCGGCCCCCCTTGCTGCGGGCACGGCGACGAGTGGCACGTGCACAGGACTCAAAGACGCAGGTCGGCAATGGGGTGGCAGGCGTTGTGCGTGAGTGGTGCGCAAGCGGACGGGGTCAGACGAACGGGGTCCGAACCCGTCGGGGCTCAGCGCTTGGCGGGCTGGTCGGGTGTGTTTAAGCCACGAGGAGCTCCGGCCAGCGGCCGGTGGCGGTGGTGGGGTCGGGGCGGTCGTCGAGGAGACGGGCCAAGAGGAGGGTGGGGGCGAGGTCGGGCAGGCGTTGGGCGGCGGTGAGGAGGCGGGGGTACTGGCTGGCCGGGAGGGAGAGGGCAAGGCCGCTGACCTGGCCGGGGAGGCCGAGGGGGACGGCGGCGCAAACCACGTCCAGGGAGTACTCGAGCAGGCTGAACTGGGCACCGCGCGGGCCGCCCCGGTCGAGGTTCTCGAAGAGCGCGAGCGGGTCGGTGATGGTGCGTTCGGTGAGCCTGACGGCGGGGTGTCGGGTGAGGTGGTCCATTCGGGCGTCGCCGTCGAGCTGGGCGAGGAGGATCTTCCCGACGGCGCTCGCGTGACCCGCAGCGCTGAAGGGGACCCACTCCTCCGCCAGCGGCGCGGACTTGCTGTACGAGCACTCCCGGACCTGGACGTCACCGTCCGTGTAGCTGCTGAGGTACACCGCGGCGCCCACCTCGTCGCGCAGCCGGGCGAGGGCGTGGCCCAGGAGCGGGCGGCCGGGGCGGGTCAGCGGTTCCAGAGCCGGTCCGGGGAAGTGGGCGCCCGAGACGGTGGCGACCAAGCCCTGGCGGCGGAGCCACTCCAGGAGCCGGGTGGTGGAGTCCAGCGACAGCCCGGCCCGGCGGGCGAGCGAGCGGGTGTCAATGCCGTGTGCGGCGTCGATCAGCCCCACGAGGTCACTGGCCCACCGGGCCGCCTCCCACCACACGGGTACGGCAACGGGGGCTGTGCGCTCGCGATGCATCTCCGTCCCGCGCCTCGTGACGCGAGGGAGACACGTCGCCGCGTACCGCCCGGACGGGGCATGGCTGCCGGACGAGCCGGACAGGCAAAGGGCGCCGGGCATGGCGTGCGGCCGCTTCGCCCTGTCCCACGCGGCCAGCCACGATCCCTGCTGTTCTTCGGCAACATCGCAGCCCCGCAGGAAGGCGGCCATCTGCCCCTGGCTGGCCGGCAGCCGCTGGTTTCGGAGGATGGCCCAGATGCTGCTCGGAGCGAGCCACTCGCTTCCGCCCCTGCTCTGCACCTGCCGGTAGGACGGGCGACCGGCGTTCCGGTGAAGGGACACCAGCGCGCTGTTGAGCTCGCCTTCGGTGAAGATCCCAGCCGGCTCGATCACGGTGCAGGCCGGGACGTCGCGCGGCTGTCCGTGGGCCGCCTCGGCCAGGTACGTCGCCATCGTCACCTCCTCCTGCGTGGCTCCGCAGGCACTGAGGAACTCTGTGACGGTTGCCAAGGCGGGGACCTCCTTGCCGGAGGCGGCGCGCTTGAGAGTGGCGGCTGAGCTGGTGGTGCGCAGCGCGAGCAGTGCGTAGGTCAGACGGGCTCTGCCGCGGGCTCCCCGTAACAGCGCGGCCAAAGCGGCGCGGACGGGGTCGGTCGAGTCCACTGGCTTCTCGGGGCGTCCCAACGTCCCGCCCTACTGGGTGATGCGCAGGACGGCTGAGGCCAGCCCCGCTGCGAGCCGGCGGCCCCCGCCGACGACGAGCATTGCCGCGACACCGAGCGCCGCGCAGGACGCCAGAAGGGGGACAATCTCGGACGTCGGCAGGCCCGCCAAGGCCAGGACCGTCCCCAACACGGGAAACGAGACCAGGCCCGCGACGTACGGCAGGGGCAGATGGCGCTGCTCGGGTCCTTGGCGGCCGGAGGCGGCCCGTTCGCCGGGCGAGGAGACGAGTCCATTCGTGGGCATGTCGGCACGTCTTTCTGACTGAGTACGAAGTGCGGACGGCAGAGCGTCAGCTACTGGTGTCGGCTGCAAGTACTTTTCGGAAAAAGGAAGTTGGCGCTTCCCGGGCGGCACGCTACAGGACCGGCGAGAGAGCCTGCGGCAGAGCGCCGGAGCGCGCCTCGACAGGCTGTTCTGCCTGCTCGCATTGGCTCACGGGTGTTCCCGGCGGCTCGGTACCCGCCCCCTCCGCGTCCGGCCGGCGGGGCAGGCCGCCATGGCGGTTTTGGCTCATGGCGTTCAGACCGGGTTGAGATCTGCGGCAGGAAGGGAGATGGTGGCGAAGCTGGTTGCCGAGGCAGCCATCGATCCTCTGACTGCTACCGGCTGCAACCGTAGGACCAGAGATTCGGGCAGTGACCGCGTTGGCGCGCGGCCTGCCGGTACGAAGCTGCCGTCCCGGTTCCGGGGCGGCAGCTTAAGACCCAGTCCCGCCCCAGCCTGACCGGCTGGTCGTAGCGCTGTCGGGTCACACTGCCGATCATCCCGGTCATCCGGGCACCACCCCCACGAGCCCCGGGGACAACACCCGCGCGTGTCATCAACTCGCCCTGGACGGCTGCTGCTTCACACCATTCGACCGCCACGCCCGGCAGCCAAGGGCGTGCGGCCCCGGCGCCCGAAGCAGCCCCACCGGCACCGAACATGCAGGCTCACAACCCGCCAGCGGGTGCGCGCCGCGAGTGCCAGGCCTGCTTGAGGCAGGCGGGAGAGCAGTGCACCGCGGACATCAAATGGTCGACACCGACCGTCCACACCATCCCGCACTGCGGACACGAGGCCGTCACACCGGCCTTCACCGCCTCGGTCCGAGCCCTCGCCCGCCGCACCCGCCGCCAGTGCCGCGAACGGCGCGCGTCCTCGCAGAACACCGCCGTCGACTTCGCCGACGGCATCAGCGGACCACCGCACCCCGGCACAGCCGCGGCCCGCAAGCGTCATCCGTGATCACGGTCAGCTTCAGCCGGGGCACCCTGTCCCTGCCCATGCAGCCACCGTACGAAGCAAGAACAGCCTCCGGGAGCCCCACCGCCGAGGTCTTGCTCAGCCACGACGCGACCTGCCTGCATAGTCCCAATGATCCGGGCCAATGACTTCCTGAATGCAGCCGAATGCCGGGGTTTTGTCGTATCGGGTGGCGATGCCGCGCCAGGCCTTCAGCTTGTTGATCAGGCGTTCGACCGTGTTCCGCTTCTTGTAGAGGTCGGCG
>NZ_JBIVTH010000056.1:0-9668 GCF_044756625.1 Streptomyces sp. NPDC091682 | reverse complement strand
GAGGCTTCGGTGGAGGTCGGGCAGTGGCCCTCGGGCGTTCCCGTGCCGTGGGTGGTCTCCGGCAGCACCCCCGAGGCACTGCGCGCCCAAGCAGCACGACTGCACGAACACGTCGTCGACGGCGACCTGTCGCCGGCCGACGTGGGCTTCTCACTGGCCTCCACGCGAGCCGTACTCGACCACCGTGCGGTGGTGCTCGGCACGGACCGTGACGCACTGCTGGCGGGCCTCGCGGCCATCGCCGCTGGTGAGACGGACGGCGAGCACGGTCCGCGCGCCGCGACCTCCGACGGGCAGACCGCCTTCCTGTTCACCGGCCAGGGCGCGCAGCGCCTCGGCATGGGCCACGAACTCGCCCGACGCTTCCCGGTGTTCGCAGCGGCGCTGGACAAGACCTACGCGCTCCTCGACACCGGACTCGACCGCCCGCTCCGGGAGGTCGTCGCCGGTGAGCAGGACGGAGACCAGGGCGGTGACCAGGGCGGTGGCCAGCAGCTGCTGGACCAGACCGCGTACACCCAGGCCGCGCTGTTCGCGGTCGAGGTGGCGCTGTTCCGCCTCGTCGAGTCGTTCGGTCTGCGGCCGGACTTCCTGGCCGGCCACTCGGTGGGCGAGATCGCCGCCGCGCACGTCTCGGGGATCCTGTCCCTGGAGGACGCGTGCCGGCTGGTCGCCGCGCGGGGCCGGCTGATGCAGGCCCTGCCCGCCGGCGGAGTGATGGTGGCCGTGCGGGCCACCGAGGCGGACGTACTTCCCCTGCTGGACGGCCGCGAGGACCGGGTCGGCATCGCTGCCGTCAACGGGCCGCGGTCCGTGGTGATCTCCGGGGAGCAGGCCGCGGTCGCCGCCGTGGTCGCCGAGCTGGAGGACGCGGGGTTCGCCGCGAAGCAGCTGAACGTTTCGCACGCGTTCCACTCGCCGCTGATGGACCCGATGCTCGACGAGTTCCGCCACGTGGTTCAGGAGCTCGAATTCGGTGAGCCGCGCATCGCCGTGGTGTCCAACGTGACCGGACAGGTCGCGGACGCGGGAGAGCTGTCGGACCCGGAGTACTGGGTGCGGCACGTCCGTCAGGCGGTGCGCTTCGCCGACGGCATCCGCACGTTGGAAGCCGCGGGCGTCACGACCTTCGTCGAGCTGGGCCCCGACGGGGTGCTCTCCGCGATGGCCCAGGCCTCCCTGGCGGACACCGCGCTCCTGGTCCCGGTCCTGCGCAAGGACCGCGACGAGGCGAGCACCCTGCTGACCGCGCTGGCCCGGGCCTTCGAAGCCGGCACCGACGTGAACTGGCCGACGCTGTACGCCGGTTCGGGTGCACGTCGCGTCGACCTGCCGACGTACGCCTTCCAGCGCGAGCGCTACTGGCTCGACGCGGTGGCCGCGGCGGGCGACGCGTCGACCCTCGGGCAGGTCGCCACCGCGCACCCGTTCTTGGGTGCAGCGGTCGAACTACCCAACTCCGAGGCCTACTTGCTCACCGGCCGGGTCGGTCTCGACACCCAGCCCTGGCTGGCCGACCACGCCGTCGCGGGCGCGGTCCTGCTGCCCGGTACGGCCTTCGTCGACATGGCGATCCGGGCCGGCACGTACACCGGCCACGGCTTCCTGGAGGAACTCACCCTCCAGGCGCCGCTGGTCCTCACCGAGCGCGGCGGGGCCCAGATACGGGTCAGCGTCGGCGACCCGGACGAGACCGGCCGGCTGCCCCTCTCCGTCTACTCGCGAACCGAGGACCTGGCCGGCGAGCGGCCGTGGCTGCTGCACGCCACCGGCACCCTCACCGACGCGCCGCCCACGCAGTCCGTCGGGTTCGGCGTGTGGCCGCCCAAGGGCGCCACGGCCGTCGGACTGGACGACCTCTACGCCGGACTCGCCGCCGACGGGCTCCAGTACGGCACCGTGTTCCAGGGCCTCAAGGCCGCCTGGCGACGCGGCTCCGAGGTGTTCGCCGAGGTGGCGCTCCCCGAGGAGGCGCACGGCGCCGCCGCCGCGTTCGGCCTGCACCCGGCACTCCTCGACGCCGCCCTGCACGCCACCGAGCTGCTCGACAACTCCCCGCGCGACACGAAGGGCGCCTCGCTGCCCTTCGCCTGGTCCGGCGTATCGCTGCTCACCCCCGGCGTCACCTCGCTGCGGGTCCGCGTCACCTCGTCGGCCCCCGACGAATCGTCCCTGACGATCACCGACAGCGCGGGCCTGCCCGTGATGACGGTCGCTTCCATGGCGGCCAGGCCGGTGTCGGTCGAGCAGATCGAGGCCGCACGCGGAGGCGGGACACGGCCGCCGTACCGTCTGGAGTGGACCGAGCACCCCCTCGACACCGCCCCCGCCGCGGGGCGTTGGGTCGTGGTCGGCACACAGGCGCAGGACTGGGCCTCGGCGCCGGCCGTCACGACGGCCACCGACCTGGGTGCGGTGACGGCCGCCGATGTGGTGCTGCTGCCCGCCGGTTCGGCCGCGAGCGGATTCCAGGCCGTACGGGCCGAAACCGGCCGGGTCCTGGAAGCGCTCCAGACCTGGCTGGCCGAGGAGCGGTTCGAGTCCGCGACGTTGGCCGTCGTGACCACCCGCGCGGTGTCCGCCGGCGGCTCGGGCACCGCCGACCTGGCCGGCGCCTCCGTCCGGGGCCTGGTGCGTTCGGCGCAGTTGGAGAACCCCGGCCGGATCGTCCTGGTCGACCTCGACGGATCCGAGCTGTCGCTGCGGGCGCTGCCCGCCGCACTGGCGACGGGCGAGCCCGAGCTGGCACTGCGCGAAGGCGCGTTCCTCGTCCCCCGGCTCGCCGCGACGGCCGCCGCCGACCCGGTGGAGTTCGACACGGACGGAACGGTCCTGATCACCGGCGGTACGGGCGGACTGGGCAGCCTGGTGGCCCGGCACCTCGTCGCCGCGCACGGCGTACAGCACCTGCTGCTCGTCAGCCGTCGCGGTGAAGACGCCCCCGGCGTCGATGAGCTCCGCGAGGAGCTCGCCGACTCGGGTGCCAAGATCATCACCGTCGCGGCGTGCGACACCGGAGACCGCGACGCCCTCGCCGCGCTCCTGAAGGCAGTCCCGGCCGAACATCCGCTCACCGGCGTCGTGCACACCGCCGGAGTGGTGGACGACGGAACGATCCCGGCTCTCACCGCCGGACGGCTGGACACCGTACTGCGGCCCAAGGCGGACGCGGCCTGGCACCTGCACGAGCTGACCGCCGACCTGGACCTGAGCGCCTTCGTCCTGTTCTCCTCGGTCGCGGGCACCCTGGACGGCGCCGGGCAGGGCAACTACGCCGCCGCCAACTCCTTCCTCGACGCCCTCGCACGACAGCGCAGAGAAGCTGGCCTGGCCGGGCTCTCGCTGGCCTGGGGCCTGTGGGACAGCGGCACGGGCATGGGCAGCCGCCTTACCCGCACCGACGTCAAGCGCCTCAACTCCGGCGGCCTCGTGGGGCTTTCCGCCGAGGACAGCCTGGCTCTGCTCGACGCCGCGCTGGGCTCGGACGAACCGTTCCTGGTACCGGTCCGGCTGGACCCGGCAGCACTGCGGGCCCGCCCCGACGGCGTCCCCGCCCTGTTGCGCGGCCTGGTCGCCGCGCCCGCCGCCCGGGCACCCCGGGCCGTGCAGGCCACGGCCGATCCGCTCGCCGGAGAGACGCTGGAGGAGCAGTTGGCCGGACTCTCCCAGGACGAACAGCTGCGTCTGCTGCAGAGCCTGATCTGCGCCCATGTCGCCGCCGTACTCGGCCACTCCTCCGCGGCCCTGGTGGATCCGGCCCGCTCGTTCCAGGAAGTGGGCTTCGACTCGCTCACCGCCATCGAGCTCCGCAACCGGCTCAACAAGGCGACGGGCCAGCGGCTGCCGGCGACGCTCATCTTCGACTACCCGAGCCCCGTGGCCCTCTCGAAGCACCTCCTGGAGGAACTGCTCCCGGACAATGCCGCGGCCCCGACGGAGGTCCCCGACGAGGAGGCCTTCCGCAGGACGCTCGGCGCCATTCCGCTCGACCGCATCCGCGAGGCCGGGCTGTTGGACGCCCTGCTCGCGCTGGTCGGCACGGACGAGGCGGTCGCCGCCGGGCCGCAGGAGGACCGGAGCGACACGATCATGGCGATGGACATCGAGGCCCTCATGGCCGAGGCCGCCAAGCGCAGCGACTCCGAGTGACCACTGAGGAATCCGGTGACCGAGGAATCCGAACGGCCGGGGAACGCGATGACTGGGGAATCCGAGTGACCGAGGAAGGCGAAAAGTAACCGTGGGTACTTCTGTCGAGCAGATCGCAGAGGCGTTGCGCACGTCTCTCCTGGAGAACGAACGGTTGCGCCAGCGCCACGACCAGGCCGTCGCCGCCGCCAACGAGCCGATCGCCATCGTCGGCATGAGCTGCCGTTTTCCCGGCGGTGTGGAGAACCCCGAGGACTTGTGGAACCTGGTCGCGCAGGGCCGGGACGCCATCACCGGCTTCCCGGACGACCGCGGCTGGGACCTCGCCGGAATCTTCGACGAGGACGCGTCGCGCTCCGGCAAGACCTACGCCAAGGAGGGCGGGTTCCTGCACGAAGCACCGCTGTTCGACGCGTCCTTCTTCAGCATGAGCCCGCACGAGGCGTCCGCCACCGACCCCCAGCAGCGGGCCGTCCTGGAGGCGTCGTGGGAGGCGTTCGAGGACGCCGGAATCGATCTGCGCACCCTGCGCGGCAGTCTCACCTCCGCGTTCGTCGGAGTGATGGCCGCGGACTACCACGCCAAGCCGGGCACGGTTGCCGAGGGCGCCGAGGGCTTCCTCGTCGTCGGCATCGACAGCAGCGTGGTCTCGGGCCGCGTCTCGTACTCCCTCGGGCTCGAGGGTCAGGCGGTGTCGATCGACACCGCCTGCTCGTCCTCCCTGGTGGCGCTGCACCTGGCGAGCCAGTCGCTGCGCCAGGGCACTTCCACGCTCGCCCTGGCCGGCGGCGTGACCGTGATGTCGACACCGCGCACCTTCGTGGAGTTCAGCAGACAGCGCGGCCTCGCCCCGGACGGCCGCTGCAAGTCCTTCGCGGAGTCCGCAGACGGCACCGGCTGGGCCGAGGGCGTCGGCATGCTCGTACTGGAGCGGCTCTCCGACGCGCGCAGGAACGGCCACCGCGTCCTTGCCGTCGTACGTGGCTCCGCCCTCAACCAGGACGGCGCGAGCAACGGCCTGACCGCGCCCAACGGTCCCGCCCAGCAGCGCGTCATCCGGGCGGCCCTGGCCAACGCCAGGCTGTCCGCCGCCGAGGTCGACGCGGTGGAGGCGCACGGCACCGGCACCCGGCTCGGCGACCCCATCGAGGCGCAGGCGCTCCTGGCGACGTACGGCCAGGAGCGCCCCGCAGGCCGCCCGCTGCGGCTGGGCTCCATCAAGTCCAACATGGGCCACACCCAGGCCGCCGCCGGAGCCGCGGGCATCATCAAAATGGTGCAGGCCATGCGGCACGGCGTACTGCCCAGGACCCTGCACGTGGACGCACCGAGCTCCCAGGTGGACTGGGCGGCGGGTGAGGTCGAGCTGCTCACCGAGGCGCTGCCCTGGGACACGGTCGACGGAGCGCCGCGCCGCGCGGGCATCTCGTCCTTCGGCATCAGCGGTACCAACGCCCACGTCATCATCGAGGAGGCGCCGCCCACCGAACCGGTGGCGGACGCCCCCGCGGAGCCGACCGGCACCGCCCTGCCCCACCTCCTGTCGGCCGCGAGCGAACCCGCGCTGCGCGCCCAGGCACAGCGCCTCCTGCGCCGCATCGAGGGCGACGCGCCGCCGCGCCCGCTGGACGTGGCGTACTCGCTGGCGACCTCGCGCACCCACCTGGAGCACCGCGCGGCACTGACCGCGTCCGACCGGGAGGGCACACTGGCTGCGCTGCGTGCGCTCGCCGCCGGTGAACCCGCCGCCGCTCTGGTGCGCGGCGCGGCAACGGGCGAACCCCGTACGGTGCTCGTTCTCCCGGGAGACGCAACACACTGGCACGACACCGCAGTCGCATGGCTGGACACCTCACCGGCCTTCACGGAGACCTTCCGTGAGAGCGCCGCCGCGCTGGGCGCCCACACGGGCTGGGACCTGCTCGCCGTGGTCCGCAATGAGCCGGGCGCCCCGGCACCGGAGCGCCCGGACGTGGCGCGGGCCGGCCTGTTCGCGGTGCTGGTCTCGCTCGCGGCCCTGTGGCGCGCGTACGGAGTGAGGCCCGCCGCCGTACTCGGGCAGGGCAGCGGCGAGATCGCCGCGGCCCAGGTCGCCGGGGCGCTGTCCCTGACCGACGCGGCCCGCGTCGCAGCCGGCACTCCCACGGGCGTCGACCCCCGACCGACCCGGATCCCCCTCTACTCGGCGGCGACCGGCGCGGCCCTGGACGGCTCGGCACTCGACGCCGCGTACTGGACCGCGGACCCGGACGGCGCCAGGGACGACGAAGACACGGACGCGGTGGCCCGCGCCCTCCTGGAGACCGGCCACACGGTCTTCCTCACGGCCGGCGCCCACCCGGCGCTCTCGGATAGCATCCGCAACGCCGCACCCGAGGCGGGCGCGGGCGCACCCGCCGTGGTCATCGACGGCCCCGGAGCGCACGACAACGGCCCCGGGGCGCTCGCCGGAGCGCTCGGCGAGGCCCATGTGCACGGCGTCCCGGTGGACTGGGCGGCCTTCTTCGAGGGCCGGGGCGCCCATCGCGTCGATCTGCCCACGTACGCCTTCCAGCACAAGCGGCACTGGCCCGAAGCCCTCCTGGAGACGGGCAACGCCGCCTCGCTGGGCCTGAGTGCCGCGGACCACCCCCTGCTCGGTGCGGCGATCGCCCTGGCCCACGCCGACGAAGCGGTGCTCACCGGCCGCGTCGGTCTCGACACCCAGCCCTGGCTGGCCGACCACGCGGCCGGCGGCACGGTCCTGCTGCCCGGCACCGCGTTCGTCGAGATGGCCATACGAGCGGGCGACCAGGTCGGCTGCGGCCGGCTCGACGATCTGACGCTGACCGCGCCGCTGGTGCTCCCCGAGCACGGTGGCGTCCAGGTCCAGGTGTCGGTCGGCGCACCCGGTGACGACGGCAGGCGCCCGGTCCACGTGTACGCGCGCCCGGACGACCGGAGCGCGGACGGCGGCCCGGACGCGCCCTGGACCGTGCACGCCGCGGGCAGCCTCGTACCCGAGCAGCACGCGGCCGCGTTCGACCTGACGGCGTGGCCGCCGAAGGGCGCCGCCGCCGTCGACGTGTCCGGCGAGTACGCACGGATGGCTCGCGAGGGCTACGGCTACGGGCCCGTCTTCCAGGGCCTGCGCGCCGCGTGGAAGCGCGGCGACGACGTCTTCGCCGAGATCGCGCTGCCCGAGGACGCGCAGGACCAGGCGGGCCGCTTCGGCCTGCACCCCGCGCTCCTCGACGCGGCCCTGCACGCCGCCGGACTCGGCGACCGCGCCGCGTCGGACCCGGGGGAGGGGAGCATCCGGCTGCCCTTCGCCTGGAGCGGGGTGTCCCTGTACGCGACGGGCGCCACCGCACTGCGGGTGCGCCTCGCTCCCGACGGCCAGGAAGCCGTGTCGCTGGAGATCGCCGACGCCACCGGCGCTCCCGTCGCGTCCGTGGAGTCCCTGGCACTGCGCACCATCACCGCCGAACAACTCGCCGCCGCCTCGACCGCGACCCACGACGCCCTGTTCCGGCTGGACTGGATTCCGGCCGTGAACGGCGGACCGGTCCGGGACACCGGCCGCTGGGCCGTACTCGGCGACGACACCGACGGCCTCGTCGAGGCGCTGCGCGCGGCGGGCGGACGGGCCGAACACCATGCGGACCTGGCCGCGCTGGCCGCCGCGGCGGGCACGCCCGCGGACGTGGTGGTGCTCGCCGCGGGCACCACCGGCACCCGTCCCGCGGCCACCACGGACACCCACCCCGACGCCGTGCGCGGTGAAGTGCTGCGGGTCCTCCAGTTCCTGCAAGCCTGGTTGTCGGACGAGCGGTTCGCCTCGGCGACCCTGGCCGTCGTCACCAGGCAGGGGGACCTGGCGGGCGCCGCCGTGACCGGCCTGGTGCGCTCGGCGCAGGAGGAGGATCCGGGCAGGATCGTCCTGGTCCACGTGGACCCCCTTCCCGACCAACTGCCCTCGGTTCGCGCCGCCGTTGCCTCCGGCGAGCCCGAGACGTCCGTCCGCGCCGGCGCCGTCCTCGTACCGCGCTTGGCCCGCGTCCCCCAACTCCCCGCCCAGACCTCGGACTCGGCGCCGGTCTGGGACGCGGAAGGCACCGTCCTGATCACGGGTGCGACCGGCGGCCTGGGCGCGCTCTTCGCCCGCCACCTCGTCGCCGCACACGGCGTACGGCACCTGCTGCTCGTCAGCCGGCGGGGGGAGAACGCCCCGGGGGCCGCCGAGCTCCGCGCGGAACTGGCCGAGGCGGGTGCCGACAGCGTCACCTTCGCCGCCTGCGACGTCACCGACCGGGCCGCGCTGGCGAAACTGCTGGAGGCCGTCCCCGCGGCGCACGCGCTGACCGGCGTCGTGCACGCGGCCGGTGTCCTCGACGACGGCACGATCCCCGCCCTCACCCCGGACCGCCTCGACACCGTCCTGCGGCCCAAGATCGACGCGGCCTGGCACCTGCACGAGCTGACCCGCGAACTGAACCTGAGCGCCTTCGTCCTGTTCTCCTCCGTGGCGGGCACCCTGGACGGTGCAGGACAGGGCAACTACGCCGCGGCCAACGCCTACTTGGACGCCCTGGCGGCAGACCGTCGTTCCCAGGGCCTCGCCGGGGTCTCGCTGGCCTGGGGCCTGTGGGACGGCAGTACGGGCATGGGCAGCCGCCTCACCCGGACCGACCTCGACCGGATGGCCGAGGCGGGCGTCCTCGCCCTCTCACCCGACGAAGGCACCGGGCTCTTCGACGCCGCGCTGGCCGCCGACGAAGCCGTACTGCTCCCCGCGCGCTGGGACTTCGCCGCCCTGCAGCGCGCCTCCGGACAGCCCGCGGCCATGCTGCGCGGCCTGGTCCACACCCCGGCACGCCGCTCGGCGGCCGGCGGCCCGGCCGCGGGTACCGGCACGCTCCAGGAGCGGTTGACGCGGATGCCGGACGAGGAGCGCGACGCACACCTGCTCGACCTGGTACGCACCCAGGTCGCGGGCGTTCTCGGCCACGACGCCAAGGACTCCGTGGAGCCGCAACGCGCGTTCAAGGAACTGGGCTTCGACTCGCTCTCCGCGGTCGGGCTGCGCAATCGGCTCCAGAAGGAGACCGGACTGCGGCTGCCCGCGACCCTCGTCTTCGACTACCCCGCGTCCGACGTCCTCGCCCGGTTCCTGAAGACCGAACTCGTCGGGGACGAGGAGAGCACCGTCGAGGCCTCCGCCGCCGGGGTCGGCCCGGCCGCGGCCCTCTCGTACGACGAACCGATCGCGATCGTGGGCATGAGCTGCCGGTTCCCCGGCGACGTGCAGTCGCCGGAGAACCTGTGGGACCTGCTCGTCGCCGGCCGCGACGGCATCACCGATTTCCCCACCGACCGCGGCTGGGACACCGAAGGGCTCTACGATCCTGAGCCCGGCAAGATCGGCAAGACCCTCACCAGGTCGGGCGGCTTCCTGCACGACGCGGCCGACTTCGATGCCGAGTTCTTCGGCATCAGCCCGCGCGAGGCGCTGGCCACCGACCCGCAGCAGCGACTGC
>NZ_JBIVTH010000055.1:0-9779 GCF_044756625.1 Streptomyces sp. NPDC091682 | reverse complement strand
GCGTTGCACGTGCTGGCGGCGTTGGGTGGTCAGGACGGTCCGTTGTCGGAGCTGGTGGCCTCCTACGACCGGTACGCGGGTTCGGGGGAGATCAACTCCACGGTCGCGGACCAGGCGGCCCGTCTGGCGGCGGTGAAGGAGACGTACGGCAACGTCGAGGGTGTCGAGCTGGACGAGCTCGATGGTCTGACGGTGACGGCGGAGGACTGGTGGTTCAACGTCCGTGCTTCCAACACCGAACCGTTGCTGCGGTTGAACGTGGAGGCCCGTGACGAGGCCACCCTGGCCAAGGTCCGCGACGAGGCCCTCGCCCTCATCCGCGCCTGACCGTTTTGAGCCCCGCCGGCGTTTGAGGCGCACACGGGGCTGCACCTGGGAGCCGGGCTCCGCCCAATCAAGCCCCGCCGGCGTTCGAGGCGCGGGGTCCGGGCGGAGCCCGGGGCCCGGCTCCGGGCCCGGTCCGACCCGCCCGCACGACACCGCACCGCCGCGAACTCGGCGGTACGCTGACCTCGCCCCACCCACATGCCCGAAGGGAAACGCCCCATGCCGCTCGAAGCCGGCCTCCTGCAGATCCTGGCCTGCCCCGCCTGCCACTCACCCCTCGAGGACAAGTCGGCCGACGAGACGACCCCCGAGCTGATCTGCACCGGCCAGGACTGCGGCCTCGCGTACCCGGTCCGCGACGGCATCCCCGTGCTCCTCGTGGACGAGGCCCGCCGCCCCGCCTGACCCCTGCGGCGCCGCACAGGCACACGCAGACGCTGAGACCGATTCCGCCACCCTGGATCCGTCAACACCGCCGGAGGCCGCCATGCTCGACGAGTCGCTCCTCGACGCACCGGACGATCTCGCCCGCGTCGACCGCCGGGGCCTGCTCCGCGGTGCGGCCGAGGCCGGAGCCAGAGTCCGTACCGCCGCCCGGCACGCGACCGAGGCCGGTCTCGCCGAGCTGCGCCCCGACGGCCGCCCGCGCTCCGTCCTGATCGCCGGGCCCGGCACCGCCGCCACCGGCGTCGCCGACCTGCTCGGCGCCCTCGCCGGAGCCTCCGCGCCCGTCATCCGGTTGGATCCCACCGGCGTCGCCCACGCGGCCGGCGCGCTGCGCTGGGCCCTGCCCGGCTGGGCCGGACCCGTCGACCTGCTGCTCCTCGCCACCACCGACGGCACCGAGCCCGGGCTCGCCGTCCTCGCCGAGCAGGCGTACCGGCGCGGCTGCACCGTCGTCGCCGTCGCCCCCGAGCGCTCACCGCTGAGCGAGGCGGTGGACGGCGCGCACGGGCTCCTCGTACCGATGGCCAAGGCCCCGTACCAGGAGTACGACGAGTCCGCCGCGGCCGGACCCGGCGCCCTGTGGGCCCTGCTGACGCCGCTGCTGCTGCTCCTCGACAAGGTCGGCCTGATCACCGCCGCCCCCGACACCCTGCAGCTCGTCGCCGACCGGCTCGACCGAACGGCCGAACGCTGCGGGCCCGCCATCGCCACGTACTCCAACCCGGCCAAGACCCTCGCCGCCGAGCTGGCCGACTCCCTCCCGCTCATCTGGAGCGAGGGCACCGGCGCCGCCCCCGCGGGCCGCCGCTTCGCCGCCACCCTGGCCGAACTCGCCGGCCGCCCCGCACTGGCCGCCGTGCTTCCGGAGGCCCTGCCCGCCCACGGCATCCTGCTCGCCGGATCCTTCGCCGCCGGAGCCGACCCCGACGACTTCTTCCGTGACCGGGTCGAAGAGCCCCAGGCCCTTCGCGCCCGCGTCGTCCTGCTGCGCGACCGGCCCGCCGGCGGCCTCACCGCCGCCCCCGCCGCACGAGAACTCGCCCACAGCCACGACACGGCGATCAGCGAGCTCGAACCGGAGGAGGGCGTCGAACTGGAGCAGCTCGCCGAACTCCTCGCCGTCACGGATTTCGCCACCGCCTACCTGGCGTTGGCTTCCGGCGGACACAGCTGAGGCGCTGAAGTACCCAGCTCTATCCAGGAAGACGACGATGGACCGCCTGACGAACACGATCCGCCCCTACGCCTGGGGATCCACCACGGCCCTCCCCGCGCTCCTCGGTGTCGAACCCACCGGTGAGCCCCAGGCCGAGATGTGGATGGGAGCCCACCCGGGCGCCCCCTCCCACATCGACCGGGGAGCGGGCGAGCGGGCGCTCTCGGACGTCATCGCCGCCGATCCCGAAGGCGAGCTGGGCGCTGCCACCGTCGCCAAGTTCGGCCCCCGACTGCCCTTCCTGTTCAAGATCCTCGCCGCCGGCGCCCCGCTCTCCCTCCAGGTCCATCCCGACCTGCTCCAGGCCCGGGCGGGCTTCGAGGACGAGGAGCGCCGCGGGGTCCCGATCGACGCGGACCACCGCAACTACAAGGACCCCAACCACAAGCCCGAAATGATCTGCGCGCTCACCGCGTTCGACGGGCTGTGCGGCTTCCGCCCGCCGTCGGAGGCCGCGGACCTCCTCGAGGGCCTGGAGGTGGACAGCCTCAAGCCGTACGTGGACCTGCTGCGCGCGCACCCCGAAGAGGCCGCCCTGCGCGAAATGCTGACGGCCGTACTGACCGCGGACCGCGCCGAAATGGCCCACACCGTGCACGAGGTCGCCGCCGCCGTCACCCGACTCGGCGGCCGCTACACCCCGTACGCCACGCTGGTCCACCATTTCCCGGGCGACCCGGGGGTCATCGCGGCGATGCTGCTCAACCACGTCCGACTCCAGCCCGGCGAGGCGATGTTCCTCGGCGCCGGCGTCCCGCACGCCTACATCGACGGCCTCGGCGTCGAGTTGCTGGCCAACTCGGACAACGTGCTGCGCGCCGGGCTCACTCCCAAGCACGTGGACGTGCCCGAGCTGCTGAAGATCGCGAAGTTCGAGCCGGGCGACCCGAACCTGCTGCGCCCCGAGGGCGACGACGAGGAGGTCTACGAGACCCCCATCGACGAGTTCCGGCTCTCCCGCTTCCTCCTCGCGCCCGGCGGCGCCTCCCGCGCGCTCCCGCACGACACCCCGCAGATCCTGCTCTGCACGGCCGGCTCCCCGCGGGCCGGCGAACTGGCCCTGACTCCCGGCGAGTCGGTCTTCGTACCGGCGGGCGAAAAGGTCGAACTGTCTGGAAGCGGGACGATCTTTCGTGCCACCGTGGTGGTCTGACGCCGCGCCCCCGCCCACCGGCTGCAACAATGTGCGGCCGGTAGTCAGTGGCTAGGAAGGACACCCTGAACCCATGAGCGCGTCGGGCGGTACCAAGGCGATCGTGGCGGCACTCGCCGCCAACCTCGCCATCGCTGTAGCCAAATTCGTGGCGTTCCTCTTCAGCGGATCCTCGTCGATGCTCGCGGAAAGCGTCCACTCGGTGGCCGACTCCGGCAACCAGGGGCTGTTGCTCCTCGGAGGCAAGAAGGCGCAGCGCGAGGCGACGCCGCAGCACCCCTTCGGGTACGGGCGCGAGCGCTACATCTACGCCTTCCTGGTCTCCATCGTGCTCTTCACCGTCGGTGGCATGTTCGCCATCTACGAGGGCTACGAGAAGATCCACGACCCGCACGAGATCAAGAACTGGTACTGGCCCGTCGGCGTCCTCGTCTTCGCGATCATCGCGGAGTCCTTCTCCTTCCGCACCGCGATCAAGGAGTCGAACGAGATCCGGGGCAAGCAGACCTGGACCCAGTTCGTCCGGCGGGCCAAGGCCCCCGAACTGCCCGTCGTCCTCCTGGAGGACTTCGGCGCGCTCGTCGGCCTGGTGCTGGCCCTCGGCGGCGTCGGCCTCGCCCTGCTGACCGGCAACGGGGTCTGGGACGGCATCGGCACCCTGTGCATCGGCATCCTGCTCATCGTCATCGCGATCGTCCTGGCCGCGGAGACCAAGTCCCTGCTGCTCGGCGAGGCCGCCGGCATCGAGGAAGTCGAGAAGATCAAGGCCGCGGTGGTCGACGGGGACGTTGTCACCCGCGTGATCCACATGCGCACCCTGCACCTAGGCCCGGAGGAGCTGCTGGTCGCCGCCAAGATCGCGGTCGAGGGCAACGACACCGCGACCGAGGTGGCCGACGCGATCAACGCCGCCGAGGCCCGCATCCGCGAGGCGGTCCCGATCGCCCGCGTGATCTACCTGGAGCCGGACATCTACCGCCCGGAAGCCGCCAAGTAGCACCGAGCGGCCACCGAGCCGCCCTGAACGCCCGAAGGCCCCCGCGAGCAGCAGCCCGCGGGGGCCTTCCGTCTCCGTCGTCGCCTACGGCTCGTCGACGTGTACGGCGCCCCAGACGGGCCCCGCCGGTACCGGCTGCTTCTTCCGCCGCGCCACGAGCGCGGCGATGCCCAGCCCGATCCCCACGGGCAGGGCCAGCGTTCCGACGCTCGACGCGGCACCGAGGGCCAGCATCAGTCCGTTCTCCTCGGGGACCTGCACCCCGGTCACGGCCGACACCGGCAGCGTGCCCTGCTGGAGCTGCGCGTAGTAGCGGGAGTCCGCGGAGTTGCCGCGGTTGTCACCCAAGATGAAGACCCGGCCCTGTGGCACCGAGACGGCGAAGGCAAGACCCGGAGCCCCGGGAGCGTTGTCCAGTACGTAGGGTTCTTCGAGCGGCTGCCCGTTCAGGGTCAGGGCGGCGTCCCCCTTCACGTAGGCAATGTGGTCGCCCCCCACCGCCACCACGCGCCCGATGTTCGGCCCCGGCCCCTCCCACCCGACGGGGTCGTAGGTGACGACGTCACCGCGGCGCACCTCGGACGGATCCCTCTTCACCATGACCAGCTCCCCGGTGGGCAGCGTGGGCAGCATGGCGCCGCCCTCATAGCTGTGCACTTTGAACTGACTGAACATGAGCGCGATCGCACCGACGTTCAGTCCGACACCCACGATCAGCAGGGCGATCGCCCATATGCCCCGCTTGCGCCCAGGTCTGTTCTTCATGACTCCGAAACCCCTCCCACCAGTGCGAACGGCCGGAAGAATACGGTCTGGCCGAAACCGCGCGGCGACTGGGTCCCGGCCACCGGATCATGCCCGGTACCCCCAGGTCGACGCCCCGTCAGGAGCGGCCAGCAACCCCTGCCGGGGCCGGTTCCCGTGAATCAGCACCCGGCTTCTTCCCCGTCCGACTGGGGCTCGCCGCGCCGACCGGTGTAGATTCGTGCCCAGTGTCAGGCGTCGCTGCTGATGGCGGGTCGGGCGGTCCCTGCGACCGGCCGAGGGGAGAGAGGACCCCCGACGGACTGTGCTCGGTGTCCCGTCCCCAGGACGGCGCACGGCCCAGCCGTACCCACCCTCTCGAACCATGAGGAGCAGCACCCATGGACTTCAAGGTCGCAGACCTCTCCCTTGCCGCGTTCGGCCGCAAGGAGATCACCCTGGCCGAGCACGAGATGCCGGGTCTGATGTCGATCCGCGCCGAGTACGCGCAGGCCCAGCCCCTGGCCGGCGCCCGCATCACCGGCTCGCTGCACATGACGGTGCAGACCGCCGTACTCATCGAGACCCTCGTCGCCCTCGGCGCCGACGTCCGCTGGGCCTCCTGCAACATCTTCTCCACCCAGGACCACGCGGCCGCCGCCATCGCGGTGGGCCCGAACGGCACCCCGGAGAACCCGCAGGGCGTCCCCGTCTTCGCCTGGAAGGGCGAGACGCTGGAGGAGTACTGGTGGTGCACGGAGCAGGCGCTGACCTGGCCGAACACCCCCACCGGCGGCCCGAACATGATCCTCGACGACGGTGGTGACGCCACCCTCCTCGTCCACAAGGGCGTCGAGTTCGAGAAGGCCGGCTCGGCCCCGGACCCGTCGACGGCGGACTCCGAGGAGTACGCACACATCCTCACCCTGCTCAACCGCACCCTCGGTGAGGCCCCGCAGAAGTGGACGCAGCTCGCGTCCGAGATCCGCGGCGTGACGGAGGAGACCACCACCGGTGTCCACCGCCTCTACGAGATGATGTCCGAGGGCACCCTGCTGTTCCCGGCGATCAACGTGAACGACGCCGTCACCAAGTCGAAGTTCGACAACAAGTACGGCTGCCGCCACTCCCTGATCGACGGCATCAACCGCGCCACCGACGTCCTCATCGGCGGCAAGGTCGCGGTCGTCTTCGGCTACGGCGACGTCGGCAAGGGCTGCGCCGAGTCCCTCCGCGGCCAGGGCGCCCGCGTCATCGTCACCGAGATCGACCCGATCTGCGCGCTGCAGGCGGCGATGGACGGATACCAGGTCGCCACCCTCGACGACGTCGTCGAGACGGCCGACATCTTCATCACGACCACCGGCAACAAGGACATCATCATGGCCACCGACATGGCCAAGATGAAGCACCAGGCCATCGTGGGCAACATCGGCCACTTCGACAACGAGATCGACATGGCCGGCCTCGCGAAGGTCGACGGCATCGTCAAGGACGAGGTCAAGCCCCAGGTCCACACCTGGACGTTCCCCGACGGCAAGGTCCTGATCGTCCTCTCCGAGGGCCGCCTGCTGAACCTCGGCAACGCGACCGGCCACCCGTCCTTCGTGATGTCGAACTCGTTCGCGGACCAGACCCTGGCCCAGATCGAGCTCTTCACCAAGCCGGAGGAGTACCCGACCGAGGTCTACGTGCTCCCGAAGCACCTCGACGAGAAGGTCGCCCGCCTCCACCTCGACGCCCTCGGCGTCCGCCTCACCACCCTGCGCCCGGAGCAGGCCGCGTACATCGGCGTCCAGGTCGAGGGCCCGTACAAGCCGGACCACTACCGCTACTGATCACCCACTGATCAACCGCGGACGTACCTGAAGCAGGCCCCCGGCACATGTGCCGGGGGCCTGCCCCGTATCCCCTCCGATCCGAAGAAGTGTGCGCACATGCCCCGCGGCCGCTACTCGCTCCACGACCCGCACGACCACACCCCGCTCGGCGAGGAGCACTTCCACTGCGCGCCCGGGCCCTCCGGCTGGCGCTACGTCTCCCAGCTCACCGGCCCGGACGGGGACCACCGCGGTTCCGTCGACCTGGCGATCGACGAGCTGGGCCGCCCCATCCGCATGGAGGTCAACGCCGCGAGCTGGCAGGTGCGCGGCGCCGCCATCGACGGCGTCACCTGGGTCCGTACCGACCCCACCGGCACCGAGGCCACCGAGGGCAACATCGCCGCCCCCGGCTTCACCGGCACCTCCCCGGCCTTCCTCGTCGCGACGGCCCGGCTGCTGCGCCTGACCCCCGGCGCCCCCGCCACCCGCGTCCGGCTCCTGGCCCTCACCGACCCGGTCCTGGCACCCCGTACGGTCGACCAGGCCTGGGCCCTCGTAGCCCGCCAGGAACACCCCACGGACAGCGGCCCGCTGCTGGTGGACGAGTACCGGGTCAGCGCCCTGGACACGGGCGAGGTCCACACGATCCACATCGCCGGGGACGTGGTGCTGTCGGCCCCCGGGATCGAACTCGAACACCTGGAGACGCCGCCCTCGGCCTTCGAGGAAGAGTGACCCCTCAGGCGGGCGGCGCGAACCCGCCGGCGCGCGGAGCCGCTACGGGCGCCGCCGGTGCCGCGGGCGCGGGAGCCGCGTAGGGGACCGGCGCCACGACGGGCACCGGACCCGGTACCGGGGCGGGCCCGGGGCCAGGACCCGCGGCGGCCGGCCGGAACGCCCGGGCGGCGTCCCGCGACTGCCGCTCGTGCACCACGGCCATCAGGAACGCGGCGGCCGGCACCCCGGCCGGCGGCGGCGCCCCCGTACGCGCCACCAGATCGTCCGCGAGCCGCACCGCCATCGCGGCGCCCACCTGCGGATCCAACTGGTTCATCCGCGTCAGGTACTGGCGGATCGCCAACCAGAGCCCGTCCGGCACCGCCGACAGGTCCAGCCCGGTGAACCGCCCGGCCAGCCACGGCGGCGGCGGAGGCACCGGCATCACCCGGGTTCCCGGCACCCGCTCCCGGACCACCAGCGTCCCCGCGAACACGTCCCCGAGCCGCCGCCCGCGCGCCGACACCAGCGAGGCGATGCATGCGATCGACCCGAAGGCCAGCAACAGCTCCACGACCCCCATGGCCCCGCGCACCAGGGCGTGCCGGAACCGGATCGGCCCGCCGTCGTCCCGGACGACCCGCAGCCCGCAGGCGAGCTTGCCGAGCGAACGCCCGTGGGACAGCGTCTCCACCGCGATCGGCACGCCCACCAGGAACAGCAGGAAGCTCGCCACCGCGACGGCAGCCTGGGCGGCGTCGTCCAGCGAGGCGGTGGCCATGGCCAGCCCGGCGGAGATGAGCACGTATCCGGTGACGTACACGGCCAGATCCAGGAGGATCGCCAGCCCGCGGCTCGGTAGCCGCGCGGGCCTGAGCCCCAGGACGACCGCGTCCCCCGTCACCAGATCGCTCACCACAGCACCTCTCATGTGACCTACCCCCCCGCCCCTAAGGCCTCCAGTCTGCCAAGCTGACCACACTAGGAATAGGCAGTGGCCAGGGGACCTGGGACAGGGGAGCGGCAAACCGGATGGATCTCGACGTCTTCGTGACCGCACACCGTGCGGAGTGGGAACGCCTGGAGCAGCTCCTGGGCAGGGGCCGCAAGCTCACCGGCGACGAGGCCGACGAACTCGTCGCGCTCTACCAACGCACCTCCACCCACCTCTCCCAGATCCAGTCCAGCGCCCCGGACCCGATGCTCACGAGCCGACTGACCCAGCTGGTCGCCCGCGCCCGGGCCACGGTGACGGGCACCCGCCGGGCCGGCTGGCGCGACGCCGCCCTCTTCTTCACGGCCGGCTTCCCGGCGGCGGTCTACCGCAGTCGCCGCTGGTGGATACCGACGGCCCTGCTCTCGACGGCGCTCGGCGTGCTCATCGGCTGGTGGATAGCCACGCACCCGGAGGTCCAGAGCGCCATCGCGGCGCCCGAGGAGCTGAAGGCGCTCACCCAGCCGGGCGGCCAGTACGAGACGTACTACTCCAGCCACCCCGCCGGCTCCTTCGCCGCCCAGGTCTGGACGAACAACGCCCAGGCGGCCGCGATCTGCCTGGTCCTGGGCGCGTTCCTGGGGATACCGGTGCTGTGGATCCTCTTCCTTAACATGGCCAACCTCGGCGTCGGTCTCGGCCTGATGGCCTCCGCCGGCCGCCTCGACGTCTTCCTGGGACTGATCCTTCCGCACGGCCTGCTCGAACTGACGGCGGTCTTCGTGGCCGCGGGCATGGGGCTGCGCCTGGGCTGGACGGTCATCGACCCGGGCCCCCGCACCCGCCGCACGGCCCTCGCAGAACAGGGACGCGCCGCCCTCGGCATGGCCATCGGCCTCGCGGTGATCCTGTTCATCTCGGGCCTGATCGAGGGCTTCGTGACCCCGTCGGGCCTCCCCACCTGGGCCCGCATCACGATCGGCGTCGCGGCCGAGGTCGCCTTCCTCCTCTACGTCTTCATCCTGGGCGGCAGGGCCGCGCGCGCCGGCGACGTCGGCGACGTAGAGGAGGCCGACCAGACGGCGACGCTCCCGACCGCGGCCTGATGTGCGTACAAGCCTGTTGAGCTGCTAGTCTCCTCGTCGTCCCGCGAAGACCGTTGACACGGAGCGCGTGGGGAGGTAGATTCGAACGGTTGCCTCGAACTGGACAAGTTCGGCAGCGATGGTTTAAACTCTCTCTCACCCCCAAAAGGAATTGAATTCCAGTGGGGTACAGTCGACTCCTCATTCAGGAATCCGAAGCCGGGAAATCCGGTGGAGAACTTCTGATAGAGTCGGACTCGCCGGAAAGGGAAAGCGCGAAAGCGAAAACCTGGAAAGCGCCGAGGAAGTCGGACACGAAAGAGTCTGATAGAGTCG
>NZ_JBIVTH010000054.1:0-10406 GCF_044756625.1 Streptomyces sp. NPDC091682 | reverse complement strand
CGATGGGCACGCCGATCATGTCGGCGATCGCCGCCGCCAACACGGACATCCATGCGGGGATCACGACCGCGGTCATCGTGAACACCGCGATCGTCGTGGTCGGCATCCTCACCACCGTCCTCTTCCTCCGGAACAAGGCCGCGAAGGACCTCGCCGCCGCCGGCTGAACCCCCTGACCGACCCTCCCCTCCCAGAGGCGCTCCGGCACGGTCCCCCTTCCCCCCGACCGTGCCGGGGCGCCCCCCCAAGGCCTCCCTCCCCAAGGTCTCCTCTTCTCAAGGAACGTGATGGACCTCCGCATCGAAGACCGCGTGTACCTCGTGACCGGCGCGTCGTCCGGAATCGGCGAGGCAGCCGTCCGCCTCCTGGCCGCCGAAGGCGCCACCGTCGTCGGCGTCGCCCGCAAGCCCTGGAACACCGAAGCCCTCGGCGACCGGGTCAGCACCGTCGCGGCCGACCTCACCGACCCCGACGCCGCCCGCCACGTGACCGACACCGTCATCGAACGCCACGGCCGGCTCGACGGCCTCGTCAACAACGTCGGCGCGCTGGAGTCCCGTACCGGCTTCCTCGACGTCACCGACGAGCAGTGGAAGCGCACCTTCGAGGTCAACTTCCACTCCATGGTCCGCATGACCCGCGCGGCACTCCCCGCGCTCCTGGACACCGGAGCGGGTGCCCTCGTACACATCGCGAGCGAGGCCGCCCGCTTCCCCGATCCGGGCATCGTCGACTACGCCGCCACCAAGACGGCGCTGCTCTCCCTCTCCAAGTCCCTCGCCGCGGAGTTCGGGCCGCGCGGCGTGCGCTCCAACGTGGTATCGCCCGGTCCCACCCGGACCGCGCTCTTCGACGCTCCCGGCGGGTTCGCCGAGCAGCTCGGCGAGCGGTTCGGCCTCCCGGCCGACGAGGCCGTCGACCACTTCATCCGCGAGGTGCGCCGACTCCCCAGCGGCCGCATCGGCACCCCCGACGACGTCGCCGGCGTCATCGCGTACCTGCTCTCGCCCCTCGCGGGGCAGGTCACCGGCGCCGAGTGGAGCGTCGACGGCGGCGCCCTGCGACAGGTCTGACCGGGCCGATGCGCGCTTCCCTCCTCGCCCTCGCCATAGGTGCCTTCGGCATCGGGACGACCGAGTTCGTCATCGTCGGTCTGCTCCCGGAAGTCGCCGACGACCTGTCCGTCTCCATCCCCTCCGCCGGCATGCTCGTCACGGGCTACGCCCTCGGCGTGGTCGTCGGCGCACCGCTGATGACCGCGGCCGGCGCACGGCTGCCGCGCAAGACCATGCTCGTCGTGCTCATGGCCATCTTCATCGCCGGCAACCTGCTCTGCGCCCTGGCCGGCGACTACACCGCCCTCATGGGCGGGCGGCTGGTCGCCGCCCTCACGCACGGCGCGTTCTTCGGGATCGGCTCCGTCGTGGCCGCCGACCTGGTGGCACCCGACCGGCGGGCCAGCGCCATCGCCCTGATGTTCACCGGCCTCACCCTGGCCAATGTGCTCGGCGTACCGCTGGGCACCTTCCTGGGCCAGGAGTTCGGCTGGCGTTCGACCTTCTGGGCGGTCACCGGCATCGGAGTCGTCGGACTGCTCGGTCTGATCACCCTGGTGCCGGCCCAGCCCGCGCCGGAACGCGGAGCGCTGCGCGGTGAACTCGCCGTCTTCCGCAAGCCCCAGGTGTGGTTGGCACTGACGACCACGGTCCTCGGTTTCGGCGGGGTCTTCGCCTCCTTCACCTACCTCGCGCCGATGATGACGGAGCTGGCCGGCTTCTCCGACGGCGCGGTCGCCTGGCTCCTCGTCCTCTTCGGCGTCGGGCTGTGCGTGGGCAACGTGCTCGGCGGCCGGGCCGCCGACCGGGCCCTGATGCCCAGCCTGTACCTCATCCTCGGCGGCCTCTGCCTGGTACTGGTGGTCTTCACCTTCACCTCGCGCGCCGCCGTGCCCGCCGCGATCACCCTGGCCGCCTTCGGGGCCATCGGATTCGCGACGGTGCCGCCGCTGCAGGCCCGTGTGATGCAGCAGGCCGCCGGGGCCCCGGCCCTCGCCTCCGCGGCGAACATCGCGGCCTTCAACCTCGGTAACGCCCTCGGGGCCTGGCTCGGCGGCCTCGCCGTCGACCACGGCCTCGGGTGGACCTCGCCGACCTGGATCGGTGCCGGACTGGCCGCGGCCGGTCTGGGCACTGCGGCGCTCTCCGGCCGGCTCGACCGCCGCAGCCACGGCAGCCGGGGGAGCGGCGGACCGCATCCGCAGTCCGGCGCAGAGCTTTCCACCGCACCACGCACGAACGCACCGGGTGCCGGATCCGGCACCCGCTCCATCGTCGAACAGAAGTCGAGGTAGACGCACATGAACGGTGTCGATCGCCGGACCATGCTCACCCGCAGTGCGGCCGTCGTCGGAGGCGCAGCGGTGGCCGGCGCCCTGTCCGGCCCCGTGGCAGCCGCCGCCCCGAACGCCTCCGGCGACGCGGCCCGCGCCGCAGCCGCCGGGACCGGAGCCGTCGTCAGGCCGGGGGACCCGCGCTACGAAATGCTCACCACGGGCAACAACCAGCGCTTCGTGGCCCGCCCGGACTACATCAAGATGGTCCGCTCGACCGCGGACGCCGAACGCGCACTGAGAGACGCGGTCCGGGCGGGCAAGCGGGTCTCGGTGCGCAGCGGCGGCCACTGCTTCGCCGACTTCGCCGCCCACTCCGGCACCCAGGTCATCATCGACTTCTCGGAGATGACGTACGTCGGCTACGACCCGAAGTTCCGCGCGTTCGTCGTCGAGGCGGGCGCCCGCCTGATCAATGTGTACGAGGCCCTCTACAAGGGCTGGGGCGTCACCATCCCCGGCGGCATCTGCTACAGCGTGGGCGCCGGCGGGCACATAGCCGGCGGTGGCTACGGACTGCTCTCCCGGGCCCACGGTCTGGTCGTCGACCACCTCTACGCCGTGGAGGTCGTGGTGACGGACGGGAAGGGCGGCGTGCGCACCGTCGTGGCCACCCGGGAGAAGAACGACCCGAACCGGGAACTGTGGTGGGCACACACCGGTGGGGGCGGCGGCAACTTCGGCCTGGTGACCCGCTACTGGTTCCGTTCCCCGGGCGCGAAGGGCTCCGAGCCCTCCGAACAGCTGATATCTCCGCCGTCGAAGGTCCTGGTGAGCGCCGTCGACTTCCCCTGGGAGCAGCTGACGGAGGCGAAGTTCACCCGGCTGTTGAAGAACTTCGGCGCGTGGCACGCCGCCAACAGCGCGCCCGACTCCCCGTACCGCAACCTCTCCAGCCTGTTCAACGTCAGCTCCAAGGCGCACGGCAGCCTGGGCATGTTCACCCAGGTCGACGCCACGGTGCCGAACGCGAGGAAACTGCTCGACGACTACCTGGCGGCCATCACCGCCGGCACGGGAGTCACGCCGAAGGCGCTCACCCGCCCCACCGGCGAGCTGCCCGCCATGCCACAGTTCGAAGAGCCCAGGACCCTGCCCTGGCTCCAGGCGACCAGGCTGGTCGGGACCAACAACCCGGTCATCACCAACCCCACCTCACGCGGCGCGCACAAGTCCGCGTACATGCGCAAGAACTTCACCGACCACCAGATCTCCGCGCTCTACCAGTACATGAGCCGGCCGGACTTCAAGAACCCCGACACCATGTTGGTGCTCTTCTCCTTCGGCGGGCAGGTCAACGCGATGGCACCCGACGCGACGGCCAACGCGCAGCGCTCGTCCATCTTCAAGATGTGCTTCCAGACCTTCTGGCAGGACGAGGGCGAGGACGAGTTCTACCTGGGCTGGCTGCGCGACCTGTACGAGGACTTCTTCTCGGCGACCGGCGGCGTACCGCTGATCGACGACAGCACCGACGGCTGCTACATCAACTACCCCGACCGTGACGTCACCGATCCCCGCCGCAACAGGTCCGGTGTGCCGTGGCAGACGCTCTACTACAAGGACAACTACCCCCGCCTGCAGCAGGTGAAGAGGAAGTACGACCCGTCCGACTTCTTCCGTCACTCGATGTCGATCAAGCCTGCCCGAGGCTGACCCCTCCCCACCCCTAACCCCAGGTCAAAAGCCCCGCGCTCCGGTCTCCGGAGTGCGGGGCTTCTGTCGTTCCCGGCTAACCGTTCGAGTGGCCGGGGGTGTTCGTTGACTCCCCGGCCGGCTCCGGGAAAGCTGTGTCTTGGCCGGAAGAGGGCAGCTGAAAAGCCCCTCGCAGTGAGATCCGATCCCCTGGCCGCCACCTCCCGACAGGCCCGCGGTACATCGCCGTGCCGCGCCCTCGCACGCCCCGCCACGGCTCGATTCCCCTCGCGTCAGCACGTACGCGTCAGAAAGTAGAGGAAGCCATGCGTTCCGTCGCCGTAGTCCTCGGCACCCGGCCGGAGGCCATCAAGTTCGCACCCGTCATCCGCGCCCTCCAGGACGACCCGCGCTTCGCACCCGTCGTGATCTCCACCGGGCAGCACCGCCAGATGCTGGACGAGACCCTTGACGCCTTCGGCCTCACCGCCGACGTCGACCTGAAAGTGATGGCCCCCAAGCAGACCCTCTCCCAGGTCACCTACCGCTCGCTGCGCGGCCTGGAGGACTACTTCGCCACCGCGCCCGCCGATGCGGTCCTGGTCCACGGCGACACCGCCACCACCCTCACCGGAGCCCTGGCCGGATTCCACCAGCGGATCCCCGTCGTCCACGTCGAGGCCGGACTGCGCAGCGGCCGGCTCGGCTCGCCCTTCCCCGAGGAGGGCAACAGACGGCTCGTCGCGCAGGTCGCCGCCCTCCACCTGGCCCCCACCCCCGGCAACCTGGCGAACCTGCTGCGCGAGGGCATCGCCGCCGACACCATCACCGTCACCGGCAACACCGTCATCGACGCCCTGCGCTGGGCCAGCGGCCGTGCCGAGAGCTACGGCGACCCGGCCCTGGCCGACCTCGACCGTGACCCGCGGCGCATCGTGCTGGCCTCCGCGCACCGTCGCGAAGCCTGGCCGCACCTGCCGCAGATCGGCCGGGCTCTGGCCCGCATCGCCGACGAGCCCGGTGTGCGCGTCGTCGTCCCGCTGCACCGCAACCCCGTCGTCCGCGAGGCACTCCTCCCGCACATCGGCAGCCACCCGAGCATCACCGTCGTCGACCCGCTGCCCTACCTCAGCTTCTGCAAGCTCATGGGCCGTGCCGACATCATCGTCTCGGACAGCAGCGGCAGTCAGGAGGAAGGGCCCGCGCTCGGCAAGCCCACGCTGGTCCTCGGCGACGTCACCGAGCGGTCCGAGGCCATCGTCGCCGGCACCGCCTGCCTGGTCGGAACGGCCACCGAGGGCATCGTCACCCGCACCCTGGCCCTGCTGCGTGACCGCGCCGAGTACGACCGGATGGCCACCGCCGCCAACCCGTACGGCGACGGGCAGGCCACCACCCGCACGGTCGCCGCGCTCGCCCACTTCTTCGGCCTGGGCCCCGCGCCCGAGCCCTTCGTCCCCGACGGCACCGTCGACGAGCTCAGCGTCGAGCTCGCCCGTACGGCCGACTTCGCCCGCACCTGAACCCCGGAGAGGAACCGCCGCATGAGCGCCACCCCGTCCGCCGTCGAACGCCCGCTGAACTTCAGCACCCCGTACCTGAGGGCCGCGCTCGTCCGCGACGCAGTGGACTACACCGTCGAGGGCCGCACCATCGTCGTCAACCCCGGCGTGACGCCCGTGACCATCGCGGAGACACCGCGCAAGACCATCCCCCCGCTCTCCTCGACCGTCCTCGCCGACACCCGCATCGAGAAGGCCGACGCGCTCCTCCTCCTGCGCACCGCCCCCGACGGAACCGACGTCACCGGCATCACCGCGGAACCCGGCTGGTCCCACCTCGCCGACCTCCTCGGCCCCGGCGAGTTCCCCCGCGAGACCGCCCTCCACCGCAGCCCCCAGGACGACATCAACACCGTCCTGTTCGACCCGGCCCACGTACTCGGCGAGCGCGAGAGCGCCATGGACCTGCGCGAGTTCAACGTCCGCGCCAACCTGTGGTTCTCGCCCGCCGGAACCGACTGCGCCGTCCACAACCAGCACGACTTCATCGAGGTCCACACCCAGGTCCACGGCCTGGGCCGGATGCAGCGCTTCCGGGACCGCGACCACGCCTCGCTCTACCAGGACGTCCTGATGAGCCCCGGCTACACCACCCCGGACCCCTTCTGCGCCACCGGCCCCCAGTGCACCTACCACTACCCCTGGCACCAGTACCGGGCCGACACCGACTGCATCTGGCTCGCCATCGAGTACCACCCCGTACCCCGCGCGCTGCGCACCCTCCCCTCCGCGACCACCCTCACCACCCTCACCACCCTGGAGAACCACTCATGACCACCACCGGCACCGGCAAGCACTCCGAGCCCGTCCTGCGCACCCCGAAGTTCACCGCCGAGATCGTGGCCGACCAGCTCCGCGACGGCTACTGGCTGGAGGCGCCCGACATCAACGGCGACGGCAAGCCGGACCTGTTCGGATACGGGCTGCGGCTCGGCGAGATCTACTGGTACGCCAACGACGGCGACTGGACCCGTCGACTGATAGCCGACCGCATCAAGATGCCCGTCGGCGCCGATTTCGCCGATGTCAGCGGCAACGGCCACCCCGACGTCATCGTCTGCTACGACCTCTACGGCCCGATCGGCACGATCCATGACGCCAACACCGAAGGCGGAAAGATCGACTGGCTGGAGAACCCGGGCACCCCCGACAAGGACGAGTCGCGCTGGAAGCGCCACTACGTCGGCCGCGCCACCGGCATGCACCGCCTGCGCGCCGGCCACTTCACCCGCACCGACCGGCTCCAGATCATCGGCCTGCCGATCGTCGCCAAGGAGGACGTCCACGCCGTACTGCCCGTCGTGCTGTTCACCCAGCCCGACGACGTGCACACGGCGGAGGAGTGGCCGATGACCGTCATCGACGACAGCCACTTCCGGATGATCCACGGCGCCGAGAAGAAGCAGGGCCTGGTCCCCGGCTCCGATCTCGAGTCCCTCCTGCTGGCCTCCGACGAGGGCGTCACCTGGCTCTGGTTCGACGAAGCCCGCCAGGAGTGGATCCGCGAACTGATCGGTACGGGCGAGCTCACCCAGTTCGAGCAGACCGGCTTCCGCGGCAGCGGCGACCTCAACGCCGGTCGGCTCGGCGACGACCCGATGGCGTACGTCGCCGCCATCGAGCCCTTCCACGGCAACACCGTGGCCGTCTACACCAAGGCCGAGGGCGACGAGGGCTGGAACCGCGTCCTGCTCGACGTGTACGGCGACCCCAACGAGAACGGCGAGGGCCCCGGCCACCAGATCGTCTGCGCCGACTTCGACGGCGACGGCGACGAGGAGTTCCTCGTGGCCCTGCGCGGACCGTGGCCCTGGCAGGGCGTCATGTACTACAAGGCGATCGACGCGGCCAACGGCGTCTGGGCCAAGTGGCGGGTTTCCGAGGAGTCCGTCGCCCGCATCGCCACGGCCGACTTCAACGGGGACGGCCGCCTCGACTTCGCCACCATCGCGTACTCCGTCCAGAACTACTACGTGGCCAAGGACGCCAAGCTCATGGTCTACCGCAACGAGATCGACCAGTAGCGGGTGTCCGCGCCGGGCCCGGCCCGACGCCGTCCCCGGCTCCGAGCCCCGAGCCCCGACGGTCAGTACCGCCCCTCGCGACGCCCCCGGGGGCGTCCAGCACGCCGCCCGGGACCGTGCTCCCACCGCACGGCGGACCACGGACCCGGGCGGCCGTCCTTCACGAACCTCTTCCGCACCTCTTCCGAAAGAGCGATTCCCTGTGGCCTCCACGACGTCCCCCGACGCAGCGAAGCGGGCGAAGCTGCCCTCACTGACCGGCCTGCGGTTCTTCGCCGCGCTCTCCGTCTTCTTCTTCCACTCGTCCCTGACCGACTCCCCGATCCCGCCGAACGCCCCCATCAACCCCTTCGCCGACGCCACCGTCGCGGACGGGTTCTCCACCGCCTTCGGCAAGGCCGGCTACCTGGGAGTCTCCTTCTTCTTCGTCCTCTCGGGCTTCGTCCTCGCCTGGGCGGCCAAGCCCGGTGAGCGCGTCACCGCCTTCCTCCGCCGCCGGCTGCTGAAGATCTTCCCCAACCACGTCGTCGTCTTCGCCGCCGCGATGGTCCTCTTCGCCGGCTCGGCCGTCACCGGCGTCGCCGACTGGCTCCCGAACCTCTTCCTCATCCACACCTGGTGGCCGCAGCCCACCGTCAACCTCAGCGTCAACCCGCCCAGCTGGTCCCTCGGCAGCGAGTTGCTCTTCTACATGCTCTTCCCGGCCCTCATCGTCCCGATCCGCAGGCTCCGCGGCCGGACCGCCCTGTGGAGCTGGAGCGCCGCGATGATCGCCGGGATGGTCGCCCTCCAGCTGATCGCCACCTACTTCGTCCCCGACACCCCGAAGTCCACCATCACGCCGATCTCCGGGATGCAGTTCTGGTTCGGCTACCTGCTCCCGGCCGGCCGCCTCTTCGAGTTCGTCCTCGGCATCCTGCTCGCCCGGATCGTCCTCTCGGGACTGTGGCCGCGCCGCGTCGGCTTCGGCGTCTCCCTCGTACTCACGGTCCTCGGCTACGCCGCCGCGCTCGTCGCCCCGTTCCAGTACGGGTTCGTCGTCGCGACGATCATCCCGGTCGCCGCGCTCATCGGGGCCACCGCACAGGCCGACGTGGACGACCGGGCCACGTTCCTGCGCAGCCGACCCATGGTGTGGCTGGGCGAGGTGTCCTTCGGCTTCTACCTCGTCCAGGGCGTCACGATCTTCTATCTGCGCTCGCTGCTGGGCGAGCACACCTACGGCGTTCCCGTCGCCCTCCTGGTGATCGCCGGCTTCTTCGCCGCCTCGCTGCTGGGCGGCTGGCTCCTCTTCCGCTTCGTGGAGATGCCCGCCATGCGCCGCTTCGGCCGCGCCAGGCCCCGGACGCCGTCCGCCCAGGCCCCCGCCCCGGCCCGCGAGCCTTCCGGCGACCGGACCCCGGTCACCGCGGCCGCCCGGGACTGACCCGCCGCCCTACCGCTCCCCGCCCGCGTCGGCATCCGCCGACGCGGGCTCCGCGCTTTCGTGGCCCGCCGCCGCAGCACCCGCGGTCAGGCTCGACAGCATGCGCAGGGCGGCGTCGGAGGGGGAGGACTCGGGGGCGCTGTAGAGCAGCATCCGGTGGTTGGTGCCGTCGGTGAGGTGCAGGTTCTCGAAATCGAGGGTCAGCGGGCCCACCACCGGGTGGTGCAGGGTCTTGGTACCGACCGTGCAGTCCCGCACCGGGTGCTTCGACCACAGCGAGGCGAAGTCGGGGCTCTGCAGCATGAGCGCCCCGATGAGCTCGGCGAGCGCGCGGTCCTCCGGGTTGCGCCCGGCGACCAGGCGCAGGGCCGCCAGGGCGACCCGGGCCTCGCTCTTCCAATCCGTGTAGAGCTCCCGGGTGTGCGGATCCAGGAACAGCATCCGCGTGAGGTTCGGGCGTACGGCCGGGTCGTCGGGGCTCGCGATGTCGACGTGCCCTGCGAGCAGGGCGTGCCCCAGCGGATTCCAGGCGAGCACGTTGTTGCGGCCGTCCAGGACGACCGCCGGGACCTGCGGCATCGCGGCGATCAGCCGGCGCGTGGTGTCGCGGGCGTACTCGGGACGCGGCGACTGGGCCCGCTTCGCGCGCGGCGGTCGGGCGAGGTTCAGCAGGTGCGCGTGCTCGTCCGGGGTCAGGCGCAGGGCGCTGGCCAGGGCGTCCAGGACGCTGTCCGAGGCGTTCGTGCTCTGCCCCTGCTCCAGGTGGGTGTAGTAGGTGATGCTCACACCGGCCAGGAGGGCCAGCTCCTCGCGCCGCAGCCCGGGCACGCGCCGGCGGGTGCCGTGGGAGGGGAGCCCGACGTCCTCGGGCTGGAGCTGGGCGCGACGAGTGCGGAGGAACTCGCCCAAGGCAGTCGGTGTGTCCATGCGTTCCAGTGTGCCGGGGGAGGGCACCGAACGGGGCCCGTGAAGGTGGCCCTGGGAGTGCTAGCTTGCCCGGCGCCAGCACAACCAGGGGGCTGGGTAACCCTCTCCGACCGGTCCAGAGTCGATGACGCAACAGCTCGTTGCGTCATCGAGAGGAAGTGTGGGGCGATGTCGGTCGTCGAGGGTGTGCGGGTCGATTCGGGAACGGAGGGGCCCGTTCGTTTGGACGGGCGTCTGAAGTTGGTGCTGGTGGTGCTGCTGGTGGCGCAGTTCATGCTGGCGGTTGATTTCTCGATTTTGAACGTGGCGTTGCCGGTGATCGGTGACGGGCTCGGTTTCTCGTTGTCAAACCTGCAGTGGATCGCGACGTCGTTCGCGTTGTGCGCCGCGGGCTTCACCCTGCTGTTCGGGCGGGTCGCGGACCTGTTCGGGCGGCGGCGGTT
>NZ_JBIVTH010000053.1:0-11134 GCF_044756625.1 Streptomyces sp. NPDC091682 | reverse complement strand
ACCCCCCAGGTCATTCGTCCGACAGAGGGGACACAGTCATACCGGGCCCGGAGGCCAGCGGCCCCATTGCAGGACCGCGAAAAACATAACGGGGGTTCTGCATCAGGGCCCGGAGCGGCCCGCATGGCCTGGGGCGGCGCGGGCCTCTACGTCCTCGTCCTGGGCCTGCTGATCGGCGGCGTCCCGTACGCCGCCGGGCCGCTCCTCGGGGTCGTGACGCTGCTGGCCGTGACCCCGCTCGTCCCGCTGCTGCGGCACCGGCCCCTGGCGGCACTGGCCCTGACGCTCCTCGGCGGCACGCTCGTCGCGGGGTCCGCCCAGAACCACAGTCCGGGCCGGTTCCTCGTCTTCCTCGCCCCGGACCTCGTCCTCGGACTCCTCGTCGCCACGCGCCCCCGGCGGGACGCGGTTATCGCCCTCGCCATGGTGCTCGTCGTGGAACTCCCGGCGGTCGCGTTGGTGGCCTCCGGACCGTACGACCTGATGAGCACGAGCCTGATCGCCTTCCTGTCGCTGGGCGCCGTCTACATGACCGGCCTGCGGTTCCGCGAGCGCCGGGAGTACACGACCGAACTGCGCACGCGGCAGGTGGCCGAGGCCGTGACCGCCGAACGGCTGCGCATCGCACGCGAGTTGCACGACATGGTCGCGCACAGCATCGGGGTGATCGCCATCCAGGCCGGTGTCGGCAGCAGGGTCATCGACACCCAGCCGGAGGAGGCCCGCGCCGCCCTGCGGGCCATCGAGGCCACCAGCCGCGAGACCCTCTCCGGCCTTCGCCGTACGCTGGTCGCGCTGCGCCGGGCCCAGCCGGACGGTACCCGGGGGCAGGCGCCGCTCGGGCCCGCACCCGGGCTCTCGGACCTCGACGCGCTGGTGGCCACCACCGCCGACGCCGGGGTGCGGGTCGACGTACGGTGGGAGGGGGAGCGGGGTCAACTGCCGCCCGAGACGGACCTGTCGGCGTACCGCATCGTGCAGGAGGCGCTGACCAACGTGGTCCGCCACGCGGGCACCGGGCACTGCCGGGTCACCATCGGATACGGGGAACAGGAGTTGACCGTGGAGGTCGTCGACGACGGGCGCGGTGCGCCCGACGGCATCGGAAGTACGGGATTCGGCATCACGGGCATGCGCGAGCGGGTCAGTCTGCTGCACGGCCGTTTCAGTGCCGGTCCCCGGGCCGGGGGCGGCTTCCGGGTCGAAGCGGCGTTGCCGCTGCCCCTGGCCGCGGTGGCCGCGGAGGGGGTCCGATGACCGTCGCTCCCGCGCGGGCGACCCGCGTCCTGCTCGTGGACGACCAGCCGCTGGTCAGGTCCGGTCTGCGGGTGCTGATGGCCGACACCGCCGACCTGGAGGTCGTCGGCGAGGCGGGTACGGGCACCGAGGGTGTCCGCCTCGCCGCCGAACTCCGCCCCGACGTGGTGGTGATGGACATCCGGATGCCGGGCATGGACGGCATCGAGGCCACCGGGCTGATCACCACCGGGACGGAGGCGGTCAAGGTGCTCGTGCTGACCACCTTCGACGAGGACGACCACGTCTACGGGGCGCTGCGCGCCGGTGCGAGCGGTTTCGTCGTCAAGGACATGGCCGTGGAGGAGATCCTCGCGGCGATCCGGGTGATCGCCGCGGGGGACGCCCTGATCGCACCGGCCGTCACCCGCAGGCTGATCGCGGACTTCGCGCGCGTGCCCGGTCCGGTGGCGCCCGGTCCGGCGGCATCCGGTCTCGGGGTGCCCGAGGCGCGTGCGCTGCGGCCCGACGCGGGGATCACCGAGCGCGAGCGGGAGGTGCTGACCCTGGTGGGGCGGGGCCGTTCGAACGGTGAGATAGGCGAGGAGCTGTTCATCTCCGAGGCCACGGCCAAATCGCACGTCTCGCGCCTGTTCACCAAGCTCGACGCCCGGGACCGGGTCCAACTCGTCATCATCGCCTACGAGATGGGGCTGGTCGCGCCGTCCTGCTGAGGGCCCGGGCGTCGGGGCGCGAGCGGCACGGACGCGTGCGGTGCCGGCGCGTGCGGTGCAGGCGGGTACGGGGTCGAATCGAGTGGCGCTGAATCGATTCCTCAGGCGGTGACGGCCTCCGGGCGGTTCTGGTCCCGCCGCCCGGCGGAGTCCGCCGAACGCGAGGAGAACAGCCCGTCCACCGCCAGGGCCCCGGGACCGGTGAACACCAGCAGGAGGAAGGCCCAGCAGAACATCGCCGAGGCCTCGCCCCCGTTCTGCAGCGGCCACAGTGCACCGGGCTGGTGCACGGTGAAGTACGCGTACGCCATCGAACCGGAGGCGACGAAGGCGGCCGCCCGGGTCCCGAGACCCAGCAGGACCAGGGCACCGGCGACGAGCTGGATGGCGGCGGCGTACCAGCCGGGCCAGGTGCCGGTGGCGACGGTTCCGCCGCCGTGCGCACCGCCGAGGACACCGAAGAGGGAAGCGGCGCCGTGCGAGGCGAAGAGTAGTCCGGTGACGATCCGGAACAGGCCGAGGGCGTAGGGCCGGGCATGGTCGAGACGTGCGTTCATGGGGGGAGGCTCCTTCGGTTGGGGACGGGTCCCGAAGTCGTGCCGACGTTCTCGAGCGTGGGTGAGCCATAGGTTAGGTAGGCCTAACCGGGCCGGCAAGCGCGAGTTCCGGCCACCCCACCGGGGGAGTCGACGCTACCCCCGCACCTGCAACGCCGCGCCGGTGGCGCGCGCGGAGTTCCCTCCTCAGCGGCAGCCGCCCGGTCCCGGGCAAGGTCGACGTCCCCGTGCGAGGGATCGGGAACCCGCCGGTCCGCTCCCCTGTGACGGACCGGCAGGTCCGCGTCCGGGTCCGAGCCTAGGACCGGCCCGGATCCCCGCCTGTGCATCGCGCGCAGGTTTGCTTGATCTTGCGTGCAGGAGGTTTCGCGTCCGGCCGTGTGGTTCCCGCGGCGCGTCGGCCCCGTCCGCCGGGAGCCGGCCGACCCGTGGGGTCCGCTGGACGCGTGAGCATCCTCCCCGGCCGTGACTGGTGGACCGGGCTCCCGCCCGCGGCGGGAGCCGCCGTCATGGCCACCGGCATCATTTCCGTCGGCCTGCACCTGACCGGGCACCCGACGGCGTCACTCGCCACGCTGGTCGTCGCCGGGGCACTGTGGCTCGTACTCGCCGCCGACTTCACCTCCCAGCTGCTGGGCGACCGCGGGCGGTTCCGCGCCGAGGCCGACACACCGGCCGCGCTGACGGCCGTAGCCGCCACCACCGTCATCGGGGCCCGGCTCTCGCAGCAGGGCTGGCAGACGGCGGCCGCCGTGCTGCTCGTGCTGGCGGCGGTGCTCTGGCCCGGGCTGCTCTTCAACGTCCTGCGGCACTGGCGGCGGCGCATGCCGGGAGCGGCCTTCCTCGGCTGCGTGGCGACCCAGGGGCTCTCCCTCCTCGCCGCCTCCCTGGCCGACGCCGACCACCAGGACCTGCTGGCGCGGGCGGCGATGGCCGCCTTCTGCCTCGGCCTGCTGCTCTACCTGGCGGCCCTCTTCCGCTTCGACCCGCGCGAGGTGGTGGGCGGAAAGGGCGACCACTGGGTGGCGGGCGGCGCGCTCTCCATCTCCGCCCTGGCCGGATCCAAGCTCACGGCATCACCCGTATGGACCGGTTCGGCACACACCACGCTGCGTACCGTCACGCTCGCCCTGCTCGCCCTGTCCCTCATCTGGTACGTCGTCCTCCTCGCCGCCGAACTGCGCCACCCGCGGCCGCGCTACGACATCCGGCGCTGGGCCACCGTCTTCCCGCTCGGCATGACGGCGACCGCCTGCCTGTCCGTGGCGGAACCGGCCGGCATCGCCTGGCTGCGCACGCTCGGCGAGGTCCTGCTCTGGATCGCCGTGGGCGCCTGGCTGCTGACCTTCGCCGCGCTGATCGCCTCGCACCTCACCGCAGGGAGCGGGGCGAGCGGCCGATGACGCCCGCGCTGAGCGCACCGCAGCCCGAACCCCACACCCGCTCGCGCCGTGTGGCGACGGGCGGCGCCCCCTCAGTAGGGTCCTGGCATGGCATACACGTTCCAGGTGACCATCGACTCGACCGATCCGCACACGCTCGCCGACTGGTGGGCCGAGGCGCTCGGTTGGGAAGTGGAGCCGAGCGACGAACAGTTCATCCGCGGCCTGATCGAGGCGGGCCGCGCGAGCGAGGACGACACCAAGATCCACCGGGGCACCCTCGTCTGGAAGGTGGGAGCCGCGATCCGCCACCCGGAGGGCTTGGAGCGCGCACCCCGTGTCCTCTTCCAGTTCGTCCCCGAACCCAAGACGGTCAAGAACCGGGCCCATTTCGACGTCCGCACCGGCTCCGACGACCCCAAGGCGCTGGTCGAACGCCTCATCGCCAACGGTGCCAAGCACCTCCACGAGGGCCGGATGGGCCCCAGCGCATGGACGACCCTCGCCGATCCGGAGGGCAACGAACTCTGCGTCTCCCACTAACGAGCTCGTGCATGGTTGGCGGTGACGCGTCCAAAGGTGCGGGTCGGCCTGGTGGTCACTGTTGCTGACGGCCGCCGCGGGTGGCGGTCTGCTGGTGTGAGAGCAGGCTGGCGATGGCTTGGATCGTGTCGCTCATGCTTTCGCGTCGTCCGTGGTGGCGGGCGAGGGCTCGCCAGTTCTTGAGGTGTGCGATGCCGTGCTCGACGCGGATCCTGCGTGAAGAGTGCGCCTTGCGCTGGCGCTCGTAGATCTCCTCGTACCAGTCCGGCGGGTTCTTCTTGAACTTGCGGTGCGGTGGTGTCACCACGCGGCCGCCGGTCTGGGCGCCCAGCCCCTGGTAGCCGGCGTCGGCGAGGATCTCCACGGGGAGGCCGCCAGCCAGGTGCTTGACCAGGCCCAACTGTCGGGCGTGGGTAATGTCGGCGCAGCTGGCAGGCTGGGCTGGACTGCAGAACAGGAGTCGGCCGCCAGCGTCGGTGAGGACCATGGCCTTGACGGCGTTCTGCTTGTTCTTGCCGGAGATGAACCTCTCCCGGTCCTTGCGGCCGACGGCGGGCCTGCGAACCCGGATCTCGGTGCCGTCGATGATTCCGGTCTGCCCGCTGGCGCCGAGGTGGTCGATGACCTCGGCGAGGGTGCGGAGCCGGGTGCCGGCCGCGATGGTGCAGCCACGGGCTGCGAGCAAGGGCCGCACCTCGCCAATCGCCCGGGTGATCGTGGAGCGGTCGACGCCGAACCAGCAGGCCAGAACGTCGTGAGTGGCACCGTGGCGAAGGTGGACGAGCGTGGCCAGGAGCCGGTCGATGAAGACCAGCCGGTGCTTCGCACCAGCACCGACGGCCCGCTTCCGCGGCCTGGACTCCAGTCTCGCCTGGTGCCGTTCATGCCATATCGGACCTACCTCGGCGACGAGTTCGGCGATCACATCAGCTGAGAGCCCTGTGATCCGCCGGTCGCTGATGATCGCTGCACGAGACCCTTTCCCCACCACACGAACATGATCAGGGATCACGATCCAGCCTCGCACCGCCAACCATGCACGAGCTCGTAAGGGTTGTCCCGTAATCCCCGGCGGGCGCGCGGCGCCAGCTACGGCACCTCGCCGCGTTGTCGGGATCGCCCGAATACGCCCAGTATGAGGACGCCCCTCCGCCTTGCGATGCACCGCATCTGACGCCGCGCGCTGACCCGCCGCGGATTACGGGACAGCCCTTAGACGATCGAGCGGGAGGGCTCGACCGTCAGTGCACCTGTGTAACATCCGCACTCCGATCGCAGTCATTACTCGGAGGGGTGTCCGGATGTGGGAGCTCGCGCGCTCGTGGGTCGACGGATGGACCGTCTCGCGGAGGGCACCGCGGCCGGTGGACGTGCCGTGGGGGCTGAGCATCCAGGTGGGGCTGCCGGGCCAAGCGGTCCGGCACGTCCTGCTCGACGCCGATGTCGAGACCGCACGCCGGCTCATCGACGCGGTCACCGAACCGACCACCTGCATCAAGGCCTTCCTGGAACCGGACGTCATGGAGCCGTGGTTCTCACCCGAGTGGGAGGCGACCGATCCCGGCTTCCTGATGGCCGTCGACCTGCGTCCGTCCGTCGTGCGCGCGCCCGACGGTTACACGGTCACCGCCGAGAGGGACGGCGATGTCGTCAGCGTGCGCGTTCTGGCGGCCGACGGGGAGCTCGCCGCGCGCGGCCAAACCGGTCTGACGGGTACCGCCTGCGTCTTCGACCAGATCATCACCGAGGAGGCTCACCAGCGCCTCGGCCTCGGGACGGTCGTGATGGGTGCACTCACCGGGGCGGCCGTCGAGAACGGTGCGACCACCGGCATCCTGGGCGCGACCGTCCAAGGCCGGGCGCTCTACGAAACCCTCGACTGGAAGGTCCTCGCACCGCTGACCGGCTTCCTGTACGAGCCCGCCGCACGCTGAGCTGCCGGGGCCGCCCGGACCGGGGAGCGGCGGCGAGATGTCGGTCCAACACCGAGTCACCGAGACCGCGTCCAGCGAGCCGCGGAAGGCGCCACCGGCGGCCCGTGCGGACCGGTCCGCACCCTCAGTCCCGCCGAACCGTCGGCCGCTTCCCGAAGGCCCGCGGGTCGAGTCCGGTGCACAGGGCTGTCCAGGACGGCTCGGCCGCCGCCATCCCGTCATCGCCGCGAAGGTCATCCCACCCGCGACCGCTCCTCTCGGGCCGCCCGTACGGGGAGCCCTCACCGATCCGTACCACGATCACGTCATACCATCCCCACCATGACCGTTGATGTCCTTGCCGAAGACCTCCAGCCCGGTGACCTCCTTGAGTTCTCGATGGGGTCCGAGACCCAGATCCTTCGGCTGACCCTTGTGGAGCGGCGCGTCCACGGCATCAAATTCATGGGTCACGACCACAACGGGCGCCTCTACTCCAGCGGCATGAAGTACGGCGAGCCGGCGCGGTGCGTTCAGCCGTAGCGCCGCGCCCTGATCCGGCCCCAACCCCAGGACACCGCCTAGACTGCCCTCCGTGAACGTCCTCCTCTTCGGTGCGACCGGCATGCTCGGCCGGGGCGTCCTGCGCGAATGCCTGCGCAGCGATGCGGTCGAGAGCGTCGTCGCCGTCGGACGCACCCCGCTCGGCGTCAGCCACCCCAAGCTGCGCGAGTGCGTCCAGGGCGATCCGTCCGACCTGGCCGCCGCCGGGATCGACCCGGCCGCGTACGACGCCTGCTTCTACTGCCTCGGGGTCTCCTCCGTCGGCATGAAGGAAGAGGAGTACCGGCGCGTCACCTACGACCTGACGCTCGCCGTGGCCCGGCCGCTGGCCGCCGCCCATCCCGGCATGACCTTCGTCTACGTCTCCGGCGAGGGTACGGACAGCACCGAGCAGGGCCGCTCCATGTGGGCCCGGATCAAGGGGAAGACCGAGAACGACCTGCTCGAACTGCCCTTCCGCGCCTACATGTTCCGCCCCGGCATCGTCCAGCCGGTGCGCGGGGTGCCCTCCAAGGCCCGCCTGTCCCGGGTGTTCTACGCCGTCCTCGGCCCCCTCGTCCCCCTCGTGCGGAAGGTCGCCCCGAACCTGGTGATCACCTCCGAGGCCTTCGGCCGGGCCATGATCGCCGTCGCCTCGCCCGGCACCGAGATCCCCGGCCACGTCCTGCGGCCCGCCGACATCAACCGCCTGGGCACTGCACCGACCAGGCATAATTGATTACCGGGCACACCCTCCCGCACGTGAGAATGAGCCATCTCAAACCGGGAGGACCCCATGAGCCAGGAGACCCTGACTCTGCATGACCTGGTGCCCGCACAGGCGCTGGCGGACTCGATCGACGCCGGGTACGTGACCCGCAAGTCGCACCCCGAACTGCCGCTGTCCATATACACCTACACGCGGACTGCCCAGTACGAGCGCGTCTGGAACGACGTCACCACCCGCTGTCGCGGACTCGTCGCCGACGACACCACCGGGGCGATCGTCGCGTTGCCGCTGCCGAAGTTCTTCAACGTCGGCGAGCACGAGTCGGGTCAACCGTACGCCCCCGCCCTCCCGGACGAGCCGTTCGAGGTCTACGACAAGGTCGACGGCAGCCTCGCCGTCGTCTTCCACTACGCGGACCGCTGGCGGGTCGCCTCCAAGGGGTCCTTCATCAGCGCCCAGGCGACCTGGGCGCAGCGCCTGCTCGACGGCCGGGACACCGCGGCCCTGCGCCCCGGCACCACCTACCTCGCCGAGATCCTGTACCCGCAGAACCGCATCGTCGTGGACTACGGCGACCGCCGGGACCTCGTCCTCCTCGCGGCCTTCGGCCAGGGCGGCACCGAGGTCCCGCTCGTCGAGGCCGCGACCCACTGGGAGGGGATCGGTTCCGTCGTCACGGTCTGGCCCGCCATGCCCATCGACGAGCTGATCGCGCTCACCGAGTCCAACACCCTGCCCGGCGGCGCCTCGGCGACCGGCACCCAGGCGGAGGGCTTCGTACTGCGCTTCGCCTCCGGTGTGCGCGCGAAGGCCAAGCTGGCCGAGTACGTACGCCTCCACCGCCTGCTGACCAAGGCCACCGAGCGGGACATCTGGCGCGCCCACGGCATCCAGCGGTTCGCCGGACTGCCCCTCAAGCAACTCGCCCAGGGACTCGGTACCACGGTCGCCGAGATCGAGGCCACGGGCGGCAAGCCACTCGACGCGCTGCTCGACCAGGTGCCCGACGAGTTCGACGCCTGGGTGAGCGAGGTGATCGAGCGCCTCGAGGGCGAGGCCGCGCGCCGCGAACGCGCCATCGACGAGGCGTACGCGGGTCTCGCGCACCTGGCCGCCGACCGGGGGGCCTTCGCCCGGGCGGTGAAGGCACTGCCCGATCGGGAGGTCAGGGCCGCGATGTTCCTGCGCCTGGACGGTCGGTCCACGGAACTGGCCGTATGGCGCAACGTGCGGCCGGAGACGTCCGACCCCTTCACGAACGACGAGGAGAGCTGACCCGTGTCCGAAGACACACCCACGCACACGGACGTGAACACGGCTGTGAGCACGGACGCGACTGCGACTGAGACTGCGACTGCGACCGCGGCGGTGGCTGTGGCCGCCGCCGAGGAGGCCCCGCTGCCCGTCGTGCACGTCATGACGGGCCTGCCGGCCTCCGGCAAGACGACGGCCGCGCGCGCCCTGCAGGCCGAGGCCGGTGGCCGCATGCGCCGCGTCAACCTCGACGACCTGCGGCTCATGCTCGACCTCCCGGACCCCGCGCGGGGCCGCAGCTTCAAGCACGAGCAGACGGTGCTGGCCGTCCAGGACGCGGCGGTCCGTGCGGCGGTCGACGGCGGCTTCGACGTGGTCGTCGACAACACCCACCTGACCAAGAACATCCCCAAGCGGCTCAAGGCGGCGGTCGGCGGTCTCGCGACCTTCGTCGTGCACGACTTCACCGACGTTCCGCTGGAGGAGTGCCTGCGCCGGGACGCCGCGCGCGAGCGTCAGGTCGGTGAGGAGATCATCCGCATCCTGGCCGAGAAGAACGAGAAGGCGCGGCGGGGCGGCTGGCGGCTGACGTCGGAGTGGATGAACGGCGGGTCGAGCGGGGTGGCCGCGCCGCCCGTGACGGAGTACGTCCCCGACCCGGCCCTGCCGGCCGCGGTGATGTGCGACATCGACGGCACGCTCGCGCTGATCGGCGACCGGGGCCCGTACGACTTCTCGCGCTGCGAGCTCGACCGGCTGAACGAGTCGGTACGGCACGCGCTCGACGCCTTCCGGCGCGCCGACGGCGACTCGATCGTGCTGCTGTCGGGGCGCGGCGAGGAGTACCGCCAGCAGACGGAGTCCTGGCTGCGGCGCCACGAGGTGCCGTACGACGAGCTGTGGATGCGCGCGGCGGGCGACACGCGCCGCGACGACGTGGTGAAGGCCGAGCTGTTCGACCGGCATGTGCGCCACCGGTACGCGGTGCGCGTCTCGCTCGACGACCGGGACCGGGTGGTCGCGATCTGGCGTCGGATGGGCCTGCCCACCTGGCAGGTCAACTACGGCGACTTCTGAGGGCCCGGCCGCCGTGGACGCTGTACGGAGGGTGCTGATCGTGGACGGCGCGAACGTCGTCGGCTCGGTGCCGGACGGCTGGTGGCGGGACCGGCGGGGCGCGGCCGTCCGGCTGCGCGACCTGCTGGCCGACCGGGGCGGGGACGAGGAGGTCGTTCTCGTCGTGGAAGGCGCCGCCCGGGGCGTCGAGTCCGTTCCGGGCGTCCGGGTGGACCCGGCGCCGGGGAGCGGCGACGACCGGATCGTGGAACTGGCCGCCGCGTACGCGGAGAGCGGCTGTGTCGTGGTCACGGCCGACCGCGAACTGCGCGAACGGGTCCGGGCGTACGGCGTGGAGTGCGTGGGCCCGCGTGCCGTACGCCCGGTGGACTGACTGCTGACCGGTCTGCCGGCCCAGCGGCTGGCAGACCGGGGCGGGGTCAGCGGCAGTACTTGACCTCGGAGAGGTTCTTGACGTAGCGGGCGGAGACCCAACGCTCCTTGTCGTACGCGCGCTTGGGCGCCGCGGCGTCGTGCTCCCAGCTGCCGTTCTTGTCGGCCAGGCGGTACCAGATGCGGTTGCCGTCGACCTTTTCACCGTACTTCTTGCACTCGATCTCGACCTTGCTGTGCGGGTACACGTGGCCGAGGGACTGTGAGCGGGTCGTCGGCTTGCTGCGGACCGTCAGCGGGCCCTTCGAGACGACCTTGCCGGTGACGTACTTCTCGGGATACACACCGGGCTCCGCGGACCCTCCGCCGACGACGATCTCCCGCGGCGGCAGGTTCTCCGGACCGTCGTCGGCGACGGCGGCGCCCGCTCCGGCCAGACCGAGAACCAGGCTGCCGGTGGCGAGAGCGAGGGTGGTTCTGGTGGGCTTCAGCATGAGCCGGCTCCTCTACGAAGACATCCACCCGGCCGCGACGCGCGGCACGGGGCGGCAACCAGGCGGTTGCCAGGGACGACTATGACGAGGGCGGGGCGCGTAGCCCCGGTGGCTCACCGCCGTTTAACCCAATATGACCAATTTGCCCGAGTGGAGTGCACGGCCGTGCCCGCCCCCGAACGGGCGCGGCCGCGCAGCGGGCCCCGGGGGGGGTGTCTCTATGTCCTTCGTCAAGGACGTGGTGCCGGGTATGCGGGCGTTTGGGGTGGTCATGCGGCGAGGGTGATGGTGGGGGTTCT
>NZ_JBIVTH010000052.1:0-13740 GCF_044756625.1 Streptomyces sp. NPDC091682 | reverse complement strand
CACCTGGACGCTCACCACGGCCACCGCATAAGCGAGAGGGCCTCCCGGCCTACGGCCGGACGGCCCTCCAACAAGATCTTCACGAGTCTTCTAGAAAATGCGCCGTGTACCCACTGGTCCTGGCCCTCGCCCTGCGCCCCGCCTCGTCCGCGTGGAACCCGCACCGCTGGACGCCGCGGTCATCGCCTCCCTGGCCGGTCGCGGGCCGGCCGAGCAACTGGACGCGCGCTCCCTGGGCAGGCCACGCGCCCCGCGCGTCCTCCTGGCGGCGGGCTATCCCCCCGGCCCATGCCCCCCGACCCATGGCCGGCTCGCTCCGACGCCGCGGCAGGCACGCTGCCGCGCTGCCGCGCCGCCGCGCCGGTCCTCGCCGAACTCGAAGCCCTCCCGGGCGACTGCGCCGAGGTTCTGGCCGCTGCTGCGGTGCTCGGAGAAACCCTTTCGCCCCAGCGACGCCGCGAACGTGGCCGGGTACCTGGGCGGCCGCACCGCCGACGACCTCGGCACCCTGGACGCCGCCGACCTGATCCGGTCCGACGAACCGGCCGGCACCCCGGTCTGTGACTACACCCGCACCCTGCGCGAACTCCCCGAGGCGGAGTGGGACCTGGCGATCTCCCTCTATGCCGGGCCCGTCTGCGAACACGTGGCCCGATGCTTGAAGCCGGGCGGCTGGCTCCTGGCCAACAACAGCCACGCAGACGCCGGCCTGGCCCACGTCAACCCCGCCTACCGGCTCGCCGCCGCCATCCACCACCGCGCGGGCCGCTACCGGCTGACCACCGACGACCTGGAGCGCTACCTCCTGCCCAAGACGCCACCCCACCCCACGCGGGAGCAGCTCCACGCCACGGGTCGGGGCATCGCCTACACCCACCCGGCCACCGCGTACATCTTCCAGCGCGTCCCCCACGGCCAGTCGTACGGGCGAGAGGCAGGCCTGCGCGGAAACATGACGCCCGCGACCTACGGGAACGTCACGTCGACCGTCGCGTCTGACGATCAGTCGTCTTCGCTCGCCCTGCGGAGGTACCCGTGAAGGGAGCGACAGAGAACCGCCGCCCGAGCGGGCGCGGCCCCACCCCAAGGCGAGGCTGCCCAGGCCGTCGGGGCCTGTGTGTATCCGAGGATCTCGGCGGCGCCGGCTGCCGTGGCGGCGAGGATGGCTGATATCGCCTTGATCGTGGGCACTGGGCACTGGGCACTGGGCACTGGGCACTGGGCACTGGGCACTGGGCACCGGGCTCCCGGCTGTGGTCAGTGTGGCCTGGGGGAGGAACAGGTGGGTTCTGTTCCTCCCCCTCTCGTTTGCTGGTTAGCGGATCGTGCTGTACGCGGAGCGGGCCTGTACCCCGTGTACAGAGGAGTACATGTAGTTGTCGACCCAGTTGCCGTTGGCGCCGGCTGCGGTGGCTGTTGACGCCGACGATCCGTGCGTCGGTGGTGAGGTTCTTGACCGCGGGACCGCCGGACGCGCCGTGGCCCATCTCGCAGTTGAGCTTCAGGCGCCGGTCGAACGGGTTTGCCCGGGCCGAGTCAACAGTGGGGCCGGTACAGAAACGCTGGTAGGTGCCGCCGGAGTAGTCGGAGCTCGGCGGCCGTAGCCGTCGCCCGGGTAGCCGCACGGCGGCGCCGCGCCGGGAGCAGTTGCACATGCCGTAGCGGCATGTGGTGTCGTCGAGGGCACCACAGCACGAAAGGCCCTGTCTGCGATGTACCCCTCCGCCACGCCTCCCCGCGAGGTCAAGATCGGCGATGCCGCCGCCTTCGCCGGAACCACCCCGCGCGCCATTCGTCACTACCACCAGATCGGTCTGCTGCCGGAGCCCGAGCGGGGCGGAGACGGACGCCGCCGCTACGGCTACGACGACATGATCCGCCTGTTGTGGATCCGCAAGATGTCCGAGGCCGGCATCAGCCTGGACGACATGCGGGCCGCCTTCGACGAAGTCCGGGACGTTGAGGACGTCCTGGGCCGGCTGGAGGAGACCCTGGCCGCCCAGGAGGCCGACATCAAGCGTCAGCGAGCGGCAGTCCAGCGCCTACGGGTCGTCGGCAGCCCACTGGGCCTGCTCTCCCCGTTGGTCACGGACCGGCTCGGCCACCTGCCTTCTGGCGCACTGCGCCCCTCCGACCTGGACGCCTTGCTGGTCACGGAACGGATCTTCGGGCCGCTGGGAGCCGCAATTCAGGCCAGCGTGTTCATCACCCTGGCGACCCACCCCGGCCTACGGGCCGAGGCAGACCGCCTCGACGCGGCCGACGCCGCCCTCGATGACACCGTCGACCCCCACGACCCGCAGGTAGCAGAACTCGCCGCGCAGCACTGCGCGCACCACAAGGCCCTGCTCCAGGCCATTGAAGCCGCCGGACTGGACGTGGCCGAGGAGAAGCTCTTCGAGATCTACGACGCCGAGGCGAGCGGCGAGGACGACGCCCGGATGAGTGCCTTCGAAGCGGTAACCAAGATGCCCCATGGCTTCTCCGCGGCCCGGACACGGTGCGTGGAACTCACGGCACGGCTCCTTGGCGGGGACCTCTCCCCACTTCGTTGAACACCAGAGCGAGTGGTGCGAGGAGTGTCCCCGGCCGTTTTTAAGGCTGTGGTGGATATTTCGTGAAGCAACGGATGGCGTGGGACCCACAGGTGCCTGATGCTTGATCGCTAGTGCCGGTGGCCCGGGCCCGGCATGCCTTGAGGGGGCTGTTGTGGTGGTCAGTGAGCTGGTACGCGCAGAACTACGGCGTGTCGATTGGGCGTCGTTGAAGTGCGGCTGCGGTGAGTCTGCGGAGCATGTGCCCCTTCTGATCGAGGCCGTCATCACTGCTGAGACGGCCCGGGACATGATCGGATACACCCTCGATGGCCATGTCGAGGAGAGCACGGTCATCTTCGAGTGCACTCCGCCAGCGGTCGGTGTGATCATGGCCGCGCTGGCTGGGGACCTCTCGACACCGGCCCGAGACGTGCTGTTGCAGACGTTGTCGTTCGTGGCTGCGGGCTCCGGCGACTACGGGCCGATTGCGGAAGGCACGAGTCTGGGCGAAGGGTGCAGGCACCACGCTCGGGAGGGGTTCTGGAGGCTGTCCAGATCGGGCTCACGGGTACTGCGGAAGACGCCGAAACGGTCGCCGACATCTGTGAGTACTTCGAACTGGGCGGTGACAAAGCCGCCTTCTACCAGGCCGGGCTTCGCGAACGCATGCGTGCGAAGGCCGGGCGCGGGCGACGCGTCTGACGCAGCGAAGATCACGGTGGTTGCGCGGGGACGAGGGGGCGTAGGAAGGCGAAGGAACACGGCCCTATGACCGCCGTTTGATCAGCCTGATCCGCGTGCCCTGGCCTTCGACCGCGCCGGAGCTCCAGGGCAGGGTGAGGCCGTCCATGACGGCGCCCCAGTCGTTCTGAAGAAGGGCGGCGAAGCCTTGGATCGGTGACGGCCTGTCTTCGAGGGCGCGTGCCGTCCAGTGGGTGAGGTCCTGGCCTCGGCGTTCGCGGGCGATGGCGCTGAACTCGTGGGCGAGGTCGCGGGCGGTGGCGATGATCTGGTCGAAGTCCTTGGTCAGGTAATGGCGTACGGTCCTGCGATCTCGGCCCAGGTGGCGGGCGATCGCGCTGATGGTCCAGCCGCGTTCGCGGATCCGGTGGATGTCGGTGTGCCACTGGCGGACGCGTGCCAGGAGTTGTGCGTCGGGTGGGTCGTCCGGTTCTGGCAGTGTGATCAGCGCGGCCAGGGACCCGGGATCCGGCGGCTCCTGGGGCTGGTCCAGATCGCTGGTCTCGGCGTCCTTGCGCCGGCAAGCGCGCTGCTGGTGGGCGCTTCGCTCGACCGCGCGGGCGAGCGAGCAGTTGTCATATGCCTCCCCGAGAAGCACCGGATGCCGGTGCGCTGATCAGGATGGAGCCGTCGTCGACACCCGGCGTCGATCTCGGCGCCGGTGACGGGAGAGTGACGATGCGCCAGATCACGGACGTGCCTGTGGGCCGGACCATCCCGGCCTCGGCGACTGTCACTACTCGGTGATCCCGTGACCCGCGCGGATGGCACGATTCAGGGGGACGCTGGTGAAGAAGCGCCGTCGAGCGGTGTCATCGTGGAGATGGCCCGCCTTTTCGTCGACCACTGCTCTGGCTCGCTCTAGCAGTTCATGAGCCTCCTGCCGGGCACCGCTGGTGGCGAGCACCACGGCGGAGTGATAGAGCACCTCCTCGGTGCGAAGAGCGGGCATGTGCCCGACATCGTCGAGGAGACGCAGCGCCTCGCGGGCCGCGGATTCCGCTCTGGTGGTCTCCCCCCACTGGAGGAGGGTGCGGCTCTGTAGGGAGTGGGCGGCGATTTGGCTCCTAACCATGCCGCTGTGCCGTGTTTCGTCCACGGTCGCCACTGCGAGGGCGTACGCCTGCCGCAGGGTGTCTGGATGCTCGTCAGAGCAGTGCAGCAGGATCTCCGCGTAGAGGTTGCGGACGATGGGGACCAGGTTGGCCAGCCGGGTTCGTTCGGTCTCCGCCCACGCGGATGAGACCAGACGGAGGCTCTCCGCCCGGTGGTCGCCACCCTGCTGAGCGAGTACGTACGCGAGGAAGGCCGCGTTATACGCGTGCCACCCGCTGTCGCCGCCGCGGTCCTCCTCGAAGGCGAGCGCCTCGCGCAGTACGTCCTCCGCCTCCTGGTGGGCGCCGAGGCTATCGAGGACCTGGGCGAGGTAGTTGAGGGCGATGGGGAGTTCGGCCTTGAGGGGTTCGCTTCGCAGCCGGCCGACGCAGCGCTGGAGTCGGGAGTGCGCCACACCGAGGCGGCCGCTGTCGAAGAGGGAGATGCCCAGTTGCATCTCCCCGAGATTGCGGGCGTGCTGCAGTACTGGGTCACTGCCGCGGAGCCGGGCGTCGGCTGCGCTCAATGCTTCTGCTTCCCTGAGTTGTGCCAGGCCTTCGGCGAGGTTGCGTTTCGAGACCTGCCGCCCGTACTCGACCCGTGCGACGAACAGGGCGACCGGGTCGTCGTGCCTTTCGGCCAGTTCGACGGCCTCACGGAGTTTGCCGAGTGACGGCACGAGACCACGGGTAGCCATGAGCGTTTTGCCGCGCAACAGCCGGGTGCGGATCAACAGCTCGGGTGCACGACAGCGGGTCGCCGCGTTCTCGGCCTCGGCGGCCAGTGCGTCGATGTCGGCTCCGCCAGTCTCCTGGTTCTGTCCCCGCCACCTCACCTCCGTCAGCGCCAGCAGTAGTTCAATCGCCCGGATAAGCCTGCGATCCCGTGTTTCTCCCCGGGGTAGTTCACGGGCGGCGGTGATGGCTACCTTGCAGTGCTGTTCCGCCTCGGCGAAGGACAGCCCTTCCGTCGCGGCGTCGCGTGCGAGTGCGTAGTGGGCGTCAGCCGAGTCCGCGAGACACGCGGGACCCCCCGAGCGCAGATGGTGGGCGATTTCCAGGCGGCGTTCGAGGGGCATCGCCTGGGTGCCCCCGGCAGTAAGGGCGGCGGCTATGCGGACGTGGCGCGAGCGGATCTGCTCCGGGCTCTGCTCTGTCTGGATCACCCTCCAAAGGGCACGGTGTTCGAAGCGGTAGCAGTCGGAGGACTCCATCCGGGCCCACGCCGGGGGCTCGTCGGCAATGATCAGCCGGTGGTTGTGGGCGATGAGCCGCAGACGTTCCATGATTTCGTCGTGAGGCGAGCCCTTGACGGAGGCGATCGTGCTCGACAGGAACGTCGATCCCTGTGTCGCCGCAATGGCGAGAAGCTCGCGGTCCTGGGGCGAAAGCATCCTGAGGCGGCGTTCCACGATCCGGGAGAGGCTGGCCGGCAGGGTGATCTGCGCCCCCTGGGAGGGAGTCCACTCGTCGAGGCAGAGGGAGACGAAAATCGTGTGTCCGAGTGTGACCTGGCTGAGCTGCTGGCTCAGGGCCGGAGGCGCTTGCGGACACCGCAGACGCACCAGTTCCGCCACGGCGTCCTCGGGCAGACCGCCCAGTGTCCTGCGCCGCACGAGTCCCTCCACCGACCAGCGGTGGAGCTGTTCCTCGACCGTCTCGCCCGGGCCCTCCGCGTAGGCTCCGTCGACGGTGTGGGTCAGGACGATGGCCAGAGGTTCGTCGGGGATCCTGCGTACGAGCTGGTCCAGAACGAGCAGGCTGCTGGGGTCGCTGTGCTGGATGTCGTCGATGAGCAGCACGGTGGGCTTCCCCTGCCGCACCAGTTCGACAAGCGCCTCGACGATCCGGGTAGCGACACCCTGCTGGAACGGCAGGAGGCTGTCGAACGGCATGGACCCGGACGTGAGCGAGGCCTCCGTGACCTCACGACCCAGGCTGAAGATCGCGCCGAGCCCGGGCACCATTGCTGAGAGCACCTCCGGGGCGGAGCGCACCACACCCTGGCCCGTGAAGCTCAGCATGCGGCGCAGGACACCGGGCTGCTTTACATCGTCGGCCAGTTTCAGGAGGAGGTCGACGACCGGCCCGTACCCGATCCCAGGGCCGATGCCGGGATGGCATCGGGTCGACACCACCCGGTGTTCCGAGCGAGGCGAGGCGTCTACGGGCATCCGGGCGAAGGCCTGCAGAAGGGCCGACTTCCCCATGCCCGAAACGCTGTCCAGCACGACCGTGCGACCACCCCGCCCCGCGACGAGATCGGTGGCGAGCGCGCTTAGTTCAGCCATTTCTTCGACACGACCGACGAAATCGACCGACACCTGGATCCCCCCGCATCCACCTCACCACGGAACTCTCCTTCCGTGGTGCGAACTTGTCCCTCCACCGTAGATCAGACGTGGCACGGAGTCCTGATAAACGGTGAGCAGCGCGGAGCGCAGGGTGGCATACCAGGGCATGACCCGCCCGACCGGACGACGAACAAACGGAGCGCGAGCCGGAGCCACGTCGCCCGACCCGGTCACCTCTGCTCACCCAGGTCCGACTCTTGAGGCTGGGCGGCGGACCTCGCGCGACTCCGGCGCCACCGGCCCGGCCGGAGCCTTTCTGGGCATCCCCGGCCGAGCCCGTACGCAACCTCCTGAACGCGAAGACCGGCAGCGCGGCGCAGCACGGTGCGCTCAAGACCGAAGAGGCCAAGGCCAAGGCCCTGGCTCTGGTCGCCCTACCTGAGCTTCGGACGACGCTCCCGCGCGTTCAGTACCGGATCAACGGCGGGTAGGGGAGTGCGGCCGAGCGCTTCTCCTGCGAGACCCGCCGCCCGGTCCAGGGTCACGGCGTGATCTCGGGCTTCGAGAGAGACCGGTGGGTACTGCTGGCGGAGGTGGGGCGGATCAGCCGGTCGATCGCCCTGACCAGTGCAGCTCTCTACTCGGTGCCTACCAGGTTGTGGATGGTGACCACGAGAATGCTCTCCTCCCGCATGAGGTAACTGTGTAGTTCCATAGGTTCCCCGTGCCCAAGGACCCCTGGCGGGAGTTCGTACAGGACTGCGCAAGCCACCGCACGGTCACCCAACGCGCTGCCCCGTGTTGACGGGACACCGGACGAGGGGCTGCGCGCCCGTACTACTCGGTCGTAGGACAGCGGCCGCCTGCGCTACCGGCTTTGAGCCGCTGGCGGTGATAGGTGTCAGGGCGAGTCACCGGGGCTGTCTACCCTGTTCGAATGTCGATGCGGGGCGTAGGGGATACCGAGGCTGACTGGGCCGGGCTGTTCGTGGGGATCGAAGCCCTGGCAGCACTGCCATCGATGCGGCGGGCGTGGCTGTGCGGGCTGAGCTGCATTGCGCCGGCGGACGTGCTGGCGCGGCTGCTGGACGTGGTGGGCCCTTCAGTGGTCCTCGGCCTACAAGCTGAGGTCATCGATGCCGCGATCGCGCATCCCGACCGAAGGATCCGCGCGCGACTCGCGGAGAACCGTAGGGACATGAGCATTGATCAGTGGGCGAGACTGATCGCCAGTGAGACCAATAGTGCCCGACGCGGTCGCTTCCAACGGCTTGCCACCTGGCACTGTCCAAAGGTGACCGAGGCACAGTTCGAACGCTGGGCGCACGACCCAGATCCGGGAACCCGCCTGCAGGCCCTGTGGTTCCGGGGCCTTCCTCAGCGGCTGGCCTCGGCACTGGCAGCCGACCCTGATCCGGAGGTGCGCGCGGAAGCCTGCGAATACGCCTGGCCGCACCTGGACACAGGCCGACGGTCCGCACTGGTCGACGACCCCTCGCCCCAGGTCCGAGAAGTCGCCCGCCGACGAGCAGGCTACGACCGGCCGATGTCACGGACCGAATTCGACGCGCTGACCACGATGGAGCAGCGGCGCGTGACACCGGTACAGCTCCTCGGGCGCGACCTCGCCGAGCACCTGGTCCGCCACGCGGAGCGCGGACTGCGGATGAATCTGGTGGCCAATGAACGCCTGGACGTGGACCTGATCATCGAGCTGGCCCACGACGAGGACCCGCAGGTGCGCGCCTCGGTTGCGGTCCGGGCCGACGTCACCGAGGAGCTGCGCACCTCTATCAGCGCGGGGCTGCCCCCGGACACCCCCTACTGGCGTGTGGGATGGGTCGAGGAGCTCCACGACGATCCCGAAGCGATGCGCCGACTGGCCCGGTCCGCGAGCATCGGAATCCGGCGCACCGTCGCGCGAGCACGCCACCTGCCCCCGGACGTCGTGGACCGCCTTTCCCGCGACCCTGACACCCACGTTTCGTACAACCTGGCCTCCTGCTGCGAGGACGCTCCCGCCGAACTACTGCTGGAGGTCGCGCTGTGGCGCACTGACCGCTTCCTCCCTCTGAACCAACCGAACTTTCCCCGCCACGTGCTCCTGCGCTTCGCCGACGACCCGGATCCGCTACGGCGCCAGCTGGCCCTCGAATCCCCCGAATCCACCCCCGGCCTCGTCGAGCGCTTCGCCGACGACCCGGACGAACGGGTACGGGCACGTGCCGCAGCCGACCCGAGGCTCTCGCCCAGCACGGTCCTGCGCCTGCTCGACTCCACCCCGGAGACGCGCCTAGCAGCCCTCGGGAATCCGCAGCTCCCCATCCCGGCCCTGGTCCGCCTGCTCCGCGACGCAGACACCGCCGAGGCCGCGGCCACCAACCCGGCGATCCCCACGACGGTCGTACGACAGTTGATCGAGCTGTCCTGCGCAGCGGAAGCGCCCGTGGGGTGAGAAGCGAGGCGGACGCGCAGGGCCGGTCTGGAGAATGCGGATACGTCTTAGGACGGGCCGATCTGATGGGAGGGGGCCGAGGGTAAGCAGGGCAGAGCGTTTCGGGGGCGACGACGCCTCGGCCGTCGTCAGGCCGGCCCGGTTCAGCCAGATCACGTCGGTACCAGGCCCGTGCTCCCAGCAGCCGTACAGGTCGCGCCACTGTCCGTCCGTGCGGTTCGTGTCCTGGGACTAGACGCCGGCGTAGCTCGTCGCGCTCGTTTCGATGGTGAGCTCTCCATCGGATGGGCGACTTCGGCGAAGACACTTTCGTGAAACGTTCTCACTGAACCACCCGGCACAAGGGGGAGCGTGGCCGAACGTCTAGTGGCGGAAGGTGTCCTTGATGTCTTCCGTGGCGTGGCGTGGCGTGGCGGGCGTTGCCGTTGGCCTGGTCCGTGTGGCCCATGGCCTCCTCGGCCTTGCCCTTGGCCTGCTCGGCGTGTGCCTTGGTCTTCTCCGTGCCCGACATCGAGACCTCCTCGTGCAGTACCGGGTTGGTCGTGACCACGCACCTGCTCACGATCCCGGCCGGCAAACCCTGTCGTTCTGCCGGGCTGGCCGATCGGGACGCCCGGGCCGCCGCGCTGCGTGACCGGCGCGGACCCCGCAGGGCGGGGGAGCGGGCGCGGGGACTGCGCATCGGTGCTCCCGCGCCGGTGCGGGGTGCTGGCCGGAGGAAGGCGGCTGTTCCTGCTGCCCGCCTGCGTGGATAAGAAACCCGTAAAACCCGTCCGCATGGTAGGAGGCTGGCCGGGCACGCGGTGGGTCGGAGGTTGATATCTATGGTTCCCCTGCTTCTTGTTCTTCTGCTCGTTCTGCTCCTGTTCGGCGCCGGTTTCGCGGTGAAGATCCTCTGGTGGGTCGCGATCGCGGTGCTGATCCTGTGGCTGATCGGCTTTGTCGCCCGCCCGAAGGGCAGCAGCGGCCGCTGGTACCGCTGGTAGCTGTAGCGCGGCATCGCGCACCAGACAACGGCGCGGGGCGCCCACCATGTGGTGGGCGCCCCGCGCCGTTCTGCCCTGTCCGGCCGTAGCCAGCCCGCTGCAGTCCCCCGGGGATCCGCCGCGCCCCCGCCGGGAGGCGGTGTACGCCCGTACAGTGCGCTCTGTCAGCGGGCTTGGTGATGGATTCCCCCCCGCTGGAGGGGGAGGCCGCGCCACGCGCGACAACGGGGACCCCGCCAACGCGGACGAGCCGCGGGCGATGTCCACGCCATCCTCGAGCACGCCGAACCGCGCGGACGGCCTACCGCATGGCTGGACCTGGACGTCCCCGACGACCGTTTCATCGCCTCCACGCTGCTTCTGCTGGCGACGGCTCGGCGGAGGTCGAACAGCCGTCCCCCCAGCTTCCGGCATCCGCAGAGCCGTCCTCAGGGCACTGAACGGGCCGCGCTGAGCGTATGGGGCGGCCCATGACGGGCGCCCCCACCTCTCCTGCCGCGCCCAGTCGACGCCGAGGTCGGCCAGCGCTTCGAGCTGCGCCTGGTCGAGCTGGTCGCGGCGGGCCTTCCGGTTCCTGACCCAGATGCCAACACGGTGGGGACCGTCAAGGAGCTGCTCGATGGCACTGCGCCCCAGCATCGCGCCTTCCCGCGCCACATACTGCTCCGGGGCCTGAAGGCCCTTCTGGAAAGCCGTACCGCCCGCGCGCGGCCCGGCCGCCGTAGTCGTCCTCACGGCCACTCTGCGGGCTCGTGGGGCCTTCCTCACGCCGAGTTCGACGAGCCGGCGCTGTTGGGTGAGGCAGGCGTGGTGCCGCTGCCAGTCCACCGTCCACCCCAGCACTGCCGGGTTCCAGTCCGAATCGACCGCAGCCAGCGCCGCCGCCCGCTGCTCGGCGCGCACCGAGTCGTTCCCGAGTCCGGCGGGGCGGCGGACGTTCGTGAGCCACTGCCAAATTTCGGGCGTGTCGATGCGAGTGCATGCCCCGAAGGTCTGCACGTAGAGGTAGCCATCCGCTTCCGGGTTGTCCGGTGTTGCGGTACCGCGGTAGACAGCGACCCCGGACTCCTTGAACGCGGGGTTGAGGATGTTCGCCCGGTGGCCGTCGCTCGCCATCCACTCGTCCACGACGCAGGCAGGAGTCGAATTGCCCTGGCTGGAAGGGGCGACCCTTGGGTGAACCACCGGGCCAGGCCGTTCTCGGCCACCGGAAGGCCGAATTCTTCCGGGCAGTAGCCCGCGTCCTTGATCCGGGTCTTCGCGGTCGACTGCGTGACGGGATCTGTGTGGCTCCTCGGTCCGCCGCCGGCCCACCACTTGATCAGGGAAGCGGCGAGGGCGTGCTCACGCGCAGCGGTACGGAGCTTCAGGTTGAGGGTCAGCTTCCCGCGCCCCTCATCCTCGGCTGCCTCGGCGGCTTCGACGTATCCGGCGGCGCCATTGGTGTGGGGCAGGGGGCCGGGCGGGTTGGCCTCCTGAGGGCAGTGCATGCCTTCCTCATCCCACGCACAACTCCGGTCCGGCGCTCCCCTACGACAGGAGTGCCCCATCGGACCAGATGGATCCCGCGCCTGGCGCGACGCTCTTGCCGCTGTCCGGGCCCGGCCGGACCTGACTCTTGCGGTTCACAACACGGCACGGGGCTCGACCGCGCGTCGAAAGGGCGGTGTTTTCGAGCGGGCTCGGAAGATCCGTCCGGTGCCGGCACGTGCGGTCCTACGCTTTGCCGATGAACCAGCCCGGCAAGCCCGAGCCCGCCGACGAGGATCAGCTCCCGGTGGGCCCGCTGCTGCTCACCTTCCTGGTGGCTCCGCTCTTTCCCTGCCCGCTGCCGCATGGGGCGGTGATCACCAAGATGTTGCCCGGCGCGGTCGGCAGGCTCGACGGCGAGATGCGGCCCTCCCTGGACGGCCCTGTGTTGCCGTCGGCTGCGCAGGGGAGGCCGTGCGTGTCGCTGAAAGTTCTGGCAGTTCCGGGAACGCCAGAGCGGGGGCCCATGCACCTGGCTTCCCTCACGCAGGTCTGCGCGGAGATCACCGGCAAGCCGCTGCCCGAACAGGACTTCGCTGACGGGACGGTCGACGCGTACCACAGCAACCCCGTGGCCGCTCCGGAGCAGACAGCAGTGGCTCTGGCTCGCCAGGACCGTCACCGGTAGCTACGCCGACGGCACGATGGGCGTGAGGCCCCTGACGCCCCCATCGAGCCCGCTCGCCACCGTCCTCGACGAGGACCAGTTGACCTGCCTCAACACGCACTTCCCGAAGTCCGCCGGGCCTTCCGCCGCGATGGCGACTACCGCAACGCTGTCGTCCAGGCCGCCACGTTCGCCGAGATCGTCCTCACCAGCACCCTGTCCCTGATGCTCTGGGAAGGACAGCTGGAAGCAGAGTCGGTCGAGCAGACCGTGACAGTGTTCGACTTCTCCCGGGGCGGCGGCCTGGCCAACCTCGTGAAGACCGGGTGCGCACCCCGGCTCGGCGGGGACCGGAACCGCACGCTTTCCGGGCCCGTCATTCAGTGCCTGCTCCTGAGGCTGACATGACATAGCGGTGATCGTGACGCTCAAAGCGAAGCGTTCATTGGATCTTCAAGGCTGTGAGGACGATCGGGAGCAGCCAGGAACCGAACTGGTGCAGCACACGTCTCCCGCAGCATGATCTCTAACGAGGACCACGAGCACGCGAGCTCCACCGGGCTCACCTCACCGTCCGCGGTGACTGCGGATCCGCCGAAGGTCAACGACTACAACAGCTTCGCCGAGGCGTACACGGCCGAAAACGAAACCAACCTCATCAATGCCCACTACGAGCGGCCCGCGATGCTGGCCCTCGCTGGGGACGTAGCCGGCCGGCGGATCCTCGACGCCGGCTGCGGCTCCGGGCCCTTGTCCACGGCATTGCGCGACCGTGGTGCCTTGGTGAGCGGATTCGACGCGAGTGCCGAGATGCTGAAACTGGCCCGCCGGCGGCTCGGCGACGGTACGGACCTGCAGGTGGCCGACCTGGGCAGCCCGCTTCCCTACGCCGATGACACGTTCGACGATGTAGTCGCGTCCCTGGTGCTGCACTACCTGGAGGACTGGGGGCCAGCGCTGGCCGAGCTGCGACGCGTACTCAAGCCCGGCGGTCGGCTAATCGCGTCCGTCGACCATCCCTTTGCCGCCAACCTCATGCACCGCCAGGCCGGCCGCGAGACCGACTACGACTATTTCGACACCACCAACTGGACCGAAGAATGGACCATGGGCGGCCAGACCGCGACGATGAGCATCTGGCACAGGCCGCTGCACGCGATGATCGAGGCCTTCACCGGTGCCGGTTTCCGGGTAACGGCCATCAGCGAGCCGGAGCCTGATCCAGCCGCCCACGAGCTGTTCCCCGAAGTCATCGCGGCCAAGCCGCGCTTCCTGTGCTTCATGTTCTTCGTCCTGCAGGCCGATTAGGGCCTGTGTGATGTCGTGATCATTCGGCTGTCTTGAGCAGGTCGTCGATCCAGATCATTGCAGCCCGGAGGTGGAGGCCGGCGATGTAGCTGTCCGGGGTTTTGTCGTATCGGGTGGCGATGCCGCGCCAGGCCTTCAGCTTGTTGATCAGGCGTTCGACCGTGTTCCGCTTCTTGTAGAGGTCGGCG
>NZ_JBIVTH010000051.1:0-16975 GCF_044756625.1 Streptomyces sp. NPDC091682 | reverse complement strand
CGAGGCGCACACCTTGCTGACCGCGCTCGCCCAGGCCTTCCGGGCAGGGACGGCGGTCGACTGGCAGGCGCTGTTCGCCGGCACCGGGGCGCGGCTGGTGGACCTTCCCACGTACGCCTTCCAGCGCGACCGCTACTGGCTCGACGCGACTCCCGTTTCCGTTGACGCCTCTTCGCTCGGACAGGTGGCGACCGCGCATCCCTTCCTCGGCGCAACCGGCCTGCCCGCGTCCTTCGCCGCGCTGCCGGTCGCGGAACAGGTGCGGGAACTGCTCGCCCTGATACTCGGCCGGGTCGCGGTGGTGCTCGGCCACGCCTCTGCCGACGACGTCGAACCGGAACGCGACTTCCTCGAATCCGGGGTGGACTCGCTGTCGGCGATGGAGATCCGCAACCTGGTGAACCAGGCGACCGGCGCAAGCCTGACCACCAGTGCCATCTTCGACCACCGCACCCCTGCGGCGCTCGCCGGGCACCTTCAGCAACAACTCGCGGAAGCCGCCCGGGCCACCGCGCCCGGAAGAACCGCCCGTCCTTCCGAGGACAAGCCGGGCGAGACCCCGGAGTCCATCCGCGGTCTGTTCCGGCAGGCGATCCTCAACGGCAATCTGCCCGGCGGAGTCCGGCTGATCAAGGCGGCCGGACAGATCCGCCCCTGGTTCCACTCGGTGGCCGAGCTCAAGGAGACCGAGGAGAAGGTGGCGGCGGACGGACGGAACGGCGCGGTGTTCCCCGAACCGGTCACGCTGGCCCGTGGACCACACGGGCCGGCCCTCGTCTGCATGCCGTCCCCGATGGCGATGGGCGGCGCGCAGCAGTACGCGCGCTTCGCGGTCAACTTCCGTGACGTGCGCGACGTGATCGCCCTGCCCGTGCTCGGGTTCCGGCCTTCGGACCGGCTGCCGGCCACGGTGCCCGCCGCCGTCGAGGCGTTCGCCGAGCACGTCCTTCGAGCCGCCGGGGGAAAGCCGTTCGTGATTGTCGGCTATTCGTCGGGAGGTCAGTTCGCCCACGCCGTCGCTGAACGCCTGGAAAGCGAGGGGACTCCGGCGTCCGGTGTCGTACTGCTCGACTCCTATCTGCCCGACACCGGTGACGACGACAATGACTCGGCCGGCTTCTGGGGCCAGATGATGGCCGGGATGTTCGACCGCGAGGACGACTTCGGCGGATTCGACGCCACCCGGCTCGGTGCCATGGGCCGGTACGTCGAACTGATCGGCGACGTGCGGCCCCACGAGATGCGTACACCCGTCCTGTTCGTCGGACCCACGGAGAACTTCGTCGCCGACGACTCGTCCGGCGGAGACGGATGGCGGGCCGTTTGGTCGACCGCGCACACCCGCGCCGAGGTCCCGGGCACCCACTTCACGATCGTCGAGAACCACGCGGTCGAGACGGCCCGGGCCGTCGAGGAATGGCTGCGGAACACGACCGGCTGACCACCTGCCCCGCGACCTGCCCCGCGACCGGACCACGAGGGTCGCACCGCCGGGCCGTCAGGGGTCCGTAGGGGCCGGATAGGGGTCTGCCCGCATGGGCGGGTCCTATACCTTGCAGACAAACACACGCCGGGCCGTAACGTTTCGTGGCCGTTCCACGGCCACGGGACGTCCGCTCGATCACCGCGGAGAATCGTTTTCCGGCATGGACTCGGCAGTGCTGTCCGGAAGTGATTGGTGGACCCCGGACAATTCTGATAGGGAGATTCATGTCCAGAGCGCCGAGCGCCAAAGGAACCGTTTCTTTCAAAGAATACAAAACCTGGTACCGAGTAACGGGCCATCTCCACGGGGGACGCCCGCCCATAGTGGTGCTGCACGGCGGTCCCGGCAGTACGCACGACTACATGCTCGCGTTGTGCGAACTGGCCGCCCAGGGCTGGCCGGTGATCCACTACGACCAGATCGGCAACGGCGGGTCCACCCACCTGCCCGACCGTGGACCGGACTTCTGGACGGTCCAGCTCTTCCAGGACGAGCTGAACAACCTCCTGCGCAAGCTGGGGGTCGACCAGGACTACGTGCTGTTCGGGCACTCCTGGGGAGGCCTGCTCGGGGCGGCGCACGCTGCGGAGGGGCCCGCCGGCCTGCGCGGCCTGGTGATCGCCAACTCCCCCGCCTCGTACGGACTCTGGCTGGGGGCGATGGACGTACTGCGCGCCGAACTGCCGGTGGACGTCCAGGGGACGCTGCTGCGGCACGAGGCGGCCGGCAGTACGGACAGCGAGGAATACCTCGCCGCCATGCGGGTCTTCTACGACAAGCACGTGTGCCGGGTCGTGCCCTGGCCCCGTGACTTCGTCGCGTCCTTCATGGAGATCTACGACGACCCGACCGTCTATTACACGATGAACGGCCCGAACGAGTTCCATGTGATCGGGACGCTCAAGGACTGGTCGGTCGTCGACCAACTCGACCGGATCGACGTCCCCACGCTGCTGCTCACCGGCCGCCACGACGAGGCGACTCCGGAGACCGTACAGCCCTACTTCGACCGGATTCCCGACGTGCGGTGGGAAATCCTGGAGAACTCCAGCCACCTGCCGCACCTGGAAGAACCCGAGCGCTTCAACGAAGTGCTGCTCGGATACCTCGACACACTCCTGGAAGGAGAGCGCGGATGACCTCCGGGCTCCGGGCCGAAACCGCGATCGTCTTCCCCGGAATGGGAGCCTCCACCTTTTCCGAGGTGGGGAAGTTCATGCTGATCAACCCGGCCGCACGGCGGCTCACGGCGCGGGCGGACGAGGTGCTCGGCTACTCGCTGATCGACCGGTTCCGCGACGACGAGGACGACTACTCGGAGGCCGCGCAGGTCGCGTTCATGGTGAACTGCCTGGCCTCCGCCGATTGGGCCGAACGGACCCTGGGCCTGGTGCCCGAGGTCTGCACCGGGCCGAGCTTCGGCGAGAAGGTGCTGAGCGCGTACTCCGGTGCACTGTCCTTCGAGGACGCGGTCCGCATGACGGCCGGCGTCGCCCGCTGCATGGCGGACTACTTCACCACCGACCACCAGGACGTGGTGACGCACTCCTTCCTGCGCACCCCGCAGGACAGACTGCAGCAGATCTTCGCCGAGTTCGAGGAGCGCGGCGAGTTCCACGAGGTCTCGTGCTACATCGATCACGACTTCCACATGGTGTCGATGCGCGAGCACAGCCTCGAATGGTTCCGCCCTCGGCTGCGCGAACTCGGCGGGATGTCGCTCTACACGATGCGCCCGCCCGTGCACTGCTCGGCCTTCGGCTCGCTGCGGGCCAGGGCAGAGTCGGAGGTCTTCTCCTCGCTGACCTTCCACGACCCGCGGCTCCCGGTCGTGGCCGATCAGGACGGCACCGTCCTGACCACCGCCGACGAGATCCGCACCATGCTGTTGGACAGCTTCGTCACGCCGATGCGGTGGCCCGCGGTCGTGGCCTCGCTGCGCACCCTGGGCGTGACGAAGGCGTGCGTATCGGGCCCGGACGCCCTGTTCGGCCGGGTGCCCCTGACCCGCAACAGCTTCGAGGTCGTACCCGCCAGCCCGGCCGTCGCGATGCGGCCGCGCAGCCGCTCGAAGGCCGCGGCCTGAGGGCCTGCCGACAGCGCGGCACCGGCACCACCACCAACGTGCACCGCCAGCAAACCTGCACCACCACCCACCTGCACCACCCATCCCAGAGTGAGGAAACACCACCGTGTGGGACGACAAGTTCGAAGACATGGTCCGCGGCTACCTGCCCTTCTTCGGCGACGACGAGGCGTTCACCAGCGACATCGAGCTGCGTGACCTCGGCCTGGACTCGCTGGGTACCGTCGAGCTGCTCGCCCAGCTGGAGAACGCCTACGACGTCCGCTTCCAGGACGACGCCCTGAGCCTGGAGACCTTCCGGACGCCCGGCGTCCTGTGGAAGGCGCTCTCCGGCCTGCTCCAGCCGGCTGCCTGACCGTGCGGGCACCAGCTGAGCACGCGCTGTACGCGCGCTTCCTGCGCGGACTGGCCAAGTCGCCGGACCGCGCCGCGGTGCGCGTCGGCACGGAGTCCCTCACGTACGCGCACGCCCACGAACTGGCGCTCCGCTGGGCGGGCGCCCTCACTGCCGACGCGGCCGGCCCGCCCAGGGCCGTCGGCGTACTGGCGTCAAAGGGAGTCACGGCGTACGTGGGCATCCTCGCGGCGCTGTACGCCGGCGCCGCCGTGGTGCCGCTGCGCCCCGACTTCCCACAGGCCCGCACCCGGGGCATGCTCGACGCGGCGCCGCTCTCCGCGGTGATCGCCGACGCCGGTGGCGGCGCACAACTGCCGGCGCTGCTCGGCCCGGACAGCGCCGTCCCGGTCCTGCTCGCCGACTCCGACGCCGCACTCGGCGGCGGGCTGCGCCGGATCGTGCCCGACCAACGGCACGCACTTGCGGAGCCCCGGCCGGTCGGGCCGGGCGACATCGCGTACATGCTGTTCACCTCGGGCTCGACCGGCCGCCCCAAGGGCGTCCCGCTCACGCACGGAAACACCAGCCACTACTTCGGTCTCCTCGACGAGCGGTACGACTTCACCGCCGACGACGTCTTCTCGCAGACCTTCGACCTGAACTTCGACTGCTCGCTGTTCGACCTGTTCTGCGCCTGGGGCGCCGGTGCGACCGCACTCGTCATCCCGGCCCAGGGGTACCGCGACCTGCCGGGCTTCCTGACCGAGCACCGGGTGAGCGTGTGGTTCTCGACACCGGGCGCCATCTCGCTGGCCCGCCGCACGGGCGGGCTCGCGGCCGGCTCGCTACCGTCCCTGCGCTGGAGCTTCTTCGCGGGCGAAGCACTCAAGTGCCAGGATGCCGAAGCGTGGCAGCGGGCGGCCTCCGAATCCGTGCTGGAGAACCTGTACGGGCCAACCGAGTTCACCGTCACCATCGCCGCACACCGCTGGGACCCGGTCCGCTCGCCGGAGCTGGGCGCCAACGGGATCGTGCCGATCGGCGCCGTACACGCGGGACACGAGCACCTGCTCCTCGACGCGGACGACAACGAGGCCGCGACCGAGGGCGAACTGGTCATCTCAGGACCGCAGATGGCGCCCGGCTACCTCGACCCCGACGACGAACGGGGCCGGTTCGTGGAGCGCGACTCGCGACTCTGGTACCGCACCGGCGACCGGGTCCGTCGCGTCGGAGACGGTGAACTCGCCTACCTGGGACGGCTCGACGCCCAGGTCCAGATCCAGGGCTGGCGCGTCGAACTCGCCGAGATCGACCACGCCCTCGGTGCGGTCGAAGGGGTCGGCGAGGCGGTGACCGTGGACGCGGCCACCGACGAGGGAACCCAACTCGTTGTCTTCTACATCGGTCAGCAACCCGTACGTCCCGTCGAGTTCGCCAGGAAGCTGAGCGAAGTGCTCCCGCGCGGGCTGCTGCCCAGGCGTTATGAACTCCTCGATGAATTCCCTGTGAACGCCAACCGGAAAATCGACCGCAAAGAACTGCGGAATCGTGCTGGTGACCTGCTGCGTGCCGGGAATGGCCGGAGCGGCAATAGGGGGGATTAGGGGTGGGGCAGGGTCTCCTGTCGCGGGTAACTTCGTAGCGGATCGATTTCAGCAATGCATCGATCTCCCCATGCGGAGCCGGCGACAGGAGAACGGCCTTGGATACCATTCCTTTTGCGGATCGAATACCCGGCGAATCGCTTTCCCGCCGGAACAAGCTCGTGCACGAACTGCTGACGGAAGCAGTTGCCGATTCCGCGCAGTCCCGGGCTGTCAGCGACGACACCGGAACGTGGACGTACGCGGAACTCGACGCCCACGCACACGCCTTCGCCGACTGGCTGGCGGAACAGGGGCTGGTCCCCGGCGACCGGCTCGTGGTCCAGCTGCCCACCACCCGTGAGCTCGTCGCGATGTTCTACGGCGCCAGCCGCAGCGGGGTCGTCTTCGTGCCGCTCAACCCGGGCATGAAGACCTTCCACCTCGCCCCGGTCCTGGAGAACTCCGAGCCGGCCCTGGTCATCGTCACCGCCGACGCCGAGGAGACCGTGCGCGACCTCACCCCGGCCCTCGTGCGGGAGTACGGCGCCGCCTGGACCGAGGTCGAGAAGCACGCCGAGATCGACGCCCGCCCGCCGGCCGCAGAGATCTCCGCCGACGACCCCGCGGTCCTCGTCTACACCTCCGGCAGCACCGCCGCCCCGAAGGCCGTGATCTGCCCGCACGCCCAGATCACCTTCGTCTCCGAGGCGCTCGAGGGCGTCATCGGATACCGGCCCGACGACGTGGTCTTCTGCCGCTTCCCGATCTCCTGGGACTACGGCCTGTACAAGGTGCTGCTGTCCACCATCGGCCGCTCCGAGATCGTGCTGGCCGACGGCGCGTCCGACCTGGTGCTGCTGCGCCGCATCCGCGAGAGCGGCGCCACCATCGTGCCGATCGTGCCCTCGCTGGCCGCCATGATCCTCCGGCTCGCGGAGCGCGAGGAGAACCCGGCACCCACCGTGCGGATGTTCAGCAACACCGGTGCGGCTCTGCCGCAAACCACCATCGACGCGCTGCGCGCCAAGTTCCCCGGCTCCCGAGTGGTCCGCCAGTACGGGCAGACCGAATCCAAGCGCATCACCGTCATGCCGCCCGAGCAGGAGAAGGAACGCCCCGACTCCGTGGGCCGCGCGGTTCCCGGCACCCAGGTGTTGATCCTGGACGCAGACGGAGCCCCGCTGCCGGCGGGCGAGACCGGTGAGATCGTCGCCGTCGGCCCGCACGTGATGCCCGGCTACTGGCGAAACCCCGAACTGAGCGCCAAGACCTTCCGCCCGGGCCCGGACGACGGCGCCCTGCGCCTGCACACGGGCGACTACGGCTGGCTCGACGAGGACGGCTACCTCTACTTCGACGGCCGCCGCGACGACATGTTCAAGCGCAAGGGCGTCCGGATGAGCACCACCGAGATCGAGTCCGCCGCCGCCGACATCCACGGCGTCCGCGCGGCCGTGGTGCTGCCGCCCACCGACGAGCGCGACCTCGTGCTGTTCGTCGAGGCCGACCGGGCCAAGCACGAGATCCTGCGCGAGCTCACCTTCCGACTGGAGGCCCAGAAGGTGCCCTCCGTCTGCCACGTCCTCGACGCGATCCCGCTCACGCCGAACGGCAAGAACGACAAGAAGGAGCTGGCCCGGCTTCTTGAGGAGACCTCCAAATGACCCGTTACGCCGACCTCGTGGAGCGCCATGGCACTCCGGCCTACGTCTATGACCTGAACCGGGTCGAGGCCGCGAGGGACGACCTGTTCGCCGCCCTGCCCGAGGAGTTCGAGCTCTTCAGCGCGGTCAAGGCCAACCCGCACCCGGAGGTCATCCGGGCGCTGCGGCAGGGCGGCAACCGTGCCTGCCGCGCCGAAATCAGCTCGACGGGTGAGCTGGACGCCGCCCTGAGCGCCGGCTTCGACCCCGGCGAGTGCCTCTACACCGGACCGGGCAAGACCGACGGCGAACTCGACGAAGCCATCGCCAAAGGCGTGCGGATGTTCTCCGTGGAGTCCCTCACCGACCTCCAGCACATCGGTGCCGTGGCCCTCCGTCTCGGGGTCGTGGCCCAGGCCCTGCTCCGCATCAACAGCGCGTCGGCCAGCGCCACCACCAGCATCCGGATGACCGGCGCCCCCTCCCAGTTCGGCATCGACAGCGAGACCCTCGTCGAGCAGATCCCGCTGCTCAGGGCCGTCGAGGGCACGGAGATCGTGGGTGCCCACTTCTTCCCGCTGAGCAACGCCCGCGACGAGGAAGCCCTCATCGGCGAGTTCCAGCACACCATCGCCCAGGCGGCCAGGACCTTCCACGACATCGGGCTCGACGAGCCCCGCTTCCTGGACATCGGCGGCGGCTTCTCCGTGCCGTACGCGGTTCCCGGCGAGCGTCCCGTCTACGGCCGGCTCCGCGAAGCGCTGTCGCAGACCCTCGACGAGCACTTCCCGCGCTGGCGCGAAGGCTTTCCCAAGGTGGCCTGCGAGTCCGGCCGCTACCTCGTCGGCGACAGCGGCACGCTGCTGGCCGGGGTGGTCAACATCAAGGAGAGCCGGGGCCGCAAGTTCGTCATCCTCGACGCGGGCATCAACACCTTCGGCGGGATGTCCGGCCTCGGCCGGCTACTGCCGGTGGCGGTCAGCCCCGACACCGCGGGCGCTTCCCCGGAGTCGGTGGAGAGCTGGGAGAAGTCCAGCCTCGTCGGCCCGCTCTGCACCCCCGGCGACGTGCTCGGCCGGTCGGTGGCGCTGCCGCCGCTGGAGGCCGGAGACGTCATCGAGATCCCCAACGCCGGTGCCTACGGACCCACGTCCAGCCTGCTGATGTTCCTCGGCAGGCCCGCCCCCGTCGAAATCGTGGTGCGGGGCGACGAGGTCGTCTCCGTGTCCCGCATCGAGCACCATAGGACGTACGCATGAGCGAGCTGGCAACCCTTTCCGGTGGCACGACCGACACCTCCACCGGCCCCGGCCTACCCGGTCGTCCGCGGCAGACCGTCGTGGTCAGCGGGCTCTCCTCCGACGCGCACACCTGGAACCTGGTCTTCCTCCAGCTGCTCATCGAGGAACTCGGCTACGACGTCGTCAACCTGGGACCGACCGTCCCCGACGAGCTGCTGGGGTCCGAGATCCGCGAGCACGACCCGGCGCTGGTGGTGATCAGCAGCGTCAACGGACACGGATACCAGGACGGGCTGCGCGTCATCAAGAAGCTGCGCGAGGCCGAGGCCCTGATCCGCACCCCGATGGTGATCGGCGGCAAGCTCGGCATCTCCGGCGGCGAGGACGCCGCGCACATCGAGGAACTCCTCGCCGCCGGCTTCGACGCGGTCTTCGAGGACGGTAGGACCGAAATCGGGTCCTTCGAGCGGTTCATCGGCGCACTCCCGCAGAGAGTCCTTTCGTGACCGAGGAGCACCCCGGGGACCGGTCCGACGTCGAACGCCCCCGGGACCGTTCGGAGCACGAGCACCGCCCGGACGGGCACGCCCCGGCCCGCATCGGGGCCGGGGACGCGCCCGCCACCACCGTGCAGGGCGCCCACTCGGACTTCGGCAGCTTCGTGCGCGCCGCGCACCGGGCGGGGCGCCTCGTGGTCCAGCCGCGGATGGGGTTCAGCGACCCGGCACAGATGCGCCGGGGTCTCGCGGCCACCAAGGTGGCCGACGCCACCACGGTCGGCACCCTCACCATCGACGCCTACACCCGGGTCGGCGACACCGCGGCCGTCGACGAGGCGCTGCGGCGGGGCACCGGCATCAACGGCTTCCCGATCGTCAACTACGGCGCGCACACGACCCGGGACATGCTCGACGGCATCCACGGCCCCGACTTCCCGGTACAGGTGAGGCACGGCTCGGCGAAGCCCTTCGACATCTTCGCCGCCACGGTCCGGGCCGGCCTCAGCGCCTCCGAGGGCGGCCCGGTCTCCTACTGCCTGCCGTACGGGCGCACCCCGCTCGACCAGTCGGTGCGCGAATGGGACCGCTCCACCCTCTTCCTCGCGCAACTGCGCGGCATGGGCGTGGACCCGCATCTGGAGACCTTCGGCGGATGCATGCTCGGCCAGCTCTGCCCGCCGAGCCTGCTGGTGGCGATCAGTGCCCTGGAGGCACTGTTCTTCTACCGGCACGGCATCCGCAGCATCTCCGTCAGCTACGCCCAACAGACCCACTTCGGTCAGGACATCGAGGCCGTCGCCGCGCTGCGGGCACTCTGCGCCGAGCTGCTGCCCGCCGCGACCTGGCACGTCGTGATCTACACCTACATGGGCGTGTACCCCACCACCGACGGCGGCTCCTACCGGCTGCTGGGGCAGGCCGCCCAACTGGCCGCCGCCACCGGGTCGGAGCGGATCATCGTGAAGACCGTCGCGGAATCCCGTCGCATCCCCACGATCGAGGAGAACATCGCGGCCCTCGAACACGCCACCAGGGCCGCCACGGCGTTCCCCGGTGGTGCACGGCCGGGGAATTCCACGGATTCCCAGGTGTACGCAGAGGCGCACGCACTCGTCGCCGCCGTGCTCGATCTCCACGACGACGTGGGGCAGGCCCTGATCCTCGCCTTCAAGCGCGGTCTTCTCGACGTTCCTTACTGCGTGCACCCCGACAACATGGGGCGCACCCGCAGCTATATCGACGACACCGGCAGGCTGCGCTGGGCGACGACCGGAGAACTGCCGATCGGGCACCTCGTGGAAAGCTCCGGCAACCGGCGGGTCACCTCGGGAGAACTCCTGGGCGCGCTCTCCTACGTATCGCACAAATTCGACACCGAAGCCATGGAGAAACCGCTCCCGACCAAGGGTTCGACCTCCCTCCGGTAGCACCCCCTTAGGGGGGCTTAGGGGTGTGGCCGCGAAGGCCACCGTAGTTAGCTTCGATACATATTCAGGCCCGAGATTCTGTCTGCCGGCGAGCTGGACGAGTAGTGGAGTACGCGGAATGAGCGAGTCCGAGAACTTGGTTTCCGAAACCGGCAGTGCGTCGGGCGAAGAGCGGAGCACCCCGGGGCAAAGCGCTCCGCTACAGAACGCCCTGACGCGCCGGCTGACGGCGCTCGAGCCGGCCGAGCAGCTGCGTGCCGCACTCCTCCTGGTGGGCGAGCATGCCCGTGCGGCCCTGCGGCACGCCGGGAAGGAGGTGCCCGCGGTCGACGCCGAACGCCCCTTCATGGAGCTGGGCTTCGACTCGCTGGCCGCCGTCGACCTGCACGCCCGCCTCACCGCGGCGACCGGCCTCGACCTGCCGGTCACCCTCGCCTTCGACCATCCCACCCCGAGCGCCCTCGCGTCCTTCCTGCGCGGCCGGGCGCTCGGCCTGACGGACGAGGTCGTCGCCCCCGAGCGGTCGGCGGCGGACGACGAGGACCCGATCGCGCTGATCGGCATCGGCTGCCGCTACCCGGCGGGCATCTCGTCCCCCGAGGACCTGTGGCGCCTGGTGCGGGACAACGGCGAGGTGCTCGCGGGCTTCCCCACCGACCGCGGCTGGGACATCGAGGGCATGTACGACCCCGACCCCGGCGTCCTCGGCAAGAGCTACGTGCGCGAAGGCGGATTCCTCGACGAGGCCACCCTCTTCGACGCGGACTTCTTCGGCATCAGCCCGCGCGAGGCGCTCGCCATGGACCCGCAGCAGCGCATGGTCCTGGAAACGGCCTGGGAAGCACTGGAGCGCACCGGCATCGACCCGGCCACCCTGCGCGGCGGCCGTACCGGCGTTTTCATCGGCGCCGAGGTGCACGAGTACGGTACGAGCGTCCTGGACGCCCCCGAGGGCCTCGACGGCTACCTGATGACCGGCAACGCGCCCAGCGCCATCTCGGGCCGGCTGTCCTACTTGATGGGCTTCGAGGGCCCCGCCATCACCCTGGACACCGCCTGCTCGGGCTCCCTGGTCTCCATGCACCTCGCGGCGAACTCCCTGCGCCAGGGCGAGAGTTCTCTCGCACTGGCCGGCGGCGTCACCGTCATGGGCAGCCCCGGCATGTTCAGCGCCTTCAGCCGCCAGCGCGGCCTGGCCGCCGACGCCCGCTGCAAGCCGTTCGCGGCGGCGGCCGACGGTACGGGCTTCGCCGAGGGCGTCGGAATCTTCATCCTGGAACGCCTCTCCGACGCCCGGCGCAACGGGCACCCCGTACTGGCCCTGATCCGCTCCACCGCGATCAACCAGGACGGCGCGAGCAACGGCCTCACCGCACCCAACGGCCCCTCGCAGCAGCGGCTCATCCGCCAGGCACTCGCCAACGCCGGACTCGTCCCCGCCGACATCGACGCCATGGAGGCGCACGGCACCGGCACCCGTCTCGGTGACCCCATCGAGGCCCAGGCCATCCTCGCGACGCTCGGCCAGGACCGGCCCGCCGACCGCCCCCTGCGGCTCGGCTCCGTCAAGTCCAACCTCGGGCACACCCAGGCCGCGGGCGGCGCCGCCAGCGTGATCAAGCTGGTCATGGCGATGAAGCACGAGACCCTCCCCAAGACGCTGCACGTGGACGCGCCGACCCCGCACGTGGACTGGTCCGCGGGCCGCGTCGAGCTGCTCACCGAGGCCATGCCGTGGGAACCCGCCGAAGGCAGCCCGCGCCGCGCCAGCGTCTCGGCGTTCGGCATCAGCGGCACCAACGCCCACCTCATCTTGGAGCAGGCGGCGCCGGAGGACCGGGAGCGGCCCGAACCGGCCGCCGGATCCGAACCGACCGGTACCGTCCGGCCCTGGGTGATCTCCGCGCGCAGCCCCGAGGCGCTGCGCGGCCAGGCACGGCGGCTGCACACCTTCGTCGCGGGACCGGCGGGCTCCGACGCCTCCGTCGCAGACGTCGGCCACTCGCTGGTCACCACCCGTACCGCCCACGACCACCGCGCCGTCGTCCTCGGCGAGGACCGCGAGACGCTGCTGAGCGCACTGGCCTCCGTCGCCGAGGGCGTCACCGTGCCCGGCGCCTTCGACGGCCGGACCACCGCGGGCCGCCTCGCCTTCCTCTTCACCGGCCAGGGCGCGCAGCGGGTGGCGATGGGCCGCGAACTGTACGACACCTTCCCGGTGTTCGCCGACGCACTTGACAACGCCTGCGACTACCTGGACATGCAGCTCGAACTTCCCCTGCAGGAGGTGCTGTTCGCCGAACCCGGCAGCGCGGAGGCAGCGCTGCTCGACCAGACCGTCTACACCCAGACCGCGTTGTTCGCCGTCGAGGTGGCGCTGTTCCGCCTCGTCGAGTCGTTCGGCGTACGGCCCGACTTCCTTGCTGGCCACTCGGTGGGCGAGATCGCCGCCGCGCACGTCGCCGGGGTCCTCTCACTGGAGGACGCCGCCGTCCTGGTGGCGGCCCGCGGCCGCCTGATGCAGGAACTGCCTGCCGGCGGAGTGATGTTCGCCGTCCGCGCCACTGAGGCGGACGTGACTCCGCTGCTCGCCGGGCGCGAGGACCGGGTCGGTCTGGCCGCCGTCAACGGCCCCGCCTCCCTGGTGATCTCCGGCGCCGGGGACGCGGTCGCCGAGGTCGTCGCCGAGCTCACCGCGCAAGGGCACAAGACCAAGCAGCTCACCGTCTCGCACGCCTTCCACTCACCGCTGATGGAGCCGATGCTCGACGAGTTCCGCAGGGTCGCCCAGGCGGTCGCCTACCGCGAACCGAAGATCGCCGTCGTCTCCAACGTCACCGGAGAGATCGCCGCCCCGGGTGAGCTGGGGGACCCGGAGTACTGGGTGCGGCACGTCCGTCAGGCGGTGCGCTTCGCCGACGGGATCCGCGCACTCGAAGCCGCCGGTGTCACGGCCTTCATCGAGCTAGGACCCGACGGCGTACTGACCGCGATGGCCCAGGGCTGCCTCCAGGACACCGAAGGCACCCTCCTCGCGCCCGTGCTGCGCAGGGACCGCACGGAGGAGCGCGAACTCCTCGGCGCCCTGGCGCAGGCGTACGTACGCGGCCACCACGTCGACTGGGAAACCCCGTTCGCCGGCACCGGCGCCCGCTGGGTCGAGCTGCCCACGTACGCCTTCCAGCGCCGCCGCTACTGGCTGGAGTCGTCCAGCGGCACCAGGGACGTCACCGGCGTCGGCCAGCTGGGCGTCGACCACCCCTTCCTCGGCGCGGGCGTCCTGCTCCCCGACTCCGACGGCGTGGTCCTCACCGGCCGGCTGTCTCTGCTCAGCCACCCCTGGCTCGCCGATCACACGATCACGGGCCGCGTCCTGCTGCCCGGCACCGCCTTCGTCGAGATGGCGGTGCGCGCGGGGGACCAGGTCGGCTACGAGACCCTGGAGGAACTGACCCTCCAGGCACCACTGGTGCTCCCGGAGTCCCGCGGCGTCGCGGTGCACGTACTGGTCGGCGCGGTGGGCGACGACCGGCGCCGCCCGCTCGCCGTGTATTCCCGCACCGAGGGCTCCCCGGTCGACGCGCCGTGGACCCTGCACGCGAGCGGCAGCCTCGCCCCGGCAGCGGCCGCCGCGCCGACCGCCGACCTCGGCGTCTGGCCGCCGCAGGGCGCCACCACGCTCGACGTCTCGGGCGCGTACGAGCGGATGGCGGGCCAGGGCTACGGCTACGGCCCCGTCTTCCAGGGGCTGAAAGCCGCCTGGCAGCGCGGCGACCAGGTGTTCGCCGAGATCGCGCTGCCCGCCGAAGAGCGCACCACGGCAGGCACGTTCGGACTGCACCCCGCCCTCCTGGACGCTGCGCTGCAGGCCTCGGACCTGGCCTTCACCGGTCAGGACCAGACGGACGAAGGCACCCTGCTGCCCTTCGCCTGGAACGACGTCACCCTGCACGCCGTCGGTGCGGACTCGCTGCGCGTGCAGATCACCGTCAGCAGCCGCGAGCAGTCCTCGCTGATCATCGCCGACGGTACGGGCCGTCCCGTGATGACCGTCGGCTCGGTGATCGCGCGCCCCGTATCGGCCGAGCAGATCGAATCGGCGCGCGGCGGCGCACAGCCGCTGTACCGGATGCAATGGACCGAGCTGCCCGGCGCGGACCTGGCCGCCCAGGGGCAGTGGGCCGTGACCGGCCCGCAGGCCGAGGCGTGGGCGGCGACGCTCGGCGCCGAAGCCGTCACCCTCTCCACGGTGACCGGCGCCGACGTGGTGCTGCTGTCACCGGGCCCGGCGGGCGAGGACTTCGAATCGGCACGGGCCGAGAGCGCCCGGGTCCTCGAAGCCCTGCAGACCTGGCTGGCCGAGGAGCGGTCCGACTCGGCGAAGCTGGTCGTGGTGACCCGCGACGCGGACCTGGCCGGCGCCGCCGTCTCCGGCCTGGTGCGCGCCGCACAGGACGAGAACCCCGGCCGCATCGTCATGGTCGCGGTCGACGGATCCGAGCTGTCGCTGCGGGCGCTGCCCGCCGCGCTGGCGGCGGGGGAGCCGGAACTGGCGGTACGCGAAGGGGTCGTCCTGGTGCCGAGGCTGGCCACGGCGCCGGCCGCTTCCGCCCCGGCGCCGGCCTTCGACGCGAGCGGAACGGTCCTGATCACCGGCGGTACGGGCGGACTGGGCAGCCTGGTGGCCCGGCACCTCGTCGCCGCACACGGCGTCCGCCACCTGCTGCTCGTCAGCCGCCGCGGTGAAGACGCCCCCGGAGTAGACGAACTCCGCACGGAACTCGCCGAGTCGGGCGCAACGAGCGTCACCGTCGAGGCCTGCGACCTCGCTGACCGGGACCGCCTCGCCGCCCTGCTGGCCCGGGTGCCCGCCGACCGCCCACTCACCGGGGTCGTCCACACGGCGGGCGTCGTCGACGACGGCATCCTCTCCTCCCTCACCGCCGCACGCCTGGACACCGTCCTGCGCCCGAAGGCGGAGGCGGCCTGGCACCTGCACGAACTGACCCGTGACCTCGGGCTCACCGCGTTCGTGCTCTTCTCGTCGATGTCCGGCACCCTGGACGGCGCCGGGCAGGGCAACTACGCGGCGGCCAACGCCTTCCTCGACGGTCTCGCGATCCGCCGCCGAGCCGCGGGACTGGCCGCGCACTCCCTGGTCTGGGGCCTGTGGGACAGCGGTACGGGCATGGGCAGCCGGCTCACCCGTACCGAGGTCGAGCGGCTGAACTCCTCCGGCATGGTCGGGCTCACGGCCGAGGAGAGCCTGGCCCTCTTCGACGAGGCACTCGGCGTGGACGAGCCCGTACTCGCACCGGTCAAGCTGGACCCGGCAGCTCTGCGGGCCCGCACCGAAGGGGTTCCCGCACTGCTGCGCGGCCTGGTCCGCGGCACCGGCCGGCGCACCGCCCAGGCGGGCGGCCGCTCCGGGGCGTCCCCCTCGCCGATCGCCCAGCGGCTCGCCGGTCTCTCCGCCGACGACCGCACCCGCACCCTCGTCGACCTGGTGCGCACCCATGTCGCCGAGGTCCTGCACCACGAGTCGGGCGTCGCCATCGACCCGAAGCGCGCCTTCACCGAGATCGGATTCGACTCGCTGTCGGCCGTGGAACTGCGCAACCGCCTCAACAAGGAGACCGGACTGCGGCTGCCCGCGACCCTCGTCTTCGACTACCCGACACCGCTGGCACTCGCCGACCACATCCGCGAGACGGTCGTGGGGGCCGAGGCGGGCGTCGCGGTACCGGAGCCCGTCACCGTGCTGTCCGACGACGAACCGATCGCGATCGTGGGCATGAGCTGCCGCTTCCCGGGCGACGTGAACTCGCCGGAGGAGCTGTGGCGGCTCCTCGCCGAGGGCGGCGACGGCATCAGCGGGTTCCCGGAGAACCGGGGCTGGGACCTCCAGGGCATCTACGACCCGGAGCCCGGCAAACCCGGCAAGACCTACTCCAACGAGGGCGGCTTCCTGCACGACGCGGCCGACTTCGATGCCGAGTTCTTCGGCATCAGCCCGCGCGAGGCGCTGGCCACCGACCCGCAGCAGCGACTGCTCCTGGAAGCCTCCTGGGAGACCATCGAGCGGGCGGGCATCGACCCGGCCTCGCTCAAGGGCAGCAGGACCGGTGTCTTCGCCGGTGTGATGTACCACGACTACGCCTCGCGCCTCGGCGCGGTCCCGGAAGACCTGGAGACCTACCTGGGCAACGGCAGCCTCGGCAGCGTGGTCTCCGGCCGGGTGTCCTACGCGCTGGGGCTCGAAGGGCCCGCGGTCTCGGTGGACACCGCGTGCTCGTCCTCCCTGGTGGCCCTGCACTGGGCGGCGAACGCACTGCGCCGCGGCGAGTGCGACCTGGCCCTCGCGGGCGGCGTCACGGTCATGGCGACCCCGGAGACCTTCACCGACTTCGCCCGTCAGCGCGGTCTCGCCGCCGACGGCAGGATCAAGGCGTTCGCGGAGGCCGCGGACGGTACGGGTTGGGGCGAGGGTGTCGGTGTCCTTCTCGTGGAGCGTCTGTCGGACGCGCGGAGGAATGGTCATCAGGTGCTTGCGGTGGTTCGTGGTTCCGCTGTCAACCAGGACGGTGCGAGCAATGGTTTGACGGCTCCCAACGGTCCTTCGCAGCAGCGTGTGATTCGGGCTGCGTTGGCGAGTGCTGGTTTGCG
>NZ_JBIVTH010000050.1:0-17278 GCF_044756625.1 Streptomyces sp. NPDC091682 | reverse complement strand
TCCACAACGCCCTCAACAACACCGACGGCGCCGACGCCGGCCTCACCATCCGCGCCACCACCTCCTACGGCGACATCACCGCCCGCAGCAACTGACCCGCAGACACCGCTTCCGAAGGAGCCACTCCTCATGACCAACCTGGCCATCGCGGCGAACGGGCTGCGCAAGTCCTACGGCGACAAGGTCGTCCTCGACGGCATCGACCTGGCGGTCCCCGCCGGCACGGTCTTCGCCCTGCTCGGTCCGAACGGCGCCGGCAAGACCACCGCCGTCAAGATCCTCTCCACCCTGCTCGGTGCGGACCCGGGCACCGGGGCCGTCCACGTCAACGGCCACGACCTGGCCGCCGACCCGCAGGCCGTCCGCGCCTCGATCGGGGTCACCGGCCAGTTCTCCGCCGTCGACGGCCTGATCACCGGCGAGGAGAACATGCTCCTCATGGCCGACCTGCACCACCTCTCCCGCAGCGAGGGCCGGCGGGTGGCCGGCGAACTGCTGGAACGCTTCGACCTGGTCGAAGCCGCCAAGAAGCCCGCCGCCAGCTACTCCGGCGGCATGAAGCGCCGCCTCGACATCGCGATGACCCTGGTCGGCGACCCGCGGATCATCTTCCTCGACGAGCCCACCACCGGCCTCGACCCGCGCAGCCGCCACAACATGTGGCAGATCATCCGCGAACTCGTCACGGGCGGCGTCACCGTCTTCCTCACCACCCAGTACCTGGAGGAGGCCGACCAGCTCGCCGACCGCATCGCCGTGCTCAACGACGGCAAGATCGCCGCCCAGGGCACCGCCGACGAGCTGAAGCGGCTGATCCCCGGCGGACACGTCCGGCTCCGCTTCACCGACCCGGCCGTCTACCGGTCCGCGGCCCTCGCCCTGCACGAGGTCACCCGGGACGACGAGGCGCTGGCCCTGCAGATCCCCAGCGACGGCAGCCAGCGCGCACTGCGCTCGGTCCTCGACCGGCTGGAGGCCGCGGGCATCGAGGCGGACGAGCTGACCGTGCACACCCCCGACCTCGACGACGTGTTCTTCGCCCTCACCGGCCCGACCGCCGCCCTCCCCCACCAGTCCAAGGAGAACGTCCGATGAGCTCCCTCTCCCTCGCCGTGCGCGACTGCTCCACGATGCTGCGCCGCAACCTCCTGCACGCCCGGCGCTACCCGTCGCTGACGCTGAACCTGCTGCTCACCCCGGTCATGCTGCTGCTGCTCTTCGTCTACATCTTCGGCGACGTGATGAGCGCCGGCATGGGCGGCGGCGACCGCGCCGACTACATCGCGTACGTCGTCCCCGGCATCCTGCTGATGACCATCGGCAGCACCGTCATCGGGGCCGCGGTGTCCGTCTCCACCGACATGTCCGAGGGCATCATCGCCCGCTTCCGCACCATGGCGATCCACCGCAGCTCCGTGTTCGTCGGGCACGTGGTCGGCAGCGTCCTGCAGGTGCTCGCCAGCGTGGTCCTGGTCGGCGCCGTCGCCGTCGCCATCGGCTTCCGGTCCACCGGTGCCACGGCCCTGGAGTGGCTGGCCGCGTTCGGCCTGATCGCGCTCTTCGCCCTGGCGCTCACCTGGATCGCCGTCGGCATGGGCATGGCCAGCCCGAACGCCGAGGCCGCCAGCAACAGCGCGATGCCGCTGATCCTGCTGCCGCTCATCTCCAGCGCGTTCACCCCGGTCGAGGCGATGCCGGGCTGGTTCCAGCCGATCGCCCAGTACCAGCCGTTCACGCCGGCCATCGAAACCCTGCGCGGTCTGCTCCTCGGCACCGAGATCGGCCACAACGGGTGGCTGGCGGTCGCCTGGTCCATCGGCCTGGCGGTCCTCGGCTACCGCTGGTCGGCGGCCTCCTTCAACCGCGACCCGAAGTAACCGGTATGAGTGCGCGGGCCTCATCCCGCACCATCGTCCCGCCCCCGGGCGGCGTACACCGACACGGCGGTCGGCGTACGCCGCCCGTCGGCGTTGTGGCGCCCGTGCGCGGTATCCCCGGCCATGCCGACGTTCGTCCAGAGGTGCTTGAACACCGACCACAGGCGGCGGCCCGAGCCGCCGCCACCGTCGTGGGACACCGGGGCGGTCGAGTGCGGGGCACGCGGCGTCGCGGGGGCGCCGCGTGCCCCGTGGTACAGGCCGGCGCCCGTCGCGGCGAGGACGGCCAGGACGGTCACGACCACGGGCAGGACGAGACGCCGGGTCCGGATGCGGGTGTGGCTGCCGGCCATGGGAATGCTCCTCGGGAGACGAAGGCGGGGGCGGGGCGGTGAGCCCGTGCATCCAGTCAGCCCGAGGGAGCGGATCGCGTCACGTCGCTGGAGTTCGGGACTTGACGGTCCGCGGCCCGCTCAGCCGGCGGCCCAGAACTGCGCCAGGGCCGCCTCCTTGTAGGGCCCCGGGGTCACGCTCAGGTCCCCCGCGAAGGGCCGGTCCAGTGCCACCACCAGGAGCAGGCTGAAGCCGATCAGCCCGGCCACCGCAGATACGAAGAGCAGCTGCATCTTCAGGCTGCGCAGCCCGAACAGGAAGGTGAGCGGGACGATCACGAACGCGCCCCCGTACACCAGCACCTGGAGCAGGATCGGCAGCGAGCTCTCGGCCATCGTGATGCGGGCCCGGCGCTGGGCGGCGACGTCGTTGAGGCGGGTGACGGCTTCGGCGTAGAAGGTCTCGGCCCTGGTGCCCTGCGGCTCGTAGGCCTGGAGCGCCCGGTAGAGGGCTTGGGTCTGCGGGGCGGTCGCCTCGTAGCTCGGCCGCCCGTCGCGCATCAGCGGCCACTGCACCTCGACGACGGCGTGCGCGTACGCGCCGACGGCCTGCCGCACCCGGTCGCGGTCGGCCGGCGGGAAGGCGTCGGCGCTGCGGACGACGAGCGCCAGGTCGGTGGCCTCGCTGGCGACGATGTTCTGGGTGGTCTCCACCTGCGTCCAGAGGGTGACGACGACGAAGGCGAGGATGATGCCGTAGATCGCGCCGAACATGCCGAGCGCGACCCCGACCATCTCGTTGTGGTCGCCCTCGGCCAGGTGCGGGAAGCGGCGGCGGGCGGCCACGCTCCCGGCGACGGCGAGGCCGGTGAGGCCGCCGACCAGGAGGACGGCGATGACGAAGGTGCTGAGGTGGTTGAGCAGCCAGAGGATCATGCGCTGTTCAACGAGCGCCGCCGCCCGGGAGCCCGGCCTCAGCCGGTGTTCGTCACCCGACCTTCGGGGTGTTGGGGAGGCCGGCGGTCAGGGCCGTGCCGGCGCTCTTGAGGGAGGAGTCCGTGGCCTGGCCGGCGGATCCGGCCGCCTGGGCGGTCACGCCCACCGCGGTCTTGGTGTCCTGTACGGCCTGGCTCGGGTGATCGACGATGTCCACGACCCGGCCGACGACCGGGGGAGCCTGGTCGGGCGCGTCGTCGGCGTGCGCGGCGGCGGGTACGAGGGCGAGCGCGCCACCGGAGACGACCAGGGCGGCGAGGGTGCGCTTCAAGGCGTTCATGCACCGTCCAACGACCCCGCCACACACCTGGTCACCGCCTGCGCCCGGGTTGGCGCCGTGGAACGGCCCGGATGCGCCCGCGGCCCCGGATCGGGGGAATCGATCCGGGGCCGTGGCATGACTCAGCGGGTGGGGCGCGGGGACGGTCAGTCCTCGACCACCAGGGACGGGGTGGACTTCGTCAGGACCTCGCCGCGGAAGAAGGCCGGGCTGCGGCGCTCGGTGACGAACATGATCACCAGGCCGAGGGCCAGCAGGCCGACGCCGATGACGAAGACGTTGCCGACGTCGAGGCCGGGGAGCGTGGAGCCGGAGCCGTAGGACGGGTCCCAGGCGTCGTACAGGGTCTTGAAGAAGACCGCGGCCAGCAGCAGGCCGCCCAGGATCGGGAAGACGCCCTTGAAGAACAGGTCGCGGGTCGAGCGGCGCAGCTCGGCGCGGAAGTACCAGGCGCAGGCGAAGGCCGTCAGCGAGTAGTAGAAGCAGATCATCAGGCCGAGCGCGAAGATCGTGTCGGTGAGGACGTTCTCGCTGACCAGGGTCATCACCGTGTAGAAGACGCCGGTCGCGACGCCCGCCATGACGGTGGCGCGGCCCGGGGTCTTGAAGCGCGGGTGGACCTTGGCGTAGGAGGGCGGCAGGGCCTCGTACGTCGACATGGCGAGGACCGTGCGGGCCACCGGGATGAAGGTGGTCTGCAGGGAGGCCGCGGCGGAGGCCAGGACGGCCACGAAGAGCAGGATGCCGAGGACCGGGCCCATGACGGGGCCGGCGAGGGCGGCGAAGACGTTGCCCGAGGTCTCCTCGTTGGCGAGGCCGAGGCCCTCGCCGCCGGCGCCGACGGCCATCTGGGCGGCGATGCCGGTGGCCAGGTAGGAGCCGACCAGGACGATCATCGCGATGAGCGAGGCGCGGCCGGGGGTCTTCGTCGAGCCGGTGGTCTCCTCGTTGGTGGCCAGGCACGCGTCCCAGCCCCAGTACATGAAGATCGAGAGCGAGAGTCCGGCGGTGAAGGCCGCCATGGACTCGACCGCGAAGGGGTTCATCCAGGACCAGGAGAAGTCCAGGCCGGTGTCGAAGGTGCCGACGGAGGCCTTCTGGAAGGCCATGGCGACGAAGATCGCGAGCACGACGAGCTGGAGGCCGACGAGGGCGTACTGGACGCCCTTGGTGGCGGTCATGCCGCGGTAGCTGATGGCGGTCGCGACGGCGATCAGGGTGAGGCAGGTGGTGATGTGGACGAGCTTGTTGTCGTCCAGGGCGGCGATCGACGCACTGTTCGTGATCTCGCCGGCCAGCAGCCAGAAGTAAGAGGTGGCGACGCCCGCGAGGTTGGAAAGCACGATGATCGTGGCGATCACCAGGCCCCAGCCGCACATCCAGCCGATCCGCGGGCCGAAGGCCTTGACGGTCCAGGTGAAGGAGGTGCCGCAGTCCGGCATGGCCTTGTTGAGCTCGCGGTAGGCGAAGGCGACCAGGAGCATCGGGAGGAAGCCGGCGAGGAAGATCGCGGGCATCTGCAGGCCGACCTCGCCGGCGGTGGAGCCGAGGGTCGAGGTCAGGCAGTAAACCGGGGCGACGGTCGAGATGCCGATGACGGCGCTTCCGACCAGTCCGACGGACCCCTTGCCGAGGCCCTTGCCGCGAACGTCGCCCTCGGCGACGCCGCTTACCGTGTCTCCGGCCCGAGGCCGAACGTCCAGCTGAGTCATGGGTCAGGACGTTAGATGGTGCGTTTTCCACATCTGGACGATCGAAGTCCGGAACTCAACACCCCCGAACGCCTTCGAATCTTGAGGTCGAGACAGTTCACAAGCGCTTAATACAAGGTTCACTTTGACGCGCACCCACGCTTCGACAGGCTCGACAGAGGCTCTTTCGGCATGCGGAAACCGCAGCCATGTCCGTTTTGCGAATTTTCAAAGTTTCCGTCGTGACTTTGCGGTGACCAGCGGTAACCGGGGCCGGGAGAGGGGATCCGGGACCTCCCGACGGACCGGGGCGGCATCGGCGAGACTGGCCCCATGCCCACGGCCGATGAGCTCCTCAGCGCGGACACCGTCACCAGCCTCGCCCGACTGCTCGCCCGCGCGGGCGGCCGCCGGTCCTCGCCGGCCCTGCGCGCCCGCGCCGACGCACTCGACGGGCTGACGTTCAGCGGCCGCGTCGCCGCCGTCCGCGACGCCGTGCTCGACGACCTTCCCGACACGTGGCCCGCCTTCGAGGCCGTCGTGCGCACCGCCCTCGCCCGGCCCGGCTTCGAGGGCTGGATGACCTTCCCCGTCAACGAGGCCGTCGCCGTCCGCGGGCTGGAGGCGTTCGAACCCGGGCTGGACCTGCTCCACGACCTCACCTCCCGGCTCACCGCCGAGTCCGCCGTACGGCCCTTCCTGCGCGCCGACCCGGAGCGCGCCCTGGCCGTCGTACAGAAGTGGACCGCCGACCCGGACCCGCACGTACGCCGCCTCGCCAGCGAAGGCACCCGGCCCCGGCTGCCGTGGGCCCCGCAGCTGCCCGCCTTCGTCGCCGACCCGCGGCCGGCCCTGCCGGTGCTGGACGCCCTCTACCGCGACGGGTCCGAGTACGTCCGCCGGTCCGTCTCCAACCACCTCAACGACATCAGCCGCGACCACCCCGCCCTCGCCGTCGAGACCGCGGCCCGCTGGCTGGCCGAGCCCGAGGCCACCACCGACCGCGTCGTGCGCCACGGACTGCGCACCCTGATCAAGGCCGGGCGGCCCGAGGCGCTGACCCTGCTCGGCCACTCCCCCGACGTGCCCGTCACCGTGAGCGGGCCGGTCGTCGCCGCCCCGCGGATCGCCGTCGGCGAGTACCTCGTCTTCGACTGGACGGTCACCAACACCGGGCCGCTCCCGGCGCAGTTGGTCATCGACTACGTCGTGCACCACGTGAAGGCGGGCGGCACCCGCACTCCGAAGGTGTTCAAACTCGTCACCCGCTCCGTGGCCCCCGGCGAAACCCTCGGCGGCACCAAGCGCCACTCCTTCAAGCCCATCACCACCCGCCGCTACCACTCCGGCGAGCACCTGGTGCAGCTCCAGATCAACGGCCGGGTCCGCGGCGAGGCCGGATTTTCGTTGGACGCGTCCTGATCCCGCCTGGCACCCTCTCGGCATGACCTACGGAATCGAGTCCCACACCGCCCGATGAGCGTCCGCGACGAGCGCGAGCCGCTCGACCCCCGGACGACGTCCCTGTACGACTACGCCCTCTTCCGGCACGGCATCGAGCCGGACGGCCGGGTCCCGGCCGGGGGATACCCGCTGCCCGACGGCCCCCCGCCCGTCAGCCGCCGCGGCCGTCTCGGCCCGGCCGCCGCCGAGGCGGCGGTCACCGAGGCCCTCGCCCCGCTGCTGGCCGACCCGATCAGCGCCCGCGCGGCCGAAGCCGCCCACACACGGCTGGCCGCACTCCCCGTCCTGCCGGAACACATCCACCGGATCGTCCTCGGAATCGTCCCCGAGGACCGGTACACCGGGCGGGCCCGACGCCTGGCCCGCCGGCTGACCCGCGACGGAACGCACGCGTCGGCGGTCCACGCAGGACTGGCCCTGCTGTGCAACCTGGGCGACTCCACGGACACGCCCACCGTCAGGGCCCTCGGCATGCTGCAGGAGTTCTCCCGCGACGCGGTGGCGGTCCTCGACCGGATCGACCGTACGGCGGCGGCCGAACTCGAACTCGGCATCGGAGCCGGGGCACCCGGCCACGACGCCTTCCGCGACGCCGTGGCGGGCGGGGACCGCGAGGCGGTCCGCGCCGCCCTGACCGGCGGCCCGACTCCCCCCGGCCCGCCCCGCCGGATCGCCGAAGCGGCCCGGCTGGACCAGTTGCTGGCCGAGTACCCGCAGGACCCCGCCCTGACCGTGGCGGCGTGCCGGCTGCTGCTCTCCATGGCCCACACGCACCAGTACCGGCCGGAGGTCCTCGACTACGCACAGGCGCATCCCGTGTACGAGGCCGTGGTCGCCCGCGCCCATCGCCTCACCCCGTCAGCGGACTTGTACACCCTGCTGCTCTCGCTCGCCCAGGACCTGCGCAGCGGGGCAGGGGCCGTTCTGCCATGGCCGCCGGGCCGGCGGGCCGATCTGATCGCCACCCTGGGCCGGCTGCTGGCCGAACCGCTCTGGGCGGCCGTCCCCGACGAGGCAGCGGCCGCCGCCGCGGGCACCGGCACCGGCACCGGCACCGGCACGGACCCCAGTGGCCACCGGGCCGGCTGGATGCTCCGCACCGGACGCCGCCCCTTCATCCCGCCCGCCGCACCGGCCACGTTCGAGATCGAGGTCGTCGTCTCCGACCCGGCCGTGCGCAACGTGGTGGAGACCCGGATCGTGCTCGGCGGCAGGCCTTTGGTCCCCGACCTGTTCGCCTCGGGCGGCTGCAACCCTCCCGAGTTCCTGCTCGACGCCGGGCGGCTGCGGGCCGGACCCGAACCCCGAGAGGTCCAGCTCGCCGAGGCCTACTGCACCGAAGGCTGCTGCGGCGCCCTCTACGTGACGATCCACCGGGACGGCGACACGGTGGTGTGGGACGGCTGGCGGGGCGTCGAGGGGAAGCGGCAGCCGCCCGCGTACCGGTGCGACGCCGCCGCGTACGACGCGGAGGTTGAACGGGCCGAGAACGACCGGAGCTGGTCCTGGCCGGCACGTGACACCGCCCGGCTCATCACCGACGGGCTTCGGGAACGCCCCGAACTGCTCACGGCATGGGGCTGCAGCACGGGCCCGGCCTTCACCGCGTGGGACGAACCAGACGCCGTCGAACTCCACTTCACGTACGCCCCCGGCGCGGAACCCGGCGTACCGGGCAAGGGCGACCCGTGGCTGCAGTTCACATGGCGGATCCCGGACGACGGCACACCGCCGAAATCGCAGGCCCGGGCCGCCCTTGAACGGCTCGCGGCACAGAATCCGCGCACCTGGGCACGGCTCTGCGGGGGCAGCAGGGAATACGCCGAGGCCCTCGGCCACGACTGGCCCGCAGAAGGCCTGTAGCGGGCCGGCCGTCGGGGTCCCGCGACGGGACCCCGACGGCACGGGCTACGCCGTCCAGACGATCGACTGCATCTCGCTGTACGCGTGCAGCGCGTACGAGCCCACGTCCCGGCCGACCCCGCTGCGCTTGAAGCCGCCGAACGGGGCCTCCATGTTCCGGCCGATGGTGTTCACGCCGACCCCGCCCGCCCGCAGCCGCCGCGCCACGCGGAACGCGCGCGCCGAGTCCCCGGACCACACGTAGCTCAGCAGCCCGAAGTCGCTGTCGTTGGCCAGCCGGACCGCCTCGTCCTCGTCCCCGTCGAAGGGGACGACCACGACCACCGGGCCGAAGATCTCCTCGCGGACCACCCGCATGTCGTTCGTGCAGTCGACCAACAGGGTCGGGGCCACGTAGAAGCCGCGGCCGTCCCCCACCACCGGGCGCTCGCCGCCGTACGCGATCCGGGCGCCCTCCTTCTTCCCCAGCTCGACGTACGACTCCACCCGGTCGCGGTGCGCCGCCGAGATCACCGGGCCCACCACCGTGCCCGGCGCCGCCGGATCGCCGACCTTCATGAAGGCCAGGTAGCCGGTCAGCTTCTCGATCAGCCGGTCGTGGACGGACCGGTGGGCGATCACTCGGGTCGGGGCCGTGCAGATCTGCCCGGAGTAGAAGGAGAAGGTCGTCCCGATCCCCATCACGGCCGCGTCCAGGTCCGCGTCCTCGAAGACGATCGCCGCGCCCTTGCCGCCCAGCTCCATCAACTGCCGCTTCATGGACCGGCCGCACACCTCCGCGATGCGCTGCCCGACGGCCGTGGAACCGGTGAAGGACACCATGTCCACGTGCGGGGAGTCCACCGCGGCCTCGCCGACCTCCACCGACTGCCCGCCCACGACGTTCACCACGCCCGCCGGCACCCCGGCCTCGTGCAGGGCGTCCGCCATCTTGAACACCGACAGCGGGTCCTGCGGGGCCGGCTTGACCACCACCGTGTTGCCCATGGCCAGGGCCGGGGCCACCTTGCCCGCCGGGTTCGCCCAGGGGTTGTTGTAGGAGGTGATGCAGCTGACCACCCCGACGGGCTGGCGCACCTCCAGCGCGCCCAGGATGCTCGCCCGCCCCATCGGGCCGGCCTCGGTGACCTGCGGGGGCAGGCCCTTCTCGACCGGTTCGAGGGCGCCCTTCGCGTACCGCCGGAAGCGGGTGACGCCCACCCCGACCTGCATGCCGCGCGCGATGCCGGTCGGCGCGCCCGTCTCCTGCCGGGCCAGCACGGACCACGGCTCGTACTCCCGCTGCATGATGTCCGCGGCCCGGTCCAGGATCGCCGCGCGCGCCTCGGGCGTCGTGCGGGACCAGCTCTCGAAGGCCTCGGCCGCGGCGCGCGCCGCCTCCTCGACCTGGGCGCGCGAGGCCTCGGGGGCGAGCCCGACCACCGACTCGTCCGCCGGGTCGATCACCTCGTAGTGGCCGCCCGCGGGCTCCACCCACTCGCCGCCGACGTAGAGCTTCTGCGCCCGCGCGTCCGTCATCGGGTGCTCACCGTCCTCGTGTCCCGGCCCGACCGGAGCACGATCCCGGGGACCGCCCCCGTCACCTCGTCGTCGCGGATGGTCTCCACGCCGTTGACCCGTACCGAGACGATGCCGATGGCCCGTGCGTCCAGCCGGGGGCTGTCCCCGGGCAGGTCGTGGACCAGGGTCGCGGGACCGGCCTCGATCCGCTCGGGGTCGAAGAGGACCAGGTCCGCGTGGAAGCCCTCGGCGAGGCGTCCGCGCTCGCGCAGCCCGAACAGCCGGGCCGGGTCGTCGGTGAGCATCCGTACCGCCTGCTCCAGCGGCACCAGCTTGCGGCCGCGCAGGCAGTCCCCGAGGAAGCGGGTCGTGTACGGGGCCCCGCACATCCGGTCCAGGTGCGCGCCCGCGTCGGAGCCGCCGAGCATGACGTCCTCGTGCTGCCAGGTCTCCTGGCGCAGGGCCCAGCTCGCCGGATCGTTGTCGGTGGGCATCGGCCAGAGCACCGTGCGCAGGTCGTCGTTGGCGCAGATCTCCACCAGGCAGTGGAAGGGGTCCTGGCCGCGTTCGGCGGCGATGTCGTTCACGACCCGGCCGGAGAGCCCCTCGTTCTCCTTGCTGTACGTGTCGCCTATGACGTACCGCCCGAAGTGGGCGAGGCGCCGGAAGACACCGGCCTCCTTGCTGTCGGCGCGGCGCAGCATCTCGGCGCGTACGTCGGCGTCGCGGAGCTTCTCGATCCGCTCGGGGACGGGCAGGCCGAGGACCTCGCCCCAGCCGGGGATGAGGTTGAGCGCGCAGAAGGTCCCCAGCGACATGTTCATGGGGGTGAGGATCGGCATCGTCAGCGCGACGATCCGGCCGCCGGCCTTGCGGGCGCGCTCGCTGGGGATCAGCTGGCGCGGGACCCGCTCGGGGACGGAGGCGTCGATGGTGAGGACGTTCCAGTTGAGGGGCCGGCCGGCGGCGGCGCTCATCTCCACGAAGAGGTCGATCTCGTCGTCCGAGAACTGGTCGAGGCAGCCGGCGACGATCGCCTCCAGCTGGGTGCCCTCGTGTTCGGCGACCGCCTTCGACAGCGCGAGCAGCTCGGCGGGGCGGGCGTGGCGGGAGGCCACGGGGGCGCCGGACCCGTCGGAGTGGGTGGAGGACTGGGTGGTGGACAGGCCCCAGGCGCCGGCGTTCATGGCGTCGTGGAAGAGGTCGAGCATCTGTTGCATCTGCTCGGGGGTGGGTTGGCCGCCGACGGCGTCCTCACCCATCACGTGCCGGCGCAGGGCGCAGTGGCCGACCATGAAGCCGGCGTTGACGGCGATCCGGCCCTCCAGGGCGTCGAGGTACTCGCCGAAGGTGGACCAGGTCCAGTCGACGCCCTCTTCGAGGGCTTTGAGGGCCATGCCCTCGACCTTGCTCATCATGCGGCGGGTGTAGTCGGCGTCCTCGGGGCGGGCCGGGTTGAGCGGGGCCAGGGTGAAGCCGCAGTTGCCGCCGGCGACGGTGGTCACGCCGTGGTTCATGGAGGGCGTGGCGTACGGGTCCCAGAAGAGCTGGGCGTCGTAGTGCGTGTGCGGGTCGATGAAGCCGGGGGTGAGGACCAGGCCGGTGGCGTCCTCGGTGGTGCGGGCCCCTTCGGTGACGGTGCCGGGTGCGGCCATCACCGCGATCCGGCCGTCGCGTATCCCCACGTCTGCGACGCGGGCGGGGGCGCCGGTGCCGTCCACGACGGTCGCGCCCTTGATCAGGTGGTCGAGCATGACGTCCCTTCGCACTCTGAGCCTGGAATTGGCCCCGGCCGGTGGCCGCCCGGCCGGGGCCGGTGCGGGACGGCGGTCCGGGAAGACGCCGTCCCCGTCTCCCCGCCGGGTCAGACGGCCTGGCGGAAGCGGGTCGTGCGGTGCACCGGGTCCGTGTCGATGTGCGGGATCACGTGTTCGCCGATCAGCTTGATCGTCGTCATCGTGTCCTCGGGCGAGACGCCGGTCGGCAGGCCGAAGGACAGCTGGTCGGCGCCGGCCTGCTCCCAGCGCTTGCACTGGGCCCGGACCTCCGACGGGTCGCCGCAGATCAGCAGTTCTTCCGCGATCAGCAGTTCGATGATCTCCGCGTTGTACTCCGGCAGGGTCTCGGGCCACTGCGGGATCGCCTCGGGCCGCGGGAAGGTGTCGTGGTAGCGGAAGACCAGCGACTGGAAGCGGTTCATGTTGGCGCCCACGGCGATCTCGACGGCCTTGTCGTGGGTCTCGGCGCAGATCGCGGTCGAGGTGACCATGACGTTGTCGTTGACGAAGGCGCCGATGGCCTTCGCCTCCCGGATGGCCGTCTTGTACTGGTCGAGGACCCACTCCATGTCGGAGACCTTCTGCACGCTGAAGCCCAGCACGCCGAGGCCCTTCTTGGCCGCCATCGCGTACGAGGACGGGGAGCCGGCGGCGTACCACATGGCCGGGTGGGCCTTCCCGTACGGCTTGGGGAAGACCTTCCGCGGCGGGAGCGACCAGTGCTTGCCCTGGAACCCCTCGTACTCCTCCTGGAGGAACATCTTGGGGAATTCCGCGATGGTCTCCTCCCAGATCTCCTTGGTGCCGTTCATGTCCTCGATGCCGGGCAGGAAGCCGAGGATCTCGTGGCTGCCCGCGCCGCGGCCGGTGCCGAACTCGAAGCGGCCCTTGGAGAGGTGGTCGAGCATGGCGACCTTCTCGGCCACCTTGACCGGGTGGTTCACCGGGGCGAGCGGGTTGAAGATGCCGGAGCCGAGGTGGATGCGCTCGGTGGCGTGGGCGAGGTACCCGAGGAACACCTCGTTCGCCGACAGGTGCGAGTACTCCTCCAGGAAGTGGTGCTCGGAGGCCCAGGCGTACTTGAAGCCGGACTTGTCCGCCTGTATGACGTACTCGGTCTCCTCGATCAGCGCCTTGTGCTCTGCCTCGGGGTCGACCTTGGACCGCGCCTCAGGCACGTATCCCTGCACAAAGAGCCCGAATTCCAAGGGGTTCACCGTCCTTTGATTTCTGACGTTCCGTCAGATTCGATGTCTCGACTGTTCCACTGCCGAGGCGGGACCGTCAATACCTGACGACCCATCAGAGAATGCTGACGCCCGCCATCCAGCCGCCGTCGATCACGAAGGGCTGGCCGGTGATGTACGAGGAGTCCTCGCCCGTCAGGAAGAGCGCCAGTTTCGCGATCTCCTCCGGCTGCCCCACCCGCCCCATCGGAACCACCCGCCGGTAGAGCTCCGCCATCGCGTCCCTGGCCTCGTCGGTCATGTTCGCCGGGTCCAGCAGGCCCGGGTTGGCCATCGGGGTGTCCACGGCGCCCGGGCACATCGCGTTGACCCGGATGCCCTTTCCCGCCAGCTCCAGCGCCGCCACCCGGGTCAGGCCGAGGATCGCCGCCTTGGTGGCGGCGTAGGTGCCGACGTACGCCATGCCCGTCAGGCCCGTGTACGAGGAGGTGTTGACGATGGTGCCGCCGCCGGCCGCCTCGATCTCGGGGGCCACCGTCTTGATGCCGAGGAAGGCGCCCACCTGGTTGACCTGGACCACCTGCTGGAACTCCTCCAGCGGGGTCGCGGTCAGCTCGTTGAAGCGCAGGATGCCCGCGTTGTTGACCAGGCCGTCGACCGGACCGAAGGCCTCCTTCGCGACGGCGATCGCGGCCACCCAGTCCTCCTCGCGGCTCACGTCCATCCGCACGTACCGGGCCCGGTCCTCGCCGATGTCCTTGGCCACCGCCGCACCCTGCTCGTCCAGCACGTCGCCGAGCAGCACCCGCGCCCCCTCGGCGGCGAAGAGCCGGGCCTCCTGCTCGCCCTGCCCGCGCGCTGCGCCGGTGATGATGACGACGCGCCCGTCCAGCTTGCCCATGGTCGGTCAACCCCTAGTCGTTGAGGAGCGGGGCCACCTCGGCCCCGAAAGCGGTGATCTGGTCGACGAGTTCGGCCCGGTCGCGGCTGCGGAAGCGCACCTGGATCTGGTCCACGCCGAGCGCCCCGTACTCCCGCAGGGACTCGGCGAGCGCCTCCGCCTTGCCGGTGAGGGTGCGGCGACCGGTGTCCCAGCCGGGCTCGCCGACGTACAGCGCCTCGGTGATCGCACCGAACTCGAAGGGGCCGGCGACCCCCGCCGCCCCGCGCAGCTCCCTGATCCGGGCGATCTGCGCGGGGAGCTCCGCGCGCGGGTCGCCCTGCGGGAGCCAGCCGTCCCCGCGGACGGCGGCACGGCGGACGGCGGCGGGCGAGGAGCCGCCGACCCAGACCGGGATCCGCTGCTGCGCGGGCCGGGGCAGCTGGCCGAGGTCCTTGAAGGAGAACAGCTCGCCCTCGAACTCCGGGTACTCCTCGGGCCCCAGCGCCGCCCGCAGCGCGTCCAGGGTCTCGTCGAGCACGGCTCCGCGGCGCGCGAAGTCCACGCCGAGGACCTCGAACTCCTCCTGCACGTGCCCGGCCCCCACCCCCAGGATCAGCCGGCCGCCGGAGAGGTGGTCGAGGGTGGCGTACTGCTTGGCGCTGATCAGCGGGTGGCGCAGGCCCAGGATCGCGACGTGGCTCAGCAGCCGCACGCGCTCGGTGATGCCGGCCAGGAAGGACAGGGTCGCCACCGGGTCGTACCAGACGGTGCTCATGGGGCCGGCGAGCCGCCGCGGGATGGCCACGTGGTCGCAGGTGGCCACGTACCCGAAGCCGGCCCGGTCGGCGGCCCGCGCGATCCCGGCGAGATCGGCGGCGGTGGCCGACGCCTCCCAGGGCTCGGCGTAGATGGTGCTCTGCGACTGGACCGGGAGCTGCATCCCGTAGACCAGCCGACCTTGCGGAAATACGCGCGCCATGGCGGGCCCGCCTCGCCTTCGTCTGCCGATTCGTCATATTCGGTGCGGGGCCATCGTCATAGCTGACGGATCGTCAGACAAGGGGTGCGACAGGCCCCGGCCCGAACTGGGGCGTTCCCCTTCCGCGTTCGCCTCGCTAGGGTGCGCGCGTGGATCTGATACTCACGCTGGTCAGCGGGATCGCCTGGACGGTCGTGTACGTGGAGGCGATCCGCGTCGGGCTGCGGGACCGGACGTACGCGATGCCCGTCGCCGCACTCGCGCTCAACTTCGCCTGGGAAGCGACCTACGCGGTCCGCGACGTCTCGGTCGGGATCTCCGCGCAGGGCGTGGTCAACGTGGTGTGGGCGGTGGCCGACGTGGTGATCGTCTACACCTATCTGCGTTTCGGGCGGGCCGAGCTGCCCGAGTTCGTGACCCGACCGCTCTTCGCCACCTGGTCGGTCCTGGTGTTCGGTACGGGATTCGCCGTGCAGTGGATGTTCCTGGCGCACTTCGGGGCGCACGACGCGAGCCGGTACTCGGCGTTCCTGCAGAACCTGCTGATGTCCGGCCTGTTCATCGCCCTGTACGCATCCCGGCAGGGACCGCTCGGGCAGTCCCTGACCATCGCCGTCGCCAAATGGCTGGGGACGCTCGCCCCGACCCTGCTGTTCGGGGTGCTGGAGGACGCGCCGTTCATCCTCGGACTCGGGATCCTGTGCAGCGCCTTCGACCTCGCCTACATCGGACTGCTGCTACGGCCCCGACTCGCCCGGCTCAGAAGCCTTCCGGCCCCATCACGATGACCGGCTTCGCCGCCGGGTCGAGGGTCCGGAGCACCTTCTCCATGGCCGCCTTCGGAATGCCCACGCAGCCCTGCGAGGGCCCGTCGTGGTCCACGTGCAGCCAGATGTTGCCGCCCTTGTCCTCGCCGTCCGGCATGACCGGGTCCAGCGGGGACCGGCCCGGCCTGCGGTTGAAGTCGATGGCGACGACGTAGTCGAAGGAGCCCGCCAGGGACTCCCCGTTCACCCCGAGGCCGGTGGCGACGAAGCCGTTGTCCTCGTCGTACGGAAGCCGGGTCCCCGGCGGCTTCGGCAGCAGGCCGCCCGCGTCGGTGAGCGCGAAGACGCCCATCGGTGAGGTCAGGTCTCCGTACGTGCGTTCGGTGGACCAGCCTTTGGCCCCGTTGCGGGCCGGCCAGCTCTCGGCCTTGACCCAGTCGGCGCCGGCCGCCGGGCGCGTGTAGAAGGTGGCGGTGGACTCCGAGGAATCCACCGCCTTGCCGGTGACCAGGATGAGCTGACGGGACTCGACCGGGATCCGGGCCCGGGTCGACTCGCTGACGCCCGCCAGGCCCTGCGGGGCGGCGGCCTGTTGGGCCGCCTGCCGCTCGGCCTGCTGGGCGGCCCGCTGCTCGTCGCGCGCGGCACGGTCCTCAGCCTGCGGGCGGGCGTCCACGTGGGCCTGCGGCCGGGGACCGGCGGCATCGTCCGGGTCCTGGGCCACGTACGCCCAGCCGGCCGTGAAGGTCGCCAGGCCCAGCACGGCGGCGAGGGCCACCCGGCGGGTCCTACGGGTCGCACGGGGCTTGCGGGGCGGACGGGAGCGGGCTCGGGCGTGCTGGCTCATTCCTCCGACCGTACATCAGCAGGCCCCCGGAGCCCGGATGGCGGGGACCTGCGCGCCTCGCCGGACGGCGGGAAGCACGCGCGGACCGTGGAGCCGCCCTCCGGGGCCGCGCCGGAGTCCCTGCTGCTGCCCGGGCTCGGCGGCCTGACGGGCACCGCCCTGGACGGAACGGCCACGGCGGTCTACGCGCGGACCGGTGGTCGGTTCCGGGGGCGTACCCGGGGGACGGGCGCGCAAAAGACGGTAAAAGGCCAGGTACAAGCCCTGCCCCCGGAACCGATCACCGGCGTACATTGAATCGATGATGCGAACTCCACGTCACGCAGCGCGCGTTGTCATCCTGTCCCCCACCGGATCCGTGTTCCTCTTCCGGGAGGACAACGTGGAGGTGGGCATCCACTGGCTGCCGCCCGGCGGCGGCATCGATCCCGGCGAGAGCCCCGAGGACTGCGTGCGGCGCGAGCTGCGCGAGGAAACCGGCTGGACCGATCTGGAACCCGAACGGCTGCTCTGCACCTGGGAGCACGACTTCACGCACCAGGGGATCCCGGTCCGCCAGCACGAGCACATCTTCGTCACCACGGGCCCTCGCCGCGAGCCGGTCCTGGAGGCCCCGGACATCCACTGGCAGTGGCTCTCCCCGCAGCGCCTGGCCACCCTGGGCGAACCCCTGTGGCCCCCGCGCCTGCCGGACCTCCTGGCCAACTCCCCGGCGGAACCGGTCCACCTGGGGCTGCTGGCCTAGAAGACTCGTGAAGATCTTGTTGGAGGGCCGTCCGGCCGTAGGCCGGGAGGCCCTCTCGCTTATGCGGTGGCCGTGGTGAGCGTCCAGGT
>NZ_JBIVTH010000049.1:0-17846 GCF_044756625.1 Streptomyces sp. NPDC091682 | reverse complement strand
GGTGGCGAACTTCTGCATGGTGCTTCTCCTTCATCAGCGGCTGCGCTCCGTGCGCCCCGCGGTTTCTGATGAACGAAAAGCTACGTTGCGTTCGCAGTATTGGCAACAGATTCATTGCGCTGAATCTGCATCACTGCAGGTCAATAGTGGGATTTCATTGCAATGGTTTCGAGCTTAACGCAACGTGCGACATGCGGCTCGTTGCAATGGAGTGAAGGTGAACGCTCTGGCGAGGGGGTCTCGGGAGGATGTCCAGCTCGGGCCATGTGCGACGGGTTATGGAATGGCGAACTGTCAGGATCAGCCGGTCGTAGCGGCGGCCGGGCCTGCTGGCCGCCCGGACGCACGTACGGGGCGCAGCCGGCCGATGCCAGCCGCGCCCCACCTCCGGTCCCGGTCCTTCAGGGCCGGGTCAAGTTGACTACAGGACGGGTATCACGTCGTGTGTTTCGTCGACCTCGGGGGAGGTGCTGCGGCGGTCGAGCGGTTGTGGGGGAGTTTCGTCCGCACAGATGGTGCCTCGGGCGGGCAGCGCCAGAGTGCTGAGGTAGGCGTCGACCAGGGTGCTGATGCATGCGCTGCGGTGGTAGGCGGTGTGCCCCTCGGCGCTGAAGGTGAGTAGCCGGCCGCTGGCCAGCGTCCTGGCCAGGGTTACGGCGTCTTGGTAGGGGGTGTCTGGGTCTCCGGTCGTGCCGAGTACCAAGATCGGGGCGGCCCCCGCCGCCCGGTAGGAGCCCTCGAAACGGCTTGGGCGTTCCGTCGGCCACTGCGCGCAGGTGGGTGCGTGGTTGTGGTCGTAAGTGGGGGGCCCGAGAGCGATGGGGGGTCCCATGAGTGGGGCGGACGCGGTCTCGGCGGCGATCAGTGTGCGCAGGAGTGGCTGGCTGCTCGGATAGAGGCGGTCGGCGCACTCGACGGCCGTGTTGACGCTGAGGAAGTCGAATGATGCGGGCGAGGGAGGCGACAGGAGGAACGAGGCCTGCCGCGCTTGGGCGGATCGCAGTGCCTGCCCCAGATAGGGCCAGATTTCCTTGCCTGCGTTGATGTTGAACATGAGGCGGTAGGCAAGGGTGTAGCCGGTGGCCGGGCGCCCGCTCGTGGTGATCACCGGGTGTGCGTCCAGATCTCGTTTCAGCTGCTCGAAAGCCTGTTGTGGATGGCCCTCACCGAACCCGCAGGCCGCCGCGTTGCGCCCGCACCAGTCCAGGAACCGGCCTACCGCTGCGTCTAGGGCGGCGAATTGCTCGGCGTCGTACGCGTAGGGCATGTCCGCGTAGCGGCGCGGATCGTAGGCCCCGTCCAGGACCATGGCACGCACCCGCTCCGGGAACCGGGCGGCGTACACGGTGCCGACGTAGCTGCCGAATGAACGGCCGTAGAAGGAGAGGGTCTCCTCACCCAGGGCCTGCCGGAGCAGGTCGATGTCGCCGGCGTTGGACCCGGTGCCGATGTACGCCAGCAGGTCCCCGGAGCGTTCCTGGCAGGCGGCGGCGAAGGCGGCGCCCTGTCGCAGGGCCTCCGTGAAGGCCCCCGGCCCGGGCGCACCGCGCGCACCGTCGACGGCGGCGGCGTACTGCGCGTCGTCCCAGCACTCCACCTGCCCGCTGCGCGCCACCCCGCGCATGTCGTACCCGACGACGTCGAAAGTGTCGCGCAGGGAAGTGGGCAGCGCTTCGTAGCTGTTGCGGGCGAAGTTCACACCGGAGTTGCCGGGTCCCCCGGGATGCAGGATCAGGACGCCGGTGCGCCGCGTCGGATCGGCCGCCGCCCGGCGGGTGACCGCGAGCGCGAGGGTGGGTCCGGCGGGCCGGCGGTAGTCCATCGGTACCCGGGCGGTCGCGCACTCGAAGCCGTCCTCCGCCCCGTCGCAAGGGCCCCAGGACAGCACCGGGACGGGCGGCGCCCCCGCCGCCCCGGTCGCCCCCGCCCCGGCCGCGGCGGGGCCGGGTGTTCCTCCCAGGAGGGCGGTCACCGTGATCAGGACCAGGGATATCCCCCAGATCACGCGCTTGCGGGGGTCGTCGGCCGAACGGGTCATACGGCGCTCCTCGGTCAGGGATGCTGCGGACCGGGCGACAACGTAGCGGCCGGCCACCGCCCCTGTCGGCCCGCCAGGAGTTGATTCCCGGCTACCGCCGGAGTTGTACGCCCCCGGCCCGCGGCGGCCGGGGGCGGCGTGCCCGGGACGGTGTGGGCCACGGTCGGGGGACGCGTCGCGTTGGTCCGTCCGATGCCGGGGCGGTACCCCGGAACGCCGGACGACGTCCGCCATCGTCCGGAGTGACCATTGCCTCATGAACGTCCCCGAGCCGCTGTTCGAGGATGACGTGGCGGCCGGGCCGAGCCGAGCCGCGCCGAGGCGTGGAGTGGCCCGTGGCCGAGCAGGTACGGGCGAGCTGGCGCGAGGGCCTTGCCAGGCAGGCGGTCCTGGACCACGTCCGTGAGTCGACGACACCGGGCGCGGCGTTCGCTGAGCGTGCCGGCCGACCGGATCGCCGCGTCCGACGATGACGGCACGCCGTGGGCCGAGCGGCCGATGCCGCCGCGGTTTGACTTCGTGCTCCGTATCCGGGAGGAGGAGGTGAAGGCAGCCCCCTCCCCGTCGGCTTCGCCACCGTCGAAGTCATCGAGGCCGAGCCGTTCGATGCCTTCACCGCCCGCCCGCCTGCCCGGGCCGGGGCGGGGCGGGGCGAGAGGACGGTCCCCTCGACGGGGCGGGGTCGCCGCCCTGAGCGCGTGCGGAAAACGCGGCCACGTCCCGGACCCCGGTCCACGCCCGTCCAAGGACTTGAGCCCCCAGATGGTGGTGATCGCGTACGGCTGCTCCAGCGAAGGGGCCTCCGATCAGGGACGGATCACTATGGGCCTGTCCAGGCTTCCCGTTGCGCCGAGATCCCCTGAGACCTGCATCGATAGTCGTCATCCGTGGGGCTCGGCCGTCTGGGTGGACGGGTGGCTCTCGCAGGGGCGGTTGGCTGAGCGTGTGGAACATGCGCCTCTTCCATGTGCACCGGGCCGGCGTACCGGGCCGTGGTCGCAGGCCCGTGGCTGGATCGACCTAGTGCTCCGGCTCCGGAACCGGTCGGGCTGTGAGGTGGTGCCGGAACGGTCGGCCGATCCCCGGCGAAACGGTCGGATCCGACGAAGCCGGCAGCTGTACGGTCGTCGGATCCCCGCCCGCCCTCGATGCCTCTAGCGCGTGGGGAGCCCTCGCCAGGTGTTCGTCAGCAGTGTGGAGTCGGATCGGCCCCCTCAGTCGGTGCGGCGGGCCGGCGGGACCGGTGCGCCGTCGAGGAGTTCCCGCACCAATGCGGCGACCTGCTCGGTCTCCAGCAGGAAGCCGTCGTGCCCGTACGGGGAGCGGATGATCCGCACCCCGTCCGCGGAAGGGATACCGGCTGCGAGTTCTTCTTGCTGAGCGAGGGGGTAAAGGCGGTCGGAGTCCACTCCGGCGACCACCGTCCGGGCCGTGACCCGGCCGAGGGCGGTGCGGATGCCGCCGCGACCCCGCCCGATGTCGTGGGTGTTCATGGCCTCGGCCAGGGCGACGTAGCTGGCCGCGTCGAACCGCCGGACGAGCTTTGAGGCCTGGTGGTCGAGGTAGGACTCGACGCGGTACCGGCCGCCGAGCCGGGGCTGCTCGCCGTCCTGGGGTAGGTGTCCGAAGCGGGCCTGGAGTTCCCCGGCCGACCGGTAGGTGATGTGTGCGATGCGGCGGGCGATGCCCAGTCCCGTGTGCGGCCCCCGTCCGGGTCCGGCGTCGTGGTAGTCGCCGCCCCGCCAGAGGGGGTCGGCACGGATCGCGTGGATCTGCGCGGTGGCCCAGGCGATCTGGTCCGCGCTCGCCGTCGCGGGGCAGGCGAGCAGCAACAGCGCGGCCAAGCGCGAGGGTTCACCGACCGCCCACTCCAGTGCCCGCATCCCGCCCATGGAGCCCCCGATGACCAGCGCCCAGCGCTCGATGCCGAGCGCGTCGGCGAGCCCGGCCTCGGCGCGTACCTGGTCGCGCTGGGTCAGACGTGGGAAGGAACCGCCCCAGGGGCGCCCGCCGGGGCCCGGGGAGGCGGGCCCGGTGCTTCCCTGGCAGCCGCCCAGGACGTTCGGCGCCACCACGAACCACCGGTCCGTGTCGAGTGCCCGGCCCGGGCCGATGAGTGCGTCCCACCAGCCCGGGGTCGGGTGACCGGGTCCGGCGGCACCCGCGACATGGCTGTCGCCGGTCAGGGCGTGCAGCACGAGCACGGCGTTCGAACGGTCGGGGGCGAGCCGCCCCCAGGTCTCGTACGCCAGTCGCACCCCCGGGAGCACCCCGCCCCCCTCCAACTCCAGCGGCCGTGAGCGTCGGTGCCACCGGCGGCGGCCGGGCGGGTCCCCCTCCCGCCACGCACCGGTGGCGGGAGGGGGGACCGTGGTGGCCGGGGCCGCCGGGACGGCGCTCAGGACGCTTCCTTCGCGGCGCGGAACCCGGCCTCCAGGTCGGCCTTCAGGTCGGCCGGGTTCTCGATGCCGACCGACAGGCGCACCAGCCCGGGGGTGGTGCCGGTGGCGGCCAGCTGCGCCTCGTCGAGCTGGCTGTGGGTGGTGGAGGCCGGGTGGATGACGAGGCTCCGGACATCGCCGATGTTCGCGAGGTGGCTGAACAGTTCCAGCCCGTCCACGAACCGCCGGCCCGCCTCCACGCCGCCCCGTAGCTCGAACGAGAGCACGGCCCCGGCACCCCGCGGCAGGTAGCGGCGCGCCGCCTCGTACCAGCGGCTCGACGGCAGGCCGGCGTAGTGGACCGCCGACACCTCGTCGCGCTGTTCGAGCCACTCCGCCAGGGCCCGGGCGTTCGCCGAGTGCCGCTCCAGCCGCAGGCTCAGTGTTTCCACGCCGTGGAGCAGCAGGAACGCCGAGTGCGGTGCGATGGCGGGGCCGAGGTCGCGCAGCAACTGCACGCGCAGCTTGACGGCGTACGCACCTGCTCCGAGAGCGGGCCAGTAGCGCAGTCCGTGGTAGCTGGGATCGGGTTCGGTGAAGTCGGGGAAGCGCTCGGCGTGCGCGCCGAAGTCGAAGGTACCCGCGTCGACGACCACACCGCCGATGGTGGTGCCGTGCCCGCCGAGGAACTTGGTGGCCGAGTGGACGACGACGTCCGCCCCGTGCTCGATGGGGCGCAGCAGGTACGGGGTGGGCACGGTGTTGTCGACGATGAGCGGAAGGCCCGCCGCGTGCGCGACGTCGGCCACGCCCCGGACGTCGAGGACGTTGCCGCGCGGGTTGCCGAGGGTCTCCGCGAACAGTGCCTTGGTGTTCGGCCGTACGGCCGCCCGCCACGCGTCGAGGTCGTCGGGGTCCTCGACGAAGGACACCTCGATGCCGAACTTCGGCAGGGTGTGCCGGAACAGGTTGTACGTGCCGCCGTAGAGGGAGGCGCTGGAGACGATGTGATCGCCGGCCGAGGCGACGTTCAGGAGAGCGAGGGTCTCCGCGGCCTGCCCCGAGGCGAGGGCGACGGCGGCGACACCGCCTTCGAGGGCGGCGATGCGCTGTTCGAGGGCGTCCTGGGTCGGGTTGTGGATGCGGGTGTAGATGTTGCCGGGTTCGGCCAGGGAGAAGAGGTCGGCGGCGTGCTGGGTGTCACGGAAGACGAACGAGGTGGTCTGGTAGATCGGGACCGCGCGGGCGCCGGTCGCCGGGTCGGGGGTGGTGCCGGCGTGGAGCTGTTTGGTCTCGAACGACCAGTCCGGCGTCCCGGCTCCGGAGGGCTCGCTCTCGGGGGTGTGACCTGCGGTGACGGCATCGATGGGCTGGGTCATGGGTGTCTCCTCGGAGATGAGGGTGAACAGCGTGGCGGCAACCGGCAACCGGCAACCGGCAACCGTTAACTGGCCACAGGTGTGCGGAAGGGAGGTACGGCGCCCCTAGGTGTGGGCGCGGACAGGGAGAGGCGGCGTGGGCGGCGCGTCGGGGTGTTCACCGTGCAATCGCGCCCCGGCATCGAACGGTTCCCGTCCGGCAGCCGTGGCGGCAACCCTCGCCACCGCCGCAACGGTCACGAGGGAGGGCGTGACTGTGTACGGCGGGTACGTGGGGTGCGAGGGTGGAGGGCGCGGATCTATGCCGCGCGGCGCCGCGTCAGTTGGTGACGGGACAACCCGTGGTCGTGACACGCACGTAGTCGACGTGGCGACGGGTCACGAGTACGGTCATGGGCCCAGATAACCACAGGCGGGGCGGGATGCACCAGGTGTTTCAGTCAAACCGGTGAGATGGCCACCTGACCCGGTGCGGGACGAGCGCCATCCGCCGACCCTGCCTGCCTCCCGCAACTACCCATCGAGTCACGCCATATGACGGACAGCCGCATGTCGAACGGGAAGCGCGCCGTCGCGTTCGTGACCGGGCGCACGGGCCTCGCCACGCCCGGGTTCTGTCCCGAGCAGCGTCCACGGGCGGCGCTTCGCCCGAGGGCAGGCAGGGTGGTGCGACACCTCCGGTCGGTCGATCGGCGGACCGAAGGTGTCCTCCAGCACCTCAGTCGGACGTGTTCCGCCTCGCGGCGTCGGCCTGCCGCCATTGCTTGGCTGCCTCGATCATGGTCCGGCCAACGTGCTCGAAGAAGTGGCCTATGTCTTGCATCCGGGTGCCGGCGGGTGTCGTGGCGCCGAGGACCTGGGCGCCACGAAGGGCGAAGTCGGCCAGCAGGGCGTTCTGACGGGCGCTGGCCATCCAGCCCCGGAACCAGGCATCGGCGTCGATGACGTACCGGTCGCGTCGTCGACCGGTGTCGCGTTCGCGCCTGATGAGTTCCTGCTGTTCGAGTTCGCCGACGGCTTTGGAGACGGATGCCGGGCTGACCTGGAGGCGCTGAGCGAGCTCGGTGGCGGTCAGGCTGCCTCCATCGGTGACGTACAGGCACGTCAGCACTCGGGCGGTCATCCGCGGGAGACCTGTACCGACCATCATCGCCGTGAACTGTTCCTCCAGTTCGAGGACTGCCTGGGGGTCGCGTCCGTGCGTGCCGCCCGCGCTCGGGGAAGCGGCCGGGGCCGCGGGCTGCTTGCGGCGGCGGGCGCGCCCTGTGGTGGCGCGATGGGCCGCGTCGGCCCGATAGGCGGCGGGGCCGCCGTTGCGGGCCACCTCTCGGGTGACGGTGGAGATGGGCCTGCCCAGGCGCCCGGCGATGTCGGTGTAGCTGAGCCCTTCCCTCAACCCCTCGGCGATTGATTGCCGTTCGTGGTGGGTCAGTCTGCCTCCGGGCATCGCCATTGCCTCCGTATCGGTTCCGCGTGTGCGGCCAGTATTGCTTTCGCAGCCAGGTCATTGCAAGTGACGCCTCGGCGACTTTTGCATTCGACCTCATTGTCATTGCAATAGTTTTCGGCTCTGACCTGCATGCTTGCTGAACGGGTCACTTTTTCGATTGACGAAATAGTGAAAGCAATTTAGCTTTTAGTCATTCGCGAACGAGCGATGCGAACCCGAGTCGGCCCGGTCGAGGGCTGCTCGTCACCCTGATCGGAGCCCTCATGACGTCCTTACTCACACCCGTGCGTGCCTGGCACCGGCCGCTGGTGGTCTGCGCCGTCCTCATGTTCGGTCTGGTGCTCGTTTCCGGCGTCGGAACCTTCGTCGACGGGCGGACGCTGCTGGACGAGTCGGTATGGGTGAAGCCGCTCAAGTTCGGATTCGCCTTCGGCCTCTACTCGGGCACGCTGGCATGGCTGCTGACCAAGCTGACCAGGGGCAGGCGGCTGGGGCGCTTGCTGGGCACCGTCTTCGCGGTGGCCGCCACCGTGGAGGTGGGCGCCATCACTGCCCAGGCGGCGCGCGGCACCTTCAGCCATTTCAACGCGGACCAGACCGACCCGGTCACTCTGGCCATGGTCCCCCTCCTCACCTTCGGCGTGATGGTCATCGTCATCGCGCAGTTGGTCCTCGCGGTCGTCGTCCTGATCCAGCGCACGGGCGGAGCCGCGCTGAACCGCGCCATCCGCTCCGGTCTCGCACTCGCCACCTTCGGCATGGTCGTACCGGTCTTCTGGATGGTCACGGAGATCCACTCCCGTACGGTGACCGACGCCAACGGCCACTCCGTGCAGATGTACCAGGGCCATGGCATCGGCGACCCCGACGGCCACGGCATGCCCCTCACCAACTGGAGCGTGACCGGGGGCGACTTCCGGGTTCCGCACTTCTTCGCCCTGCACGGCATCCAGGTGCTCCTCCTGATCGCCGCGGTACTGGCCGCCCTGGCCGCCGAGCGCGTCTGGCTGCGCGACGAGAAGGTACGGGCCCGCCTGGTCGGCAGTGCGGCCCTCGGCTACACGGGTCTGGTCGCGGTGGTGACCTGGCAGGCGTGGCGCGGACAGTCCCTGATCCATCCGGATGCCGCCACCCTCCTCGCCCTCATCGCGGTGCTGCTGCTCACGGTCGGGACCACCGCACGAGTGATCGTGACCGCCAAACGCGCCACGGCCGAGCGTGCCACGGCGCGACCGACCGGAATTCCCGAGCCCGCCCACCTGGCGCGCTGACGCCACGTCGCTGGCCCGACCAACCGACCAACCGACCCACCAACCCACCAACCAACCCACCAACCCACCCACCAACCCACCCACCAACCCACCCACCGACCCACCGACCCACCGAACCCGAACTCCCGAAAGGAACACCGACATGACCCGTCACTCTTCCCCCGAGGCGATCGCAGAGGGCACGCCGGCGGTCCCCGCGGCGGACGTCACCACCACCCCCGCCCGCGCCGCACTGCAGCAGGTCCTGGACCGCGCCGCCGCCCCGGGAGGCGCTCCCGGCGTCGTCGTCGACGTACGAGACGGCCACGGTCCGTGGTTCGGCTCGGCAGGCGTCTCGGACACCGGGACCGGGGACGAGCGCCGGCCGGGCGAGCGGTTCCGGATCGGGAGCACGACGAAGGCGTTCACGGCCACGCTGGTCCTGCAGTTGGCGGCCGAGGGCAGGTTGGGCCTTGATGACACGGTGGAGCAATGGCTGCCCGGGATGGTGGCGGGCAACGGCTACGACGGCCGTGCGGTCACCATCAGGCAGTTGCTCAACCACACCAGCGGCATCTTCAACTACGGCAACGACGAGCAGTTCTTCACGAAGGGCATCGGTGCGGCCTGGTTCGAGCACCGCTACGACACCTACGCCCCCGAGCAGTTGATCAGGATCGGCCTGGCCACCCCACCGTCCTTCGCTCCGGGGGAAGCCTTCCTGTACTCCAACACCAACTACTTCCTGGCCGGCCTGATCTTCGAGAAGGTCACGGGCGTGACGTTGGCCGATGCGCTCATCCAGCGGATCGCCCGCCCCCTGGGGCTCACCGGAACCTACCTGCCGGGCACGGAACCGACCATCCGAGGGCCGCACCCCCGGCACTACTCCACCCTCTTCGCCTCCGACGCCCGACCCGAGGTCCACGACGCGACCGAGATGAACCAGTCCTTCGCCTGGGCGGCAGGCGGCGTCATCTCGACTACGCGCGACCTGCAGCGCTTCTTCGGCGCACTGCTCCAGGGCCACCTGGTGCCGGCCGAGCAGCAGCAGGAGATGTTCACCACCGTCGACACCGCGGGACCCGTCCCGTGGATCCCCGGCACCCGGTACGGCCTGGGCGTCTTCTCCTGGGCGCTGCCGTCCGGCGTCACGGTCTGGGGCAACGCGGGTGCGACGTACGGCTCGTGGACCTGCGCCATGGGCTCCCGTGACGGCAAGCACCTGCTCACCAGCCAGGTCAACGGCGACTGGAGCGGCCTGGGCGTCTTCGGCGACATCCTCACCACCGAGTTCGGCGCGGCGACGGCGGCCGGCGGGAGCTGACGGCGCCGACAGCCGGCAGTGCCCGTACGGCGGAGGGTTCCGCCGGCCCCCGTCCTTCTGCGGGCCGGACGCGTGCAGGCAGTCGCGTCCGGCCCGGACCGCGTCCACTCGTACGCCCAGTCGCGTACGAGTGGACGCGTTCGGGCTCTGTCGCTTCGAACCTAGCTACGATGACATCAAAGATGTCATGATGACACCATGAGTGGCGTTCAGCGTACGAATGACGAGCCCCCGGTCGGGTTCCTGCTGTACGAAGTCATCCGCAGCCTGTGGCCGCTCCACCGTACGATCGTGCGTGCCGTGGAGCGGGAGCTGGTGGGCACGGGCATGACGGCCGGTCAGCACGCGGTGATCGACGAGTTGCGCAGGGGCGGCCCTCGAACCGTCCCTCAACTGGCCCGTCTGCTGGGCCTGGACCGGCAGCCGGTCCAGCGTCTGGTGAACGATGCGACGGCCCTGGGGCTGACCGAGAGCGCCCCGAACCCGGAGCACCGGCGCTCGCACCTGATCAGGCTCACCCCGAAGGGGGAGGCCACCATCAGCAGCATCCAGGAAGCCGAGGACGCCGAACTGCGGCGCCGCCTGGCCGACCTTTCCGCAGGTGACGTCACGACGGCCTTGAAAGTACTCCGCCGCCTCGGCGAGGAATTCAAGGAGCTCGCGCAAGACGCCCAGCCGCCCCCGAAGGACCGAGGAGACGACACACCATGACACACACGCGGATTCATCCTGTTACGGCCGGCACCTTACCCATCGAGGCGGGCGAGCTCTTCTACGAGTCGGCAGGCGAAGGCCCCACCGTCATACTTCTGCACGGCGGCATGCTCGACCTGAACATGTGGGACGAGCAGTTCTCGTGGCTCGCGGGCCAGGGGTACCACGTCGTCCGCTTTGATGCCCGCGGGCACGGGCGTTCCTCCACGGTCACTCAGGACTACGCCCACCATGACGATGTGCAGGCCCTGCTCACCCACCTCGATGTCCCTTGCGCCACGCTCATCGGGCTTTCCCTCGGTGCCCGGACCGCCCTGGACATGACGTTGGCCCATCCGGAAAGCGTCTCGGCACTGGTCCTCGCCTCACCCGGGGTGAGCGGCCGGCCGTTCACCGACCCGTACGTCGCGCACCACACCGCACAGCAGATGGCCGCGGTGGGTGACCGGGCAGGCGGTGCGCAGCGGTTCGTGGAGCACTTTCTCCGGATGTGGGTGGACGGGCCGTTCCGTCAGCCCTCCCAGGTCGACCCCGACCTGCGCGAGCGGATGCGCGCGTCGGCAACCGCAAACGTCGTCCGGCACGCCGGTGGCCTCGGGGCGGGTGTACCCGGAGAGATCGGGGCAGCGGACCGGCTGGCCGCCATCGCCGTGCCCACCTTGGTCCTCGATGGAGAACTCGACAGCAGCGACATCTCCTCCCACGCTCGGGCCATCGCCCAAGACGTTCCCGGTGCCCGTCACCAACGCCTCCCGTCGGCTGCCCACATGGTCAACCTCGAGAGCACGGAACTCTTCAACCTCGCGGTCGAGTCCTTCCTCGCGCCCGTGATCGGCCTCGGCTGACCACGGTCCGGCGGCGGCTGCGCGCGCGGTGACGCGCGGGGCCGCTGTCGGGCCCCCGGCCGCCGCGCCCGTACTGCTGGTCCTGTGCGGGTGGCGGTGGCGGCCCGTGTCGCGGTTGAACGTCTCGTGCGGTCGGGTCGGCCTACCGCGCGCTGGGCTGCCGTTCACCTGCCGAGATCCGGTAGACGACGTTCAGGCGTAGCGGGCCGGCAGGGACGCTCATGTCGTCGTGGTCCTCGGCGGGGTCATGGGTCATGCCCAGGCGTTGCATGACCGCCCGGGAGCGGAGGTTGGTGGCTGTGGTGATGGCCAGGATCTCCGGCAGGGCGAGGGAGTCGAAGCCGAAATCCAGCGCTGCCAGGGCGGCTTCGGTTGCGTATCCGTGCCCCCAGGCCGTGCGGGCCAGGCGCCAGCCCACCTCGACCCCCGTGACGGGCATGTCCTCGTCGACCGGATCGAGGCCCGTGAAGCCGATGAACTCGCCCGTCGCCGCGACCTCTACCGCCCACCAGCCCCAGCCTCGCCGGTCGAGATCGGCTTGGAAGCGGGCTGCTGCCCCTTCGCTCTGCTCGCGTGTGAGTACATCCTGAAAGTGTTCGCGGACTTCGGCGTCGGCGTTCATCGCCGCCCATGGGGCGAGGTCGCTGTCGCGCCACCCGCGAAGGACGAGGCGTTCGGTTCGTAGTTCGGTCATGGCGTCAACCTAACGCGGCCATCGAGCCGCAGGCGATCGAAAAGGAGAGCGGAGGCGTCAGCTGCGAGCCGCAGGCCTGTGGTTGAGTTCGTTCCCGCTGTCCACCGACCACGGCCGCCCCGTCAATGCCTCTCGCATCGAAGCCGCGGTCCGCGGAGCCGCGCAGTAGGCCGGACTCGGCTGGTCACGCCGCACCAGCTGTGGCACACGCTGGCCGTCCAGGCGATCGATCGGGGCATGTCCCTGGAAGCCATCGCAGCACTACTCGGTCACCGGCCACCGGCCACCGGCGCCCGGCCACTCTCGATGCCACGTGTTTACGCCCGGCTCGCAGCCCCGCACCGTCGCCGACGAGTACTTCGCCGTCTCGGAGAACGTCGAGTCACTCTAGGACGCCCCGCGCGCCAGCTGCCGGCCGACGCAGAGGGGGCGGAGACGGCCAAGTTCCGCCATACCTTCGAACGCCAGTGGGACGACACGGCGGCCGAAGGGCAGATCGCACGGGAGTAGATCTTCGACAGACTCCTCAGCCGACTCGACGAAGAAGCCTCCTGACGGCGGTCAGCAACTGGAGGGAGTTGTTCCGACGAGCTTGTCGAGGATGTGCGGCCACGCAGCCTCCCCCAGGAGCACGTCGGCTTCGGGCGTGCCCCCGTACAGGAAATGCGGGGAGGCGGGCGCCAGGCTCTCGCCCGGAAGGCGCGGTCGGTGGCCGGCATCGTGGCGGGCGATGAGGTGCGCGGTGGTCCCGGCTGAGCGTCGTCGTTCTGCCAGTTGTTCTGCGAAGCGGAGCGAAGGCCACATCGCGTCGTCGCCGCCGGCGACGAGCACCAGGTCAGCCCGGGCCTTGTCGACGGGGATCTCTGCCGGAGGGAGCAGGTGAGCGAAGCTGCGCTCGCTGAGTTCGTACCAGCCGCGGATGGCGACCGGACCACTGCCGTGGTTGACGGGGGCCCAGGAGTCATCCATCGGGACGAAGGGCAAGGGGCGCCCCTGCCAGGTCCAGGAAGACCGGTACGGGCGCTGTTGCCCATCGGGGCCCGGACCCACATTGCACCAGACTCGGGATGTGGGCGACAGCGCGATGACAACGTCCACGCGCGGGTCGTGCACGGCCGTGAGCAGAGCTGCTTCAGCACCCTTGGAGACACCGAGGATGCCGATGCGTCGTACCCCGTTCGCGGTGAGGAAGTCCACCGCAGCGGTGAAGGTTTCCAAGGGGATCTCACAGATTCCCGGAGACTGCCCTGGCCCGCCGAACCAGCGGATGGACAGAGCCACGATGCCCTGCTGAGCGAGGAGACGTGCTCGCTCGCGTTCGATGCGTCCGCTGGAACCGGCTAGCACCAGGACGCCGACGTCACTGCCATGGGTAGGAGCAGCGAGAACGCCTTCCCAGGGATGGTTCAGGTCGTGCTCAACAACGTCCACGGGCTCCCCAGCTCTGCGCTTCGCGGTCAACAAGAGTGTCCTGGACAGCTTCTCAAAGGCAGTCGGAGACCTGACATCGAGACTCGCCTATTGGAGGAGTCCCGCGGACCCGAGGTCTGCGACCATCTCGTTCACCCCGGCGAGCGAGGAGACCAAAACGGTCGCGGAGTACTTCGCATTCGGAGAACCGCTACTGATGCCGCTGCCCGAGGAACCGTTCGAGACGCGCCGGCCGACCACCCCAACAGCCGCCGGGAGAACCGGCCTACGTGTCCGCTCGGGTCCAGAACTGAGGCGGCGCGAACCCCTCGCGCCGCAGTCAGTGCTCGGTATGGACGAACCGCTCGGCCTCGATCACGACGACGGGCGACTTCGCATATCGTCCGGAGACGCTCAGTCGTCACCCACCGTGGCCACTGCACGAAAGCGGGGTGGTGCCCTGAGGGCAGGGGTGTCAGTCAGTGGCAGAGCCACGACCACCGGAACCCGCTACGAGTATCAATGTCAGTGGTGTCGATTACGGTGCGGGGCATGACAGGTTGGATCGGAAGCGGCGTCATCGCCTGGTTGGAAGAGACGCGGTTCGAGGACGAAACCGTGCTGGTGTACTTCAAGGGCGTCAGCCTGACCGACATGGCGGAAGGGCTGATCGCGCAGCACCGGCCGCCGTTCGCACAGGGCAGCAGCGTCGGGCTGGGCGAGTGGGGGGTGATCGTGCATCACATGTACAACGGCGACGACTTCGATCTGATCGACTACCGCAAGCTGTGCCCTGCCGGGGCCGAGCTGGTGGTGTTCGAGCCCAATCCGTGTATCGCCAAGGCACACGGTCCCAAGGCGTACCACTACAGAAGCGGCCAGGTCCGGTCCTGCATTGACTACGAGAATCCCGGCCACGTAGGGGAGTACTGGCCCAACGAGTTGGCATCCCTCATCACAACCGCCGGGCTGGGCTACGAGGACCGGAACTATGAGGAGCGTCTGACCCAACTGATCAGTGATCACCTGGGTCTGCCACCCCTGGACCGCCGCAGCATCACGGTGGACCGCAACCTCATTGCCTCCTATTTCTAGAGGGCACGGTCCTTGCCGTACCGGTGCTCGGACTTCGATGAGCACGTTCTGCGACGGAACGGGAGGATGAAGAACAAGCTCAGCTGGCCGTAACCCATGCCCTCGAACAGCGGCTGGTACTTGCTCCCTCACCTGGGGGTTCACCGGACGTGAGGGTGGCCTCTGCCTGATCCTGCGCATCCGATCAAGGAGCGCACGTGAAGCGGTGGGAGGCCGTGCGGACCAGCCCGCTGGGTGGGGAGCGCGAGTGTGAGGCGTTCGCGTTGCTGTCACGCTTCCGGGCGGAGCCGTACGCGCCGCGCCGATGACTGGACGGGCGGACCCCTTGTTGGCGCTGACGGACGCGCTGCTGTCCTCTGACGGTCTGGTCGATCTCCCGCTCAGTCCGGAACGCCATCGTGGTAGCGGGGCCCTCTAGTGTGCTCTCCATTGAGGTCGCCCAGACCTCGCCCGACTGCGGCGCTCTCTGGCCGGGAGCCGCGACCTCGCCGGACCGCCCGTTCTGCCACACCTACGGGCGGGGACGAGCGAGCACCGGAAGATCCCCGGCTGGCCTTACCCGTTCGTAGCCGCGCCGAGATCGGCCGAATCCTGGACCGAGAACTTGGACGCCGTGCGCCTCGGCCCGCGTCTGTCGCGGGTTTAGGAACCTCCATGCGCGGCTGCCCTCGCCAGCTGATGTTCCCAAGCCCTCCCGCCCAGGTCCCGGACGGCCGCCCGGCTCGAAAAACCTACCGCGTGCCACGCACCACGACGTCGGTCTCGAAGTTGTCACCGGTCGGCCCTACCGACGACCCGCCCACCACTGGACAGGCGCCAAGCCCGCCGAACGGGACTGAGCCCGAGCCCATGACAGTTGCCGGAACCGCCCTACGCTGCGGCAATGCCAAGTGGGACTCCTCGACCGGGCTTTCCATGGTGTGACCAGGAAGGCTGTTCTTCTTGGTGCCGAGGACCGCTACCGCGTCGCTGAACTCGATGAGCCCGTGCCCGGCCCCGGTCAGTTGGCGCTCAAGGTCGCCTACGCCGGAATCCAGTGGGGGACAGGGCCCACATCATGGTTTCGCGACGGCCACGGCAACCTGCTCGGCCGTACCCGTCCCGAGCGCTTCGCCTGACGCGGCGCCGGACGCCGTACCGTCCGCCCCGTTCGTACACCCTCGCGCAGGGGAGCGGAGGGTCAGGGCATTTCGTCCGGGTCGCAGGTCGCGCGGCGTAGCCCGATGGTGCGCAGGGCCCGCATCAGCCCTTCCTCGTCACCTGCGCGGACGAGGTGGACGGCTCCGTCGGCGCAGGCGACGTCGAGATCGCCGGGGGCTGCCCCCGCTCTGGTGCGGAGCGCCACCCCGCTGGGCGGGTCAAGGGCGCGTACCCCCTGGAACACGCCGAGCGCGGCCGGGTCGTCACGGAAGCCGCCGGACAGCGTGAGCACGGTGATGTCGGGGAGTAGCACCCGGGCGTGCGCGAGAGCGACGTCGGGTGTGTGGGCGTAGGAGATGACCCGGAAGTGGGGGTTGCGCTGGATCCGCGACCGCAGCAGCTCCAGCTCCGCGCCTTCCGCTACGCCGACTACCAGGACTGTCATCACAGTCCCTCATCCTCCGTCGTGGGGGTGGGCACGTCGAGCGGGGCGCGCCGGTCCGTCCGGGGATCGAGTTCGCCCGTTCGTGCGTTGACGCGTACGGGCCTGCCGCCCGTAGTTTCCGGCGGATGCCCGACGACGGCTACGGAACCTGCCCCTCCCAGACTTTGTCCGGGGATCCCCGGGTTCTCGGAGCACCCGTATGCCCCTCCCGTATGGGGGGCATCCCTCCGCCTTGCGGGGGTGCCGCATCTGAGGTCGCGCGCCGATCCACCAAGGAGTACGGGGCAGCCCTTAGCCTGCAGATCCACCATCCGGGAGGAGCGGCAGATGACCGGTACGGCGGCCTTCGATCTCGGACCGCAGGCCCGGATCGTGGCCCGTCTTGCAGCCGCCGTCCCTGATGCGCTACTCGCCGGCCGGACGCCGTGTCCCGCGTACACGGTCGGCGACCTGCTGGGTCACTTAGCAAGCCTCTCCATCGCTTTCCGTGACGCCGCCCGCAAAGACCTCGGCGCCACGACCGACACGCCTCCCGGCCAGGCCGCGCACCCTCTACCCGCCCGCTGGCGTGAGGACCTGCCCAGGGTCCTTGGCGAACTGGCGGAGGCCTGGCAGGACCCGGCCGCCTGGACCGGTATGACCCGGGCGGGTGGTGTGGACCTGCCCGGCCCCGTTGCGGGGGTGGTGGCCGTTGACGAGCTGGTGGTGCACGGATGGGACGTGGCCCGGGCGACCGGTCAGCAGTATGTACCCGATCAGGTGGCGCTGCGCGCCTCGCACGCCTTTCTGCTGGCGGCCGCGCGGGAGGATGGCCGCGACGGGGGCGTTTTCGGGGCCGTCGTGCCCGTGCCTGAGGACGCCCCACTGCTGGACCGGGCCATTGGACTGAGCGGGCGCGACCCGGCCTGGACGCCGCCGCCCCCGTGACGCAGAGCGCCCGGCCCGCGCAACGTCCGGCCCGTCCGGCCCGTCCGGCCTGGACGTGGCGGCTGCGCCCTGAACGCAGAACACCCGGCCCGAGCACAGTGCTACCGCCCGCGAACGTCGAGGTCGCGACCCCACCAGCTGGAGGGCCCTGCCCGCGATCAAGGTCCACGGCTGATCAAGGGCTTCGCGGCCTTCCTCCGGATCGACTGGGACGCCGTTGTGAACGGCCTGACGCTCCCCTGGAGCTCCGGCGCCGCCGAGGGGCAGGTCACCCGCACCAAACTGATCAAAGGCCGGCCGTACGGCCGAGCTTCCTCCGCCTTCTTGCGAGCCGTCGTCCTCGCCCAACCATCCTGATCCTCACAGCACCAGGCGCGTCGCCCGTACTTGGACTCCGTGTGCACCCGTTCGTGAAGCTCGGCCTGATGGAGGGCAGCTCTTTCGCCGCCCAGCCCGAAGGGCTCACAGATGTCCGCCACCGTTTTCGGCGTCTTCCCCAGTACCCGTGAGCCGATCTGGAGGAGCCTTTAGAAACCCGCCTGCACGTCGTATCTGCACCCCTCGCCAAGACCCTCACTTCCCGCAGTCGGCCCGTCTCGCTTTGGTCGTTAGGTGGTTCTGGTTGCCGGCTGGTCGTGCTCGAGAGGGGTTCGGCTGATCACGGTCGGTGAGATTCGGGTGTCTCGGGGGTGACCCGCCCCATAGGGTCCACGTCACATACGAACCGGGGTAGTAGTCCCTGACAGGCCCC
>NZ_JBIVTH010000048.1:0-20167 GCF_044756625.1 Streptomyces sp. NPDC091682 | reverse complement strand
CACGACGGCGCAGCTCAAGCGGGTACTGGGAAGGACGTGCCATGACTCGATCCTCTCAAACGATCGAGTCCCTACCGAACCCGGAACGGTTCACTACCCGTTCTGGTTGACCCCGTCGGCGCAGGCTTCGCGTCGCCACCCCCACGACAACAAAGGTGGAGCATGAGCGTCAGCACGGTCAGCGCTGCAGAAGGCGGCTTGAGCGTCACCCTTCCCGCCATCTCGGACAAGGTGAGCACCTTCCGGACGTATCACGCCGTCGCATTCATCGAACAAAGCGGAGTCACCATCTCAGGAGAGAGGCAGGTCACCGGAACCACACTCAGAAACGGTATGAGCCTGCTGGTCCCCGGAGCCTTCAACACAGCCAACGCCGTTTACCTGCAAGTCCACGTCAGCGAGAGCGACTCCGGGGAGGTTCTCTTCCAAGAGCGCAAGCGCGAATGCAAGGTCGGCCCGGCGTCGACCTGAGCAGCAAGGCCCTCGGCGCTCTGGTGGCCGACCGCCACAGGCGTGACTGCCCGCAACGCGCTCGCGGGCAGCGGGCCAGGCTCCGGAGCACTCGATGGGGTGTGCACCTGGCGCACGAGCGGCAACCGCGTCCTCGGCTGGCCGGTTGCCGAGGGCATGAACGACGAGAACGTCATCACCATCGAGATCCGGGGCCACGAGCCGGCCGCTGTCGAAGCGGCGCAGCGGATCTCCGAGCTCTCCCTGTCCAGCGGCCCGTGCCGGCTGCGCCGCACCCCGGGCGAGGCCGAGGTGCAGGTGCTGGTGTACGCGGACGTCCACCGGAGTCCGGACGAGGGCGGCTACGCCGATCCCGGGGAGCGGGAGGAAGACGCAGGCGCGTTTCTTCGGTGAACCCGCTCCCCCACCGGGGTGAGACGGCCCCGACCCGGTTCGGCCCGACGACCGGTGACGCACTATCACCAAGTTCATAATCAAGAACTTGCGCCGGGGCCTCATGGCCGCCGCCCTCGCACCCGCCTCCTCCACACAGGCCGACGAGGTCACGCTCATGGACGGGATCACCGCGCTGCCGGTCGCAAACGAGATCCGCGAGGGCTACAAGCGGGAGCTGTACCCGACGACAAGCACGGCTGCACCGCCCGCAACAACGTCCTCATTGCCGAAGCAATCGAAGCCCCGACCGTCGGGGCCAACTGCGCCCTGACCGGAGGGGTGTGGCACTCCTACTACGACGACGCCCTTGTCCAGGGCGCCTCCAGCGTCGACATCGACCACATGGTCCCGCTCGCCGAAGTCCACGACTCCAAGTAGGCGGAGTTGTATAGGCTGAGCGATTCCGCTCGGCATTCTGAGGGCCCTGACCTGGTCGGCGCGCCAGGCTGCAGCCGCTTTGGGTGCCGCTGGGGTCTTCTGCCTCGGGTGATTCTCCTGCGACGCCACGATGTTGCATTGGATGCAACCCGGGTGCGATGTCGTCGATGTGCCGGACAGCGCCCCGAGGCGCGCCGTTCCTCGGCCGTACGATGATCAGCGACTGCTGTTTAGACGCTTCCGGGGGGCGAGCGCTTGAGCGACATGAGGGTTACTGCAGGCGGGCTTGCCGAGGTGGGTGAGTTCCTGGGGGTGCTCCACGACTACGACTCCTGGCTGGTTCTGCACCGGCACCCCCACCTGTACGAGGCGCTGGAGCGGGAGGATCCCCCGCTGATCGTCAGGCAGGTACTGGGCCACGCGCGGGCCGGACGGACAAGGATCTGCCGGGACCTTCTGAACCGATTCATGGGTGCTTCGGTGCTGGCTGACGAGGCCCCGGAGTTTGCTCCGCCGGTCGACGTCCCAGAGCTCTACCTGCAATTTCTGGTGACCAGGATGTGGCGCCGACAGCTCAGCATGGCGGCCCTTGTCACCGATGCCCGGGCCGAAGCAGCCCGACGCGGCGCACGGCTGCTTCGGACGCACTGCTGGGTCGGCGAGGACAGCCGCTTGGTGCGCGAGTACGAGGAGTTGGGCTTCACCGCGACGCTGGAGTTCGAGGTGCTGCGGTCGGACGGTGCGATCTGGCCGGGCCAGGTACTGCAGACTCGGGTGTGAGCGTTCAACCCTCCACATCAAGTCGGTCTGCGCATCACCCGACACAGCCTCAGGGCTTCAATGACCAGCCTGCGGAACACCTCCGCGTCACCTCGCGGAGTCGATGACGTCAGCTGCGGGCCCTCACGCCCTCAGAGCATCGCTGCCCGGCCCGCTGTCCCACCGATCGAGAGGTCTGTTCGCACTCCACAGCCACCGGGCCCGCCAGGAATACCGCACGGTTCGAATGTCGCTCCCCGCCAGCTGGCGGCCACGGCTGGACCACCGAGCGCCGCCGCCGGTACGCCAACGGCCTCGGCTCCGACGTCACCTCTTCGGCCTGATTCGGATACGCCGCCGACCCAAGCCGGATTGCCCTCGACGACCACACCGAACTCCCCGCGCTTGAGATGAAGGCGACAGAGCGGCGATTGGCGCCTTTGTTCACCATTTGTCCCTGACCAGTGCCTTGCCCATCATGCCGCCGACTCTGACGGACCCGTGGTCTTTTAGTTCGTCCCTGTGCAGGGCGACGAACGCGGCGGCAATCCTCTCCGCCTGCACTTGTTCCTTTTCCACGTCGTTCTCGCGCTTGTCACGGTTGAGACTAGTCAGGATATGAAAATAGGTAGAATCGCCGTCCGGGTTGACTATTACATCGATATGGAGGGCAAGGAGGTCCTTGTTCTTTTTGTCCCGTGCAAGGTATTCGAGGAACGCAACCGTGGTCGGGGTGCCAGTAGGGGACGCGGTGGCCACCGGGTCCTGGTCGTCGCTACCGGTGCAGGCCGCTGTCGCGGGGGCGAGGACGAGCACGGCTGCCACGGCGAAACCGATCAGACGGCGGCCGGTACGAGGTTCCGGCCCCGGCCTGGTCTGGTTGCTGCGGTTCATGCGTTTTGCCCCTCGTCTGGTGTCCTGTGCGAATAGACGTAGTGGACCGCCTACAGGTTCCCCGGCTGGCGGCCGTGACCGGTGCCACGACCGCCGGCCGGGGAGGGGTCAGCCCTTCATACGGCGGTCCCAGTCGATGTACGGCACGCCTGCCGTCCCGTTCATCGAACAGGTCCCCTTCGGTACTCCTTGGTACTCCCACAGCCCGTACGTCACGAAGGTGCTTCCCCCATCAGTTATGCAGGTGACCTTGGCACGGAACTGCCCCACTCCGCCCGCAGGGCAGGTGACGTTGCCCGTCTGGCCAGGCCCGCTAGGGCGCGTATCGGGTTTTGATCAGTCGGCATGTTCACGCCGCGGGTCCGGGTGGAGAGAAGACGAGCACGGCCACTGCCTCTGCTTCTGAAGGGCACGTAGGGTGTCGAGGCATGACGGCATTGCCGAACTTGCCTCAGAACACGTCGCTGGTCGACCTGCTGCGGGCGCAGGGGGTTCCACAGGAGCGCGGTGCCCATTCCTATGAGGGGTGGGAGTTGCATACCCACCCCGATCTGGTCGAAAGACTTGAGGACCTTGTTCCCCGCTGGCCCGTCCTGGCGACTTTCGGGGTGCCGGTGCTTGCTGCCAAGGGCATCGCCGCGGTCGTCGCCTGGAGCATGGACACGCTGCTGGTGCGCCTTCCAGAAGCGCCGACCGAGCTCCTGAAGCCCGCATCGCCCTGCCCGCCCCTGACGGACCCGGGTCAGGGGTGGTACTCAGTCTGCCCCTGGCAGGGCGAGCTTTCCTCGATGGAGTCCAAGCGCCTGCTGTCGCTGCTGGTCCAGCAATCGCTCTCGTATGCGGCAAGCCTGTCGGAGGACGACAGCATCGACTGGCAGGGGCGCCCAGTGCAGGCCCCGGGCACGCGCAGCGGCAAGGTCAAGGGCAGACGAACCAGCAGGGACACGGGCGGACGGCAGGGGGGACGCGGACGACGGCGCTAGGGTGCCGAGCGAGTCGTGATCAACGGGTCGCCCTGGTCAGGTCTTTGATCCAGATCATCGAGGCACGCAGATGGAGGCCAGCGAGGTAGCTCTCGGGGGCCTTGTCGTACCGGATGGCGATGCCCCGCCAGGCCTTCAGCTTGTTGATCAGCCGCTCGACGGTGTTCCTCTCTTTGTACAGGTCGGCGTCGTGACTGACAGGCCGACCGCCCCTTGAGCCCTTCTTCTTCCGGTTGGCGGCCTGGTCGACTTTCTCGGGGATGACCGCCTTGATCTGGCGTTTGCGCAGGTGGGAACGGTTGCCGCGGGACGAGTAGGCCTTGTCCCCGGCGACAGCATCGGGCCGGGTACGGGGGCGGCCGACGGGCCCGCGGACCCGGGTCTTCCCCAGGACGGGGATGAACCGCGGACTGTCGGCTGCCTGGCCCGCGGTCAAGATGAACGCCAGCGGGCGGCACTTGCGGTCGGCGGCGAGGTGAACCTTGCTGGTCTGCCCACCCCGCGAGCGTCCCAGGAGGGCGGCCTTCAGGCGGAGCTTCCGGCAGCGTCGAATACGTCGTCGCTCATCCCACTCGGGATCCGCTTCGGTGTCTCGTCCGCTTTGTTCTTCGCCGTCGCACCTTTTGACCTGGCCTTCTCCTCCTCGACGGCGGCCTTCTCCAGGGAGGTGAGCACGTCCTTGCTCAGGTGTATCCCGGCGGCGTCGTGGTGGGCGCGAGCGGTGGTGGAGTCGATACTGACCAGGGACAGGTCTCGCCCCGCTTCGCTGCTTCCGCGATCAGGCCCTCCAGCAGGGCCTCGAACACGCCAGCGTCACGCCACTGGCGGAAGCGGTTGGAGACGGGCGACCAGGCGCCGAACTCCTTTGGCATCTCACGCCACTGCCCGCCAGTCTTGAACCGCCAGATCACACCCTCGAATTGCTGCCGCAGCCGCCTGGGATACGGCCCGTACTTGCCGATCGGCAGGCACGGGCCGATGAACTCCCACTCCTGGTCCGTCAGTTGTACGCGAGTCACACAAGACGATCTAAGGGATCAGAGCCTCGGAGCGGGGCCGAACCCAAGGATTGGTCACGACTCAATACGCGCCCTAGTTGTAGGGGTTGTCGTCGCCGCAGCCCTGCGCAGTGGGTGCGGTGTAGGCGGTGATGTCCTCGATGATCTGCACCTCGTCGGTCTTGGCGTGGCGGGTCCGGCTGAGGGCGACGGCGGTGGGGCGGGCTTCGAGCAGGGTCGGGGTCATCGGGTGATCTCCTTCGGTTGGCCGTGCTGGCAGTAGTTGACCAGTGGTGCCTTCGCCTCCTGGAAGATGCGCGACATCGGGCGGCACACCCGGCACGAGCCGGAGAATGTGCAGCCTGAGCATCCTCCGGTGCGAAGCATGAGGGAATCGGCGATGGCGCCGAGTCGGGCCAGACCTTCGACGCCTTCGGCGTCCAGGTCCACGTACGGATCGCGGCCTACCTTGCAGATGGAGGCGCGGCCGTGGGGGTCCGCGTGGGAGAAGGTGTGACCGGCCCGGCACCCGGTGAATGGGGCCCGCTGGGTGAGGTGTTCGTGAGACTGCGTGAGCAGCGTTTCGGCGCCGTCGTGGATGGTCGGCGACATTGTTGGCGTACTCGCGCCAGGGCAGGCCGAGCCGGTCGGCCCATGCCCGCATGGCGTGCTGCTCGTGGGCGTTGCGGCGGGTGATGATCAGGCTGAGTTCCCGGTTCAGCCCGGCCGCTACGGCGTTGTCGAGGCCGCGGGTGAACTTCCTGAAGCCGCCGCGGCGGCGGGTGAAGCCGTCGTACGTCTCGGCGCTGGCACCGTACACGGACAGGGTGAGCTTCGCCGGGAGGTAGGTGGTGAGGAGGTTCATGGTGGGCTCGCGCCACAGCCGGGAGCCGTTGGAGAGGAGTTCCACGACCATGCCGAGCCGGTGTGCGTAGCGGTAGGCGGCCACCAGGGTGAACCGCGGGTTCGCCGCGATCGGCACGACCGGCACGACCGGCACCTACTGTCTTTACGCGGTCGATGTCCTGACCGGCAAAGCAACCGACAAGGGCGCCTTCCCGACCCGGTACCAGGTCACCGACCTGGCCCTGCCCATCAACCAGAAGTAGCGCCCAGCCTCCTGCCGGGCCCGGCAGGAGGACATCACCGGTCGGTGGTGTAGCCGGACAGGCCGGTGGCCTGGCCCACTCAGGGGGGGGCGGGGCCACCGGCCATTTCCCGTCGCTGCTCGCGCCCAAGGTGCCTCGGCCACGCGGAGACCCCACACGGCCGGCGCGGGAACAGGACCTTCCGGCATCCCCGCACACGCCCTCTTCGCCGCAGTCCGCCCACCAGCTTGGCCACCACAGCCCGATTCCCCCGAACGAGGCAATGAGCCGCCGTACGGCTTGGCGAAGCGCCTCCCACTCCGCCGACCTGACCGCCGCGGCTACGCGGGAGTAACGCTGCTGCCGCACGGAAGAGCACAAGGGCCCCGACCGGCCGGGGGAAAGGCCGGGTCGGGGCCGCGCCCAGACCGGAGGGGGTGGCGGGCAAGGCGGTCAAAGCGTAAGGAGGAAAGGGCGGTCGCCTCACGGCGGCTTGGTCGGCCGCGTCCCGGCTAGATGCTGCCGACCGGGGACGGGAACCAGCGACGTGTGACGGCAGCCGGGTCCTGCCCGCAGCCGGCAGCGCAACGGGGCGAAGATCAGCCCGCCCGAAGGCCGCTCCCCGCAGGAACTATTGCACTCCAGGTCCGAGCAGCGCCTGGCACTGACACACTCAAACCCGGCGGCGCCCACCCCCCACAGCCCACCTGAGCCGAACCTCAGTAGCTGTCACCGGCAGAGCCGGATGACGTGGCGAAATGGGACCGAACGAAGCAGCATGGTTGTCACCGACGAGGCAGGCGGCTTGTCACAACTGCTCATTCAGCAGCCTTCCTGTCACCGGCGGCTGGAGGGGTGCGCGGCCGTGGACGTTCTCCTTGGGGCCCGAACATGACCAGATACTCGACCGGTCCGGCGGATCCGGCGTTCGCAACTCCATGGGGCGTGTGGGTGTCGATCTCGACGATGTCCCCGGCAGTCAGGACGAGGTCCTGGTTGCCGAGTGCGAGCCGCAACCGCAGGTGAAGCGCCGGACACGAAGCTGCAGCATCACCCGCCGCCCTGTCACGGGGAGGTCAGCAGGAAACCGCAGGTAGGAGCCGTGCACTCGCCCTGACCAGCTTCCGTAGCCTGGGCACGGCGGTGATCTTGCGGCGGTGTAACCCGGGTGAGTGAGTCCGGGGCGGTACGGCTGCGGTGTATGAAGCCCCGGGAGGACGATCGACGACTGTGGCCCGTACTCCGTTGGATGTGAATGAGCTCGTCGCACACTGGACGCTGCTGACGGACGAGCAGGTACCCGTGTCCGGCAAAACGTGGGCGATCCTGCGCCGCTTCACCCGTAACGCATCCCACCCCAGCTACGCGGCGATGCTGGAGGTAGGCCACGCCCAGAGGAAGGACCATCCTCGTGGCCCGCTACCTCCGGCTGCGGGACCTGAAGCGGGAGATCGAGGAGGGCCTGAACATGATGCAGTCCTCTCACGACGCGATGATCAGGAGATGTTCGTGCTGTGCCCGCGGATCCTGCAATCCGCCTTGGTCTACGTGAATACTGGCGGTCAGCTGCTCGACGATCTCGACCAGGAGGGCGGCCAGCGGCTGGAGAGCGGCGCGGCCTGGTCGCGGACGAGGGACAGGTGGGCGTTCCAGTCCACGAGCGGTCCGGTCAGGTCGACATCCGCCTCGTACAGAGGCCGGTCGCCGACCGTCGCCCAGTCCAGCGCATATTCTGCGGCGCCTCGCCATCCGCATGCGCACCCCGCCCGGAGCGCCTCGGCGCGCGGGCGGCCGACCTGGCCGTCGTAGGCCGACCAGTGCGTCGTGGAGGGCACGTCCGAGCCGCTCCCGACATCGAAGTACGCCGGCCCCGGCTCGTCGCCACCGACGAGGACACCGACCGCGCCCGCGTGCGCGTCCCCGAACTCCACCGTCCACCGGTCCCACTCCACCAGCACACCACCCTCCGACACGTTCCCGCCCGCCACCCTGCCCCGCCCGAGCCAACGCCCACACCCGAGCCGGCCCAACAGCGCACCCCGTTGGGCCCACCCGGCCACCCGGCGACCGCGAACGGCTGCGGGCACGGCGAAGGGCCGCCACCTGTCGAGGTGGCGGCCCTGACCTTCGGGGGTGCTACGGGGCGGGGGTGAACTCCACGTCCGTGCCACCGCAGCCGGCCGCGATGTCGAGCAGCCGGTCACGCTCGGCCTCGTCGACCGCGAGGCCCCAACGGAGTTTCGTTGCCGTCCACTCGGCGCCGTACCGGCACAGCGCGTCCGCGGACGGCGGCAGCCACTCCGCCGGATCCTGGTCCGCCTTCGACCGGTTCGAGCAGGCCGTCACCGCGACCCGGGAAGCCGGCTGTCCCTGGTCGTTCGCGTACGCCTCCCGCCGCGCCGCCGTCCACGCCGAAGCCCCAGCCGGCAGGGCGCGTCATTCCAAATGAGCGGTATTGCAGATGCCTCAGCGGCAACAGCGCTGGCGGTCAGGATCGGGGGGCCCAGCGCTTGCTGTCGAGCGTGTCAGTGCTGCGCGGCATAGTGCCGGGCATGATCAACGACTTGGAGAGCATCGACTGGGCGTCCCTGGGGCACGCCTACGGGCCGGCCAGTGATGTTCCGCAATGGCTGCGCGACATGGCTTCGTCCTGCGACGAGGTCCGGGAGAAGGCGTTCAGGAGCTTCTACGGCGCGGCCCACCATCAGGGGGACGTGTATCCGTGCACGGTGGCCAGTCTGCCGTTTTTGTTCGACATGGCCGACAGCCCTTCCACGCCTGATCGGGCGTCGGTGGTCGCGCTGATCGTGAGCATCGGCCGTGAGGCCGTCGATCGGGACGAGGTCGGCGGTGTATGGATCGGCATCGACGGTGAGGAAAGCACGGCCTACCAGGACGCCGCAGCCCTGATACGTGGGCGCGGCGAGGTGTTCGTCGGCTACGCCTGCGATACGGACGCGCGGGTGCGTTCGGCCGCGATCGTGGGGCTGGGGCTGTTCCTGAACGACGCCGAGCGGGCGGTAGGAGTCCTTCGGGCTCGGCTCGACGCCGAGGACGGCGTCATGGAGCGGCTGCTGGTGATCCGGACGATGGGCGATCTGGCGCTGCGGCTCCCGGCGGCTCAGAAACCAGCGCGGGCATGGTTCGATCTCCTCGCCGACGGCTTGACGGTGGATGCCGATGTCCGTCTTGCGGCGCTCGTCCAGCGGGCCCGCTGCATCCCCGAGTCCATCGATGCCACCACGGTGCCCACCGCGATCGCGCTCCTCCGCCGGATCGCGCCGATATCCCTGCCCGAGGAGAGCAAGGAGCCAGACGAGAGCCCGGGGCCGACGGGGCCGTGCACGTGTGCTCTTGAGACCGAGCCCGACCCTGGTGTTCCTGGGCACGTTGCTGCCGCCTTCGCCGACCTGGACCGCCACGGCCGGGTCCATGCGCCCACGACGTCCCTGCTGGTGTCCTTCCACGAGGTCCTCGACGGGCGTGTCGAGGACCGGACCGCGTTGCTCTGCGAGCAGCTGCGCAGCCTGGATGCGGCCACCCGGTACGACGCGATCGACATGGCACGCACACTGATCATCTCCTGGCGAGGAGACCATGTTCCCCTGGTACGACTCCTCGCCGCGTGCCTGCTGCCGCGCGACTCCTACACGTCAGCAGCTGCGGCCGAGGTGCTCGGGGCCTTGGGCCAGCTTGCCGAACCGGCCCGGGAAGCCCTCGCCGCCTACGTCGCCACCCACCGCACCACACATAGACCCGATGCCTGGGCGAGCCCACACGCCGAACTGCGCCGCGCCCACCAGCAGGCGACCCTGGCACTCGCCGAGCTCGGAGACGAGCGAGCCCTGCCCGGGCTGCTGACCGCGCTCGACACCGGTATCGACGCCTGGCGGGCCGTGAACGCGGCCGGCCGGCTGCCCCAGGCCGCCGCGGAACTCACGCCCCGGCTCATCCGCCTCCTCGCCGACATCGACCACTCCCGTGAATGGCCCGATGTCAGTCCCACCTCGCTCGCGTCGGCGCTTGCCGCACTCGGCGACCCGGCCGCCGTGCCCGCGCTCACCGACGCCCTCAAGGCCGCCGTCCAGCGAGGGCAGTGGCACACGGCCGCGCCCATCCTGAAGGCGCTCGCATCGTTCGGCACCCGCGCCATCACCGCCCTCGAGATCGTCCGCCCCCTGACCGAGGCGGAAGACCAGAGAACCCGCACGGCCGCAACCAACACCATCTGGGAACTTGAACGCCGACCCGAGCAGGTCGTTCCGCTGCTGCAATGCCTCCTCAACGACGAGCGGAACTTCGACGCGGTCAACCTTGCTGGACGGATCGGCCCTCCCGCCGCGGCCGTACTGCCCCGCCTGCGCCAGATACTGAACGACCAACTCGAACAGAACGCACGCAACGAGCAGGCCGGTTCCGCCGTGCTGAACGACTCCTGGACCCTGGTCCATATGGCGTCAGCCCTCTGGGACATCGGCGGGGACGACGAAGCCCCCGCCGTCGTGCCGGCGCTGCTGGCCGCTTGGAAGGACAACGACTTCACCGCACGCCATGCCGTCGCCTGCCTCAACCGCATGGGCCAGGCAGCACACCCCGCCCTCCCCCAGGTCCAATCCGCACTCGCACAGCCCCGCCGCGGAGGAGACCCCTGGGGATGGAGCATCGCCGTCGACCTGGAAATCCAGCGCACCTGCCGGTCCATCCTGACGCGTACGCAGGCCTCCCAAGCCACCTCCTGACCGTAGTGGGGCCGCCACCGCGAAGCCACGCCTGACGTGGTAGCGGCCCCTCCTGCACCGGCCCTCGACCCACGGGGCGGGGGTGAACTCCACATCCGTGCCGCCGCAGCAGGCCGCGATGTCCAGCAGCCGGTCCCGCTCGGCCTCGTCGACCGCGAGGCCCCAGCAGAGCTTGATCGCGATCCACTCCGCGCCGTACCGACACAGCGCATCCGGCGCCGGCGGCAGCCACTCCGCCAAGTCTCGGTCCGCCTCCAACCGGTTCGAACGAGCCGTCACCGCGACCAGCGAGGAGAGCTGACCTTGGTCATTCGCGTATGCCTCACGCCGCGCCGCACGACGCGCCGCCGTCCACCCGAACGCCCCAGCTGGCGGAGAGCGTCATTCGAACCATGCGGCATTCCACGCGCCTCGACCGGAGAGAGGCCCCAGCCTCGCCTCTCTGCCGCACAGACCAGCTCACGATCGACCTCGGCGCCCACCCCTGCACCCCGGCTCAAAACCGTCATGTCGGCGGTGGTTTCTAAGCTGTCCCCGTGAACGTTGAAGATCTTCAGTGGCAAGCAGACAACTGGGGTGGAGTCCCACCACAAGTGGTGGACCTCCTCGTGGAAGGTGGGCACCTGGATCTCGTGGTGGAGGCCGCCGACAGGCGCGGGGACTGGTTCTGCGCACGAGGCGCGGCACGTGAGCTCTGTACCACAGAAGAATTCGAACGGGCCTGGGCCGTGATGAAGCCGTTCGCGGATTCCGGCTGGCTGCCTGCTCTTTCAGCGGGTGCCGACATCTTGGTCCGGTGGGGCCGGATCGATGAGGCACTGGCCTTGGTGCGCCCGGACGAAACGGCGTGGCAGGCAGTCGAGGCGTGCCGTGCCTACGCCGAAGTCCTGGTGAAGACCGGGTGTGTGGACGAGGCGATCACGGTCCTCGAACCTCACCTGTCGGACGGTCGGATACCACGGTCTCTCGTAGAGATGACCGAAGGGCAGGGTAGGGACGACCGAGTCCTGGCGCTGCTTGTCCCGCTCGCGCAGGAGGCCAGACGCGTGCAAACCCAAGGCGGATCGCACAGGCACTGGGAAACCTTGGACTTGCAGGCCGAGGTCTTGGAGAGATCAGGGCGGGTCGACGAGGCGATCAGCGTCCTCGGCACCGACGTGGCCGCCCGCCGGTACGGACCCCAGAACACGGTCGAGACCTACGTGGGGCTCCTCGCCCGGCACGGACGGATAGAGGAGCTGCACCGAGCAGTCACCACTGGTGGCCATGCACGCGAGGCACTGCGTCCCCTGGTGGGGGCGCTCCAGGACGCAGGACGGACGGGCGAGGCCGAGACCTTGTTGCGCGAACTCATCGCCGCCACCGACTACCCGGGTAGCTGCCAGTCCCTCCTCATGGATCTGCTAGCCGGACAGGACCGAATTGACGAGGCCGTCGAGGTAGTACGCCCCACCTTCGAGGACCCTTGGGAGGGCCTCCTGTATGTCGCGGTGCGCATGCTCGCCGAGAACGGCCTCCAGGAACGGGCATTGCGACTCCTGGATGAGTGCAGCCAGGACTTCCTCGAAGAGACGTACTGGGTGCCGTCCACTCGATGGTGGTTGATGGGAGAAACCGGGCGATGCCGCGAAGCCATCGCGGAGGTCGCAGCGGATCCCGACCTGTATGCCGACGAGCGGGACATCACCATCGCCTCGCTGCTGGCACAGGACGGCAGATCAGACGAAGCAATGGAGCTGCTCCGCACCCATCCAGGACTCACGGCAGCCACAGACCTCGCCAAGCTGCTGATCAGGCAGAACCGCCCCATCGATGCCATCGCTGCCATCCCCAGTGCCGCCGCCCAGCGGGAGCACGCTCGACGGCGCTGGAGCACTCCCAACAGTACGGAGGCCGATTCCATCGACGGGCCGCAGCTTTAGGGCCCGTCGGCAACGCCGCACGCAAAGCTGGCGGGGAGCGTCATTCGAACCGTGCGGTATTCCCGGCTCTGGATCAGCTGACAGGCACAGGCGGGGATGTCCAGCGGTCGTCGCGACGCCATTCGTAACGCCACACCGCTTCGAGGTAGCCCTCTTCTTCCAGGGAACCGCGCTGCGGCGGGCCGAGAAGGCGTGCTGCTTCCACACACCGTTCATCGTCGTGGAGGGCAAGCCCGTAGACGGCGGCCAGCCGGACCAGACGGTTCGTGTCGTCCAGCACAGCAGCCATGGCGTCCGCGAAGTTGGGATCGTGGTCCCTGCCCTCGGCAACCACGCAGCATGCGGTCTTCCGTACCACCGCGTCCGGATCGGTCATCAGCCGCAGCAACGCCGTGCGAGCATCGCCGGAAAAAGCCGGCGGCGAGGACCACTCGCTGAACCCCTGCGCGACCGCACGCCGCACCCCGGCATCAGAATGGCCGGCGTGAGGCAAAAGGGCCACCTCCGCGCGGGGGTCGATGTGCTCCCCAAGAGCGACCAGCACCTCGGTGAGCACGGCGAGGTCCGTCTCCTCGGCCGACCATTCGGTAAACATGTTCAGAGCGGGACCAGCGAACGCGTCCTCGTCGCTGGGGTCGAGCAGATGGGTAACCCGGAGCACCTCGGCACCGAACAACCGGCGGGACGGGTCCGGGTTCGTGCGCAGCGCTGCGGCAGCTGTCCAGGTCGCCTGGTCGCGTCGGCCGGCCAGCAGGAGGGTGACCCCGCCCCATGTCGGGTGGTTCTGGTCGGCGATGGTCAACGCGCGATCCATCAGATCCTCGAACGACGTCCGGACCCCGAGCAGGTCCTCGACGTACGTGAGGATCGCCCCGTGGCCGTCCCGCACGGTCGTGCCACCAAGGGTGCACTCGTCGACCCTGTTGTACTCGTCGTCTTGCACCTGCCTACGGACGACGGTATCCCGGGAACCGGTGCGGCGCCTCAGTTCGGCCTCGACCCCCGTCTCGTGCCAGCGGCGGGCGAGGTCCCGCGCCTCCAGGAGTTCAGATTCGGGATACCTGCCCCGGATCCTGTGGTCCAGGAGCGCCTCGAACAGAGCGGGCGAACCCGAGTCGACCGCCTCACGCAAAGGGATCAGATCCTCGGGCCCGCTCCGGCCCGAATCCGCACCGTACTGGAGCAGCAGTTGGGCGATGTGCCCGGCGTGCATCCGGACCGCCAAGCAGAACGCGGCGTCCACGCAGTCGGAGTCGCTGTTCTCATGGAGAAGGATCCTCACCAGGTCCGTGTCCCCGGCCTGGACCGCGGAGATCAGGGCGGACTCGCCGTCCACAGCATTGCTCGTACCCACACCCGTACTCACGCCCATGGTCCTGTTCCCCCTCAGCGTTCTCGCAGCTCAGTGTAGATCTGCCGAATCGGCCCGACGGGGCGGATAATAGCCGGCACGGCCTGGCGGACTTGCCTGACGACTGAATCAGGGCCCGGGGTGTGGAGGCCCGTCGGTAAGGGCGCGCCGGCGTCTGGTGCGCGAAGGTTCGGCGTGGAACATGGCGTTCTGGGATGGCGAACAGGTCACCAGGCCCAAGGCCGATGTGCTGCCGATCAGACCTCCAGCAGCTGCCGCAACCGGCAGGCGTACCACGCGGTCGCCGCGCACACCGCCACGTAGATGACGACACCCTGGAGAGCGAAGTTGACGTAGTGGAACTCCCACTGCGCCGCCCCCGGCTCGCTGCCGTACAGGGGGTTCTCCCAAATGTACGGAAGGAACTGGGCAACGAGCCCGCCCAGGAGCTGGGCGGCGATGTAGAGGACGGTCAACTCCCCCAGGCGCCGCAGCCAGGCCCGTCGGTCAGTACGGATCAGGGACCGGACTCCGGCGAGCGCGGTCCCGGGCTGCCACCGCGGGCCTGCCGGGGCGACCCGGGCGCAGACCACTGGCACCAGGACCACGGCTGCGATGACGAGCCCGACGAGGAGTGCGTTCAGCAGTCCCGCCGTGCTTTCCGAGCTGACCCGGCTGCGGCCCTGGGGCGCAAGGAGCACCGCCAGGATCGGCAGGTGGGTGATGAGGGCGGCGAGGTACACGCGGCCGAGCAGCGCGGCCGAGGGCGGACCGAGGCGATGCGGGCGCGAGCGGGTCGGTACCAGGGGGGTGGTCATGCGGCTGATCCCATCACATCCTTTCACTTTGGTGAAGTAGTTTTTTTCACCAAAGTGAAAGACTTGTACGCTGGCCGGCATGAGTACCGAACGGGACGGCGCCGCGCTGGGCCACGAGCTCAGCCTGTGGGTGGTGCTCTACCACGAGCAGCTCGCGGCCCGCCTGCACGTCAACGCCACCGAGCACAAGGTGCTCGGCATCATCGCCCGCACTCCCGGCACCACTCCCGGTCGGCTCGTGGGTGAAACCGGCCTCAGCAACGCTGCCATCACCAAGATCATCGACCGGCTGGCCGCGCTCGGATACGTCGAACGCGCCAGGGATCCCGGCGACCGCCGCCGGTTCACCCTGACCGCCACAGCCGCGCACCGCCGCGTCCTGGGTGCGGCCATGGCCCCGATGACGGCGGGGATGGCCGAAGTGGTGCAAGGCCTCGACGAGTCCGAACTGGCCGCTGTCGGCCGCTGGCTCACGGGAACAGTTGCCGTCATGCGCGAGGCCGCCCTCGCCTTGGCCGAGGAGAATCGCAGCGGTGATCCGAAGGAAGCGGCTAGCCCCTGACGGGGTGCACAGTGACGCGGGATCTGGAATGCCGCACGTCTCGAATGGCGCTCCCCGCCAAGTGGCGGGTACGGCTGGACCACCGAACGCCGGCGCCGCTACGCCAACGACTTGGGCTCGGACGTCACCCTCGTCGGCGTCACCGTCCGCTCCAATCGTCAGAAGTCCGACCAGGCCCCGGCCACCTGGACGCCGATGCCCGCGGTCCACTGCCGCTACCTCGGCGAATGGGTCACCACCAAGCACCGCTGGGGCCTCGCCGTCGACCCCGCCGAACGCGAGGCGCTCCTGCGGTACGCGGCCGGCTGCCCCAACGCCCGGATCACCTTCGAACCCGCCGTCTGACCCACAGGGCCGGCCGCACCGACGGCCACCGCCGGCGTGTTGATCTTCCGGTTGCTCGCGTCCGCAATATCGGTGGGAACCCTGGAGCACCGCCTATCGGTCGGAGTCGTTCGACCGGGAGCGGTGCGACAGATCGTCGATGTTGGGATTCACCTGCCGGGGGCACGTGGGTACTGGTGGGTGTGGAGCCGTTGGGGGCCGGGGTCTTCCTGCTCGGTGCCGCCGTCGGCCTACCCGGCAGAGCGGTCGCCGTACCGACCGTGTTGCCTGGGCCAGCCGGTTCGTGAGCGCGACGGTAGGTGGCTGGGCCAGCCTCCGGAGACGCGGACCAGGGCGCCATTACGGAGGGCGTCGCGCCCCGTACGACCCCAGCGTCGACTTCGTCCGTGTCGACGACCAGACCGCACCCGCCGCGCAGGACGCGCCACCCCACTCCCGTGCTGGGCGGAGCGGGGTCCTGCGATCACCTCTGGGTCCGGCACCGCTATGCACGCCATGCGCCTAGGCGCAGGCGTGACGCACTCCTGCCCCTGGCCATAACTGCAGCTGCAGGCGCGCTGCCCCCGCAACAGAACCCGAGCTCTTCGTGTCAGGTTCGGCCCTGCTGCTCCACGACGAGCTCGCCGCCGGGAGCCAAGCGCGAGAGAACCTTGGCATACACCGTGGTCGCCGCGGCGAGCACTGTCGATACGACCGCCAGCGCGAGGATGCCCAGAAGCGCTGGCCACTGGCGCAGCTCGGCGTCGCGGCAGGTCATGCTGCCAGGCCACGGCTCGACCAACGGGCCGCGGCACAAACTGCTGCTCCCCCGGTGCGACGGTGTCTCCGGACCGTAGTCGGCGACCATGAGGAAGACGAAGAATCCCCAGACCGCCATGGCCAGGAGCATCCACGCGATGGACCACCGTTCGATCCGGCGGGCGTCCCGGCGGGCCTTCTCCGCCCGCCCCGATGCGCCATCTACGGGAACGGACCCCTCCAGGGCCGTCTCTTCGGCTGCCACGTCTTCCCCCTCCGACCTTCGATAAACGAAACGTCAGTTCATCACACCCCGCCTGCACGCCCCGACCGCCCGCCCATTGAGGTTCCATCACCAGACCGGCGTTCCGCCATGCAAGGTTGACATCCGCTTCGTACAGAGGCTGGTCGCCGATCGTCGCCCAGTCGAGCGGGTATTCGGCGGCGCCGCGCCAGCCGTGCCGCAGGCGCAGGTCGCGCGGAGGGCTTCGGGCGCGGGGGCGGGGGCGGGGGCGGCGCAAGCGGCCGTCGTAGGCCGTCCAATGCGTCGTCGACGGCACGTTCGGACTGCTCCCGACATCGACAGTACAGAGGTCCTGGCTCTTCACCGCCGATCAGGGGCCGCCATGGCGCATCCACAGCCGTAGCGTGGGGGAAGTGAGCCGGTGGATCTCAGGGCTCCGGAAGTGCGGGCCACGGCCCGCGACGGGAACTACGGTCGCGTCATCGAACTGGCCAGGACGTCGGCGCAGCTGACGCAGCGGCAGGTCTGCGGGCTGTCGCAGCCGGCGGTGTCCCGTCTGGAGCAACACGGAACGAGCGCCTACCGCATGGACGTCCTCGCCCGGGTGGCCGCCCGTCTACAGATCCCGCCGCCGCTGGTCGGACTCGCCGACCAGCACGCGTTACAGGACGGATCCCAGGACGTGGAACGCCGCAACCTGCTCGGGTTCGCCGTCGCGGCGGCGGCCACTACTCCCCCGTCGGCACCGGCCGATGCCGACGGCGGTCAGAGCGCCGCCCTGCGCCTGAACACCACCGCGTTGCGTCGGCTGGACGGCTCGGCCCCGTCGCGGGAGCTCTCCGAGAGCATGCACGCCCATCTGAGGCTGATCCAGTCCGTGAGCCGTGATGCCCGCTCGGACGCCCACCGGGCACGGCTGGCCGCGGCCGGCTGTGAAACCGCGAGCCTGGCCGGGTGGCTGGCGTGGGACATGGGCGACCACGGGTCCGCCCGCACCTGGTACGGCTCCGCCATCCGCGCCGCCCGTACGGCGGGCGACCCGCCCCTGGCCGCCTACCAGATCGGCAGCCTCGCGCAGTTCGAGGCCCACACCGGAAACGGCCCCAGGCCCTCAGCCTCGCCGCGCGGGCGCGCGAGGTCCTCGGACCGCAGCGCCCGCCGGTCACGGACGCGTGGCTGTCATCCGTGGAAGCCCTCTCGCACGCCGCCGGCGGCGACGGGTCCGCTGGGGACCGGGCGTTGACCCGATGCCGATCGGCGGCCGAGGCTCTCCCGGCCGACCCGCCTCCGTGGCCGTGGGTGTTCCGCTTCGGGCCCGAGAAGGTGGCCGCGGCCCGGGTCGCCTGCGGGCCAAGCTGGAGCGGCCGGACTGGGTGCTGTCCGCCGAGACCGAGGCGCTCGCGGGCGGTACCGATAGACAGGGCGCCCTGATCGTCCTGGACCTGGCTGCCGGACACCTCGCGGCCGGCCGGATCGAGGCCGCATTCGACCGGTCGGGGCGGCCCGCTGCCGTCACGCTCTCCTCCCCACCAAAGGTGGTGCGACAGTTCGACGAGTGCCTGCACGACGTCTACATGTAGCGAACGAAAGAAGGGGGTTGGGTATGGGGGTGGGGATCGCCGGGCAACGGGGCCTGAAAGCCGAGGTCGACGCACAGGTGCAACGCTCCTGGAACAGGACGTCCGCGAGTTCCCCGCGGGAGAGCTCATTGCGGTGTCCTGCACCGCGGACGGCCCCGATGCGTGGTGGGCGGAAACCATCCTCGCGCACGGCGGCCGCCTCGAAGCCGTGGTCCCGGCACACGAGTACCGGCAGAACCTGCCCGAAGCCCACTGGCCCGTCTACGACCGCCTCCACCACGCGACCATCGAGGTCCACCACACCGGCATGACCACCTCCGACTCCACAGCACACATGGCAGGCAGCGAAGTTCTCGTCGGCCTCTCCGACCTCTTCCTCGCTGTCTGGAACGGCAAGCCGGCCTGGGGCTACGGCGGAACCGCCGACGTCGTCGCCTGCGCCGAACGCACCGGCACCCCGTACGCGTGCTCTGGCCGACCGGAGCAACGTGGTCGGAGCCGGGGTGGGCTCCTTGCGCGTTCGGGGCGTGCCGGACGCGTGCCCCCGTCAGGATGGTCGGAGCCCTCTCTCGGGACCTGTGACGCACAGGAGGAGCGCCTTGACCGCGAGGGGGGCGATCTTCCGAATGCACGAAGGGGGCGTCGTGGGAGCTGGTTGGACTGGGCTACTGATCGCCATGGTTGGCGTGGTGGGCACACTGGGGGCCGCGCTGCTGACGCAGAACCGGGCGGACCGAACCAAGCGAATGGAGCTGCAGGCCGCCGCTGAACAACAGCGTGAAGAGCGTGGTCATGCCGAGGAGCTGCTCCGCGCCGAGCAGGCCAGACAATGGCAGAGCGAGAGCCTCGAACGACGCCGCGCCTGCTACGTCGCGCTGAACACCGCTTCGCGCCAGTACCTGACTGCGATGACCCGCTATGCCCACGCACTTCGATGCGGCGCGGACGTCGACACGACCCGGGGGAACTTGGAGACGGCCAGGCTCTCCTACCGGGACATCTACGCAGAGTCTCAGATGATCGTTCCGGGTGCAGTGTTGCAAGCATCGAACACAGCCAAGAGCCACATGAACGCTGCGTACGGCAAGCTCAAGCGGTACGGTGCGGAACCCTCCGCGTACCTGGAAGAACTCGGCTCCCTGGAAGATGAACTCCACCAGGAGGTCTGGATCCACCTGGGATCGCTGAAAGTGGCCATGCGCTCTGACCTAGGGATCGACGACTAGGTTTATTGCCCAGTGAGGCTGGGGACGCGGCTGGCGGGTGGTTTGCCTGCGAGCGCGGTGTGTCCGCGGTGGCGATTGTAGGAGTGCAGCCACTGGGGAACGCTTTACGTCGTTCCTGCGCTGATCGGTAGGGGCGGGCGTAGGCCCATTCGTCGAGCAGGGTGCGGTTGAGGCGCTCGACCTTGCCGTTGGTCTGGGGGCGGTAGGGCCGGGTTCGCTTGTGGGTGATCCCGGCCGCTGCCAGGGCATCGCGCCAGGTGTGGGATTTGCAGCAGGAACCGTTGTCGGTCAGGACGCGTTCGACGGTGATCCCGACGCTGGCGTAGTAGGCATGGGCCCTGCTCCAGAACGCGGTGGCGGTTTCCTTCTTCTCGTCGGCGTGGATCTCGCTGTAGGCGGGGCGGGGGTGGTCGTCGACCGCGGTGTGGATGTACTGGTAGCCGACGCCGGACTTGGTCTTGCGGCCCGCCGGTCGGCCCAGCACCCTGTGGCCCCCGCCATCGGGGATGTTCGCGAGCTTTTTGATGTCGACGTGGACCAGCTCGCCTAGAAGACTCGTGAAGATCTTGTTGGAGGGCCGTCCGGCCGTAGGCCGGGAGGCCCTCTCGCTTATGCGGTGGCCGTGGTGAGCGTCCA
>NZ_JBIVTH010000047.1:0-20425 GCF_044756625.1 Streptomyces sp. NPDC091682 | reverse complement strand
CGCCCGCCGAATACGAAACCAACCACTACCTGAGCACCACGAAACCCCAGGTCACAACCAACATCTGAGCTCTCTACCGAACCCGGAACGGTTCATAGTCCTCGTCTGTTAGTCCCTGCCGCGGGTGACCAGCCAGTCCTTGAGCTCGTCAGGGTCACTCGATAGAGGGTTCGGTCAGGTTGCGTTCGGGGGCGGTCACGAGTCGGGGTGGCAGACGGGGCAGCGCCCTTCGCCCAGGACCGCGCGTGGCGGCCGGCTTGCGTACAACCGGCAGCCTCCCGGCACTCGTGACCACCTTGCAGGACAGGTCGCACAACCTTCGGTGACAGCGCTCAACCCTCGCTGCAACGGGTCACCCACCACCCGCTCGCGCGTCAGCAATCATCCGAAGTTAAATCCAGAGGTAAGAAATATCGGAATCTGAGGTTAAGGCATGCTAGGGTTGGTGTATGCCAACCGAGGATGAGCTGTTCGCGGCCGTGGATGCCCTGCTGACCGGTGAGCCCGAGATGCCGCCGCCGGCCGAGCGGGCCCGGCTGCGCGAGGCGGCCGGTATCACCCAGGCGCGTCTTGCCCAGGTCCTGCAGACCACGACCCAGTCGGTGAAGAATTGGGAAGCGGGCCGTTCCGAACCGCGCCCGCCGCGCCGTCAGGCCTATCAGCGGCTGCTGGACGGCTGGGCCACCCAGCACCCCACCCGCCCGAACACGCCCATTCCCGCCGCCCTCTCCGGCACGCCCGCGCTGGCTGTCCCGTCAGCCGAGCCCAGCGGTCCGGCTGTTGCCGAGGACCCGGCCCGTCCGGCGGCGACGTCACGGCGTCCCGCCGCGAAGAAGGCCGCCAAGCCCGCCACTACCCCGGCCGATCCCCGCTTCCCCCACGGCCCGCTCGCCGTCCTCGATGGCGACGGCAGCGCCTACGCCGCAGGCGGGGTCGTGCTGGACTGCCCCGCCACCACCATCACGGAGTTGGTGGAGTGGACGCTGAAGGAGTCAGGGCTCGGGGCTGCGCGCCTGAACCGCAACGGCAAGGACTCCGACCCGCTGATCGTGCTCACCGGCTCCGCCGCCGTGAAGCTCGGACTCCCGGAGCGGCTGGAGGGCGGTGAGGAGCGCCGCTCACTGCGGCTTGCGGAGGACCACCCGGTGGTGAAGCAGATCGGGAAGGCGAAGTGGCAGCTCACGCAGCGCGGTTTCGGCCCGTGGGCGCGGATCTACCGCAAGGCCCAGGGCAGCGCACGGCAGTGCGTGCAGCTCGCGGTCCTGTCCTGGGACGCCCTCGACACCCGTTCCTGGCCCGGCGTCGCCGAGCTGGCCCCGGCCGATATCGTCCGCGTCCTCGGCGTGTATGCCCAGCGGGTGATCACCCCCCGCGGCTCCACCGCCGTCTCCGGCCTGGAACTGATGACCGCCCTGCGCCCGCCCACCCGGGCCGTGCAGGAGAACGGGACTTGGGTGTCGGGCCACAACCCGGGCAGCCTCGGAACGGACCCGATGGACCCGGCGCCCCCGGAGGCGATCGCCGAACACCCCGTCGTCGTCCGGTCCGGCTGGAACGCGGGCTTCCTGAACGAGGAGGCCTACCAGTGGGTCCGCGACCCCGCCCTCCTCTCCGACGAGGAGTGCCTCCTCCCGTACGCGGTCGGCTTGGACCTGAACACCGCGTTCCTGGCGGCCGCCGCGCGGCTGACGGTGGGCCTGTCGGCACCGGACCACTTCCACGGGCCGGTGTTCAACAAGAAGATCCCCGGGTCCTGGCTCGCGGACCTCTCCCACGTCGACCTCGACCCGCGTCTGCCGTCGCCGTTCACCCCGGACGGCACCCGGCCGACGGGGCCTGCCTGGTACCAGACCCACACCCTCGCCTACGCCCAGGAACTCGGCCACGACGTCCAGCCGATCGAGGCCTACCTGCGCCGGGAGACCGGGGCGTACCTCGACCCGTGGCACGACCGCCTCAAGACCGCGTACATGGACACTCTCGCCGATCTCGGCGTCACGGCGGATCTCACGGACGCCGAGTTCCTGGCGGCGATGGAGCATCACAAGCAGGCCGACCCCGGGATGGCCGCGGTCCTCGCGGCGATCAAGGCGACGGTCAAGGGCGGCATCGGCAAGCTCCGCGAACGCCCTCAGGGCCGCACCTACCGGGACGGCGAGCCCTGGCCCGCGATGCAGCGCCCGACGTGGCGGCCGGACATCCGGGCGGCCGTGATCTCGAAGGCGCGGGTCAACATGCACCGCAAGCTGACCAACATGGTGAAGCTGACCGGCCTGTTCCCCCTCGCGGTCCTCTCGGACTGCGTCGTCTACCCGTCCCCGGGCGCTTCGCCGCTGGACTTCCTGCCGTACGCGGCGTCGGGCAAGCCGCTGATGGGCGGCTTCCGCCTCGGCCCGACCCCCGGTCTGGCCAAGCTGGAAGGGGTGCAGGGGATGGGGTGGGCGGTGGACCTGATGGAGAAGGGCCTCAACCCCGCCCGCCACATCAAGGGCGGCGACGCCGTCCTCGACGACGGCGAATAGGCAACGAGAACCCGGTGTGGCCTCCGGCGGCGACGTGCCGGAGGCCCACCCGACAGACCGCTCACCGTGTACGACCCGGACACCTGTCAGGAGCTGAACCGCTGTGGGAGAGATCGAGGACGCCATCGGCCGAGCCGACCAGGAGGCGTTCACCAAGGACCCGCCCAAGACGCTGAAGGGCCGGATCAACTTCCTGCTCAAGCAGCTCAAGTCCACCAGGGCGGTCGCCGCCGAGCTCGGCGTCAGCCAGCGGTCCGTCGAGCGCTACCGCAAGGGCGACCGCAAGACCCCGCCGAAGGCGGTGGCGGACCGCATCGAGGGAGCCGTACGGGCCCGCTGGCAGCCCGTGGTCCGTGGCCGCCGCCGCAAGGAAGCCGCCACCAGCACCGGCATCACCGTCGAGACCCGCGCCCGCTTCGGCTACACCGCACCCATCGGCACCACCGACGACGGCCGCGTACGCCGCCTCACCGTCCACCTCCCACCCGCCTACGCCCAGCGTCTCTTCGACGCCCGCGCCCGAGGCGCCGACGACCGTGACCTACGCGGGATCGTCGCCGAGGGCTTGCAGGAGATCTACTTCAAGGACGGCGGCACCCGCGCCGACGAACTCCGGGTCGAGTTCACCGACATCGACTACTTCGACGTCTCCTTCTGACCCCCCGGCCGAGCCGCACCCAGACCACGAGCACCTGTCCGGGTGCGGCTCACACCCATTTCCGCGCGTCAACGCCGGGCCTGAACCGGAAGAGGGGTGCAATGGCCACTGCTGGGAGCCGTCCTCGGACGGGCTGCTCCCGGCCCCCGTGGCGCTGTCGACCGCGGGCAGGAATCCGGCCGCCGTCACACGCCGCCGCTCAGCGCCCCGGTCGACAGCATCCACCCCGGCCCCGGACCAACGACCGCATACACGAGTCCGGGTGCACTCCGATTCCCTGCTACGCCAGGCGCTTCTTCGGTCGGGGCCGGGCGTCGAGGAGTGCCCACCAGGCGTGGCCGTCGTGGTCGGTATGGGCGCCGCACGCCTCCACGGTGCGCAGTACCGCCACCTCCGCGGGCACGGCTCCCGCCGACCCCTGTCCGGCGGCTTGGTGGTTGAGGGCCATGACGAGGATCTTGTCGTCCTGGTCGGCGAGGTGGACGCTGACGCGTTTCCCGCCGGCCGTCACGGCCGTGTCCACGAGGCCGTGGACGGTCTTGAGGAAGTCGTGCTCGTCCAGCAGCGGGTAGTCCCACTCGGCTACGGCCAGCGCTGCCTGTGCGGCGGCCTTCTTCGCCGCCCACCGGTCCGCGCGAAACGCCAGCACCCGCGCCCGCCGGCTGGTGACGACCAGCCGGGGCGGCACGCCGGTGAGCGATTTCGGCTTCGTCGCCGGCTGCGGCCGCGGCGGCTCCACCGGCTTCTTCTGCGGCGGCGGCGACTTCGGAGGAAAACTCGGCGGAACCTTCGGACCCCTGGCTTCCACAACCTCGCTCATACCCCACCACGCTACGCCCGTTGACCCCGGCCGCGCACCGGCATCGACCACAGCTGCTCACCCTTGCCCGTGCCCGGAATCCCCGCTCTGGCGGCTGCCACGCCGGCGAGCCCGGTCAGCCCGCGCCACACAGCCCCTTGGGGTGGCGCTTTGGCGGATACGGGGCGCGCGGCCGGGTGGGTGCGGCACGCTGGAACCGGCCAGGCGCCGACACCGATCCGGCGGGCACAGGCCGTCGTGGCGTGGGGAAGGGGCGGGGCACGGTGGATCAGACGCTGAGGGACCTGGGTGCGGCGCACGCCGGCTCGGTGGGAGTGTTGCTGGAGGACGGCAGCGAGCCGGGGCCGGCGTACTTCGACGTCGGCAGCGGATCGTACGTGCCGTCGTCGACGGAGTGGCACGCGTATGACGGCCGGTTCGGCCGCCCGAAGGCCGCTCTCCTGCGCGGTGCCTGCGCGTGCGGATGGAGGGGCGCGGCCGAGTACCCGCTCGACTGGACGACGCTGGACGACCAGACGCCCCTGTACGAGGCGGACGTTGATCTGGCTGGGCCGGTCGCGGACTACCAGGCCCACCTCACCGTGGTCCGCGACGCCGCCGTCCCCCTCCCCGAACCGCTGACCGCCCTGCTGACCGCCCTGATGGAGAACCTGGAGACTGCTGCGGTGAAGGATCCGCTGGTGGCGCTGAAAGCCCTCGCGGACCTGAGGTACCTGATCGCCGGGGTGGGTGCGGACGCGGCGTTGGCGGTGCAGGTCGGCCGGATCCGGATCGAGACGGTCGCGACCGCGCTCGGCACGAGCGAGGCCGCCGCACGCCGGTATCTGAACAGCTACCGCCATATGTGAGATGACGGCCGGCTCGGCCGGTGGTTGTTGTCCAGCAGGGCCGCACACCGCCCCGGGAACTTCATCTCCCGGGTCTGCCCGGGTCCCGGCTGCCCGAACCGCGTCAGGCGACCGGATCGGCGGCCCCGCATGAGCGGGGCTGCCGATCAGGCTAGGGTCCGGGTAGCCCGTGCCGATATGGCGTGCTCGGGTGAGGCCCGGGGCCCAGAGCGCTCTGGGGGCTGCAGTACCCCCGGGCCGCCCCACCCCTACTTCCGCCCGTGTTGCCGGTGTCCGGCGTGACCCGGCTGCGTTGGGCAGGGCATGGAGATGGTGGAGCGGTTGCCGTTCGGGATGCGGACCGCGGTCGAGGTGACGTACGTCCGGTGCGCCCTGTGCGGGGCGTTCGGTGAGCTGGTCCTGGACGGCGGCCGGCTGGACCGGGCGCTGGCTCGCGCCCGAGATCACGTCCGCGAGGTGCACCCGGGCGCGGACATCCCCGAGGCGCTCCGGCTTGTGCCCGATGTCGCCTTCCCGCCGGCCGACTGCTACGACGTCGCCGAGTGGGTCGCGCAGTACGACACCCGGAACGTGCAGCGGACCCGCGGCCCGAGATAGCGCCGAGGCACCCCACGTCCGTGGCGGGATGCTGCTCCGCGGGGTGGCTGTCAGGCCTGGCCGGGGTGAGCCAGTCGTTCGTCCCCGTCGCCCTCGTCCGTTGTGGTCTCATCGTCGATCAGGCCGTAGGGAGGCCGTTCCTCGCTGCGGCTGTACCGTACGACGACGTTGTCCTCCACGAGTCGCGGCGGGCTGTTGTCGACGATGATCACCTGCGCCCCGGAGCCCTGTTCCGCCAGCCAGCTGGTCAGGTGGCGGTAGAAGTCGTCGATGGCGATCGCGTCGGCGATCGCCGCGTCCCGGGTGCCGCTGTGGCCGAGGTTCTTCTGCGGGCTGTCGATCATGAGGAAGCCGGGGTGGGCGGCCGAGGATTCGACGGCCACCTCGAAGACGGCGAGCTGCCAGGCCAGGGTCAGGAGCGTCCGGGCGCCGGATGAGGCCTCGCGGTAGGAGTCGCCGCGCACGTACGGGACGAGGTTCGTGTCGATCATGGGCTGGCTGAGCTTCGGATAGCGCCACTGCCGCAGCAGCTCGCTGTACCGGACGCTGATGCGGCCGACAACCAGGTCACGGTCCTGCGCGGCATCACCCAGCCGGTCGAGTTCCTCCCGCAGGCGGGCGATCTGCGTCTCGTGCCGTTCCACCAGCGCGGCCCGCTTCTCCAGCCCGCCCTGGAGCCTGGCTGCGCTCTCGGCGTGCTGAAGGTGACGCAGGAGGTCCTCGCGCCGGCGCTGGAGGTCGTCACGAGCGGCGAGGAACGGGGTGACCCTGGGCCTCGTCGCCTGGTCGACTGCGGCGGCGGCCTGCTCCTCGGCGAGTTCGGCGTCCTCCGCCCGGAGCTTCAGGGCCGCGAGGGAGCTGTCGAGGCCTTCGACGTAGTCGGTGATCTCCTTCAGACGGGCTTTGGTGGCCCTGATCTCGGAAGCGACGTTCAGCCGCCCCTCATCCTGCGAGCGCTCAGCGTCGGAGGTACCGAGCGTCAGGTGCCCGTCGTCGCCGGGCAGCTCGTGGCTGCACAGGCCGCAGACCCCGTTCTCCACCGAGGGGGGAGAAGGAAGCCTGTGCAGGCAGGCAGGACAGGTCGTGACGCTCAAGGGGTCGAACAGGCGCTGCGCCTCGGCCAGCATGTTGAGCTTGACGAGGTCATCCGCGTACTGCGCCCGCAGCGGCATCATGCGGGCGAGCTGTGTCTCGCAGTCGCGTACGGCGCCAGCAGCACGTCGGGCGCGCTGAGCGGCTTGCTGGTGCTCGCGGCGCAAACGCTTGGGGAAGACGGCGTCGGCTTGCCCGTTCTCGTCCAGGGACCGGAGTTGTGCGTTCAGCTCCAGCAGTTCGTTCTCGTAGGTCTGGGTCGTGAGCGCGTCGCCCACGGGAAGGTCTTGTTCTTCGACGAAGGCGCGGGCCGCGGCGAGTTCAGAACGCGCCTGGGTCAGCCGGCTGCCCAGCTCCTTGATGCGTTGGCCAAGCTCGACGGCACGGTCGTCGTGGACGCCGAAGACGACGTCGACGACCTGCTTCAGCTTGTGCTTCTTCATGAACTCGTTCTCGGAGAGGAAGTTCATGGAGGCGATGCGCTCGTTCGGCAGGAACGCCAGCGCCATGAGGTCCCGGAAGCTCAGGGGATCGGTGCGGGACTCACGGTTCGTCGGGGCCTCCCGCAGCTGGACGCCTTCGAGTTTGCAGTGACCCAGCAGCAGCGCGGAGAGGCTCTCGGGCGAGCCCGCCGGCTCGATGAGCCTGCTCTCAGGCTTGGCCGGCGCCGGCTGGTCCAGCGTCCCCTGGCGCACGTAGGCGGCCTTCGACGGTTCCCCGACAGCCCGCTCGATCACGTACGGTTCGCCGGACAGCTCCACCTCCAGAAGGCAGGAGCGGACCTTCCGCAGCACCTCCGGATGCCGCGGATGACGCTTCGCACCCAGGCCGTAGGCAACGAACTCCAACACCGCGGTCTTACCGGAGCTGAACGCCCCGGCCACCACCGACAGACCCCGCACCCGCTGCTCGTGGGTGAAGTCGACGTCGTAGGTGCGGCTGACGCCTGCCAGACGCAGACGCCGGATCCGGATTCCAGGCAGAGGCTGCATGGCGGTCACCCCTCCCAGGGCATGTCAGGTGCCTGCGGTCCCGAGCCCAGAACGCTCAGGAGCGCCGCTCCGGGCCCGCCCTCCCCGTCCGGCCGCAGCCAGCGTGCGGTCTGCTCCCGCAGTGCCTTGTCGCTGAGCTTGCGGAGGTGACGCACGACGATGGACGCCGCCGTGGTGAACGACGCGGCATACGTGGCGGTGAAGCGCGCACCGAGGTCCCGGCCGCGGTTGCTGATCGAGTAGACGAAGGAGCCGTTGCGGTTGTGGACCTCGCAGCACCCGTAGGCGACGAGCAGCGCGAGGTCGTGCTGGATGCGCTCCCGTCGGCTGGTGAAGCGCTGCGAGGACGACGCGTACGAGAGAACCTGCGGATCGAACCCGGCCAGCCTCAGCAGGTTGCCCTCCCGGCCGTCGGATGCGACGACCAGGAAGGGGTTCGCCGACAGGAAGTCGTAGTAGCCCAGGCGCTCCAGGCTCGCCCCCTTCGCGTCCTGCCCGGCGACGGCGTCGAGGAGAAGCAGCAGCTGCGCGAGCCGGAACGTCACCTGGTCTTCCGGCATCATCACCGGCCGGTGTGCTTCCACAACGAACCCCTCGTAGGTCTGACAGGACAGGAGACGGCGGTCAGCCGTCGGTGTGCTCGGCGGCGATCTGCCGCCAGTGTTTGACCCAGCCGGCCTTTCGGTTGTCCACCAGCCGGTGCACCAGCCCCCAGCTGTGTACGAGCTCCAGGCGCAGAGCCTTCGGCAGTTTGTCGTGCTCAATGCGGACGTCCCGCCAGACACGAGAGTGCAGAGACGGGATCATGTTCTCGGCGGCGCATTCGTTGAACTGCATCTCCCACAACCCGTGCAGGGTCGCGTCGGCCGAGCTGAGCGCCGCCACCTCTGCCGCCACGCCCTTGTGCGCGATCTCGCGGGCCACCAGATCGGCATTGAAGAACTGGCGCTTGGCCGAGTCCAGCTCCTCGTGACCGGCCTCGGTCATCTGCCGGATGAACAACGCGGAGCCGAGAGCGGCCGCCTTGTCGTCCTCGACTTCGAGCACCAGCCGAAGCTGCTCGACGGGGGAAGGGGCGGCCTGCGCGTAGGTCTCGTAGAAGCCGCGACGCACGTCGTCGCCCTCGGGGCTGAGCAGCTTCTTGCGGAGGGCGGTTTCGTCCCAGAGCTGGATCACGAGGTTGTGCTCGTTCTCCTTGGCCTTCTTCCACTTGTCCCACCAGGCCGTCATGGGGCCGTCCATGCTGGAGGGGATGCACAGAATCCAGCTGGCGATGGTGTGGCCGTTCTTGACGGCTGCCTTCAGCACGTTGTCGAGCGAGTCCTGGACCTGCTGCGTGTGCTTCTTGGTGGTGATCGGCATGAAGTACTTGGACTGCCACACCGTGATCGCCCCACCGAGATTTCCGGCGAAGGCGTCGATACCCCAGTCGCCCGGGTTGGCGGCGACGGACCGCACGAGCACGCCGGGGGTCGTCGCGGCGGCGAGCTGAACGACCATCGACTCGAAGTCGTCGCGCGCCCCGCCGGCACTTCCCCCGCGGACCGCGTGAACGTCGAAGCTGATCGGCTGGACACCCACCGGCACGGCTATCGAGTCAGGCACAGCCCACCCCCATGCGCCGTCGGACTGCACACAGGATGTCTCCCGTGCGTCACACACCGTATTGGCCGGAGGGTACCCAAAGGTCAGCCGTCTGATCAAGAAGAGGAACGCTCGGCCGATATCTGATGAGGGTGTGTCAGATCAATCCCATCCGCTGAGGCCGGGCTGGCCGGGGAACATCCCCTTGCAGTCGCCGAAGCGGATGGTGTCGCTCTGAGAGCTTTGTTCCTCGCACTTCTGGCGGTCGTTCTGCGGACCACTGCTACCGGTGGTTGAGCAGGATCCCGCGAGCGCGATGATCACGGCGAAGGTGACGATGAGCCCGCACCCGATGGCCGTAGGGGACGGCCCGGGAACGGTGACGGCCGCCGGTCGCTTCGGTGTCTGGGCGGGGAGACCGTAGACGCCGGTCGAAGCGGCGCTCTGCGCGGAGTGCGCGAGGGTGCTGTGACTGCCCCCGCGAAACGCGGCGTAGGGGTGTCCGGCGACCAAGGCGTGATGGGCAGCGGACCGTATCTCGTAGCCGGCTGCGGCGTTGAAGCTCTGCCCGCAGCCGGGGTGGAGGCATCTCAGATCCATCGTGGTGTGTGGTCCTTCCTGCGTGTGCCCTGGCCTCAGTGCGCGTTGATCCCGAACTGGTGCAGCAGCCCTTCGACGAGTTCCTTCCCGGTCGCCTGGAGAACGTCGTCGTCGGCGATCGGTGGCAGTTCCGTGGTGGCCGGAATGACGCGTAGGGGCTGCCGTGCCCGCTCGATCGCGCGGGGCTGGCCAATGTCGTACCCGCAGGCCAGGAACCGGAAGTCTGGTCCGTTGTTGCCGTCGGCCACGATGGCTGCGGTGATGTCCACGGTGGAGTCGAGCAGGCGGCGTCGGCGGTGGGCGTCGATGACCGCGACGGCTTCGCCCAGAGCGGTGGGAAGCGTCCAGGTGTCGACCAAGGCCGCGCCTATCTGACTGGGCATGGGGTGACTCAGGTCGACACACACGACGACCCCTCCGTCATGGTGGAGCTCGACCATGGCTCCAGCCTGTGTGCCTCGCAGTTCCGGCACGAGGATGTTGCTGTCGACCCAGCGCCGCAGCCCCACGTGCATGCCGTTGCTGAGCCGATCGGACAGAGCGCCGCGGACCCCGTACGGATCGCTGTGAGCCCGAAGCCGTGCGGCGGTCTTGACGCCGTCGAGCAGGACGGCCTTGGCCTCGGCACGGCTCGGAGCGGGCACCAGGCGCGGCACCGGCCGTGAGGGACGCCCCGCAACGACCAGCCACGCACATCCCGGCACGGACTCACCGAGGACGACTGAGGCGGCCTGCTGAACAAGTTCGGCGAGAGCTGTCTCGGCCCGCGCCTGCCGCGAGAAGCGTTCCTGATAGGCACGCGCGACTTGATGCTCGGACATGTAGAAGGTCTCGCTCCCGACACGGTAGGGCGCGTTGAAGGTCGCCCGGTCCTTGTCCTTCTGCTCCCATCCGTACTGGAAGTGCGGCGCGAGTTCGCTCGGTGTCACGTCGACGATCAGGAAGTCGGGACCGCCCCCACCCGGTGCGGGCAGAGGGATGATGTCGACGCCGGACAGGTAGGGCTGGACTCCGTTGCGGAGGGTCTGCGTCAGCTGCTGCTCATTCACCTCGGCGAGGTCGATGCCGACGGCCTCGATGTCGTCCGTGACCCCGTACACGAGCAGGCCGCCGCGGGTATTCGCCATCGCGGTGACGTCCTTGGCGAACTCGTTCCAGATGCCCGGCTTGGGCACGAAGGTGGGCAGCTGCTTCTTCCAGTCGAGGTCGTCCGTTTCACCGAGCTTCGAGGCCACGGCGTCCATGATCATCCCGTGGGTAAGGGGGCCCATCGGGCGGCCCAGATGTTCGTGCAGTCGAGTCCAGGAGCGCGCCATTTCGCCACCCTATGAAGCATCGGCCTACGCCGGTGGGTGGTTCGCCAAACCAGTGGTTCGCGAGGTCTGCCATCGCGTCCAGCCAGGGCAGGTGACCCGCGTGGAGAGCGGTTCAACCAGGGGGTGGTCGTCGCTTCTTTGTGGTCGGGGGTGTGGGGGTGGTCGGGGGTGTGGGTGGTGTGGTGGCCGGCGTCGGGGGTGTGGGTGGTGTCGGGTCGGGGTCGCGGTGGGGGGCGCGCCCGGGGTGGCGGTGTGTGGTTGCCGGTGTTGGTGTGGGGTTGCCGGTGTTGCGGGGTGGGCGCCCGCGGGTGGGTGCGGGGTTGCGGGGTGGACGGTGTCGCCCGCGTGTTGGCGCGCCTGGTTTCCCGGCTCGCGGGCGCATGGTCCTGCACCATTTTTCAGGCATTAGAAATAGGCAGCCAGTTAGTGCGTACTGGAACAGTACGGGCTGACTGACACCGAAGGGCCCGGTGTATTCGCCGCCCCTTGCGGGCGCTTTTCGGGAGTGGTTATCGATGGGTGTTGAGGGGTCGTCCGGTGGGGTCCGCCGACGTGAGCGGCTGACGTCCGAGCCGCGTGGCCGGCGGGTGAATCTGTCGTTCAACGACGCGGAGCTGGAGGTCCTACGGCTGGCCGCGGGGCGGGAGGGGATGTCGCCCGCGTCGTGGGCGGGACGTCAGGTGATGGCGGTCGCCCAACACACCCTGGTGCCGGTCTCCCGTGACGCCAGCGACGTGTTGCGGGAGCTGATCGCGGCCCGGGTCCATCTGCGGGAGACCGTCACCGCGCTCCGCGCCCTGGCCGCCGCCGACCCGCCCGCCGCCGGCGGTCCGGCCACAGCCGCCGACGTCGTGGCACGCGCCCTGGACGCGGTGGCCCGCGTGGATGAGGCGACCGTCGCGGTGATGCGGGAGAGGCGCTCGCGGTCGTGATGCCGAAGAAGGCGCCGGGCGGGTCGGAGACGGTCGAGCTCCTGGAGTACCTCTTCGGTCCCGGGGAGCGCGACGAGCACACCGACCCCCACCTGATCGCCGCCTGGGACCCGGACCTGCCCTGCCCGGCCCGCGACCCCGGCCGGATGACGCTCGCCGGCCTGGCACTGCTCCTGGACGCCCCCGTCGAAGCTTTGCGCGGCCCACGCCCGGCCGAGCACGTCTGGCACGTCTCGGTCCGCAACCACGCCGGCGACCGCACCCTGTCGGACGCCGAATGGGCGGAGGTCGCCGCCGCCATGGTGCACGCCGCGGGCATCGCCGAGCACGGCGACGAACACGCCTGCCGGTGGGTCGCCGTACGGCACGCGGACGATCACATCCACATCGCGGCGACCCTCGCCCGCCAGGACGGCCGGCATCCCCGTGTACGCGGCGACATCCCCGCGATGCACGCCGCCGCCCGCGTCTTCGAAGCCCGCTGGGGCCTCACGCTGATGTCGCCGCTCGACCGGACCGCGCGCCGCCGCCCGGTCACCGGCGAGGCCGAGAAAGCCGCCCGCCGCGGCCTGGCCGAGACCGCCCGCGAATCCCTGCAGCGCACCGTCCGCATCGCGGCCGCGCTCGCGCAGGGCGACGCCGACTTCCTCGACCGGCTCCGCGACGCGGGCCTGCGCGTGCGGGAGCGCCACGGTGACGACGGCACCCTGGTCGGCTACGCGGTCGCGCTCCCCGGCGACCGCGCGGACCGCGGCAGCCGGCTGGTGTGGTTCTCCGGGTCGACGCTCGCCTACGACCTGTCCCTGCCCCGCGTCCGCGAACGCTTCACCCCCGCCGTCACCTCGGCCGACTGGGCGCTGGCCGAACACCGGATCCGGGAGGCCTCCGCGCTCCTGGGCCGCGCCGGTCAAGCTGATGGTGCCGGGGATGTCGCCGCGCTCGGCGACCTCCTGGCGGTGGCCGCCGAGCACTCTCCGGCCCTGGTCCGTGACCGTGTCCGCGCGGCGGCCGACGCCTTCGAGCAGGCCGCCCGCGCCCCCGGCGCCCGCTCCCTGGAGGGCCGCGCCCGTGCCGGATGGCGCTCGGCCGCGCGGGCGTTGGAGCACGCCCCGCGTGCCGGCCGCGGGGGAGGCGCCGCGGTCGTCCTCACCCTGCTGATCGCTTTGGTGGAGGCGGTGGAGGCCGCCGCCTTCTGGCACCGCGCGCAGGAGCACCGGGCGCAGGCGAGAGCCGCCGCGGAGGCCGCCGTCCTGCTGCGCGAGGCAGCCGGCTTTACCGGTACCCCGCCCCCGACGACGAAGCCGCGCACCGGTCGAGTGGTGCGCACGCCGGGCCGTGGCCTGCCCGCCGCTACGCCCGTTACCGGTGTACCGGTCCGGCCGCGCCCTGAACCCGGTCGGCCGGGCCCGTCCCGTACGCGCTGAACCCGATCCGAGGAAGCTGCCGATGACGTCCGGATACCCGCCGCTGCCCGAGCCGTTTGCCGAAGCCCTCGGGGAGGCCGCGCACACCGCGGCGATGGCCTACCGCCTGGTGCTGGCCATCTCCGACGCGGTCCGCCGCGCCGCCCAGAAACGCCTCACCGGCCGGGAGGAGGAACTCGGCGAGGACGCCGAGAAGATGGCGCCGGGCTGGTCGGCCGACCAGCTGCGCGGCCACCTCGGCGACGACATCCTGGCCGTGCTGATGCAGGACACCGACTGGCCGCGGATGGCCCGCCAGCTCGTCGGCCTGCAGCAGGCCGGCGTCGACCTCGGGGTGTTCCTGCCGCAGATGGGGCGGATGACCGCCGGGGTCCACCAGGCCGTCACGGCGAACGCCGCCCGTATCAAGGCCGAGGGCACCGACCGCTGGGCCGACCTCCTGCGCACGTCGATGCCCGAGGGCCTGGTCCGCGACGCGATCCTCGCCTCCCCGGCCTGGCCCGACATCGCCGCCGCGATGGGCCGCCTCGACGCCGCCGGGATCGATGTCGCCCGGATCCTCACCGACGCCCACCGCGCCGGGGCCGGCGTCGACCAGGCCGTCGCCGCGGTCACTGCGGCCGCCGCCAACACCCCCGCCCCCACCACGGCCCCGACCGCCCCTACCGGGGCCCCGGCGGCCGCCGCTCCGGCTCCCGCACCCGCGGCCGGCGCCCGGGTACCGGCCGACGACCCGTGGGCACCGCCCGCCCGACCGATCCCCGCCCCCGCAGCGCCCGCTCCTGCTCCCGGGGCGGCGGTCGGCGCCGCGAGGGATGTGCTGGCCGAACGCATGGGCGCGGCCGGTGACCCGTGGGCCGCGCCCGCCCGCCCGGTCCCCGCTCCGGCACCCACCCCTGCGGGCGCGCCCGCGCCCGTTCCCGCGCCCGCTCCTGCGAGTTCGGATGCGAAGCGGGTATGGGGCCCGCTGACCGAGGGCCTGACCATTCCCCGCGACCTCGACCTCGGCAACCGGCCCCGCGCCCTGAAACAACTCAGGGTGCAACCGGCCGCGCACTCCCAGATGGTCGCGATGATCAAGCAGGTCCTGCCGGAGCAGGAAGCCGGGCTCCTGATCGGCTCACGCCCGTGGCCGCTGCTCGCCGCCCGCATGCAGCAGCTCGGCGAACACCACGGCACCGACACCGTCGCCCAGCACCTGAACCGCCTCACCAGCGGCACCTCCTGGCAGGAAGCCACCGGCAGCGCCCTGGTCGGCCGCCTCGTCGACGCCACCCTCACCTCCCTGACCACCCCGCCCGGTACGCCGGCCCCCGCCCGGCCCCGGGTCTCCGCGGCCGCCGCCCGCTCCCGCTCCACCACCACCCCCGCCGCCGCGGCCCCCGGCCGGCAGGCCCCGGCGGAGGCCGCGGTACCCGCGCACCGGCAGCAGGCCGCACCGGCCAGGGGCGCGGGGCGTACGCGGTGACGGCGAAGACTCCCGGACTGTGGGGCCTGCGGGCGGAGCGGGCGCGGGCGGCCTGGTGGGCGCTGCCGGGCCGGGACCGGATCGCGGTCGAAGGTTTTCTGCTGACCGGCCTGCTGTTCGCGGCCGCCTGGAGGGCGGGCCACCTCGGCATGGCGCAGGCGGACTTCGTCCTGTCGGTCCTGTCCGGCACGGCGGGCGTCGCCACCCTGTACCGGGGCGCCGTCCACCGGCCGCAGTCGGCCCCGCCTCCGGCCGGACCGCTGGTCGCGCCGTCGGAGGAAGTCCAGCGGCACGCCGCCCGCGAAGCCGGCACCGCGCCAGGCACCTGACCGGGGAAGAACCGCGAGGAAGAGGGGGAGACGGATGGTGATGTCAGGCAGGCAGCGCCGGGCCGGTGGCAGCGCGCTGGCGGGGCTTGTGCTGGCCACGGCCGGCTGGTGGGCGCAGTGGTCCGGGTACGAGGTCGTGGGCACGGCCCTGACCCTGCTGGCCGGGATCGTGGTGCTGGCCGGTGCGTGGCGCTCGGGCGTCCTGCACCTCCCGCAGCCCGCCGAACCCGACCCGGACGCCCCCGCGCCGGTGCGGCCGTCCTCGGCACGCGCGAAGGCGGACCAGGAGCGCTCGATGCGCCTGCTGAAGGCGATCGACGAGGCCGCCGACGACGGATCCGGCCTGCCGGGGGAGCTGTCGGAGTTCGAGCGGATCGTCCTCTTCGGAGTCGCCGAACTTCCCGGCCGGCAGTACCCGCCACCGGGCCACGACTACCCGCGCACCTGACCCACGCCGGGCTTCAGCCCCGTCGCTCCCGTCGCGGAGGGGCGGGGGGCGCGTCCCCGGGCGGCTGTTCAGCCTGCGGGTGTTCGTCTTCGCAGGGGTGCCGTCCCCAATCGAGAGAGCCGTTGGCGCGGTCCACTTTGATCAGGCCGTGGCCCAGGACGTAAGGGGAGGCCGCCATCTCCGGATCGTTCATGATGATCGCGAGTGCGGAGCCGGCGACGTTCATGTCGAGGGCGGGTTCGGCGCCGAGCAGGATGTGGTCGAGGTAGGCGGCGTAGTGCCGTGCGGCTCCGGGAAGCCGGTCCAGGCGGTACCGGGCCTCACGCAGTTCCTGACCGGTGAACTCACCGGCGTCGCGCCGCCGCCGGCAGCTGCGGCACAGGCGGAGCAGGAGCCAGGGGTTCGGGGCCTGCGGGGACAGCCCGGTCGGACGCATGGCCGGGAACTGCGAGAACTTCTCCTCGTCGGGGTCCTCCAGGGCCACGATGTCGTAGGGGCGGTCCAGCTCCCGGGTCTTGCCGCACGTCGGGATGGAGCAGGCCGGGCTGAGCCCGTACAGCAGGTCCCGCGTGTACTCGGACATGTCCGGCGGAGCGCCCTGGGCGGCGACCCGGTCGGCTTCGTACTGCGCCTGGTGCCACAGCTTCTCCAGCCGCAGCAGCTCCTTGCCGATCGGGTCCTTGTGGTTCGCGTCCCGGCCCCAGTCCCTGACCTGCTCGGTCAAGTACCCGGTGACGGCTTCCATGACCTCGTAGCTGGGCACCTTCGGCAGCCCGAAGGCGTTTTGCACCGCGCCGTGGCTGAAGCCCCGCGCCGCAGCGATCGTCCTCATGCTGGGCCGCCCCGCCCGGCGGTACAGGTGGTGCAGGGCCCGGTTGAAATCCCGACGAGCACCCGGCGGCAGCTCCGGCGGCGTGATGTCTCCTGCACGTCCCACGGTCCCTACTCCTTCCCCGCCGAAGCGGCCGACTCATTGTTCACCGGCTCGTGCGCCGCCGTCTGCGTGTCCAGGGACCCGCCCCCCGCGGCGCGCGCCGTACGGCGCCTGCGCCATACGACTCGGGCCTGCCGAGCGGCCCCGAAGACCAACGCGAGGACGATTCCGGAGACGACGTTGTCGATGATGTTCATAGACCCACCATCACGGTCCCGGATCGCCGAATGGACAGATGTGGACAGCCCGTTCAGAAACGATCGACCCAGCACGACGAGGCCCAGTCGACGCCGAGGTCGGCGAGTATGGCGAGCTGCGCCGGGGTCGAGCCGGTCCCGGCGGGCCTTCATGTTCCCGATCCAGATCCCGGTCCGGTCGGCGGGACGACAACGGCGTGCTCAGCGTCACGGCCCGGTAGGAGGGTCCGGGGTCCGGCCGTGACCTCGAAGGCGGTCAAGGCCTTGTACCGGGGGCAGGGCCGACGCAGGGGAGAAGGAAGAGCCGATGGTGGACAACACGACCGGGCAGGCCTCCAGGGGCCGGTGGCCGGTGCTGAGTGCTCGGGAGGTGAGCTGCCTGGTGGCCGGCGTCGTGCTGATCGTGGCCGGGCAGCTCTGGTACTGGCTGGCCGACGGCACCTCACCGGCCACCACCCCGACCGCCCGCTGGTTCCAGAACGCAGCAGCAGCGGGCGCGGGACTCTGGCTGCAGATCCTCGGCGTGCTCCTCCTCGCGGGCACCCTGCTGCGCCCCCCGCTGAAGAGGACCGACCGCCCGTAACACCCCCGCGCGGGGCGGGTACGGGGCCCGGAGCGGGACCGTACACAGCATCTGCCGACCGGCAGCCACCCCGACGGCGCCTACCGCGCCCAGTCCACGCCCAGCTCGGCGAGCGCGCCGAGCTGGGCGGTGTCGAGCCGGTCGCGGCGGGCCTTCTGGTTCCCGACCCAGATGCCCACACGGTGAGGGCCGTCGGGGAGCTCCTCGACCGCGCCGCGCCCCGGCATCCGGCCCTCCCGCGCCACGTACTGCGCCAGGGCCTGCAGGCCCTTCTGGAAAGCCTCCCCGCCCGCCCGCGGCCCGGACTTCGTGGTCGTCTTCGGCGCGGCCGTACGGGCCCGTGAGGCCTTCTTCACGCCGAGTTCGGCGAGCCGCCGCTGCTGCTCGGCGTTCAGCCGGCCCCAGTTCCTGCGCTGCGCGGCGAGCCACCGCCCCACGTCGTCTCCGTGCCGGGTCACACCGGGCACGACCGCGGTCAGGCGGGCGCCCTCGGCGAGGAGCTGCGCCAGGTAGGCGTAGTGCCGCTGCCAGTCCACCGTCCACCCGCGTTCGGCCGGGTTCCAGTCCGGATCGACCGCGGCCAGCGACGCCGCCCGACGCTCCGCGCGTACGGGGTCCTTCCCGAGCCCGCCGGGGCGGCGGATGTTCGTGAGCCACTGCCCGACCTGGACGTCCATGATCGCTGCGCCCCGCGGCGCCGCGAGGCTCCCGTGGAGGTCGTAGTAGGCCCGCGCCGCCCCGAGGTTGGCCTCGAAGCCGGCGTCGGCGGTGTCCCACACGACCCCCAGCTCCTCCAGCTCGGCCGCCCGTTCCCCGGTCATGGTCCCGGCCCGGTACGCGCGCCGCTGGTCCGACAGCCACCTGCCGAGGGGGAACGTCCCCGCGGTCTCGACGTGCTCGTACGGGACGTCCAGGTCCCCTTCGCGCTGCCGGTACCGGTACGCCGCCTCGGCGCCCCGACGCCAGTCCTGCCGCTCGGTGTTGATCACCTGGTAGTTGATCCACTTCGCGATCAACGCCGGGTCCCGCGGGGTCGCGAATCGCAACAGCAGTCGCGACTCCTCCTCGCCGTCCTCCGGCGCCTTCCCGACCGGCTGGGAGGGGTCTACGATCCTTTTCTGATTCTCCTGTGGAATAGCGAGCATTTCCACGGCCTTTTCATCATGTGCCCGCAGTCCTGCCAAAATTCGCACCAGCGGGCGGTAGGAATCCGACGAAAGCATGTCCTCCGGCTTTTCACCCTCCCGCAAAAACACGGGCACGATCAGGGTGGCCATCTTCCCCTCACCGGGCTTCTGCCGCAAAGCCCGACCGATCGCCTGGACAATATCGACAGCCGACCCCTTCGGATCGATCAGGGCCACGCTGTCGGTGGCCCGAATATCGACGCCCTCGCCCAGGACTCGACAATTACTGAGCACGGCACGCCCTGCCCTGCGCCCGAATTCCGCGAGCACGGACTGCCGGTGGGAACCCTCGTGTTCCCCGCACAGCCACCCCGACCACACCCGCTCCGGATGCCGCCCCGGGTCGACGGCGTGCAGCCGCGCGGCGACCCGCTCCAGACCTGCGGCGAAGGCCTCCGCCTCCACCGTGCGGTGGTGGAACGTGATGGTCGTCTGCAGCCCGTACGCCGCCATCGTCTCCAGCAACGCGGTCTGCGTCGCCGCCAGCCGCTGCCCCCGCAACTGCTCCTCATACCGCTCCTCACTATTCAGCCGCTGCGGAGTAACAACAGGGTCAGTGAGTTCCGCCACCACAATCTGATACTTCGCCAAAAGCCCCCGCGAAATAGCCGAACCAAGCGAAAGCTCATAAACAACCGGCCCGAACACCGTCGGATCGTCCATCGAGCACGCGAGGTCCTTCGGCAGCCGGTCCCACCGCGGCCGGGAGACGTACACCCGCCCCTCCGCCTCAGCCTCCTCCCGCTCCCGACGCTCCTCCTCCGACGCGCGCCGGCGGGCCTCCTCCTGCTCCCGCTCCTGCGCCCGGGACCGCGGGGGCCGTTCCATCCAGATCCGGGGTGTCGCGGTCATGTAGAGCCGGCGCATCGCGGGGATGACCTCCTGGCGGTGGACATCCGCCCACGCCTTCCCCGCCGACCCGGAAGTTCGGTGCGCCTCGTCCACGATTACCAGGTCAAAGACGTCCATCGGCAGCCCGTACGCGCCCTCGTGAGCCTCGGCGATCACAGGCAGGGAGGCGTAGGTCGCGTACACCGTGACGGGGCCGCGCCCGTGCCAGAGCCCGAGCTGCGGTGCCGACGTCGTGGTCCGCACGTCGAGTTGCCACAACTGCGGGTCGTCCTCCAGGGAGCAGACCGCGACAGCCGGCCCGGTGTGCCCGGCGAGCCGCCACTCCCGCACCGTCTGCGTCAGCAGATCGAGCGTCGGCAGCAGCACCAGGACCCGCCCGTGCCGCGCCAGCCGGAGCGCCGCCGCCGCGGCGATAAAAGTCTTCCCGGTCCCGCACGCGGAAATGACCGTAGCCCTTAGTCCCGCCTCCGGAATCCGCTTCCCCGGCGGGATATCCAGCCCCCGGACAATGGCCTCCACCGCCTCCTCTTGGTGAGGACGCAGCACGATGTCACCGGACTTCTGCATTCGGTACTCCGCTGAACTCGAAGCGGCGGGCAGACCCGCCGGGGAGGGGGTGGCGATGTTCTCGGGATCCTACACACCTACACGCATCACATCCGCAGTGATGCACACAGAAGACTGTACCGCGCCCACACAGTCCGCGACGGCATCACGGCGAAATCGCCCCCTCACCCCACCCCCGATCCGCACCCGGCAGACCACATCACCCCCTTCACCGTCGCCAGCCGGCCCGCGACAGCGGGCCCAGGACCTGGAGGCTTGCCGGAAGGTCCCGGGGTGGGAGCGCAAGCGGACACCCCAACGGGCCCCAGGCCCGTCGATGCCCGCGCCAGCGCGGGCATCTGGTGACGCGTCAGCGTCACCGTCCCGGCGCCTGCGCCGGGACCCTCTCCAACGGGCCGCTTGCGGCCCGTCGATTCCCGCGCCCGCGCGGGAATCTGGCGGTGCGTCAGCACCGCCCCGCCTCCGCTTGCGGAGG
>NZ_JBIVTH010000046.1:0-24047 GCF_044756625.1 Streptomyces sp. NPDC091682 | reverse complement strand
CGGCCGCCTTGCCGTCTGCGGGCGGCGCCCCCCCCCCCCCCCCCCCCCGCGGCCGCGCCCCCCCCCCCCCCCCGGGGGGGGTGGGGGGGGGGGGGGGGGGGGGCCCCCCCCCCCACCACGGCGCCGCTGCCGGGGCTCCGCCCCGGACCCCGCTCCTCAAACGCCGGAGGGGCTGAACTTCAGCTTCGGATGGCCTCGGCCAGGGCGGCCAGGAAGGCGGCGACCGGGCCCGGGCCCGGGAGGACCAGGTCGGCCCGGGCGGCGAGCTCCGGCACCTCCGCGGAGCCACTGCACACCAGCAGCCCCGGCAGGCCGTCGGCCCGGCCCTTCTCCACGGCCGAGAACGCCGCCAGGTCACCCAGGTCGTCGCCCGCGTACAGCACTGCCTCCGCGTCCCGCTCCGCCAGGAACTCGGTCAGGGCGACGCCCTTGTCCATGCCGGGGGGCCTCAGTTCCAGCACCGCACGCCCCGGCTCGACCATCAGCCCGTGCCGCGCCGCGAGCTCCGCCAGCGGCTCCCGCAGCGCCGCGAAGGCCGCCGCCGGGTCCGCCGCCCGGCGGGTGTGCACGGCCAGTGCCCGGCCCTTCTCCTCGATCCAGGTGCCGCGCCAGGCCCCGATGGAATCCAGGAACCCGGGCAGCTCCGCCCGGACCGCCGCCACCCCGGGGTGCTCGGCGGGCGCGTGGACGATGCCGCTGACCGCGTCCCACCGTTCGGCTCCGTAGTGGCCGAGGACGACCAGGTGCTGCAGGCCGGGGACGCCGGCGAAGCCCCCGTAGCGGACGGCGACGCCCGCCGGCCGTCCGGTGATCACCGCCACCGAGTCGACCTCGGGGGCGAGTGCGGACAGGGCCGGGACGGCTCCGGGGTGGGCTCGGGCCTGGTCCGGGTCCGGGACGATGTCGGCGAGGGTGCCGTCGAAGTCCAGGGCGACCACGGACCGGCGGGGTGCGCGGAGCAGGGCTTCGAGTCCCTCGCGTCCGGCTGCGGTGACGGGCATCGGCAGGTCGTGCGGATGACTCCCCATACGCACGACCCTAACGGCCGGGCGGTGCCACGGCTACGGCTATCGCCGGGCTCGCTGGGCCTCTCGGATCCTGCGCAGCCGGTTCACCGTGCCCGGGGCGTGCGCCAGGGCCCGCGGGTCGTCCATCAGTGCATTGAGCAACTGGTAGTAGCGGACGGGGGTCATCCCCAGCCCTTCCCGGATGGCCCGTTCCTTGGCTCCGGGCCCGGGCCAGGTGCGTCCCTCGTACGCGAGCACCGCGGCCTCCGTGGCCGTCAACTGCCCCTCGTCCGTCATACCGCCAGATTAACGCCGCGCTCTGACACCCGGCCCGCCGCCACCGGTCAGCGCGGGTCGGACGCGCGGGCGGCCCTGGCGATCTGCTCCAGCACCTTCGCGGGCTGTCCGCCGGGCTGGACGGTCTTGCCGATGTTCTGCTTGATGTCCTCGCTGACGCCCGCCCAGGACTTCTTGCCGACCGGGTACAGCCGGGAGCTGGGCAGTGCCGTGAGGAAGGGCTTCAGCTGCGCGGACGAGCCGCCGGTGGCGGCCTGCTTGGCCTGGTAGCCGCTGGTGGTGGCGGGCAGCAGGTCGTACTTCTCGGTGAAGGCCGTCACGTTCTTCGGCTGGTACAGGAAGTCCAGGAACTTGCCGGATTCCTGGCGGTGGCCGTTCTTGAAGGCCATGATCCAGTCCGCCACGCCCATCGCGGGCTGGTCGCTGCCGTCGGAGGTGGGTAGCGGCACCATGCCGAACTTCACACCCTTGGCCGCGGCCTGCTTGAGCAGTGTCGGGTGCCCGTTGAGCATGCCGACCTCGCCCTTGGTGAAGCCGTCGAAGGCGGCCTGCCGGTCCAGCTTGCCGGGCTCCACGGGGCCGGTCAGCCCCTGGCCGACCATCTTGTCCCGCAGGAACTCCAGCGCCTTGACGTTGGGGGCGGAGTCGATCGCGTACGACTCCTCGTTGTCGGTGTAGCCGCCACCGCCCGCGAGCATCCACATCATCGTCTCGGCCTGCGCCTCCTCGCGGCCCAGCGGCAGCGCGAAGGGGGTGGGCACGTTCGCGGCCTTGAGCTTCTTGGCCGCGGCTTCGAGGTCCGCCCAGCTCTTCGGCTGCCATCCCTTGGCGTCCTTGCCGATCACACCGGCGTCGGCGAGCAGCTTCTCGTTGTAGAAGAGCAGCCGGGTGCTGGAGACGAAGGGCATGCCGTACTGGACCTGCTTGACCTTGCCGGCGTCCGCGAGCGGCCCGAGGAAGTCGGCCTCGGTCTTCACGGAGAGCAGCTCTTCCGCCGAGTACAGCTTGCCGGCGGCCGCGTAGTCGGAGTAGGCGCCGATCTGGGCTATGTCGGGGGCCTTGCCGGCCTTGACCATCTCGGCGACCTTGGCGTCGACCTCGGACCAGGAGTAGACGCTGACCTCGACCTTGGTGCCCGGGTTGGCCTTCTCGAAGCCCGTGGCGAGGTCCTTCCAGTACGCCTCGGAGGAGTTCTGCGGATTGTCCCCGTAGTCAGCCGCCACGACCCGCAGGGTCACCTCGTTGTCTCCGGTGAGCCCGTCGAGGGCTCCGCAGCCCGTCAGCGTCACGGCAGTCAGGCACAGCACGGCGCCGGACGCGGCCAGGCTCAGGTAACGGCCCTTCACAGTTCTCCATCCACGACTTCTTGTACGTACGATCCACGTAAGGTCTACACCACTTTGGCGGCTCGTCCACATCGAGCTCCCGACCCGGGTCCCGAATTTGTATGGCCGCTCAACAATCTCCCTCATTGGACTAGACCTTTCCCCGCCGAGCACGCGAGACTGTCTCTGTGAAACCCGTGAAACACGTCATCGCCCTCGATGTGGGCGGCACCGGGATGAAGGCCGCCCTCGTCGCCGAGGAGGGCAACCTGCTCCACGAAGCGCGCCGGGCCACCGGCCGCGAGCGGGGCCCCGACGCCGTCGTCGAGACGATCCAGGACTTCGCCGCCGAGCTGCTCGACATCGGCCGGGAGCGCTTCGGACGGCCCGCCTCGGCCGCCGGCATCGCCGTCCCGGGCATCGTCGACGCCGAACACGGGATCGCCGTCTACGCGGCGAACCTGGGCTGGCGCGACGTACCGATGCGCGCCCTGCTCAGCAACCGCCTCGGCGGCATCCCCGTGGCCCTCGGCCACGACGTGCGCACGGGTGGACTCGCCGAGGGCCGCATCGGCGCCGGCCGGGGAGCCGACCGCTTCCTCTTCGTCCCGCTCGGCACCGGCATCGCCGGAGCCATCGGCATCGCCGGCCGCATCGAGGCCGGCGCCCACGGCTACGCGGGCGAGATCGGGCACATCGTGGTGCGCCCGGGCGGCCCCGCCTGCGGCTGCGGCCAGCACGGCTGCCTGGAGACCCTCGCCTCCGCCGCGGCCGTCAGCCGCGCCTGGGCCGCGGCCTCCGGCGACCCGGAGGCCGACGCCGCGGACTGCGCCAAGGCCGTCGCGTCCGGGGACGCGCGCGCCCGGGAGGTCTGGCTGGCCGCCGTCGGCGCCCTCGCCGACGGACTGGTCACCGCGATCACCCTGCTGGACCCGCGCACGCTGATCATCGGCGGCGGGCTGGCGGAGGCCGGGGAGACCTTGTTCACACCACTACGGACGGCCGTGGAGGAGCGCGTGACGTTCCAGCGGCTCCCCCACATCGTTCCGGCTGCCCTCGGGGACACCGCCGGATGCCTGGGCGCAGGTCTGCTCGCCTGGGACCTACTCGCCACGGAGGTACCTGCCTGATGTCCGGAAGCGCGCACAGCACTGTTCTTTCGGGCGCCAGGGTGGTGCTGCCCACCGGAACGGTGGCGAACGGCAGGGTCATCGTCGACGGCGACCGCATCGCCGGCAGCGCCCACGAGGGTGCGCTGAGCGTCGACCTGTCCGGGCACTGGATCGTCCCCGGCTTCGTCGACATGCACAACCACGGTGGCGGCGGCGCCTCGTTCACCTCCGGCACCGCCGAGGACGTCCTCAAGGGGGTCCGCACCCACCGCGAACACGGCACCACCACCCTGGTCGCCTCCACCGTCACCGGGGACCTGGACGAACTCGCCCGGCGGGCCGGGCTGCTCGCCGAACTGACGCAAGCGGGCGAGATCGCCGGCATCCACTTCGAGGGGCCGTTCATCAACCCCTGCCGCAAGGGCGCCCACAAGGAGGACCTGCTCCGCGACCCCGACCCGGCCGAGGTCCGCAAGCTCATCGACGCCGCGCACGGCGCCGCCCGCATGTTCACCCTCGCCACCGAACTGCCGGGCGGCCTGGACTCCGTACGACTGCTCGCCGAACACGGGGTCATCGCGGCGATCGGCCACACGGACGCCACGTACGAGCAGACGCGCGCCGCCATCGACGCGGGCGCGACCGTGGCCACCCACCTCTTCAACGCGATGCCGCCCCTCGCCCACCGCGAACCCGGCCCGATCGCCGCGCTGCTGGAGGACGAGCGGATCACCGTCGAGCTCATCAACGACGGCACCCACCTGCACCCGGCGGCACTGGAACTGGCCTTCCACCACGCGGGCGCGCACCGCGTCGCGCTGATCACCGACGCGATGGACGCGGCCGGCTTCGGCGACGGGACCTACCACCTCGGCCCGCTGGAGGTCGAGGTCAAGCACGGCGTGGCACGGCTGGTGGAGGGCGGCTCCATCGCCGGATCGACACTGACCCTGGACACCGCCTTCAAGCGCTCGGTGACCCTCGACAAGCTGCCGGTGGAGTCCGTGGTCCAGGCGATCTCCGCCAACCCGGCCAAGCTGATCGGCCTGTACGACGAGATCGGCTCGCTGGAGCCCGGCAAGTACGCGGACCTCGTCGTGCTGGACGCCGCGTTCGACGTCAAGGGAGTCATGCGCCGCGGCGAATGGATCGTCAGCCCGCCCTCCTGACCGCCGGTCTGACGGCCGGGCGGCTGTGCGGAGGGAACCGGGCGACCCCGGAACCGGGCCGACCGCCCGCTCCCCCGGCTACCGCTGGAAGGTACCCCCTGGCATGATCCCGGCAGCATCAGACCCGGGAGTACCCATGATCCTTACCGTGACGCTCAACACGGCGCTCGACGTCACGTACCGCGTGCCGCGGCTGCTCCCGCACGCCTCGCACCGGGTCTCCACCGTCACCGAACGCCCCGGCGGCAAGGGGATCAACGTCGCGCACGTCCTGGCCGCCCTCGGGCACGAGGTGACCGCGACGGGCTTCGCCGGCGGCCCCGTCGGCTCCGTCGTACGGGAGTTGCTTGCGCAGTCGTCGGGGGCGGTCGACGCCCTTGTGCCCTGCGCGGGCAACACCCGCCGCACGGTCGCCGTCGCCGACGCGACCTCCGGCGACACCACGCAGTTCAACGAGCCGGGCCCGCAGATCACCGCCGCCGAGTGGGCGCGGTTCCTGGCCCGCTACGAGGACCTCGTGCGCGGCGCCCGCGCGGTGGCCCTGTGCGGCAGCCTCCCGCCGGGCGTGCCGGTGGGCGCGTACGCGCTGCTCGTACGGTCGGCCCGCGCGGCCGGGGTGCCCGTACTGCTGGACACCAGTGGCGAGGCCCTGCGCCGCGGAGTGGCCGCCCGCCCGGAGATCATCAAGCCGAACGCCGCCGAACTGGCCGAGCTCACCGGATCCCGCGACCCGCTCCCCGCCACCCGCGACGCCCGCCGCCGGGGCGCCCACGCGGTGGTCACCTCGCTCGGCCCGGCCGGCCTGCTGGCCTGCACCGCCGAGGGCGCCTGGCGGGCGGCCCCGCCGCACCGACTGTCCGGCAACCCGACCGGAGCAGGCGATTCCGTGGTCGCCGGCCTGCTGTCCGCACTGGCGGAGGGCCTGGACTGGCCGGAACGCCTCACCCGCGCGGTCGCCCTCTCGGCGGCCACCGTCCTCGCCCCGGTGGCGGGGGCCTTCGACCCCGGCGTCTACGAGGAGTTGCGACACTCCGTGCGCGTCACCGACGGTGACTGACCGCTCCGCGACGAAGACTGAACATCCGTCACGGTGCCGTGTGGACGACGCCCTTGACTGCAGCACGACGGAAACAGGCCCTGCCGCACGGGTGCGGCAGGGCCTGATGTGTCTCCGGGGGCGTCCGTCCCCGCCGTCAGCGCCGTCAGCGCTTGTGGCCCGAACCCAGCTCCAGCTGGTCGAAGACGACGTCGCACTGGTTGCCGGCCTCGCACGAGATCCTCATCGTGTTCGTGCCCTTCTTGAGGGTGATGAACGCGAAGGTGCGCGTCCAGCCCTTCTCCCAGGCGCCGTCCGCCGCCTTGGCGAAATTGTCCAGGTTCAGCGACTGGTTCGGGCTCTGCCCGTTGACCGTGAGGGTCGCCTTGCCGGGCTTGCCGGGAACGCCGTAGTTGACGAACAGCGTGTATTCACCCGCCTCCGGCACGTCCACCGTCCAGGTGAGCGCCGCACCGGTCTGGTTGAAGCCGGCGACGTACTGGCCGCCCGAGCTCTTCGAACCGGGCACCGTGCTCTCCAGCCGCGCACCACCGGTCAGCACCATGCCCGCGCCGGCCGCCTCGCCCTTGGGGAGCGGGGCCTGCGAGGGCTTCGGGCTGCTGCTCGGGGCCGGGCTGGCCGGGTTCTGGGGAGCCGCCGACTGCTGGCCGTCGTTCGCAGTGGGCTGTTCCCCACCCTTGCCCTTGTCCTTGTCACCGAACTGCAGGGCGGCGACGATGCCGATCACGACGACGGCGACGACCGCGACGGCCGCGATCAGCAGACCGCGACGGCTGGAGCCACCGCCGCCGCCACCGTGACCGCCCGGGTGCGGAGTCGCCTGGGTCTGGTGCTGCGGGGGGTGCGCCTGCTGCGGAACGCCGTAGCCGCCGGCCTGGAGCGCTTCGGGGGCCTGGTACTGGGCCTGGTAGCCCGGGCCCTGCTGCGGGACGGGTCCGCGCTGGCCGCCGTTCCTGCGCTCGCCGACCGTCCGCACCTGGTGGTGCGAGGTGCGCGGGACGCCGGGCTGGGGACCGTGGTGACCGCCGGCCGACGCGCCGGGGTAGCCGTATCCACCGCCCGATGCGGGCGGGGTGGCTCCGGCCGCCTGGCCGTCCTCGTAGAGGTAGCCGAACGGATCGTCGTCCTCGGGCTTGTTCGCCCCACCGTACGGGCCGTTGTTCGCGGGCGTCGTCATCGCAGGTCACTCCTTTCGACCCCCGGGAGCCTACCCCGAACAGGTGCGCCCACGAGCGGCAGACCGCCTCATCCCGCCCGGCGATGGGCCTTCGACCGGGACCTTTTCTCGATGTACATCCGTTGATCGGCGGAGCGCAGCACCTCGTCGGCGGACATCCCGCAGCTGGCCCAGCCGATGCCGAAACTGGCCCCGACACGCACCGCACGGCCGTCTACCCGGATCGGCGGGATGATCGCGTTGCGCAGCCGGACGGCGAGGTCGGCGGCGTCGGCGGCGCCCAGGCCGTCGGCCAGGACGACGAATTCGTCACCACCCAGCCGGGCGACGGTGTCACCGTCCCTGACGCCGGTCGTCAGCCGCCGGGCCACCTCGATCAGGACCGCGTCGCCCGTGTGGTGCCCGAACCGGTCGTTGATCGACTTGAAGCCGTCCAGGTCGCAGAAGAGGACCGCGAGCCCCTTCGTCCCGTCGTCGACGTCGGTCGCGGGCGCCACCGTGTGCACGTGGTGGTCGTACGGGCCGTCCGACGGGGCGGGCGGCGCCCCGGGGAATTCGAAGGGGTCGGCCCCGGCGTACCGGTCGGGGCCGTCGGCATGAAACCCGTGCTCACCGGCACCACCCGCCTCCGCCCCCACCGGGTGCCCGTCGTACCCCGCGTGCGCCGCATGCCCCCCGTGCGGCCCGTGCGCGGCGTGCCCGTCGTATCCGTCGCGCCCCTCGAAGGCCGCGTCCAGCGCCTCGATCGCGCTGGCCCGTACGGACTGTGGCCTACGGCACAGCCGGGCGCCGAGCCGGGCCCGCAGCTCGGCACTGTTGGGCAGGCCGGTCAGCGAGTCGTGGCTGGCGCGGTGGGCGAGCTGGAGCTCGTGCCGCTTGCGCTCCTCGATGTCCTCGACGTGCGTGAGCAGGAACCGGGGCCCGTCGGCGGCGTCGGCGACGACGGAGTTGCGCAGCGAGACCCATACGTACGTGCCGTCGCGGCGACCGAGCCGCAGCTCGGCGCGGCCGCCCTCGGCGGAGGTGCGCAGCAGGGTGCCGATGTCCTCGGGGTGGACCAGGTCGGAGAAGGAGTAGCGGCGCAGGACGGAGGCGGGCCGGCCGAGGAGGCGGCACAGCGCGTCGTTGGTCCGCAGGAGCCGGCCGTGCTGGTCCCCGCCCATCTCGGCGATCGCCATGCCGCTGGGCGCGTACTCGAAGGCCTGGCGGAACGACTCTTCGCTGGCGCGCAGCGCCTGCTGCTCGCGCTCCAGCCGGACGAGGGCGCGCTGCATGTTCGCCCGGAGCCTGGCATTGCTGATCGCAATCGCCGCCTGGAAGGCGTACATCTGGAGCGCTTCGCGGCCCCAGGCGCCGGGCCGGCGGCCGTTGCGCGGTCTGTCCACCGAAATGACACCCAGAAGTTCCCCGCCGGACGCGTACATGGGTGCGTAGAGCCGGTCCTCGGGGTGCCACTCGTCCTCGAACCGCGGATCGGGGCCGTCGGTGTGCCACTGGGGCACGTCGTCCTCCATGAGGACCCAGCCCTCGGTGTGCGGGATGAACCTGAGCCCGTCCCAGTTCTCACCCATCGTCAGGCGGCGCTCCCAGGAGGCGCGGGAGCCGACGCGGCCGGTGATGAGGGCCTCCGCAGCAGGATCGCCGGCGAAGGCAGCGACGACGAGATCACCGTCCGGGCGAACGAGGTTGACACAGGCGAGTTCGTAGCCGAGCCCCACGACGATGCCGTCCACGACGGTCTGCAGGGTGTCCGCCAGGCTCCGGGCTGTATTGAGCTCGGCCACCACCCGATGCAGCTGCCGCAGGGTCGCAAGACGGACGTACGGCTCCGACTCGGTCTCCATTGCTCGCTCTCCCCGAGACCTCGACAGCAACTCCAGGTTTGTCATCGGCGTTTCGTTGCGGTGTCCCGTCCACTGAATCACAGTGAGCTGTGCGGCAGGTACACAGGGTCAACAAATCTTGCCCTCTGTGACTCAAGTCACATCAGGTGAATATCGGTGCGCAACGGGCCCGTACACCGACTGGGAGCGCTCCCCCACATTCTCGAGAGCAAACGATACGCCCGGGCCTAGGCCAAGGGGCGGGGGCGCGACTCGGACCAGGGCCCGATGTGCGGCGCGGAAGGGCGAGATTAGCGTTTCAGCGTGCTGAAGACGACCCCCGTACCCGCCCCGTCCCACGGAACCCCGCATGCTGAGGGAGTGAGCAATGACGAGTTCCGGGCCGCGATGTCCCGGCTGGCGGCGGGCGTGTGCCTGATCACCGCGCACGAGCCCCCACTGGCGGCGGACGGCCCGCGCGGCGAGGACGTCGGCATGACGGCGACCGCCTTCATGTCCGTGTCCCTGGACCCGCCGCTGGTCCTGGTGAGCCTGCGCGAGGGCTCCCGGATGGACGACCTGCTGGCGGAACAGCCCCTGTGGGCGGTGTCGGTCCTCGCCGACCACCAGCTCCAGGTGGCGGGCCGCTTCTCGATGAAGGGCCGCATCAGCGACCGGCTGCTCTTCGCCGACCTGCCGTACGTCCGCGGCGAGGCCTCCGGGGCGCCGCTGCTGAACGGCGCCCTGGCCACCTTGGAATGCCGTACGGAGAACCGCGTCGAGGCGGGCGACCACACCCTGGTCGTCGGCCGGGTCCTCACGGCCGCCCTGCCGTCCCCGGACGGGCAGCCGCTGGCGTACTTCCGCGGGCGCTACCGGCACCTGGGCGCTTAAGACGGGCACGGGCGGGACTACCAGTCCCGGCCCGTGCGGCCGCGCTTGGTCTCGGCCCGCGCCTTCTTCTCGCGCAACCGGCGCTCATTGATCCCGCGCGGGATCTTCGTCGGCCGGCGCTGCTTCGGCGGCGGCGCCGTCGCCTCGGCCAGCAGCGAAGCCAGCCGGACCAGCGCCATCTCCCGGTTGCGCAGCTGCGAGCGGTGCTCGGAGGCCCGTACGGTCACCACCCCGTCCACCAGCTTCGCCGCGAGCCGCTCCAGCGCCCGCTCCTTCCACACCTCGGGCAGCGCCTTGGTGGCCGCCAGGTCGAACAACAGCTCCACGCGCGAGTCCGAGGTGTTCACGTGCTGACCACCCGGCCCCGAGGACCGCGAGAACCGCCAGGCGAGCTCCCCCTCGGGAAGCACGACGGAACCGCGGATGACATAAGGACCAGGCATGCCCCTATGATCCGCCCCCGGCGCGGCCGCCGTCACCCGTATTTACCGCCTCCGCATTCGACACCCGGAGATTCCCCGTCACAGACAATTCACGACGGGAACCCGACCGGCCTCTCGTCGCGTTATAGGGGGCAGCGGTAGTTTGACCGCCTGTACGTGCATGTTGGATGAGGAAAGGGACAATCCCATGGCTGTCAGCCTGTCCAAGGGCGGCAACGTCTCGCTCTCGAAGGAGGCCCCGGGCCTCGCTGCCGTCACGGTCGGCCTCGGCTGGGACGTCCGTACGACGACCGGTGTCGACTTCGACCTCGACGCCTCGGCCATCGCGGTCAACCCGACGGGCAAGGTCGTCTCCGACGGCCACTTCGTCTTCTTCAACAACAAGTCCACCCCGGACCAGACCATCGTCCACACCGGTGACAACCGCACCGGCGAGGGCGCGGGCGACGACGAGGCCATCAACGTCAACCTCGCCGGCCTCCCGGCCGACGTGGACAAGATCGTCTTCCCGGTCTCCATCTACGACGCCGAGGCCCGCAGCCAGAACTTCGGCCAGGTCCGCAACGCGTACATCCGCGTCGTGAACCAGGCCGGCGGCGCCGAGATCGCCCGCTACGACCTCTCCGAGGACGCGGCGACCGAGACCGCCATGGTCTTCGGCGAGCTCTACCGCAACGGCGCCGAGTGGAAGTTCCGCGCCGTCGGCCAGGGTTACGCCTCCGGCCTCACCGGCATCGCGCAGGACTTCGGCGTCAACGTCTAAGACCGCCCGGTCCGGCACCCGCCGGACAACAGCGCTGGTGAAGCCCCCTCCCGGCCGTCCGGGGAGGGGGCTTCGCTACCGTTCGACAGGTGATCCTGCAACCGCTCGTCCCCGTCGACGGCGCCCTTCCCGGCCCGGTGCTCACCGAGATCGCCGCTCTCTACTCGACGAACCACGCGTTCTTCGAACTCAGCGGAGACTTCCCCGATCCGGACCGCATCACGGTCGAACAGGTCGCCGCCGCGCTCGCCGGTGAACTCGCCCACGACAGCGCCGAGGTGCTCCTCGCACGGTCCGCCGGACGCCTCGTCGGGCTGGCCGCCACCCTCGCGCAAGCACCCGCCGCCGACGACCCGGACCCGTGGATCGGCCTGCTGCTCATCGACGCCACCGCGCACCGCGAGGGGTACGGCCGCACCGTGGCCACCCTGGTCGAGGACCGCTTCCGCGCCGCCGGACGCGCGGGCGTCCGCATCGCCGTACTGGACAACAACCCCGAGGCCCTCGCCTTCTGGCAGTCCCAGGGGTACGTCACCCTCCGCAAGGCCAAGGACCGCGAGCTGGGCCGCGACTGCACCGTGCTGCGCAAGCCGCTCGAAGCCCCGTAGCGGACCGGGACGCTACTTCGGCCGGTCCTTCCCGTACACCCACACGTCCCAGACCTCCTTCAGGTCCTGCCCGGTCTTCTTCTCGGCGTAGGCGGTGAACTCGGCTGTGTTCGCGTTCCCGTGGCGGTGGTCGGTGGCCCAGCCGCGCACCAGGTCGAAGAACTTCTCGTCGCCGACCTCCTGGCGGATCCGGTGCAGGGCCATCGCGCCGCGGTAGTACACCGGAGCCGCGGTGATCTCCTCGGGCCCGGGCGGGGAGGCCGGCGGGAAGGCGTCCCAGTCGACACCGGCGTCCCCGTCCACGTCCGTGTCGCCGTCCAGGAACGCCTCGAAGTGCTGCTGCGCCGTGGGCCCGCCGTGGTCCTCGGCCCACAGCCACTCGGCATAGGTCGCGAAACCCTCGTTGAGCCAGATGTCCTTCCAGGACTTCGGCGACACCGAATTGCCGAACCACTGGTGCGCGAGCTCGTGCACGACGAGCTCCTCGTCCTCGGGCGCACCGGAGTAGACGGGCCGGCCCTGGGTCTCCAGCGCGTAGGTGAGGGTCCCGGCGGGCACCACGATCGCACCCGCCGTGGCGAAGGGGTACGGGCCGAACCGGCCCGCGCTCCAGTCCACCATCTCCGGCAGCCGCGTGAGCGGACCGGTGCTCGCGGCCTCTTCCCCGGGCGCCACGGCACTGTAGAGGCCGATCCCCGAGGGCGTCCGCCCGGTCGTCACCCGGTACCGCCCGACGGCGGCGGTCGCCAGATAGCTCGCCATCGGCTCCGGACTGTGCCACGCGAAGACGGTCCGCCCGTCCGCGTCCTCGGTACGGGAGCGCAACTCTCCGTTCGACACCGCCTCGTAGCCGCGCGGAACGGTGAGGGTGATGTCGTACGCGGCCTTGTCGCTGGGATGGTGGTTGCCGGGGAACCAGGTCATCGAACCGACCGGCTCGCCGACGGCGACCGCACCGTCCTCCGTGGTGATCCAGCCCTCCTTGGCGCCGTCCGGATCCGCGAGGGACTTCGGCTTCCCGCTGTAGTCGACCTCCGTACGGAAGACCTCGCCCTTCTTCAGGTCCTCGGCGGGGCGCACGGTCAGCTCGGTGCCGGTCCGGTTGTACCGGGCCCCCTCGCCCTGGACGGTCACGCCCTGGACGTCCAGGCCGCTGAGGTCCAGGTTGAAGGAGCTGAGCGCCTGCTCGGCGCGGGCCGTGATCACGGCCGTGCCGTGCAGCTGCCCGTCGGCGGGGTCGTAGTCCAGGTCCAGCGCGTAGTGGTCGACCTGGTAGCCGCCGTTCCCGGCCCGGGGGAAGTACGGGTCGCGCAGCCCCGACGCACCCGGCCGCCCCTGCACCGTTTCCCCCGTACACCCCGTGGTGAGGGCGAGCAGGACGGCGACGGCAGGGGCGGCGAGGCGGGAGAGGGCACGGAGTTCCACGCACTCGATCCTAGGCGGGCCGGCTCCGCGGGTTACTTGCCGAGCGCGTCCACGCCCGCCTTGGCGAACTTCTCGTCCAGGTCACCGCTCGGGGCGCCGGCCACGCCGACACCGGCGACGGGCGCGCCGTTCGCCTGGACCGGGGTGCCACCACCGAGGAAGAGGGTGCCGGGGATGTCCTTCAGGTTCGGGGTCTGGGCGAGGCGGCCCACGAGGACCGAGGTCGGGGCGTTCCAGGACACGGCGGTGAAGGCCTTGCGCTGCGCCGACTCGTAGGACTGCGGACCCGCGCCGTCGCCGCGCAGGGTGACGATGGTGTTGCCGTTGCGGTCGACGACCGCGACCGTCACCTTCTGGTTCTCGGACTCGGCGGCCTTCAGCGCGGCCTGGGCGGCGCGGGTCGCGGCATCGACGGTGAGGTGCGTCGTCGTGGTGAAGTTCTTGTCGCCCGCCCCGTCCTTCTTCGAGGAGACCGAGGCGACGGACGCCGAGGCGACGTCGGAGGCGGGGGTCGCGCTGGCGCTCACGGCTCCGAAGGTTCCGGCGCCCAGGGCGACGGCGAGGGCGGTACCGGTGAGAACGCGGGTGCGGGTGTTCATCTCTGCTCCTGAGAACGGTGGCACGGGTGCGCGGGGGCACGGGGCACGGGGTCGGCACGGGGCGCTCCGGGCCGGTCGGACCGGCTCCTTCACTGCTCCAAGCCTCGGCCCGGAACCCCCTGCGCCCCGTCCCCGTACCGGCTCGCCCCGCCCACCGGACCGGATGACCCCGGGGTCATCCGATCGGTCGATGCGGCCCGCCTCCAGCGAGGTATTTCCTGGTCAAGACCCCCTCCACCCCCTCCACCCCCACCACCCCCACAGTCGCCCCCTCCCGCAGCCCGCCGCCGCCGGCCCCTCAACCCCGCCGCTCCCGCAGCCCCGCAGGCCCCTTCCAGCCCTGCCGGCGCTTAGGGCGCGGGGCCCGGGGCGGGGCCCCGGCAACGGCGCCGCGGGCGACAATGAACGGACCCTTCGCAAACCAGGAGCAACCGGTGAGCCACCCCGCCAGCAACCCGGACACCCGAACACTGGCCACGGTCGCCCACACCGCGTTCTTCCTCCTCCTCGGCGCCTCCCTGATCCGCTTCCTCCTCCGCCACCCCGGCGAACCCCGCACCCCGTGGATCATCGCCCTCAGCATCACGCTGGCCCTGCTCTACGTACTCGGCCCCGCCCTCGGCGCCGCCCCCACCGCCCGGCGGCTGCTGTGGCTCGGCCTGGTCGTCACCACCTGGATGGTCCTGGTCGTCCTCGCGCCGAGCTTCGCCTGGTGCGCGGTACCGCTGTTCTTCACCGCCCTGCGCACCCTCCCGCCGCGCGCCGCCATCGTCCTCGTGGCCCTCCTCACCGGCTTCGTGGTGATCGCTCAGCTCCAGCTGGCCAAGTCCTTCGACCCCAACCTGCTGCTGGCCCCGCCCGCCGTCGCCGCCCTCGCCACCGCCGTCTTCGTCCACATGGAACGCCAGGCCCGGGCCCAGCGCACCCTCATCGACGACCTGATCCGCACCCGCCGCGAGCTGGCGGCCACCGAGCGCCGCGAAGGCACCCTCGCCGAACGGCAGCGGCTGTCCATGGAGATCCACGACACCCTCGCCCAGAACCTGTCCAGCCAGCAGATGCTGCTCCAGGCCGCCGACCGCACTTGGGAGACCGACCCGGCCACCGCCCGCGCGCACGTCCGTACCGCCACCGGCATCGCCGCGCACGGCCTCGCCGAAGCCCGCCGGCTCGTCCACGACCTGGCCCCGCCCGAGCTCGCCGATGGAGCCGGCCTCGCCGAAGCCCTGCGCTCCCTCGACGCCGGCCCGGACATCGAGGTCCGGTTCCACCTCGAAGGCACCGCGGCCCCGCTCCCCGACCGCGTCCAGTCCGCCCTGCTGCGCATAGCCCAGGGCGCGCTGGCCAACGTCCGCGAACACTCCGGCGCGCGCACGGCCGCCCTCACCCTGAGCTTCCTGGGAGACCAGGTCGTCCTGGACGTCGCCGACGACGGCCACGGCTTCACGGAGCCCCGCACCCGCACCCACACAAGCACCGGCACCGGCACCGGCACCGGCACCAGCACCGACACCCGCTCCGGCTCCGTCGACCGCGGGCACGGCCTCCCGGCCATGCGGGCCCGCGTCCGCCAGCTCGGCGGCACCCTGACGATCGAATCCACGCCGGGCGAGGGCACCGTCCTCTCCGCGGCCATCCCCCTGGAGCCGGCCCCATGACCACGATCCTCCTCTGCGACGACCACGTGGTGGTCCGCGCCGGGCTCCTGGCCCTGCTCGGCAGCGAGCCCGACATCGAGGTCCTCGGCGAGGCGGGCAGCGGCGAGGAGGCCGTCGCCCTCGCCGCGAAGCTCCGCCCCGACGTGGTCCTGATGGACCTCCAGCTGGGCGAGGGCATCGACGGCGTCGAGGCGACCCGCCGCATCACGGCGCTCCCCCGGCCCCCGCACGTCCTGGTCCTCACCACCTACGACACCGACGCGGACATCACCCGCGCGATCGGCGCCGGCGCCACCGGCTACCTCCTCAAGGCCGAACGCCCGGAGGAACTCTTCGCCGCCATCCACTCCGCGGCCCAGGGCCGCACCACCCTGTCCGCACCGGTGGCCAGCCGGGTCATGGCCCACATGCGCGGCACCCGCCCCACCCTGACCGACCGCGAACTCGACATCCTCGGCCAGCTGGCCCGGGGCCTGGGCAACCGCGACATCGCCCGCGCCCTGTTCATCAGCGAGGCCACCGTCAAGACCCACCTGGGCCGCATCTACGACAAGCTCGGCGTCGACACCCGCGCCGGCGCGGTCTCCGTGGCCAAGGAACAGCGCCTCCTGCCCTGACACCCGAGGTGAACGCCCCCGGCACCCGTGACACCATCAGCTACGTGCTCGACATCGGCTACTCCCTCTCCCGGCGCTTCCCGGACCCCCCGCAGACCGACTACCGCTCCGCGGACGTCCACGCCCTGCGGCACGACCTGTTCTGCGGGGACGTCTACCTCGCCGACACCAACGCGGACCGGGAAGTGTCCACAGCCTGGGGATGGGTGCCCGTACTGGACTTCGCGTGGGCCCTGTGCGACATCGTCGAGCAGCTCGACAAGGACCCCCGCGGCAACCGCTCCGCCCACCGGCAGTTCGCCGAACTCGACTTCACCGAGTCCACGGACCGGATGCTCTTCGAGCGCCGCTTCGGTTGGGTCGACGTCGAGGCCGACTGGATGCCGGCCGAGGAAGCCCCGCTGACCTTCAGCCACCGCCTGCTGCGCCGCGAGGCCCGCGACTTCCTGCACGACCTCATCGCTGACCTGATCGACATGCACGACGGCCTCGCCGACAACCCGGCCATCTGGACCCTCCAGGCCCGCTTCCCCCGCGTCCCGGCGTAGGCCGGCTCCCCCGGCCCGTCCCCCGGCCCGCCCTCCGGGGCGGTCAGTGCCGCGGCGGGCCCGTTGTCACCCCCGTCGGGCCGATCGGCCCGACCGGCCCGACCGGCCCGGCGGACAGGAATTCCCGGAACACCTGGCTGGAACGCGGGTTCTGCCCGCACTGCCACACACCGTGCGGGCAGTAGTCGGTGATGCTCTGGTAGAGCGGCTCGTGCTCGGCGAACCAGGCCAGCATGCCCCGCACGTACTCCGGATTGTCGCCGTGCCGGAACAGCCCCCATTCGGGGTACGAGATCCGCTTGCCGTGCGCCTTCGCGAAGTCGACCTGCTGCTGGAGTCCGTAGGGCTGGGTGACCTGCTCGTCGAAGGTCCGGCCGGGCTCCTGGTCGTAGGAGTCCATGCCGATGATGTCGACCACGTCGTCGCCGGGATAGCAGCTGGTCCAGGCGACCGCGTCCCTCCCGCGGTTGGGGGCGTAGTCGAAACGGAACCGCTGGCCCTCCACCGACCGCATGGCGGCCACGATGCGCCGCCAGTACGTCTTCCAGTTCTGGGGATCGGGACTGCACCGGTGGGTGTAGTCGAAGCCGTTCATCTCCCAGCCGAGCACGATCACCGTGTCCGGCACCCCGAGGTCGACCAGACGCCTCGCCAGCCGCTGGAAGTGGTGGTCGTTCGCACCCCGGGCGCCGGAGCGGATCAGCTCGGCGACCCGGTCGTCGGCAACACGGGCCTCGTTGTGTTCCTGCATGGGCACGTTCAGCACGAACAGCCGGTCGGCCTTCTCCTTTCGCCACCGTGCCCAGGCCTGCAGGAAATACGGTTCCCCCTCGATGTTCAGCCAGGTGTCGCTGGGCAGATAGGTGTGCCCGGCGCGCAGCTCGGTACCGCCGAGCCAGTGCGAGAGTTCTTCCATCCGCTCGACGCCGGGCGAGTCGTAGTGGAGATAGGCGCCCACGGCGACCCCCGTGACCTCGGCGCCCTCCGTCCCCGCGCTCCCTCCGGCCCCCTCCCGCAACGGCGGGCTCCCGAAGAAGCCCCCCACGACGAGCAGGCCGACGGCGACCGAACTGGCGCAGGCACCTGCCAACCAGCGGCTCCGACGGGACATGCCACCTCCACAGGCCTCGCGCACCGACGTCTCTGCCTGCGACGTTAAGCACCCCACCCGACACCCCGCCCGTCCAGGCGTCCGCCCGCTCGGCCATTCGCCGCAACCGCAGGGCCCGGGAGCAGCGCCCCGCTCTCCCAGCCCCGCCGGCGTTTGAGGCGCGGGGGCTCGGGGGGCAGCGCCCCCGGGCGGCGCCGCACCCGACCCACGGGCCCGCTACGGAACCACCCGCACCCCCAGCTGGGAAGCAAGCGCCGGGGCCAGGTCGAACAGCTGCGCCGGGCTGATCACCGCACCGGTCAGCGCATCCACCCCCCGCGCGATCTCCAGCACGGACGCCTCCCGTAGATCCACGTCCACCATCCGCACCCCGCTGAAATCCACCCCCCGCAGCACACAGTCCCGGAACTCCACCCGCTCCAGCACCGCTCCCGCGAAGTCCGGCTCCACCAGCACGCACCCCTCGAAGACCACGTCCTTGAGGCGCGCCTTCCGCAGGTTCAGGTAGTCGATCTTGCCCCCGCGGACCACCACCCGCTCCAGCACCGCCCCGTGCAGCTGCACCCCGCCCAGCCGCGCGTCCACCACCTCCACGTCCCGCAGCGAAGCCCCCGACAGGTCCGTCCCCACCCCCCGGACCCCCTCCAGCACCGAATCCAGGACCCTCGCCTTCGCCAGCCCCGCCTCGTCCAGCGCACACCGCCGCACCGCGCAGTCCATGAACCGGGACCCGATCCCCTCCTGCCCCACCAAGTCGAGATCCGCGAACTCCAACCCGTCGTAGTCCCCGTCCGGCTCCAGCCCGTCCCCCTCCCACACCGTCAACTCGGGCAACCTCAGCTCCGGCCGCCGCGCCGCCCTGACCGTCTCCTGCTGCCCTTTGCGCGCCATGCCCCCATCGTGAACCAGCCCACTGACAACAGCCGCCAAAGCCAGCCCTTGACCTCAACCGCGCTCGAGGTCGCACCGTGGTCGTCATGCCCACCATGCGAGCCATCCGCCTCCACGCCTTCGGCCCCGCCGAGAACCTCTCCTACGAGCACACCGACGCTCCCGTCCCCGCCCCCGGTCAGGTCCGCATCGCCGTCGCCGCCGCCGGCGTGCACCTCCTCGACACCAGCCTCCGCCAGGGCATCCAGGGCCCGCCCGCCCCGCTCCCCAAGCTCCCGACCATCCCCGGCCGCGAGGTCGCCGGCACCGTCGACGCCCTCGGCCCCGGCACCGACCCCGCCTGGCTCGGCCGAACCGTCGTCGTCCACCTCGGCTTCGCCCCCGGCGGTTACGCCCAGTACGCCGTCGCCGACGCCGACCGCCTGCACCCCGTACCGCCCGGCCTCGACCCCGCCGAAGCCGTCGCCATGATCGGCACCGGCCGCACCACCCTCGGGATCCTGCAGTTCGCCGACCTCGGCCCGGACTCGGTCGCCCTGGTCCCCGCCGCCGCCGGCGGCATCGGCACCCTCCTCGTCCAGTACGCGGTCAACGCTGGCGCCACCGTCATCGCCCTCGCCGGCGGCCCCGCCAAAACCGCCCGGGCCGCAGCGAACGGCGCCCACCTCGCCCTCGACTACACCGACCCCACCTGGCCCGACGCCGTACGCGCCCACCACCCCGACGGCGCGACCGTCCTCTTCGACTCCGTCGGCGGCGAAACCGCCCGCACCGCCCTCGGCCTCCTCGCCCCCGGCGCCCGACACCTCGTCTTCGGCTGGTCCGGCGGCCCCCTCCACCTCACCGACGCCGAACGCGCCGACCTCGACGCCCGCGCCATCACCACCCGGAGCGTCCTCGGCCCCACCATGCTCCAGCAGGTCGGCGCGCCCGACCCCCTGCGCGTCCTGGAAACCCGCGCCCTCGCCGAGGCCGCCGCAGGCCGCCTGCGCCCCGCCCTGACCCGCTACCCGCTCGCCGAAGCCGCCACCGCCCACCACGACCTGGAAACCCGCGCCACCACCGGCAAGGTCGTCCTGGAACCCTGACCGCCCCGCCCGTGTCCGCAACGGGGGCACGGCACGGAAGTAGTAGGCGAGACGACCTACAGGCGACGGCCCGGCACGTGCCCGAGGACCACCGGCCCTTTTGCTCCCGTCCCGAGAATCATTGCGAATCACGCAGGACAGGGAGCCCGCACCCGCACCATCCTGGTCGGGACTTGTCCGCTGGTGGGAGGGGAACGGCAATGACACGGCGACTCCGGTTCATCGGCACCAACTCCGGCACCAACTCCGGCAACGACGGATGCCCGACCCTGTACGAGGACCTGGACACCGGGGAAGTTCTGGTCCAGGGCAACGCCGTGACCGACCCCGACGACGTGGCACAGCTCCGGAACGTCAAGGACGGGGAGGGTTTCGTGGTCGTCCCGCGCGTGCTCCTCGCCGACTTCTCCCCCAGGGACGTGGAAAGGACGCCCGTGCTGATCGGCTTCGAGGAGTTCGCCGGCATGTTCCGGACCTTCGCGCACACGGCCTGGCGCCTGGAGACGCGGCGCCGCTACAAGTCGGACGAGGAGACCGAGACGTACCAGCGGTTCATCCGGGGCGAAGACGCCGGCTGGGACCTGGACGACCCCTGGTGCGCGTCCCGGCGGGAACAGTCCGCCCTGGGCAAGCGCTTCGAGCGGGTACGGATCGCCGACAACCCGCCCACCCCCGGCCAGCGCTATCTGCTCGACAACGCCCGCCGCAACAGCGCGGTGGGCGAGGACATCCGCAACCTGTGGCGCTCCGAAGCCGAAGCACTGCAACTCCCCGAGGAGGACTTCTGGCTCTTCGACTCCCGGGTCATCGCCCGGCTCCACTTCGATGACGACGACGTGATGACCGGCGTCGAGCTGGTCACGGACCCCGTCGAGGTGGCCCGCGCGTGCCAGGTCCGGGACGCCGCGTGGCACCACGCCGTCCCGTACGAGACCTTCGCGGAACAGGTGCCGTCCGCCGGGTGAGCACCGACTTCCAACAGGCAAGGGTTGCCCTCGGTGCGCGGCTGCGCGAGCTGCGCACCGATCGGCGTCTCACCGGCCGCCAGTTGGCGGTCCTCCTCGGCTGGCCCCAGTCCAAGATCAGCAAACTGGAGACCGGCCGCCAGACCACGACGACGGACGACCTTCTGGCGTGGGCGGAAGGCACCGGCCATCCGGAGGCCGCAGAGGAGCTGATCACCAGGCTCCGGAGCCTGGAGTCCCGGTCCCGCGCGTGGCGCAGACAGCTCGCCGCAGGCCACAAGCCCGTGCAGGACAACCTCACGGCCGAGTACGAACGCACGAGGACGTTCCACGTCTGGCAGGGCTCCACGGTCGTGGGCATGCTCCAGACCGCCGAGTACGCCCGCCACGTCTTCACCCGCTACGCCGACCTCCACCAGTCCGTCCGGGACACGGAGGAGGCCGTACGGGCCCGCGTGAGACGTCAGGAGATGCTGTACGAGCCGGGGCGCACGTTCCACATCGTGATGTGGGAGGCCGCGCTCCACGCTCTCGTGTGCCCTCCCCCCGTACTGGCCGCCCAGCTCGACCGCCTTGCGGGCGTGCTTGGACTGGACACCGTCTGCCTGGGCATCGTCCCGTTCGGCGCCTCCCTGAAGATCCCGCCCGCCAACGGGTTCTGGCTGTACGACGACCGCCTGGTGATCGCGGAGGACTGGCACGCGGAACTCTGGCTGGACGACGCGGACAGCGTGGCCGTGTACCGGAAGGTCTGGCAGGCGCTCTCCGAGTCCGCGGTCTACGGTGCGGACGCCCACCGCGTGATCGCCCGCGCCCGGCGCGCTCTCGACACCGTCTGAGAATCCCCTGGAAGATCACGGACCGGCCCGAGAATCACAGCGAATCAGCCCCCCACGGGACCGGGCTACCGGCCCTAGCGTCCCTCTCGTGGACAGCTCGCACGAACTGGAGACAGTGACCTCGAGCACGGTCGTGGAGTCGCTGCACGAATCGCTTGTGTCTGCCGGAACCGTCCTCCGCTCCCTGAATTCCTGGCGGAGGCCGGAGCCGGAGAGCGACACGTGCAGGCCTCATCGCGGGCCGGGTTGGCCCTCACCCTCACAGACTCCGCCCCGGTGCCCAGTTCACCGTTCAGCCGGGGCAGCCCACAGCACCACTCACCCCGCACGAGACGACCACCTCCCTGTCCCCGGAGGACGTGGCCGACTGGCTCCCCATGTTCGCCATCGGGCTCCAGACCCAGGGGATGTTCCCCTACCCGGAGAAGTACGACGGCGGGCGCTACACGCTCTGGCTCCGGGACACCCCGGTCACCTCCTGGGCGTCGGTGGACTTCGTACCCGGCGCGGAGGAGTTCGAGGTCTACCAGTCCGGGCCCAGGGAGCTTTGGGGTGAACTCACGGCGGCCCACGCCTGGTGGGACGACCAGGGCCGACCGGAATTCGAGCGGTTCGGCCTCACGGTCACCCCGGACGGAGCCACCTGGGCCTGGCTCGACTCCCCGGAGCACCCAGTCCCGGCCGTCGGGTAGCCATCCCGCTCGCCCGCCCGGTGCCCTCTCCTCACGGTCCCGGGCGGGCGTCCGGCAGTTACTCCGCCCCGCCCAGCTTGCGGAGCGCGTCGTCCGTCAGACGGTTCACGGTCCACTCGTCCATTGGCACGGCCCCAACTGATCGATAGAAGTCGATGGCAGACGAATTCCAGTCGAGGACCGACCACTCCAGTCGCTCGTACCCCCGCTCCACACAGGTCCGCGCCAACTCCTTCAGCAGCGCCTTGCCGTGACCACCACCGCGCACGCCCGGCCGCACGTACAGGTCCTCCAGATAGATCCCGTGCACCCCGCGCCACGTCGAGAAGGACAGGAACCACATCGCGAAGCCCACGACCTCCCCGTCCTCCGTCTCCGCGACGTGCGCGAACACCGCCGGGCTCGCCCCGAACAGCGCCGCCCGCAGCTGCTCCTCGGTGGCCCGCGCCTCGTGCGGCACCTTCTCGTACTCCGCGAGATCGCGGATCATCGCGTGGATGGCGGGCACGTCGTCGACTTCAGCGCTACGGATCATGCCCGCAGCCTAGGGCCGAGCACCTCGCCGACCGTCAACTGGTCCTCGTCCAGCCGCTCTTCACCGTCCGCCACGTCCCACAGGCAGTTCTGGAGCACCCGCCCCAGCGTCCAGGCCCTCGCCCGCTCCCGCTCCAGCCCCGCCACCTCCGTCAGCAGGTCGAACCGCCACCGCACGTCCCCGGCCCGGAAGTTGTTGATGATCGCCGGCATCAGATCGAAACCCGGATCGCCCGCCAAGGGCTTCGGGTCGATCGCCAGCCACGGCTCCCGGCCACCCGCCAGCACGTTCTCGTAGTGCAGGTCCCAGTGCAGCAGCCGGTCCCCCGGCTCCCCCACGACCTCCGCCACCGCCGCCGCGCAGTCCTTCAGCACCCGCCGGTCCCGCGCATCCACCAGCTGCGCCAGCGCCCGCGGCACCTCCTCCAGCATCCCGGCGGCCATCTCACCGAGCCCGCGCAACCCCGCCGGGGCGGGCACCGCCGTCAGCCGCGCCACCAACTCCCCGACCACCACCACCGCCCGCCGCGCGTCCTCCCGCGCGAACGCCGCCAGATCCCGCCCCTCGTCCAACCGCTCCAGCAGCAGGGTCCCGGTGTCCACGTCGTGCTCCAGCAGCCGCACGCACCCCTGCCCGGCCCACGCGCGCAGCGCGACCGGCTCCCCCACGCTCTCCTCGTCCACCGACACCAGCTTCAGCACGGCCCCGCTGCCGTCGGCCCGCTCCACCGGCAACACCAGGGCCGTCACCCCGTGCATCACCGGCCCGGTCCGCCGCAGCCCCCACTGCTCCAGAAATCGCGCCGCCCGCCCGGGCAACGCGGCGATGAACTCCCGCCCCGCGTCCCCGTTGTACCCGACCTGCGCCTCGATCAGCCCATCCGGAATCTCGACCATCCCCCGACGGTATCCCTGGCGGGGGCTCGGCGGATTTGCGGCTCGGTGGCACGTTGCCTCGTGCCGAGGTGGGTCGCCTCAATCGCCGGCGGGGCTTTGATGGGTGGGGCGGTGCCCCGCAGGAGGGTCTCCTCGGCTCGCGCCAGGCGGCCGCGGTCCTGCCAGACGGCCTGGGTTGCGCGCTCGTCCTGCGGGGACCCTCCTCCGTGTCCCCACCCCACGGCACGGCTCCGACAGCCCGACCTTGTCCCCCTTCCCCATGAACCTGCACCGCCAACGGGGCCCCTTCTCGATGGGCCTGCACCGTCAACGGGTGAGTGGAATCCGTCCCCATGGGCTTGCACCGCCAGGGGGAGGCCCCCTTCCCCGTGCGGCTGCGGCGCCAACAGGTCAGCGGGGGGCTTCCCTGTGGGTTGTGCGGCTGAGGGGAGGGGGGACGTGGTGGGGTGTCCCCGCAGGACGAGGCGCTACCACCGAGCACAACCGAGACGTGCCCGCACGCGCCGAG
>NZ_JBIVTH010000045.1:0-24286 GCF_044756625.1 Streptomyces sp. NPDC091682 | reverse complement strand
TTTGGCACGCTGTTGAGTTCTCAAGGAACGGACGCTTCCTTTGTACTCACCCCCGCGACATCCGCTAGGGCTTTCCTCCGGGCTTTCGTTCTGCTGTCTTGCGTTTCCAACTCTACCAGATCATTTCCGCGCCGTTTCCGGCGATGGATTTGAATTCGGCGACCGTTGGGGGTCTTTGCCTTTCGGCGTTCACTACGTTAGCGCTTTTCCCTTGTGACGCATAATCGAGTCACCGGCAGAGAATTCGGGCATGCCGAATAGAACCCCGCCAGGGGCAAGTCGAAGGTAGTGGGTTGGCCGCTCAGGGTCTGCCGATGGCAGTGCCCCGTAAAAGCGGCTCGAGCTACGTTAGGCGTCCGGCAGGGCCGAGTCAAGTTGAGCGGCGGCGTGGTGCGTGGGCGCGGTGCGGGCTCACCGTCGGGTCGTGGGTGCCGCAGAAGCAGTACGGGTGGTCCGCGCCGGCACCGCCGACTCCCGTGCGCGGACCGCTCCTCACCAGGTCGGACGAGGCGGGGGTGGCCACGAGGAGGGACAGGGGCGAATCGGGACCCGCGCAGAGGTACGTCCCGTCCAACGCGCGGTCCACGTCCAGACCGGTTGCCAGTCGGGCCGGCCTCTTGGCGGGTTCTCGCGGGCTTCTGGCTGAAAATCGACGTTTGAAGGACCAAGTCACCCCGACGTGGCCAGCCGTCCGGCCCGGGGTCGGCGCTCGGCGACTCAGGCTCCGGCGGGCGGTTTGGCTCGCGGGCTCAGTCGGTACGCCGAGACCGTCGGATCGCCGGCGAGGTGGAACCGGTGTTGCCAGTCGTGGGCCTTGCTCACGCCCACCCGAGGACCAGCCTGGATGAGCGCGGCAGGCACCTGCTCCCCGTCGGACAGCACGACCGAGGTACCCGTCAGAAGGTCTGCGCCGTTGTGCTCCCCGGTGATGCCGAGGGCCTGACAGAAGTTCCCCGGGCCTCGGGCAAGGCGTGGGCTCTCGACCGTCTCCCCCCGTCGCTTGCGTGCCAGCTCTTCCCCCTCGATGACCCTGCCCGCCCGGATGAGGACGGCCGAGGCAATGCCGTCCGTGCCGGTGACGACGTTGGCGCACCAGTGGAGGCCGTGGGACCGGTACACGTACAGGTGTCCTGCGGGTCCGAACATGACCGCGTTACGGGGTGTCCGGCCTCGGTAGGCATGGGAAGCCGGGTCCGCCGCGCCGGAGTACGCCTCGGTCTCGGTGATGGCGATGCTCACGGTTCCCCGGGCGGTCTTGCAGGTGAGGACACTCCCGAGCAGCTTGGGGGCGACTTCTTCGGCAGGCTGGGCGAGGAGATCGACATCCATGCTGACTGCCTTGACGTGCCGGAGACGAAGTGGACGTATGCGTGTCTGGACGGGCCGGACGTCGACGCGTTGCGGGCGGTGCGGCCGCGGCAGGCGCGGGAGCCGGGGTCGCTCTCCCCTTCGTACGCCTCGACCTCCGTGATGCGCAGTTCGAGGGGGTCCGGGGCCGCAGGGGGGCCGGGCGGTCGAAGGGGGAGCGGGGAAGGGGCGTACGGTCAGGGCGCGCGCTCATCCGGTCGAGCGTAGTGGAGCGCGTCCCCCTGGAACCGGGGCCTAAGGTTCCGCGTTGGTACAGGGTAGTCGCGGCGTAGTCGCCAGATCCTTTCAAGGGGAGTTAGAGCATGGGCTTCAAGAAGCTGTTCGCGAGCCTGGGCGCCGGTGGTGCTTCGGTGGACACGATCATCACCGAGCCGAACGTCGTGCCGGGCGGGATCGTCCAGGGCGAGGTGCGGATCCAGGGTGGATCCGTGGAGCAGCAGATCGAGGGGCTGTCCGTCGGGCTGCAGGCGCGGGTCGAGGTCGAGGGCGGCGACCAGGAGTACAAGCAGGACATCGTCTTCACCAAGCAGCGTCTGGGCGGTGCCTTCAAGGTGCAGCCCGGTGCGCTGCACGTGGTGCCGTTCGGGCTGGAGATCCCGTGGGAGACGCCGATCACCCACTTCGGGGGTCAGCACCTGCACGGGATGAACATCGGGGTCAGCACCGAGCTGGAGATCGCGCGCGCGGTGGACGCGGGCGACCTCGACGCGATCAACGTGCACCCGGTGCCGGCGCAGCAGGCGATCCTCGATGCCTTCCGGCAGCTCGGCTTCACGTTCCGCAGCGCGGACATGGAGCGCGGGCACATCCGTGGGACGCGTCAGTCGCTGCCCTTCTACCAGGAGATCGAGTTCCTGCCGCCGTCGCAGTACCGCGGGCTGCACCAGGTCGAGCTCACCTTCATCTCGGACGGCCGGGAGATGGACGTCGTGCTCGAGATGGACAAGAAGCCCGGTCTGTTCACCGAGGGCAGCGACACCTACCGCTGCTTCCAGGTGGGTCTGCAGTCGTACCAGGGCACGGACTGGGCGGCGTACCTGAACCAGTGGATCGCGTCGGTCGGTTCGCAGCGCAACTGGTTCTAGGCTCGGAACCGCGTCCGTACACGGCGGGCGCGGTCCGATGTCTCCCCTTCGTCTCCCCCTTCCGGAGGTTCAGCAGTGCCAGAGCAGAGCAGGTCGCACCTTCCGCACGACTTCCACCCCGAGGTCGCGTCCTTCACCGTGACGAGCGAGGACGTCTCTCATGGAGCCGACCTGCACGCCGCCCAGGTCCTCACGGGGAAGAACGTCTCGCCGCACCTGCGCTGGGAGGGCTTTCCCGAGGGGACGAAGAGCTTCGCCGTGACCTGCTTCGACCCGGACGCGCCCACGGGCAGCGGGTTCTGGCACTGGGTCCTCTTCGACCTGCCCGTTTCGGTGACGGAGCTGCCGGCCGGGGCGGGCACCGGGGACTTCGCGGGGCTGCCGGAGGGGGCCGTGCACGCGCGGAACGACTACGGCACGAGGGACTTCGGCGGTGCGGCCCCGCCGCGCGGGGAGCGGCACCGCTACGTGTTCACCGTGTACGCGGTGGACCGGGAGCAGCTCGGCCCGGACGAGGACTCGTCGCCGGCGGTCGTCGGATTCCATCTGCGGTTCCACGCCCTGGGGCGTGCGCAGCTCGTCGCGGAGTACGAGGCGCCCGCCGCGCGCTGATCGTTTCCCGAGCGTTCGCCCGGTCCTGGTCTAAAGAAGGCCAGGACCGGGCATTTTTATTGCGTTGTCCCGCGTGGCGCGCGCGGCCAGAGTGGTTGCGGGCCCTGCTGCCAGGGTGGTCGCGGGCCTGCACACGGAGGTGGGCGAGATGCGGGACACGCTGGTGCTGAATGCGAGCTTCGAGCCGCTGTCGACGGTGACTCTGAATCGTGCTGTGGTTCTGGTGCTCCAGGACAAGGCCGTCGTCGAACAGTCGCACCCCGAGCTGCGTGTGCGCGCGGCCACCATGGATCTTCCGATGCCCCGGGTGATCCGGCTCTGCAGGTACGTCCGGGTGCCCTTCCGAAGACATGCTCCCTGGTCGCGGAGGGGGGTGTTGGTCCGGGACCAGCACCGTTGCGCGTACTGCGGGAAGCGCGCGACGACCGTGGACCACGTACTGCCGCGGGCCCAGGGGGGTGGCGACACCTGGCTGAACACGGTGGCGTCCTGCGCCGAGGACAACCACCGCAAGGCGGCGCGGACTCCTGAGGAGGCGGGGATGCCGCTCCTCCGGAAGCCCTTCGTGCCGTCGCCGGCGGATGCGATGCTGCTGGCCCTGGGGGTGGCCGGGCAGGAGGCGCTCCCGGAGTGGCTGGAGCGCTCCGCCTGAGCGGATCTCCCACGTTCGGTGGAGGCGGTCGCGCTGGGCGGCGTAGTTCTTCTACGTCGCTCAGCTGACGAGCAGTTGGACGATGGCGAGGATGCCGACCGTAACGATGACCGCGCGCAGGACGGTCGGCGAGAGGCGCCGGCCGACCTTGGCGCCGATCTGACCGCCGATCGTGGAGCCGACGGCGATGAGGGCGACGGCCGTCCAGTCGAACTCTGCGACGAAGAGGAAGACGACGGCCGCGATGCCGTTCACCAGAGCGGCGATGACGTTCTTGACGGCGTTGATGCGTTGCAGGTCCTCGCGGAGCAGCAGGCCCATCAGGCCGAGGTAGAGCACGCCCTGGGCAGCACCGAAGTAGCCTCCGTACGCGCTGGAGAGCAGCATGCCGCCGAGCAGGGCCGGTCCGCCGTCGGGGTGGCCGGTGTCGTCTCCGGCGGCTTCCTGGCGTCGGCGCAGCGCCGCGGCGAGCCGGGGCTGGAGGACGACGAGGACCAGGGCCAGGGCGATCAGGACCGGCACGATCGTGTCGAAGGACTCGGACGGCAGGGTGAGGAGCAGGAGCGCGCCCGCGAGTCCGCCGATGAGGGACACGGCGCCGAGCCGCAGGATGCGGGCGCGCTGGCCCTGGAGCTCCTTGCGGTAGCCGATGGCTCCGCTGATCGAACCGGGCACCAGGCCCAGGGTGTTGGACACGTTGGCGGTGACCGGGGGCAGTCCGGTGGCGAGCAGCACCGGGAAGGTGATCAGGGTGCCGGAGCCGACGATGGTGTTGATCGTGCCCGCGCCGATGCCGGCGGCGAAGACAGCGAGTGATTCCCAGATGGACATGGACGGTGCCATCCCCTTTGCATGAGTGAGTCGCCTCCCCGCCATGAAGGTCGAGGGGCCTCACTGATCATGCAGGAAGGGGTGGCGCGTGTCAGTCGATGGGGGGCTGTTCCCGGCGGTCCGCGCCGTCCTTGTCCCGCGCGGCCGGGATGCCGCCGCCGTCCTTGCCGGTGCCGCCCGGGTTGAAGCCCGAACCGCCGGCCATGGGGCCGAAGTTGCCCATGGCTCCGGAGAGGCCCTTGAGGGCGTCGCCGATCTCGCTCGGCACGATCCAGAGCTTGTTGGCGTCGCCTTCGGCGATCTTCGGGAGCATCTGGAGGTACTGGTAGGCGAGGAGCTTCTGGTCGGCGTCGCCGGCGTGGATGGACTCGAAGACCGTACGGATGGCCTGTGCCTCGCCCTCGGCGCGCAGCGCGGCGGCCTTGGCGTCACCTTCGGCGCGCAGGATGGAGGACTGCTTCTCACCTTCGGCGCGCAGGATCTCGGACTGCCGGACGCCTTCGGCCTGGAGGATCGCGGCGCGCTTGTCGCGGTCGGCGCGCATCTGCTTCTCCATCGAGTCCTGGATGGAGGTCGGCGGCTCGATGGCCTTGAGCTCGACGCGGTTGACGCGGATGCCCCACTTGCCGGTGGCCTCGTCGAGGACTCCGCGCAGGGCCGCGTTGATCTCCTCGCGGGAGGTGAGGGTCCGCTCCAGGTCCATGCCACCGATGATGTTGCGGAGCGTGGTGACGGTGAGCTGCTCGATGGCCTGGATGTAGCTGGCCACTTCGTAGGTCGCGGCCCGGGCGTCGGTCACCTGGTAGTAGATGACGGTGTCGATGTTGACGACCAGGTTGTCCTGGGTGATGACGGGCTGCGGCGGGAACGGAACGACCTGTTCGCGGAGGTCGATCCGGTTGCGGATCGAGTCGATGAACGGGACGACGATGTTGAGGCCCGCGTTCAGGGTGCGGGTGTAGCGGCCGAACCGCTCGACGATGGCGGCGCTGGCCTGCGGGATCACCTGGATCGTCTTGACCAGTGCGATGAAGACCAGAACCACCAGAATGATCAGGACGATGATGATCGGTTGCATGCGGTTCCCCGTGCCCTTCCGGCTGTCTGTGCTGCCCCGTTGATCGGAGTCTCGCAGACCCGGGGGCCGCGAGCAGGCTGCTTCTCACATCACGACGGCGGTCGCCCCGTCGATCTCCACGACGTCGACGGACTGGCCGGGTTCGAAGCTGGTGTCCGCGTCGAGGGTGCGCGCGGACCAGACCTCACCGGCGAGTTTGATGCGGCCGCCGCTGCCGTCGACCCGTTCCAGGACGACGGCTGATCTGCCCCTCAACGCGTCGATGCCGCTGCGGTGTTGGGGGCGCTGGGTGCGGTGCCGGTTGGCGATGGGGCGGACGACGGCGATGAGCGCGACCGACACGATCACGAAGACCAGGACCTGCGCCACCACTCCCCCGCCGACGGCAGCCGTGACGGCGGCCGCGACCGCGCCCACGGCGAACATGCCGAACTCCGGCATGGCGGTCAGGACGAGGGGGATGCCCAGTCCGACCGCGCCGATGAGCCACCACACCCACGCGTCGATGTCCACATGGTCATGGTAGGTCCGGTGGGCGCGGTCCGGACAGGGTGCGGGGACCCGCAAGAGGGTTGAGAGACGGCCTAGCCGAGCGGAAGGCCCTGGGCGGTCCAGCGGTCGGCGCCGTTGCGCGCGACGACCAGCGGGAGGCCGAAGCAGAGGGAGAGGTTGCGGGAGGTCAGTTCGAGGTCGATCGGGCCCGCGGTGACGACCTTGCCCTGACGGACCATCAGGACGTGGGTGAAGCCGGGGGCGATCTCCTCGACGTGGTGCGTGACCATGACCATCGACGGGGCGAGCGGGTCGCGGGCCAGGCGGCCGAGGCGGCGTACGAGGTCCTCGCGACCGCCGAGGTCGAGACCGGCGGCGGGCTCGTCGAGGAGCAGCAGCTCGGGGTCGGTCATCAGGGCGCGGGCGATCAGCGTGCGCTTGCGCTCGCCCTCGGAGAGGGTGCCGAACTTGCGGTCGAGGTACTCGGTCATGCCGAGGCGGTCGAGGAAGGCGCGGGCGCGCTGCTCGTCGACGTCCTCGTACTCCTCCTGCCAGGTCGCCGTCATGCCGTAGGCGGCGGTGAGGACGGTCTGCAGGACGGTCTGCCGCTTGGGCAGCTTGTCGGCCATCGCGATGCCGGCGACACCGATGCGGGGGCGCAGCTCGAAGACGTCCACCTTGCCGAGGGTGCTGCCGAGGATGGTGGCTGTGCCCTTGGTGGGGAAGAGGTAGCTGGAGGCGAGGTTCAGCAGTGTGGTCTTGCCGGCGCCGTTGGGGCCGAGGATCACCCAGCGCTCGCCCTCCTTCACCGACCAGGAGACCTGGTCCACCAGAGCCCGGCCCTCGCGGACCACGGATACGTCCACCAGCTCCAGAACATCGCTCATGAGCGTGTTGTCACCCCTTGCAGTCACGGTTCTCTGTGCGCCGGTAGACGCAGCCCCAAGGGAAAACCTACGCCACTCGGAGCGGGGTCCGGGGCCGGGGCCCGGTGCCGGGGCCGATCCGTAAAGTGGGGGGATGCTTTTCGAACCACGTTCAGGGCGCTTGGCCGCCTGGGGGAACGCACTGCTGGCCGGTCTGGTCTCGCCCGACGAGGCCGTGTTGTCGATCGTGGGCGAGGACGCCGTGCACCGGGTGGAGGGGCTGGCGGGCGAAACGGGCCCCGTCGGTCTCACCCTGGCGCTCGGCCGGCTGCGGGCCCTGGGGGTGACGGGGCTGCGGGTGGCGCTGCCGGCACCGGGGCATCCGCTCGGGCTGAGCGGGCCGCCGGAGTTCAATGCGCGCGCGCTGGAGGCGGAGGAGGCGGTCGTCGCGGTGGGAGCGGCGCTGGGGCTGGTGCCGGAGGTGTCCGAGGTCGGCCCGGCCGGGGACGTCCACGTGTCGGTGACCTGGCACGTGCTGCCCGTACGGGAGGCCCCGCCGGCCGACGTGCCCTCGCTGGGCGAGGCGGAGCGGGAGCTGGCGGAGGCGCTGCGCGAGGCGACCGAGGTGCTGACCCGGCTGGACGTCGCGGGGTCCGGGCCGGCCGCGGAGGCCGCGCTGTCGGCGTACCGGGCTCGGGCGGAGGCCGGACGGGAGGCGCTGGCGCCGGGGTATCCGGCGCGGGCGGTACGGGTGCTGGCGCTGGCGCAGCGGGTGGACCTGATGGTGTCGCTGGCGTACGAGAACGGGCACGGGGGCGCGGTGGCCGCCTCGGAGATGGCGGCGCGGGCGGAGGCGCTGCGGCCGGTGGAGCGGGTCGCACGGCGGGCGCTCGTGGCGGCGTACAACTCGGCCGTAGAGGCGCGCGAGCGGGGGTAATCCCCCGGGCCGGGGCGTTGCCGGGCGTGGCTGCGGCGCCGCTGCGCGGGCGGCCCCGGCTGCGCCGGGCTTCGTGGGGCTGCGCCCCGCGCCCCGCGCCCCGAACTCCCCGGCTACCGCTGGGAGGTGCCCCCTGGCGGGGCTGGGGTGGGCGCGCCTCAACGCCGAAGGGGCGGATCGGGCGCGCCACGGCGACGGAGGAGGCGGATCAGCGGGGGATTGCTTGCGCCGTGACGCCGGTCGGGCCGTCGCCGACCGGGACGGTGGCGGTCCTACCCGTTCTGGTGTCGATCACCGACAGGGTGTCCGAGTCGAAGTTGCTGACGTGGACGCTGCGGCCGTCCGGGCCTACGGCGAGGCCGTTCGGGCCGTCGCCCACGGCGACGGTTTCCGTCACGGTGTGGCTGCGGGTGCTGATGACCGACACGTCGTCCGACCCGAGGTCGGCGACGTAGACGCGGCGGCCGTCGGGCAGGACTCCGATGCCCGCGGGCTGGTCGCCGACCGGGATGCGGTCCGTCTCCGTACGCGCCCGGGTGTCGACCACCGACACGTCGTCCGAGTCCAGGTTGGAGACGTAGAGGCGACGGCCGTCGAGGGCGAGGGCGAGGGCGGTGGGTCCGCCGCCGACGGGGATCTCGGCGGTGACCGCGCCGCTGTCGGTGCGGATCACCGAGACGCTGTCGGAACCGGCGTTGGCGACGTACAGCGTGCGGGCGTCCGGTGTCACCGCCAGGCCCAGGGGTGCGTCGCCCACGGCGATGGTGTCCGTGACGGAAAGGGTGCGAGGGCTGATCACCGACACGGTGCCCGAGCCGACGTTGGCCACGTAGACGTTCGTGTTGTCCGGGGAGACCGTCACCCTGCTCGGTTCGTGTCCGACCGCGACGGTGTCGACGACCGTCCTGGTGCGGGTGTCGACCACGGACACGGTGTCCGCCGCGGAGTCGGTGACGTAGAGGCGGGAGCCGTCGGGGCTGAGGGCCACGCTGTCGGGGCCGTTCCCCACGGGAACGGTGTCCACGACGGTGCCGGAGCGGGGGTCGACGACCGAGACCGTGTCGGAGTGGAGGTTCGCCACGTAGACGAGGGCGGAGGCGGCGTGGGTGGGGCTCGCCGTGGGCGCTGCCGCCTGCGCCCCGGGCGGGTACGGCGGTCCCATCAGGCCCACTGCCGCGGCGAACACGACGGCGGCGCATCGGACGATGTCCCGGTTCCTCGTCATGCGGGCCACGCTAGGACCGCGGGCGGGGCCGCGGGATGAGGCTCGCGCGCGGGCGGGGTCGATGGCCCCCGTCTGCCCGCGACGGCGTGCGGACGCAACCGAACGGCGCCGCTTCCTGGGGAGAGGGAGGAAGCGGCGCCGCGTGCGGGGTCAGGTCACGCGGGGGGTCAGGCGTTGACGCCGGTGTTGCCGAAGGCGGGGTTGAGCAGACCGATCACGTTGACCGAGTTGCCGACCACGTTCACGGGGACGTGGACGGGGACCTGGAGCAGGTTCCCGGAGGCCACGCCGGGCGAGTTCAGGGCCTCGCCCTCCGCCGACGCACCGCCGTGCGCCGAGGAGACACCGGCGCCGGCGGCGAGGAGGCCACCAGCGATCATGGTGACGGCTGCGGCCTTCTTGAAGTTCTTCACGTTCTCGTCCTCCAGTACGTCTGCCGCGACCAGCCGTCGCGACACGCCTTGGAGAACGGCCGGTCCGCGATCGGGATACGCCATGTGGGCTACATACACCCGACCGTATGAATCTCAGTCCGGAACGAGACGATCCGATTTACCTCTGATCACTCGACGATTCCGTGCCTGACCGCCCACAATGCGGCCTGGGTCCGATCGGAAAGGTCCAACTTCATCAGGATGTTCGAGACGTGGGTCTTGACCGTCTTCTCGGAGAGGACCAGGGCACGGGCGATCTCCCGGTTGGAGCGGCCGTCGGCGATCAGGCCCAGGACCTCGCGTTCGCGGTCGGTCAGCGAGCCGGGCCGGCCCGCCGGAGAGCCCTGGTCGTCCTGGGAGAGCAGGGCGAGGGCCACCTCCGGCTGGAGGAGCACGTGGCCCGCGTGGACGGAGCGGATGGCTCCGGCCAGCGCGTCCGGGTCGATGTCCTTGTAGACGTATCCGGCCGCACCGGCCCGCAGGGCGGGGACCACGGTCCGCTGCTCGGTGAAGCTGGTGACGATCAGCACGCGGGCGGGGTTCGCCAGCTCGCGCAGCCTGCGCAGCGCCTCGATGCCGTCGGTACCCGGCATCTTGATGTCCATCAGGATCACGTCGGGTCCCAGCTCCTCGGCCCGGGCGATGCCCTCTTCGCCGTCGGAGGCCTCGCCGACCACCTCGATGTCCTCCTGGACCTCCAGGAAGGTCCGCAGGCCCCGCCGGACCACCTGGTGGTCGTCGACCAGCAGTACTCGAATGCCGCTGCCGCTCCGGGCGGTGCTGTCAGCCACCGGGGACCTCCATCTCGATCGTGGTGCCCCGACCGGGCTCCGAGTGCACGGTGAGCCGGCCGCCGACGCCGCTCGCGCGGTCCCGCATGGAGACCAGGCCCAGATGCCGGCCCGCCCTGCGGACCGTCCGGGGGTCGAAGCCCTTGCCGGTGTCGAGGACCTTGAGGACCGCGCCCCCGGCGGAGGTCCGGGCCAGGGTGACCTCGACGCGGTCGCCGCCGGAGTGGCGCAGGGCGTTGTGCAGGGCCTCCTGGGCGACGCGGAGCAGCGCTTCCTCCTGGGTCGCCGGCAGGGCCCGTACGCCGTCACAGGTGAAGGTGACGTGCGCGGTGTGGGCGCGGTCGAGGACGTGGACGTGGGTGCGGAGGGTGGCGACCAGGCCGTCCTCGTCCAGGGCGGCCGGGCGCAGCTCGGTCACGGCGGCGCGCAGTTCGTCGGCGGCCTCCGCCGCCAGGGCCGCCACCTGCTGGAGCTCGCCCTTGGCCCGGGCCGGGTCGCGGTCGACCAGGGTGGCGGCGGCTTGGGCGGTGAGGCGGAGCGAGAAGAGCTTCTGGCTGACGGCGTCGTGCAGCTCGTGCGCGAGCCGGGAGCGCTCCTCGGCGATGGTGAGTTCGCGGCTGCGCTCGTAGAGGTGGGCGTTGGTCAGGGCGATCGCCGCGTGCTGGGCGAGGAGGGAGAGGAGTTCCTGGTCCTCGTCGGTGAACCCGCGGGGGCCGCGCTTGTTCGCCAGGAAGAGGGCGCCGAGGGTCTCCTCGCCGTCGCGCACGGGCATGCCGAGGAAGTCGGACATCTCCGGGTGGGCGGCCGGCCAGCCCTCGAAGCGCGGGTCCTTGCGTACGTCGGCCAGGCGCTCGGGGCCGCCTTCGTGGAGCATCGCGGCGAGGATGCCGTGCTGGCGGGGCAGCGGGCCGATGCGCCGCCACTGCTCCGCGCTGATGCCGTCCACGACGAACTGGGCGAAGCCGCCGTGGTCGTCCGGGACGCCCAAGGCCGCGTACTCGGCGTCCAGGAGTTCGCGGGCGGACACGACGATCGTGCGCAGGACGTCGCGGACCTCCAGGCGGCGGCTCATGGCGAGCAGGGCGGTGCTCACGGCGGCCAGGCCGCTGGGGGGCCCGCCGTGCGGGGGGCTACCGGTCATGGGCTCACCGTACCCGCGGCCTTGACCTGCGGGATCGGGCCGTGGACGTAGGTCCAAGGGACCTACGGGGGTGGGGCTCGTGGCCGACGCGGCGGGGCGCGGGCCGTTCCTAGGTTGGGGGCATCTGCTGATCGGGACGGAAGGCGAGGGTGCTGTCATGTCGGTGGCGATCGTGACGGGGGCGTCCAGGGGACTGGGCCGGGCGCTGGCCGGGGAGCTGGCGGCGCGGGGCTGGGACCTGGTGCTGAGCGCACGGGGTGCGGCGGCGCTGGAGGAAGCCGCGGCCGGTCCGGCGCGGGCGGCCGGGGTGCGGGTGGTGACGGTGGCCGGGGACGTGTCCTCGGCGGCGCACCGGGCGGCGCTGGTGGCGGCGGCGCAGGAGTTGGGCGGGCTGGACCTCTTGGTGAACAACGCGGGGGTGCTCGGGGCCGAGCCGTTGGTGCCGCTGGCGGAGCATGCGCTGGACGGGCTGCGCGAGGCCTTCGAGGTCAATGTGGTGGGGCCGCTGGGGCTGGTCCAGGAGGGGCTGCCGCTGTTGCGGGCGGGTCGGGCCGGGGCGGTGCTGAACATCAGCTCGGACGCGGCGGTGGTGGCGTACGCGACGTGGGGGGCGTACGGGGCGACCAAGGCGGCGGGGGACCTGCTGTCGGCCGTGCTGGCGGTGGAGGAGCCGGGGCTGCGGGTGTGGTGGGCCGATCCGGGATCGATGCGGACGCGGATGATGGCGGCGGCCGAGCCGGACGAGGACCTGGCGGGGCTACCGGCGCCGGAGGAGGTGGCTCCGGCGCTGATGCGGCTGGTGGAGCGGGAGCTGCCGAGCGGGCGGTACACGGCGCGGGAGCTGGCCGCGGAGGCGGGCCCGGGGACGGGCGCGGAGGCGGGGGGCGAGGCGGGCGCGGAAGCGGCCGCGGGAGCCGTCCCCGGGGCGGCCGCGGGGGGTGGGCGGTGAGCCGGCATCGAGCCCTACGGGAGACAGGTCTATATATAACGGACATACCGCCGCAATTGTTGGCCCGGGTCCCGGCCGAGCAGCGGGGACCGGGGCTGGGGCGGGACGCCGTGAGGCTCCTGGTGTCCCGGGGTAGCGAGCAGGTGTCGCTGCACGCCTTCCGGGAACTGCCGGGGCTGCTGCGGGCCGGAGACGTACTGGTGGTGAACACCTCGACCACGCTGGCGGCCGCCGTGGACGCCCGGCTGGGCGGCGAGGACCTGGTGGTGCACTTCTCGACCCGGGGCGACGGCGGGTACCCGGGGACGAGGCCCCGGGACGGCCGCTGGGCGGTGGAGCTGCGCTCCCCGGCCGGCGGCGGGACGACCCGGCCGCGCGCCGGGGGGCCCGCCGGGGCGGTGCTGGAGCTGCCGGGCGGACACCGCCTCACCCTGGAGGAGCCCCTGACGGCGGGCGCGGACCGGCTGTGGTGGGCACGCCCCTCCCCCGCGCCGGACGGGGTGCCGGCGCTGCTGCGGACGCACGGGCGGCCGATCCGGTACGCGTACACGGAACGGGACCAGCCGATCTCGGCCCATCAGACGGTGTTCGCGGTGCCGGCCGCCGACGGGGCGGGCTCGGCGGAGATGCCGAGCGCGGGCCGGCCCTTCACGGCGGAGCTGGTGGCGCGGCTGGTGAGCCGGGGGGTGCAGTTCGCCCCGCTGGTCCTGCATGCGGGGGTGGCCTCGCAGGAGGCGCACGAACCTCCGTACCCGGAGCGGTACGAGGTGTCCGCCACCACGGCGGGGCTGGTGAACGCCGCCAGGGCCGCGGGAGGGAGGGTCATCGCGGTGGGGACCACGGCGGTACGGGCCCTGGAATCGGCCGCGGACGCATCGGGGCGGGTGCGCCCGGCCGCCGGGTGGACCGACCTGGTGGTGACTCCGGAGCGCGGGGTGCGGGTGGTGGACGGGCTGCTGACCGGGCTGCACGAGCCCGAGGCGTCCCATCTGCTGATGCTGGAGGCGGTCGCGGGGCGGACCGCCGTACGGCTCGGGTATGCCGAGGCACTGGCCCGGCTCTGCCTCTGGCACGAGTTCGGGGACGTTCATCTGCTACTCAAGGATGAGAACCGTGACCATATGCATTGCGACAGCAACGCAATGTGAAACCGCCCCGCGCCCCATGTGACCCCGCACATAGGACCCACATCACTTACGAAGCCGCCTAGTGGACGGATAAAGGCCCTGTCAGTGCTGTCCCACCTAGCGTCGAGGCCCGAAATGGGGCCTCGACGCCCACGCGTGATCCACTAAGCGGGATCGTACGTCACACCTTTGCCACAGGATTTTGCCGCCGCTAAGAATTGCTCCCGTCGCACAGCACCGCGGATCCCCGGATCCACAAAGCGCCTTCCTGCGACTCCCGCTATTCGAAGAGGTTGCCCCGCCATGTCTGCTTCCCGCACCCCCGGTCACAGTCGTCTGACGAAGGCACACAAGCTGTCCATCGCCGGTGTCGCCACGCTGAGCGCCGCCGCCGTCGCCTTCTCCCTCGCTCCGGGCGGCACCGCCGCCGCCGAGGCGCAGACGATCAACGCTGCCCCCGTCGCCTGGACCCAGGCCGTCAACGGCGCGCAGACGAAGACGCTGCAGGGCCACCTCTCCGCGCAGCAGGTCATCTCCCAGGCGAACGCCAAGGCCGCCGCCAAGATCAAGGCCGACGCCGACGCGAAGGCCAAGGCCGAGGCCGCCGCGAAGAAGGCGCGCGAGCAGAAGGCTGCCGCCAGCCGCTCCGCCGCCCGCACCCCGGTCTTCGCGAACAACCTCGACGGTTGGATCAAGGAAGCCCTCTTCATCATGAAGAAGGAGGGCATTCCGGGCACCTACGCCGGCATCCACAAGAACGTCATGCGCGAGTCCAGCGGTAACCCGATGGCGATCAACAACTGGGACATCAACGCCCAGAACGGCATCCCCAGCAAGGGTCTGCTCCAGGTCATCTACCCGACCTTCAAGGCGTACCACGTCAAGGGCACCAAGTTCGACCAGTACGACCCGGTCGCCAACATCGTCGCCGCCTGCAACTACGCGGCCGACCGCTACGGCTCCATGGACAACGTCAACAGCGCCTACTAGGCCTCGGCGCACCCAAAGCCCCATGCGCCTCAGGGCGGCACCCGGACTTCCGGATGCCGCCCTGAGGCGTTTTGCGGTACGTGCGCACGTGCGGCGCGCGGTACGTGCGTGCGGTCGTCCCGCCCGCGTCCTACTTGCCCGCGCGCATGACCTCGGGCTCGTGGCGGCGCAGCAGGCGCTGCACCGCGAAGCCGCAGGCCACGCCGATGAGCAGCAGGATGGTGATGTTCAGGCTCCACTGGCCGATCGTGGCGTCCCAGAGCGGGTCGGTGTTGGTCGGGTTCTCCGCGTCCCACGGCGGCATGAGCTTGCCGAGGTTCAGCGTGGTGCCGGCGGCGGCGATGGCCCAGCGGGACGGCATCAGCCAGGCGAACTGCTCCAGGCCCGGGGAGTCGTAGACCTGGAAGAGGATGCCGGTGAAGACGACCTGGACGATCGCGAACATGACCAGCAGCGGCATGGTCTTCTCGGCGGTCTTCACCAGCGAGGAGATCACCAGGCCGAACATCATCGAGGTGAAGCCGAGCGCGATGACCGACAGGCAGATCTCGACGGCCGGCGGCATGATCAGGCCCTCGGCGGGCAGGTCGCGCGGGAAGAAGCCGATCGCACAGATGATCACGCCCTGGATGGCCGTGATGACTCCGAGGACGATCACCTTCGACATGAGGTACGCGGACCGGTACAGGCCGGTCGCGCGTTCCCGCTCGTAGATGACCCGTTCCTTGATCAGCTCGCGGACCGAGTTGGCGGCGCCCGAGAAGCACATGCCGACCGCGAGGATCAGCATGATCGTGCCGGCGTCACCGTTGAAGCGAGACGGCGCGACGGGAGGCGCGAGGCCGAACTTCGCGGGGATCACCGTGGAGACCACGCCGAGGACGGCGGGCAGGAGCACCATCAGGGCCAGGAAGCCCACGTCGGAAGCGATCACCGAGACGTAGCGGCGGATCAGCGTCCACAGCTGCGAGCCCCAACCCTGCGGCTTGGTCGGGTGCATCTGCTGGACCGGGGGCATCGCGCCGGACTGCGGGGCGATCGCGTCGATGTCGGCGGCGTACAGCTGGTAGTGCTGGGATCCCTTCCAGCGGCCGGCCCAGTCGTAGTCGCGGTAGTTCTCGAAGGCCGAGAACACGTCCGCCCACGTGGTGTAGCCGAAGAAGTTCAGCGCCTCGTCCGGCGGACCGAAGTACGCGACCGAACCGCCCGGGGCCATGACCAGCAGCTTGTCGCAGATGGCCAGCTCGGCGACCGAGTGGGTGACGACGAGGACCGTGCGGCCGTCGTCGGCGAGGCCGCGCAGCAGCTGCATGACGTCGCGGTCCATGCCCGGGTCGAGGCCCGAGGTCGGCTCGTCCAGGAAGATCAGCGAGGGCTTGGTGAGCAGCTCCAGAGCCACGGACACGCGCTTGCGCTGACCACCCGAGAGCGCGGTGATCTTCTTGTCCTTGTGGATGTCGAGCTTGAGCTCGCGCAGCACCTCGTCGATGCGGGCGGCGCGCTCGGACTCGGCGGTGTCGCCCGGGAAGCGGAGCTTGGCCGCGTACTTCAGGGCGGTGCGGACGGTCAGTTCCTTGTGCAGGATGTCGTCCTGCGGGACCAGGCCGATGCGCTGGCGGAGCTCCGCGAACTGCTTGTACAGGTTGCGGTTGTCGTAGAGGACGTCGCCCTGGTCGGCGGGCCGGTAACCGGTCAGCGCCTTGAGCAGGGTGGACTTGCCGGAGCCCGAGGGTCCGATGACGCCGATCAGCGACTTCTCGGGGACGCCGAAGGTGACGTCCTTGAGGATCTGCTTGCCGCCGTCGACCGTGACCGTGAGGTGGCGGGCCGAGAAGGAGACCTCGCCGGTGTCGACGAACTCCTCGAGGCGGTCACCGACGATCCGGAACGTCGAGTGGCCGACGCCGACGATGTCGTTCGGGCCCAGCAGAGCGGTGCCGGACTTCGCCAGCGGCTGACCGTTGACGTACGTGCCGTTGTGGCTGCCGAGGTCGTGGATCTCGAAGCGGCCGCCGGGCATCGAGCGGAACTCGGCGTGATGGCGGGAGACCTGGAGGTCGGAGACCACCAGTTCGTTCTCCAGCGCACGGCCGATCCGCATGACGTGGCCCAGCGAGAGCTGGTGGAACGTCGTCGGGCTGCGGTCTCCGTAGGCCGGGGCCCCGCCCTGCGCCGGGCGGGGAGCCGCGGCGCCCTGCTGGTGCGGGAGGTGGGCCTGCGGCTGCTGCGCGTGCTGCTGCTGTGCGTGCTGCTGCTGTTCCCAGGCCTGGGGCTGCTGCGCGTGCTGCTGCTGCGGGGCCTGATAGGCCGGGGCCTGCGGCTGGGCGTACGCCTGGGCCGGGGCCTGCTGCGCCACGGCCGGCTGCGGCGCGGCGGCAGCGCTCAGATTCAGCCGCGGTCCGTCGGTCGCGTTGCCCAAGTGGACCGGCGTGCCGGGCACGAGCTCGGTCTGCTGGACCCTGGCCCCGTGCACGTAGGTGCCGTTGGTGCTGCCGTGGTCCTCGATGCCCCAACCCCGGCCGTTCCAGGTGATGGTGGCGTGCCGCCACGACACCCGCGCATCGTCGATCACCACGTCTCCCTGGGGGTCACGCCCCAGCGAGTACGACCTGGACGGATCGAGCGTCCAGGTCCTTCCGTTCAATTCCAGTACGAGTTCCGGCACTCCAGCCCCACTTAAGTCCCCCGAGAATCCCCCATGACGTCAGGGAGTCTAGGGATGGCGAACATCCGGGGGAACTATTTCAGGCCTACAGCCGTATGTGGAATCCGGGCCTTGCCGGGGCGTCTACGCCTGCCCGTTGACGGGGTCGCAAGTCACCCGGAGAGTGAGATACGGGACTTCTCGCCCGGGGGTCCCGTCGCGTACCGCTCGGTAGGCATCGGGGGTTCACCGTATGCGCCGCATCCGTTGGGGAGACGTGCTGCTGTCCGCCGTCGCCACCGTGGGCTGGTCCCTGATCGCGATGGCAGGGGTGGCCGGACTCGGGCTGCACCTGCTGGGCGCCGACGCCTCCGACGCCTCGAGGGGCTCGCTCGGCGCGATGACGGCGGCCACGGTGGTCCTCGCGATCGGTGGAACCGTGACCCCCTCGGGTGACGTCTCGGTCTTCGGAGTCACCGGTGCGGGCGCCGAAACCTCCCTGGACGGCATGCCCTTGGGGGTGTCGCTGGCCGGGGCGCTGGTCATGGCCTCGTTGTTCCTGCGTTCCCTCCGGGCCTGGGCGGGGCACGGGGAAACGGCGGCCAGGGTGGCGGTCCTCGGGGCGCTGTTCGTCGCGCTGGCGGGCGCTCTGGCGCGGGCCGGGCACGGCGTGGTCACCCTCGACGGGACGCTGCCGCTGCCGAAGACCCCCGCGAAGGTCGAGGTCCCGGGGATCGGGGACATCGGCGGGCTGCTCCCGGACCGCATCGGGGACCTGATCGAGACCCGGACCCGAGTGGCGTTCTCGGTGGAGCTCGGGCCGACCCTGTTGGGCGCGGGGGTGTGGGTGCTCGCCGTACTGGCGCTCGCGCTGCTGGTCTCGCGGCGCGGGCCGACCGCGCTGGCCCGGCTGCGCCCGGCAGCCTCGGCGATGGTGGCAATGCTGCTGGTCGCGGTGGCGGCCGGATGGGCCGCGGCGGTGTGGGCGGCGCTGGGCGACGACCAGCCGCGGCGGGTGTGGGGCGGAGCGCTGCTGGGGGCGCCGAACGGGAGCTGGCTGGGGTTGCTGCTGGGGCTGTTCGTACCGGTGCGCGGCCGCGTCTCGGGGGCTCCGGCCCGGCTGCTGCCCGATCCGTTGGACGACCTGCTGGCGGTGTCCGCACGGGAGCCGGTCACGGTGGCCCGCCTCGGGGAGTACGACGAGCGGCTGTGGCTGCTGGTCGCGGGGGCGGCCCTGTTGCTGCTCTACGCGGGCGCGCTGGCGGCCGTACGGACGCCGGGGCGCGGGATCCTGGGGTGCGCGGTGCGGCTGTCGGTCTGTACCGGGGCGACCCTGGCGGTGCTGGCGTGGTTGACGGGGTTCTCGGCGGACGCTTCGCTCGCGGTGCTGGGTGTGGATGTGGTGGACGCGGGGGTGGAGCTGCGGGGGGACGTCCCGTACGCCCTGCTGCTGGGCGCGCTCTGGGGGGCGGTGGCCGGTGCGGTGGGTGCACTGCTGACCCGTCGGCGCCGGGCCGCCCTGCCGGGTCGGGCCGGCGCGCCGGGGCCCGCGCCGAGGTGGCCCGACCCCGGGGCGCCGACGGCCGCGTACCCGGGGGCCGTACCGTACGGCGGGCCCGTGCGCGGGCCGCGGCCCGGAGCGGGCGGGGAGGTGGACGGCTCCTGGGACGTGACCGTGACGGGCGTCCCGCCCTGGTCGCCGGGGCTGCCGAAACCGCCCCGCCGGGAGCCCTTCACTCCCCCTCCGCCGCCGGGAGCCCCGCCCCCGCCGAAGCCGCTGAGGCCACCGAGGCCGCCGGGGCCACCGGCGCCGCCGCGGTGAGGCCGGCGGCCGTTGCCCGGGGCTCCGCCGCGGCTCCCGCGCCTCGAACGACGGAGGGTCGGAACGTTCGTTCGGTCGGCGCGACCGTTCACGACGTGGGACGGGGGTCCTGGGGCCCGGGTCGGGAAGATACGGTGAGGGCACCATGAGCGCATCGCAGACCTCCGACGTCCCCACCCTCCTCGTCAAGATCTTCGGCAAGGACCGTCCCGGGATCACCGCCGGGCTGTTCGACACCCTCGCCGCCTACTCCGTCGACGTCGTCGACATCGAGCAGGTCGTCACCCGTGGCCGCATCGTCCTGTGCGCCCTCGTCACCAAGCCCGACGGCGGAGCCGAGGGCGACTTGCGGGCGACCGTCCACAGCTGGGCCGAATCCCTCAAGATGCAGGCCGAGATCCTCTCCGGTACCGGTGACAACCGGCCGCGCGGCAGCGGCCGCTCCCACGTCACCGTGCTCGGGCACCCGCTCACCGCCGAGTCCACGGCCGCGATCGCCGCCCGGATCACCGAGACCGGCGGAAACATCGACCGGATCTTCCGGCTCGCCAAGTACCCGGTGACGGCGGTGGAATTCGCCGTCTCCGGTGTCGAGACGGAGCCGCTGCGCACCGCGCTGGCCACCGCCTCCGCGCACATCGGCGTGGACGTGGCCGTGGTCTCGGCCGGATTGCACCGCCGGGCCCAGCGCCTGGTCGTCATGGACGTGGACTCGACCCTCATCCAGGACGAGGTCATCGAGCTGTTCGCGGCGCACGCCGGGTGCGAGGCCGAGGTCGCCGAGGTCACCGAGCGGGCCATGCGCGGTGAGCTGGACTTCGAGCAGTCGCTGCACGCCCGGGTGGCGCTGCTCGCGGGGCTGGACGCGTCCGTCGTGGACAAGGTCCGCGCCGAGGTGCAGCTGACCCCGGGCGCGCGGACCCTGATCCGCACGCTCAAGCGGCTCGGCTACCAGGTGGGTGTGGTCTCCGGCGGGTTCACCCAGGTGACGGACGATCTGCGGGAGCGACTGGGGCTGGACTTCGCCTCCGCCAACACCCTGGAGATCGTCGACGGGAAGCTGACGGGCAAGGTCACCGGCGAGATCGTGGACCGGGCGGGCAAGGCCCGGCTGCTGCGCCGCTTCGCCGCGGAGGCCGACGTACCGCTGTCCCAGACGGTGGCCATCGGCGACGGCGCCAACGACCTGGACATGCTGAACGCGGCCGGGCTGGGCGTGGCCTTCAACGCCAAGCCGGTCGTCCGCGAGGCCGCGCACACCGCGGTGAACGTGCCCTTCCTCGACGCGGTGCTGTACCTGCTCGGGATCACCCGTGAGGAGATCGAGGCCGCCGACCTGGCCTGACCCCGACGCACGCGAAGGGCCCCGGCAGCCGGTGCGGTTGCCGGGGCGCTTCGGTGTCCTGGGTCCGCCGGTCAGAGGCCCTTGGGGGTCCAGTAGTCGAGCAGTGTGCCCACGCCGTGTTCCACGGACTTCCACGATCCGGTGAAGGAGACCACGGCGAGGGCCGCGGTCGGGAAGCCCGTACGGGTCATGCGCGCCAGGGTCTCGCCCTCCGCGCGCCCCGAGAGGGCGTCGGCGAGGGCGTGCATTCCGGGGTTGTGCCCGATGACGAGGAGGTCGGAGACCTCGTCGGAGGTCTCGTTGAGCAGGGCGATGAGCTCACCCAGCGAGGCGTCGTAGAGCCGCTCCTCGTAGTGGGTCTTCGGCCGGTGCGGCATCTCCTGGACGGCCAGCTTCCAGGTCTCGCGGGTGCGGGCGGCGGTGGAGCACAGGGCCAGGTCGAAGACGATGCCGGTTTCGGCCAGCTTCAGACCGACGGCCGGCGCGTCCTTGCGGCCTCGTTCCGCGAGGGGGCGATCGTGGTCGGACACATCGGGCCAGTCGGCCTTGGCGTGCCGGAGGAGGGCGATCCTGCGGGGTGTGTCGGCGCTCATGACTCCCAGCTTCGCATGAAACGAGGCGCAGGGCGCAGGGCGTTGGGGGGGGCTCACGCCCGGGTGAGGGGCGCGCAGGAGGTCAGCCGGCGGCGCGCAGCAGCTGCTCGGCGATCTGGACGAGGCCCGAGACCTCGCCGGTGGCCGCTTGGGCCTCGCCCGATCCGGCGAGGAGCAGCAGCAGGAGCCCGAAGGCGAGGGCGGGCAGGGCCAGTGCCCACCAGTGCAACCGGGTGCTCGCGGCAGTGGCGCGGGCCCGGGGGCGGGTGGGGCCCGGCGGGAGGGGGCTGATGTGCGTGGGGGCCGACATGGCCGCCTCCGTGGGTGGGGACCGGACTGACTCACTGCCTACGAATCTATGGATCCGGGGCGGTGGTTCCCATCCGGGGCACACCCCACTTCACCCTGAGCCTGACCCCCTAGGGGTAGTGGGGTTAACCCCACCCCCTCCCCGGAGCAGGGGCTCACGGGGAGGCGATCGTGGCGATGACCGAGATGATCACGGTGACGGCGAGGAACGCGCCGAGCACGAGGCCGAGCTTCTTGCGGCCGTTCTGCGGGTTCGGTTCAAGTACGGGCGTCATGCCGGTCAGTCTCCCATGCCGCATTCGTCCTCGATCGTGCGGTCCCGTCCGGCGAGGACGCCCAGCACGACCTGCGGTACGAGCAGTCCGGCCATCAGGGCGAGCGGCAGGTCCCAGCCTCCGCTGTGCTGGTAGAGGGTGCCGATGAGGAGGGGGCCGGGGATGGAGATGAGGTAGCCGGTGCTCTGGGCGAAGGCGGAGAGCTTGACCACGCCGGCCGGGGACTTGGCGCGCAGCCCGATGAGGGTGATGACGAGGGGGAAGGCGCAGTTGGAGATGCCGAGCAGGAGCGCCCAGGCCCAGGCTCCTGCGGCGGGGGCGAAGTAGAGGCCGAGGTAGCCGGTGAGGCCGAAGGCGCCGAGGGTGACCGCGATGGCGCCCTGGTTCTTCATCCGGGCGGCGAGGCTGGGGATGACGAAGGCGAGCGGGACGCCCATGACCATGGTGACGGCGAGGAGCACTCCGGCCGTGGAGGCGAAGACCCCGGCGTCGCGGAAGATCTGCGGGAGCCAGCCCATGGTGATGTACGCACCGGTGGCTTGGAGGCCGAAGTAGCAGGCCAGGGCCCAGGCGGTGCGGCTGCGGACGACCCGGGGGCCGGCTCCGGAACCCACCGGCCCGGCGGTGGACCCGGCCCGGTCGGCGCGCCGGGAGGCGCGGGCGACGAGCAGCCAGGGCAGTACGGCGAACAGGGCGAGCACGGCCCAGACCAGCAGGCCGGTGCGCCAGCTGCCGCCGAGGGCGTCGGTCAGCGGGACGGTCGCGGCGGCGGCGAGCGAGGTGCCGGCGGCCAGGCACATGGAGTACAGGCCGATCATGGTGCCGACCCTGTCGGGGAAGTAGCGCTTGACGATCACCGGGAGCAGCACGTTGGTGAGGGCTATGCCGGCCAGCGACAGGGCGCTGGCGGCGAGGAAGCCGACGGCGCCGGTGGCGAAGGGGCGCACCAGCAGGCCGGTGGCGACCGCGGCCATGCCGGCGCAGACGACGGCGGCCGGGCCGAAGCGGCGGGAGAGCCGGGGTGCGGTGACGCCGAAGACGGCGAAGCAGAGGGCGGGGACGGAGGTGATCAGTCCGGCGACGGTGCCGCTCATGCCGAGGCCCGTGCGGGTCTCCTCGAAGAGGGCGCCGAGGCTGGTGATGGCGGGCCGCAGGTTGAGGGCGGCCAGCACGATTCCGACGATGAGCACCGGGCCGAGCCAGGTCGGGGCGGCCTGGGCGGGGGTGGAAGGGTACTGGTCGGGGGCGGTGCGCACGACCGGCGGGCGGTTCATGGTCCGGATGTCTTCGTCGGGCATTCAACCATCATAGAATCATGGGATGATTGGTTGTCCAGTCGCTCGTGAAGTCGCCTCCGAGAGGAACCCATGCCGCTGACCTCGCCCCGGCGCTCCGCGCTCGTCGATCAGGTGATCGCCCAGCTGCGGAACCAGATCACCTCCGGCGAGTGGCCGGTCGGCGCCCGCATTCCGACCGAGCCGAAGCTCGTCGAGCTGCTGGGCGTCGCCCGCAACACGGTGCGCGAGGCCGTGCGGGCGCTGGCGCACAACGGCCTCCTCGACATCCGCCAGGGTTCGGGGACGTACGTCATCGCCACCAGCGAGCTGGCCGGCGTGATGCACCGCCGCTTCGCCGGGGCCGACCCGCGGCACATCGCCGAGCTGCGTTCGACGCTGGAGTCCGCGGCGGCCCGACTGGCGGCGGAGCGGCGTACCGAGCGGGACCTCGTACAGCTGGACGCCCTGCTGGCGCGCCGCGAGGAGGCCTGGACGGGCGGCGACGCGGAGGTCTTCGTGGCGGCGGACGTGAGTCTGCACATGGCGGTGGTGACCGCCTCGCACAACGAGGTGCTGATCGAGCTGTACGCGGACCTCGGCGATCTGGTGGCGGACTGGCTGCGGGGGGACGTGGGGACCGAACTGCACCCTTCCGCCCACCTGGACCACGCCCGGTTGATCGAGGCGATCCGGCGGGGCGACGGGGACGCGGCGGCCTCGGAGGCCGCGGGCTACCCCTTCGCCTGCCTCGGCGAGAAGGCGGCTGACACGCCGGTCAACAGCGCGGAGGACGCCCCGCTCACGGGCGCCGGTGGCTGACCCAGGCCGAGCGGACCTCTTTCCAGCAGCGGCCGACGAGCTCGGTCCGGCCGGCCGGGCCGACGGCCACGGCGACGCCGTCGCCGTCCACGTCCCACCAGCGGTCGCACTCGACGTGCAGCCGGACGAGGTCGGTCTCCGGGTAGGCGTTGTGGCAGTACGCCGACACCTGCGAGCCCTGGATCACGGTGTCGCAGTCGGCACCGAAGAGCTCGCCCCCGGCGGGCCGTACGGGCTGCGCGGGGGGCTCGGCGGGGATGTCGGCGAGCTCCACGACGGCAGGGGCCACCGCGTCGGTGCCGGGTACGGGCTCCGCCCCCACGGGCTGCGCGGCGGCTCCGGGGACCAGGAGCCCGGTCAGGATCACGGTCGTGACCAGCACGGCTACGGCTCGGCTCGGTCTCGCGCGCACTCCTGTCCTCCTCCCCGCAGGAGCCGAGAAGATCCCGGCCTGGTCAGTTTGCAGGCATTCGTCCCGGTTTTCGACTCGGGAAGATCCGGTCGGCCGGTGAACATTCGGTCGAACGCACCCCCCCGTTATGTTTTTCGCGGTCCTGCAATGGGGCCGCTGGCCTCCGGGCCCGGTATGACTGTGTCCCCTCTGTCGGACGAATGACCTGGGGG
>NZ_JBIVTH010000044.1:0-24439 GCF_044756625.1 Streptomyces sp. NPDC091682 | reverse complement strand
GGCGGATCCCGGTGAGGTGGTAGAGCATCCCCTGCGAGTTCACGTCGTCCTCGTCGTCGGCCCGCTGCTCGTTGTAGCGGCGGATCCGCCGCACCTGCCCGACGACCTTGGGGATCGGCTGGAGGGACTCGCCCCGGGGGAGGAGTCCGTCGCTGACGAGCTGCTGCATCATCGCGGAGCTCCAGCGGAGCAGGATGACCTCGCCCTCCTTGAGCATGCCGCGCAGGGTGTCGCTGCCCCCGAGTTCGTCCAGGTGCCCGGCCTGCGCGGCGATGATGATGCCGACGCCCACCGACCGGCCCGTCCTGCCCAGCTCCTTGATGAGCAGGGCGGCCTCGTCCCGGAACGGGGCGCCCTTCTCCAGCAGCCTGTTGGCCTCGTCGACGATCCCGTACGTCAGCGGGTCGGGGGAGTTGATGACGAAGCCGGAGCGGCCCATCTCCGCGTAGGAGGTCATGCGGCGCTCGGCCTCGGCGACCAGGCCACGCAGCATCAGGATCGTCTCGTACTGCGTGGTGACCCGGGTGGCCACGTTGCCCTTGGCCTCGGGCACCGACTGGCCGTGCTTGAGGTCGGCGAGGTGGACGACGATGCCGGACGCCTTGCAGGCGATCAGGATCGCCTGGACGAGCCTGGACTTCCCGGCGCCGGTCGTCCCGAAGACGGCCCCGCGCTGGGCGTTGCCGGTCTTCGGGTCGAACAGGCGGAACCTGAGCGGCGACCCGTCGAAGTACGTCCCGAGGGTGATCCGCCCGCGCGCGTCCATCACCAGGTCGGCCACGTCCACCGCCCGGACGTCCATCAGCGGGTTCGAGGGGTAGACCCGGACGATCGCCTCTCGGCCGACGCCCTGCTCGAAGATGACCCGGCTGTAGTCCTCGACCTTCAGCAGGTCGCACAGCGCCTCGTGGTCGTAGCGCTTGACCCCGCCCGGTGGGGTCTTCAGCACGTACTCGCGGACATCGAGCATCAGGTCAGCTCCTTGTGGACCTCGTAGGTGTTGGCCTCAATCAGCTCGACGCCCGGCATCGCGGTGGCGGCGATCTCCGCCCACACCTCCGCGTCGCTGTCGCCCGTGGCGACCCCGGCCTCGGCCACCGGGCGCTGCCCGAGGACCAGGAGGCGGACGCCGGCGCCACGGCCTGGCACCGGGCCGATGTCGATCAGGTCCTCCGGGAGGTCCAGCTCGGCGGACAGGCCGGGCTTGGAGATCTCGGGCACGGGCTGCCCGCGCTTCTGGGCGCCGATGACCAGCGCCAGGCACTGCTCGCTCACCTGCTGGTGCTGCAGGAGCACGGTGCCGGGGGCGACGCCGCCCTCGATGGCGAACCGCTCGCCCCACCAACGGGCCTGCGGGCTGTCGTAGGTGGGGGCCACCGGTTCGACCGGCGCTTCCTCGGCCTTCTCGGCTTCGGCGAGGATCTGGGCCAGGGCCTCGTCGGTGAACTCGCGGGCCGTGAGCCCCGGGCGCAGGAGCCAGGTGGCTCCGGTCCACAGCGCCACCGCGGCGGCCTGCGCGAAGAAGGACACCGCGCCGTCGGGGGCCAGGCGCTCGCCGACGAGCAGCGCCGCGCAGCCCGCGTGCGGCGCGGCGTAGATGGAGACGGCCGTCCAGCGCACCGAGGCGGGGGCGCGGAGAACCTTGAGGTTGCCCGCCAGGCCGACGCCGGCGGTGGCGAGGGCGGCGAGGGTTCCGGGGAGGGTGAAGGCGTCGTTGCCCAGTCCCCCGGTGAGGACGACGGCTCCGGCGACGGTGGCGGCTCGGCCGACCGTCGCACGCACGCGAGCGAGCATGGGGAAGTACCTCCAGAAACGGCGGGGCGGCCGGGCCGTGAGGCTCCGGCCGCCCCGTGCGGGGGGAGAGGGTCAGCGGTTGCTGTAGTACGTGCGGTCGGTGTCCTTGCCCGCCATCAGCTCGGCCACGGGCCCGTAGTCGGCCTCGTGGCCCTCCTTGGCCGCCTTGAAGTCGGCGGCCATCTCGGCGGCCTCGTTGGCGAGCGACTCGGCGTCGGCCAGGACGCCGCGCATCACCCCGGCCGCGTCGCGGTGGGCGTTGACGACGTCGCCCTCGACCCACAGGGTGCTGGCCGTGTCGGCGAGCATGTCCACCGACCGGGCGCAGTCCTCGACGTAGTTGTACGCGCCGCGCACCGCCTCGCTCAGCGCGAACATGGCGACCGAGGCCATGCCCAGCTTGGCGGTGGCGACCGTGTACGTGATGCCGTCGGAGACCAGCTCGACGACCTTCGAGCCGACGCGTGCCAGATCCATTCCCATGGCTACTCCTTGTGGTACGAGGCGTCGGCGGGTGCGGTGTGGCCCATGTCGCGGACCTTGTCGGCGGCGGGCTTGTCGAAGGCGGCGGCGAGCTCCCCGGCGTGGGCGATGGCCTCGGCGGCCCGGGGCAGACCCCCGGCGACCGCCTTCGCCTTGGACTCCACGACCCCGGCCCGCTCGATCAGCCGGGTGCACCAGCCGACGAACACCCCGGGGACGTGCTTGGCGATCAGCTCGGCGCGCATCTCCTCGAGCGCGCCGGCCAGGCGGTCGCACCGGTCGGCGACGAGCCGGGCGTGCTCGGCGCCCGCCATGATCTCCTCGGCCTGGTCCTCATCGGCTTCGATGACGTCGTAGACCGTGAGGTCGGAGTCGGTGAACTGGGTATCCCGTACGGGTGCAGGCGATCCCATGGGCGGCGCCCCTTTCCGTGGTCCTGGCACCCCGCCGGACGGCGCGGGCGGTGCTGCGGGTCCTCCTGATCCCCCCGGGAAGCAGTCGCCGCCGACCAGTTCCCTCAGCTTCGGCTTGGGCTTCGGCTTGGGCTCCTGGTCGAGCCGTTCGAGCGTCACGGAGTACGTGGCGTCCATCCCGGGCGGGGGCCGCAGCCACGCGCCGTCCGCCTGCGGCGTCTGCGGGGGCGGGGGCTGCTGGCTGCGGGTACTGCGGGAGCGCGACCCGGGCCGGGAGCCGGTCGGGCCGGGCGGGGGCTGCTTGGCCTTCTTGTTCTTCCTGCCCCACCGCCCCGGTGCCTTCGGCGGCTTCGGGGGCGGGGGCGGCGCGGTGCCCGAGGGCCCCGGCGAGGAGGGCGGGACCGGCTTGGACCGGGGCCGCTTCGGCGTGCGGCGCTTCAGGCTGACCTTCGGCCCGCTCGTCCCCGGCGGCGGCTTCGGCCGGGGCTTCTTGGTCAGGCTCACCTTCGGCCGCGGCGGCGAGGCCGCCGGGGTGGTCGGAGGCGCCTTGGGGGTCTTCGTCAGGCTGACCTTCGGCCCGGCCGATGGCTTCTTCGGAGCCTTCGTCAGACTGACCTTGGGCCCGGCCGGGGCGGCCGACGCCTTCTTCTTGGCCCTGGTCAGTACCGGCGAGGCCGGGTTCTTGCGCCGCCTCTCCAGCCGCCTCCCGGCCCCCTCAGCCAGCGACTGCCCGAGGGTCGTACGGGCCTCGGCCTCGGCCTTCCGCTGCTTCCTGGCCTTGTCCTGGGCCTTGGCCTTGTCCTTGAGGCGCCGGTTGCGGATCTTGTCCTTCACCGCCTGCCCGCTGTCCCGGCTGCGGTTGCGCCTCTCCCGGTCGGCGTCCTGGTCCTTCGCGCGGGTCTCCAGCCGTGCCGCCTGCCGGTCCGCCTTGCGCTGGACCTTCGCGCCCTGCCGGGCCGCGGCCCGCTCCTGGCGGCCTCGGGCTCGCTCCATCGACGGGCTGGAGGGGCTGGAGCTGGGCGACTTGCCGCCGCTGGGGCTCTTGAGCCCTTTGCCGGAGCCGTCCTTGCCCTTGCCGCTCCCGGTCGACCCGGTCGTCGCACCGGACTTGCCTGAGCTGCCCTTCCCGCCGGCCCCCGACGAGCCGGTGCCCGTCGACGACTTGCCGCCCGCCCCCGGCTTCCCGGTGCCGGTCGACCCGCTGCTGGTCGGCGTCTTGCCGCTCCCGGCGGACCCGCCCTTGCCGGGGCTGCCCTTGCCGTGCCCGGTAGAGCCGCTGCCCGTGGAGCCCGACTTCGTACCGCGTCCGCCTCCGGCACCGGAGCCCTTGCCGCCCGACGATCCTCCGCCACCGCCCTTGGAGCCGCCCCCGGCCTTCGAGCCGCCGTCGGTCAGCGACTTGACGCGGCCTTTGGCGCGGGCCTTCTCCGCGTCGCCGCCGATCTGCGCCAGGGCGGCCTCGTGCTCCGCCCGGTTCTTGACCTTCTCGGCTTTCGCCTTCGCGGTCGCCTGCCGTACCGGGGCCAGGTCCTGGAACTGCTGGCGCCGGTCGGCGAGCCAGCCGGTCATGCCACGCAGGGCGGCGACCGCGGTCCCGATGGCGAGGACCATCGCGGCCCGGCCCGAACCCCTGACCCCTCCGGCCGCGACACCGCCGGACTGGAACGCGGCCGGAACCTGCGGCGAAGCGGCGCCGGGCAGCACGGGGACCGGCGGCGGCGGGACCGCCGGCGCGGGGAGGACCAGCGCCGGGTGAGGCAACCCCGCCGGGGCGGGCGCCGCAGCCGGACCCGCAACCGGGCCCGGGGCGACGGGAGGGGCCGCCGGGGGCGGGGGCGCCGCAGCCGGAGGCGGTGGCGGAGGAGGCGGAGGAGGGGGCGCCACGGTCCCCGCAGGACGGATCGGGATCACCTGGCCGCCGCCGCTGTTGTTGCCGTTGCTCATCGAATTCTCCCGGAAGAGGGTTGACAGACGGTGACCGCCTCGCGTACGCGCGCACGTGCCCGTGCGCCCGTGTGCCCGTGCCTCCGCATTACGCGAGGGCGAGGCGGTCACCGCCTGGATTGACCGGTGGATTGATTGACCCGGTGGTCACTGCTCGTAGCGGGAGACCCAGTTCGCGATGGACCGGGAGAGGTCGTTCCACACGTCCTCATCCCCGGCCTTCTCGCGGGTCGCGGCGACCGCACGGGCTCGCTCCATCCACGACTCGGCCAGGCCGCGCGGACCACGTACGGCCCGCTCGGCCTGGCGCTTCTCGAAGTGCGCCCGGCGGTTGGCCGCCTGACGCTCGGCCTTGGTCTGCGCCGCCACGTCAGGCCCCCTTCCGCAGCCCGTCGAACACGTCCCCGAACTCGTCGCGCTGCGCCGGGACCCCGCTGGCGGGCGCCGACTCGATCGCCTCGGCCTGCCCGGCCTTGGCCAGCTCCTTGCGCCGGCGCTTCGCCTCGCGCTTCTGGGGCAGCTCCTCGTACGCCTTCTGGAGGCGGGCGTTGAAGGCGATCAGGTCGCTGATCACCTGCTCGACGTCGTCGGCGGCCTTAAACAGCGGCTTGCCGACGTGCCAGGCCCGGAGCTTGGCCTGGCCGGGGAAGTCGCCCTCGATGGCCCCCATCTCCTTCAGCTCCGCGTCCATCTCGCGGGCCAGGCGGCGCAGGTCGTCGGCCAGCGGCAGCAGCTGCGCCCGACGCTGCTCCAGGTGGATGGCCCGGGTCGCGGGCGACAGGAGGTGATCGGATGTCCACTTCTCGGCGGAACTCATGGCGTTCTCCTCTACCGTTGGGGTCGTGACCAGGGCGGTTCCTTCGTCCTGGTCGTGTGGTGACTGCTTCCGGCAGTCGCGACGAAGGCCAGCCCGGTTCCTTCGGGCTGGCCTTCATCGGTGGTGCCGGCGGGCTGTTCACGCTGCGGTGCGCGAGGCGGCCTCCGGGTCGAAGCCGCGGACCGGGTCGTACCCGGCCTCGATCAGCGCGACGGCGTCGGCCTTGGTGGTCGACGCGGTGCTGCCGGAGGTGACGCCGATCGCCGTGGCGACCTCGTCGAGCGTGACGTCCTCCGGGGACTTCGCCAGGATCATCCGGGCGACGATCCGCACCCGGCGCTGGCGCGGGGTGAAGTTCGCGGCGTCCTCGGCTTCGACCGCTCGGCGCAGGATCTGGGCCGCCGCCTCGCGGGCTTCGGCCGCTCGCTTCTCCGCTTCGGCCACTCCGGCTTCGGCTTCGGCCGCTCGGTGAATCCCTTCGAGCGCCTTCGCCTTGTCCGTCTCCGTCTTCGCCAGCGCGGCCATCTTCTGCGCGTTGGCTTCGGCCGCTCGCGCCTCGGCTTCGACCGCTCGGGCCTTCGCTTCGGCTGCTCGCCTCTTGGCTTCGGCCGCTTCCTCGGACTCGACCGCGTCGCTCAGCGCGGTCGCCGCCCGAGCCTGTGCGTCGGCCCGCGCCTCCGCCTCCGCGACCGCCCCGCGGGCCTGAGCCCCGGCGACTCCCTCGGTGGCGCTCAGGTCCGCCGTGAGGCTCGCCATCTCCTTGCGGTGCGCCAGGCGCTCCTTCTCCGCCTGGTGCTCCGCCCGCTCCCGCTCCAGCTCCAGCTCGCGGTCGCGCTTGTCCTGCTCCTGCTTGCGGCGCAGCTCCTGGCGGGCCATCCGGTCCGGCAGGGCCAGGGCCTCGTCGACAGTCAGGCCGAACGGCTCCAGCTTCTTCGGGAGCCTGGCCAGCGCCGCCGGGGAGCCCTCCGTCAGGTTCGCCGCCTTGAGCTCGGCCTTGTACTCGTTCCAGGCGTCGAAGATGGCCCGGTCCCGCAGCCGCCCCATCGCCACCGAGTAGCCCTCGTCCCAGAGCTTCATCTGCCGGAAGATCCGCCAGGTCGAGCGGAAGGCCAGCAGCCACCGGTGACCGGGGATCGTGTCGTGGTCGGCGGGGAGCGCCGCCTGGTGCACGAGGATGCGCCGCCCGGCCTCGACGCCAATGACAAACAGGACCGGCATCAGCCCGTGGGAGAGGGCCTTGTCGGGGTGGTCCTGGATCGCGCCGAACGCGGCGGCGTTGAAGTACACGCTGGCCACGGTCATGACGTGGGCGAGGAACCGCAGCAGGGGCCACGACGTGCGGATCGTCGCCATGAACAGGTCCAGCAGCAGGCAGGTGACGATCGCGACGTCCACGCCGATCGCGAAGAACTTCCCGTCGTCCACCGAGAACCCGAAGACCGTGTGCCCGGCCTTGCTGAGGTTCCCGAAGGAGAGGTAGAAGCCGATCGCCCCCATGACGCAGCCGCCGACGACGGCGGCGATGCCTAGGGCGACCTTCACCTTGCGGCTGACCTCCGGCGTGCCGGTCGGCTCGTCCTCCACCGGAGTGCCCGAAGCCTCCGGCGAAGTACCCGAAGGGATCGGGCGAGTGCCCGAAGCGGCCTCGCGGAAGGCGGGGACCGGGTCGGGCTCGTAGGCCGCCGGCGCCTTGGCGGGCGGCTCGATCGTGGTCGTCATGTGTCTCCATCCGAAGCGGTGCGGGGGGGCGGGTCCGGAGCAGCCGAAGCGCTCCGGACCCGGGTGGCCAATGATCAGGTGCAGCTCGGACAGGCCGCCGGAATTACTGCCGGGGCTGGTCCTGCCGGGTCAGCTCCGCAAGCCGCGCCGCGGCCTCCTGCGACTGGCGAAGGTGCTCAGCGGCCTGGCGGCGGGCCTCTTCGAGCGCCTGCGCCTCGGCGCTCATGACACGGCCACCAGTTCGGCGCACAGCCGGTCCAGCGGCCCGTCCTGCGGGTCCATCGCCATCTCCCGGCGGACCCGCGCGGAGCGGTAGTGCGCGTACACCCGGCGCCGGGCGAAGACCGACAGCAGCCCCGAGGCGTTGCGGATCTCGTTGCCGCGCAGCAGGTACTGCCAGACCATCAGCCACACGTCCTGGGCGAGGTCCTCGGCGTACGCGGCCCGGTCCTCCAGGCGCAGCGTGCGGGCGACGATGTTGAGCACCCTGACGTGCTGGTTCGCGTACATCTCGGCGAGGTCAGCGGCCAGGGCCTGGTCGTGGGTACCGTTCTTCACGGGTCGCACCTCCATGCGATCTGGGCCGCCAGGCCCGGCCGGTCCCGCGCTCCAACGCGGGGCCGGCCGAAGATGAAGAAGCCACCGGCGGCCGAAGAAGCGGCGTGATGCCGCAGTGCCCCGGGCCGGACTCGAACCGGCCAGATCCCAAACGCAATCCCGGGGCGCCAGCACCTTTTCCACCGGATCGCCGATGGGCGTAGGCAGGTGCTCCACCTCCCAGGCGTGCCACGGTGCCCGGACCCCTCGCCCCGCTCTGTCCCGGGACCCTTCGTCCCGACACGAGGCCAGGACGCAGCGCACCAACCCCCCGGGGTGTCCCCCTTGCGATCGGCGCACGACCAAGGTAGACCACTAGCGGCCCTTAGCGCTACTGGTAGCGCTAGCGGTCTACGTGAACTACCCTTGCAGGTGCACCGCTGCACATCGACGTGTAGCGCCGATCAATGGAAGGGAGGCCGGGATATGCCCGAGAACACCGGATACGCGGAGATTGCTGCGCACTACCGCCAGCAGATCCAGGACGGGACGCTCAGGCCCGGCGACACCATGCCGTCGCTTCGACAGGTCTGCGAACGCTTCGGCGTGGCCCAGACGACCGCAAACCGTGCGTACCGGGCACTCAAGATGGAGGGCCTGACGCTCGCGAAGTCGGGCGTCGGCACCGTCGTTGCGGGCCCCATCAGCAACAACATCGCGTCCCGTGTCGCCCTGCACGCCAGCACCGGTAAGGCGTTGGGCGGCGGCGAGACGTCCCAGATCCTGGAGATCGGCACCGTGGGCGCTGACGAACTGGTCGCCCCGCGGCTCGACGTCGCGCCCGGCACCCCGGTCCAGGTGCGGCGACGGCTCGTGAGCCGGGGTGGTGTACCGGTGCACATCAGCAGTAGCTACTACCCGGCGTACGTGATCGCGGTGACGCCTGAGCTGACGGAGCCGGTCTCCACCGGCGGGTCGCGGGAACTCGCGGCACAGCGCCTGGGTGTCGAGCAAGACGAGGTCTTGGAGGAGGTCACCTCCCGCAAGGCCAACACCGAGGAGGCTGCGGCACTCGGCCTCACCGGCAAGGACGTCGTCGTCACGCAGGTCGTGCGCACCGTGATCCTGGAGGACGGCCGCATCGTGGAGGTCGCCGTGAAGGTCACCGGCGGCCAGACGATCCTGCGGTGGCGGAGTTCGCTGCGTCGTCAGGCCAACGATGAATGACCACCTGCGCCAGGCCCTTGAGCTGGCGGCACGCGGCGTGCCCGTGCTGCCGCTCCGCGAGGGCAAGGGACCGTTCGGGAACTGCGCCGCGTGCGCCAAGAACGCGTGCGGCGGCAGGCCCAACATGAAGTCCGCCGGCGCCTGCGCGTGCCCCCGGCCGTGCCACGGATGGGCCGCCGCCTCGACCTCCGCCGACGTCGTGACGTCGGCGGCCTGGGCGGCGGCCTGGCAGCGTGCGGGCGTCGTCGGCTACCACCCGGGCGGTGCTGGGGTGACCGTGCTCGACCTCGACGACGACGACGCGGTGGCCTGGGCTCGGGAAACCCTGCCTGCCACCCGGACCGTGGCCACGACTCGGGGCCAGCACTGGATCTACCTCGGCACGATGCAGTCCTCGAACGGCGTCCGCCCCGGCGTCGACATCAAGTCGCTGATGGCATACGCCCGCTGGCTCGGGCCCGGTGAGGGCCAGATGATCCGGCTGCCCGAGACGGTAACCGCCCTCCCCCGGTACGTGGTGCCGACGGGCGCGGTGGCGACCTCACCGATGCCCCGCGCCGCCTGGACGCGGGCGGTCGGTAGCGGGTGCCGTCATACGGAGCGGTACGTCCGGACCGGCCTCGACAAGGGCGTCGCGATGGTCGCCGGCCATCGCGAGCAGGGGGCGGCGAGCCAGGCGTTCGGCGTCGCTCGGTTCCTCGGCTCGCTCCACCAGGAGTGCCCGGGGCCGTGCGGCCTGGAGGCACTGGGCGGGGAGATCGTGGCGGCGGCCGTTGGAGTCGGGGTGCCCGAGCCCTACGCGGTCCGTGCCGTCGACCGGGGGTTCGCAGAGGCGGGCATCCCGGTGCCCTCGACACAAATGGCCTGAGCTGCATAAACACGCTCAGCTAGGGTCAACCCACATCAGAAAAGCGAGTGGCCCGGCAGGTGTCTCACCACCAAGGCCGGGCCGACTCTGGAAGCTTTCGAGCTGAGCCGTTTCCGGTCTCCTCCCGCCTTCCTAGCTAGTCACCACTGTACGACACGGTGACCAGGCAGAGGAGATGGAACCGGCTCAGCTCCCGAGAACGGAGCACACGTGAGCCACCCGTCCGACGACGGTCACCCGACCGACACCGTCACTGCCGTACCCCAGCCGCGGGCTGAGGTTCGCGAGCGCGTCGTCATCGACGTCACCGACGAGCCGACCGGCGTCACCGAAGTGACCCGGGCGCTCCAGTCGGGCGCGATTGCCGACGTCTACCTGCGCGGCCGGCGGCCCGTGTGGATCGGCGAAGGGAACGACGGCCCCTTCATCGAGGAGATCTCGAAGGACGGCCTGACCCTCGCCCTGCACGAGCACGCCGAAGTCTTCAAGATGCGGAAGACCGGTCCCGCCCCCGTACTGCTGCCCACCCGAGTCGCGGCCGTGGTCCTGGCGCGCAACAACTGGAAGCTGCCCAGTCTCAAGGGGATCACCTCCGTGCCCCTCCTCAGCCCTGATGGCCGCCTGCACCTTCGCGAGGGCTACAACCCCGCTACCGGCTGGTTCTACTCTCCTCGCATCCGAATCAAGGACGTCCCGGAGAATCCGACCCAGCAGCAGATCTCCGACGCCCAAGAGCTGATCGTGGGCAAGATGCTGGGTGACTTCCCGTGGATGGCCGCCAGCGACCTGGCGCAGTTCGTCGGGGCCCTGTTCATCCCTCTGCTCCGCTCGATGATCCCGGACCCGACACCTCTGTGGTGCATCAGCGCCAGCAACCCGGGCTCCGGTAAGTCGCTGCTGTCGCGGATCATGGGTGACCTCTTCGGGCTCAAGACCGCATCGTGGGGCTCCGACAACGGGGAGCAGCGGAAGGTCATCACGTCCGTCCTCATCGAGTCCGGTCACCCGGTCACCGTGTTCGACAACCTGCCCTCCGGCCACACCCTGCGCTTCCCGGTGATGTCGGAGCTGATCACTTCGCAGGTCTGGGGAGACCGCGTCCTCGGCAAGTCCGAGATGGCGAACATCCCGAACAACATGCTCTGGGTCGTGAACGGCAACAACCTGACGGTTGGCGACGACCTTGCCCGGCGCACCATCTGGGTACGCCTCGACCCCGACGTACGGCCGGACACCCGCGACCCCTCAGCCTTCGCGGCCGGCGACCTCAACGAGTGGCTCCAGCTCCACACCGCCGACGTCCTCCACTCCCTGCTCACCCTGCTGTGCGGGTGGGTGGCCGCGGGGATGCCCAAGAGCAATCACCACATGGCCTCCTTTGGCGCCTGGCCCCGAACGCTCGGCGGCATCCTCAACTGGATGTGCCTGCCCGGCTGGCTCGACGACCGGGAAGAGCAGATGGAGGACGCCGACGAGGACGCCATGGAGTGGGCCGCCTTCCTCGCCGTCTGGCACGAGGAGCTGGGCACCAAGGAGTACACCTCGCAGAACCTGGTGGACTTCGCCTTCGCCTCGGCCACCGGAATGAGCGCTGCGTCCTCGCTCAGCAAGGTCATGCCGACCAACGGCGACAAGATCCCGAACTCCAAGCAGCTCGGGAAATGGCTCAGGGCCCGCCAGGGCCGCTTCTTCAGCGGCTACCGCATCCTCGCCCGCCGCGACGCTCGCCAGAAGATCAACTACTGGCGGGTGGAGGGCCCACCGGCCGCGCAGTAGCAGCGGCCACACCTCTCCAGAGGCCCGCACGGATCTTCCGTGCGGGCCTTTCTGCTGCCTGCGGGCTGTAGTGCGGCGCAACTACTACCCGCACTGCCCGCACTACCCGTACTACCCGCAAAGTCGCAGCTCAGAGCCTTGCGGGTAGTCCAGCGGCCTCTACCCGCAGCGGGTAGTCCAGCCCCGCACTGCCCGCACTCTCCGCCACCGGGCAGTGCGGGTAGTTGCGGGTAGTGCGATCTTGCCTCTGATCCACTACCCGCAACGCTCTGACCAGTGGTTATGCGGGTAGTACGGGTAGTGCGGGTAGTTCTTTTAACTATTTGGTTTCTGTGACTAGAGAGAAGTACCGATCCCGGTGGTGAAGAAGCCACCCCGCGCGGGTAGTGCACTGCCCGCGTAGGAGGGCGCCCGCGGGGCGGTGGCTTCTTCATCCACGAGCGGACCCGGTGGTGCACGACGGCCTGAGCTTCCGGTGTGCTGGCATGCTGGCTCGCCTGCATGCTGGCAGGCTGGCTGGTGGGCGGGTTGGCGCGTCTGCTCGCGAGCACGCCCACCGCGCTGGCAAGCTGGCGTGCCGACGGGTTCAACGAGGTACGGGTAGGGGCGAGGCGATGGCCAGGCGCACGGTCGTGATCAACAACCGGGGCGGGGTCGGCAAGAGCGACGTCACGCTCCGGCTCGGGGCGGCGCTCGCGAAGCGGGGCCGGCGGGTCGGACTGCTCGACTTCGACCCGCAGGGCAACCTCTCGCGCCGGGCGGGCTGGACCTACAACGAGGCCCAGCCGCAGGTGACGGTGAGCGAGGCGGTGCAGTCCAACCGTGTCGGCGCGATGCGCCAGGTGTGGACGCCGGTGAACTGGGACATCGAGTACGCGGACCGGATGCGACTGGCCCCGGCCTGGCTGGAGCTGGAGAACCGGTACGCGGAAGCCGGAGTCCCCTCCGCGCACCTGCGTCTGGCCAAGGCCCTGCAGGGCGCCGACGACGACCTGGACCACGTCCTGATCGACTGCCCCCCGAGCCTGTTCCACCTGACGCAGATGGCGTTCGCGGCCGGGGACGGCGTCCTCCTGGTGACCCGCGCGGAGATCGACGCGATCCTCGGTGCCCGCCGGGTGCGCGAGTTCATCGGGGAGCACAAGGTCGGACTGCACGCCGACGACCTGACGATCGACGGTGTCATCGTCAACGACTACGAGCAGGCCCGGCCGCGGCAGCGCCAGCAGCTCGAAAGCATCCGGCGGATCTTCGGTGACCTGGTCTGGGATCCGATCATCGGCCGCCGGGAGATCATGGCGAACGCCTCGAACGACCACGTCCCCCTGGAGCACGCGAAGGGCTCGCAGCTCCAGCAGGCGGTCGCCGGGTTCGAGCTGCTCGCCGACACGTACGAGAAGAGGACAGCCGCCTGATGGCCCGCCACAACTTCGAGACCCCCGACAACGTCACCGAGCCGCCGCTCACGCCGAACACCGGAGGCGTCAAGGTCGGCGAGGACCTGGCCCGCCGGCGGAAGGCGGCGACGGCCACCGACTGGAAGTCCTTCTCCAGCTACCTCCCCGAGGACGTCCAGCGGGTGTTCCGGTCGGAGTGCATGCTGGCCGGGATCGAGGTCCGCCAGGGCCTGGACGAAGCCGTGCGGGCCTGGCTGGCGGCCCGGCAGGCGGGCAAGCCCACCGGCTGACAGGTTGGCGGGCTGGCATGCTGGCACGTCAGCACGCAGGCACACAGCCCTGAGCAGCACAAGAGCCCCGCACCGGACCGGTGCGGGGCTCTGGCGTTGCGTGGGAGTCGTCAGCGCGGGGGGCTCTGCAGGCGGGCGCCGATCCAGTCGGGCAGCGGCGCCACGGGCACGTCCCGGACGATGACGTAGGGGCGCCCGCCGACGATCGAGCCGGGCCCCACGAGGTAGCCGCCGCTGCGGTGTCCGGGGCCGCGGACGTCGATCCCGGGCCCCAGCGGCGTACGGCCGCCGGAGGTGCTGCCGATGGTGCAGCCCATGGGCGCCCGGAAGTAGAGGTGCCGGCCCCCGGACGGGGTGGCCACGGTGAACGTCTCGGGCACCGTCTCCCCGAGCCGGTCGGCCAGGGCGGCGAGCACGCCGGGCCCGTCCTCGTCGCCGTGGACATCGAGGTCCAGGGCGACGGCGCCGGAGGCCCGGCAGCCGATGCCGACCCCCCGCCCGGCGAGCAGCTCGGGCAGCCGCTCCGGCAGCAGAGTGGCCTGGAGCTGCCACCCGCGTTCAGGCACCCGGCCGCCGATCGGGAGCGGGAAGACGGCCAGGCCCCGGTCGATGGCCGCCCGCGCGGCGGCGAGGACCTGGCTCACGCGGCCTGGTCCTCGTCGTCGTCCTCGTAGCAGCAGCACTCGCCGTACGGGTCGCCGCCACCGCCGGCCCCGCACTCCTCGCAGCCGTACCGGTCGCTGTCCTCGTCGTAGTCGCCGGTGGCGGCCCGCATCTCCTCGTGCCGCCAGCCGGTGCACTGGTACTCGCACCCGCAGCCCTTCGCGCACTCGGGGCAGACCATCCCGTTCGTCCAGCCGCACGTCTCGCACAGGACCTGGTTGCGAGGGTCGGCCTGCTCCTGGCGCAGGTAGTCGACCGCCTCGGCGTACGTGTTGATGTCGACGTACTCCGCCAGGTACCGCTCCAGGGTGTCCTGCTCGTCCGCGTCGGGGTGGTCCAGGAGCTCGATGGCGCAGGCGTGCTTGATGCCCAGCTCGTCCTTGAGGGCGGCCAGGGCCTTCTTGCGCGCGTGATTCTTCGGCATCTCAAGCTCTCGTTTCCGCGGCTCGCGGTGATCCCAGACTCACCGGCCGCCAAGAGCGAGGCCAGTAAGGGTGATGCGATGTGGTGGGCGGCTCGGCGCGGAGCACCTTCGGCGTGCGCGTCCGGTCTGGGCCGAACGCACCGGGCCACGAGCCGGGCCCACGGTCATGCGACCGCAGGCCCGACTGTAGCGAACAGCACCGACACTCAGGGCGTGATCCGCGCGGACGTCACGCGATCGGAGTGGATCCGGTGGGCCTTGCGGCCGGCGGGAGACTGCATCAGCGCGGTCGCGGAGGCCTCGATCATCGCCCGGTGCACGCTGGCCGGGGCGGTGACCCGCACCGAGTAGCCCTGCCCCCGGCGGATCGTCTGCCCGTTCACGAGCGCCTGGCGGACCGCGTCGTCGGCGACGTCGGCCAGGTTCTCGGCGACGAGGCCGGGCACGTCGACCACCGCGACCGGGTCGGCGGCCACCGCCTGGACGTCGCCGCCGACGTCGTCCTGGCCGTCGCCGTCGAGCAGCTCCGACAGGTCGTCGGGCACGTCGCGGGCCCCGGCGGCATCGAGGACCCGGCGCACGGTCTTCGGGGCGATGTCGTACTGCCGGGCGAGCGCCTTCACGGCCGTGCCCTCGCGGTACGCCTCCACCAGCTCGGCCACCTCGCCCTCGTCGAGCGCGGCCGGACGCCCGAGGGTCTTCCCGGCGGCCTCGGCCGCGGCGACGCCCTCGCGGGTGTTCTCCGAGATCATGTCGCGCTGGAACTCCAGCACCGCCGCGAGGACGCTCACCATCATCTTGGTGCCCGGGTCGTCCGAGGCGAGGTCGATCCCGGACAGCAGCCCCGACTCCACCCGCAGGTGCAGCCCACGCCGGATCAGCACCGGCCGCAGCGCGATGATGTCCGCCACCGACCGGAAGAGGCGGGCGGCGTCCGCGATGCGGATCGTGTCGCCGACGGCCGCCTCGTCGAGCAGCTGCTTGAACCCGGCGCGGTGCAGCGACAGGACGCGGCTAGAGGTCGCCGGGTCCTCGTAGGCCGGGGCGCCGGCGGCGAGCAGCGGCGCCAGGGCGTGCCGCTGCCGGGCGTCGGTCTGCTTGTCCGTCGAGTGCCGCAGGTACAGGCGGTCAGTCACGGCGGTACACCTCCGCGAGCCGGGCGGCCCGTTCGGCACGAGCGTGCACGACGCGGGCCCAGTCGGCGAGCAGGGCGGCCAGGCGGTGCGTGTCGCCCTGGAGCTCCAGCGGCAGGTACCGAAGGGACTCCTGGATCAGGCGCAGAGCCGCGTGCGCGGAGAACCCGGGCGGGGACTGGGTGCAGGCCCGGTGCGTGCACCGGTCGAGCTGACCCAGCTCGAGGCGCAGCTCCTTGATGCGGGTGGCGTCGCCCCCCAGGGTCTTGGCGGTCTTCACGCGAGCGGTCAGTTCCTCGCGGATGCCGTCGTAGACGGAGTTCCAGCGGGCGGCGATGGGCCCGGCCTCGTCGGCGGGGACGCCGTTGTCGATGAGCTGTGCGACGTCCACGCTCACGCCTCCGTGGTGTCGAGCGGGGTGACGGTGCCGCCGATGAGGCGCTCGGTGGCGTCCATCGCGTGGGCCTTGCAGGCGCGGAAGGACCCTCCGGCCGCGTCGGTGACCGTGTGGGTCAGCGGCTCACCGCACGGCACCCCGAGCCGGTCGTAGTTCCAGGACTGGGGGCAGGCGAGCGTGCTGCACCGGGTCCGGCCGCCGCTGGAGGTCAGGGTGTTGCCGTGTTCGGGGCAGACGCCCCACGGCACCGCGCACACGGAGCCGTCGCGCACGGCGCGGACCCGGGCGAGTTCGCCGGCGGTCTCCTCCAGGGCCTCGGCGATGTCGGTGAGCCGCCCGGCGGCGTCGCTCAGGCGGAAGACGCTGTGCCGGGTCTCCTCGCTGCCCGCAAGCCGGTGCTCGACGTTGCGGATGCGCTCCTGGAGGACGTCGGCCTCGGCGATCAGGGCGCGGATGTCGGCCGGGGTCGGCTCGGGGCCCTCGGTGGTGTCCGCGAGGGAACCGGCCTCCCAGTGCTCCATGCGGTTCTCGTCGTGGACGTGGGTCCAGATCTGCTTGGAGCCGATGACGCGGTCGGCCCACCGCAGGGCGGCCTCGGTGTCGGCGGTGTGGTCGTGCGGGTGGAAGGTCTCGTGGCACTCGACGATGTGCTCGCCGCTCAGCCGGTCGCCGGTCAGCTCCCAGCCGAAGACGTCGACGTCGATCGGGCCGGGCACGAGCTTGAAGCGCGGGAAGGGCATGAGGGTCCCCCTCGGTTCGGCCGGGCCGGGGCGGCGCGGCGTCCGTTCACCACTCTAGGGGGGCGAAAAGGGGGGGCGCAAGTACGGAATGGATTCCAATGGATCGCTGCCGGTTCTAGGTCCGATTTTCACCCTTCTGGGTGATTGGTGGGATCGGATCGGCTAGCGGGGGCTAAAACGACCGTTTCCGCCCCCCGCTCGGAATGGATCACCCCGGGCGTGCTGCCCGTGCTGCGGGCCGGTCGGCAGATTCCCGCCCGCCCGGCGGGAGCGGTCCGGGTCCGAGCCGTGCGCCCCTGGCGCCGCGCGGGGCCGGCGGGAAGGCTCGACGGGAGAACGGCGGTCGGCGTGTCTGCCCGCTGGCATGCCAGCACGCTCGCCCGCCAGCGATTCCACGGCGGCACCCCCTTGACCACCCCCTTGTCCGGCAGGTGGTCAAGGGGGTCTTGGCCGTGGTTCCGAAGGTGACCGTGTCCTCGCCCCCGGCCCGCCGGTTGGCAGGCCATGGACACGTGGGACGCGACCAGGGCCGACATGCAGCTCGACACCGGCATCATCTGGGTCTGCCGGGCCTGCCCGGTCCAGGGCCGCTACGACCACGTCTCGCTGGATGCCGCCCGGCACGATGCCGCCGGGCACGCGGTGTGGTGGCACCGGGACACGGTCGCGCTCACCGACATCGTGCTGCGGCTGATCTCCGACGAGGAGAAGCAGGTGCGCAGGAGCGCCGCCCTCGACCTGCCCGGCGACGCCGTCGCGCTCGTACCGCCGATGGAGCCGCTGTACGAGGGCGGGCTGTCCCTGCTCCAGCAGCGGATCGTCTGCGACGCGGTCGGCTGCCCGGAGGACTCCCGGCACCGCCGACGGCAGCGCGCGGAGCTTGGCCCCGCCGAAGATCGAGAAGCGGCCTTGCAGGCGGCTCGCTCCGGCGCGTTCTCCGACCTCCGCGTGTGAGCGGACGTCCGGAGCCGCCACAGGGGCACACGCGGGCACACAGCGATTCCCGCAGGTGAGCGGGCCGCGCGGTGTCACCCGTGTGGCGTACGAGGCGTGCAGGCGGGGACAGCCGTCTCCCACGGGAGACACGGGGCCGGCGGTCAGCTCCACCACCCGGGCCCGGAGGGCGCCCGCGGCTCGATACCGTCCTCCACCCTCTACTTCCCGCGCCGCCGAGGCCCGCGCGGTGGACCCGCCCCCGGCCTGACCTGGACGAAGAGGCCACCGGCCGCCGGGTTTCCTCCACCGCCGCCCGGTGGCCCCGCCGGGGTGGCTTCTTCCCCCTCCACTGACCCCTGACTTGGAGACGAAGCGGCCACCCAGCGCCCGACCTGCGAGCCGCTGACCTGCACCGTGTCCGGAAGGTCCGCGCAGTTTGGTCGGGCACGGGCTGCTGGACCTGGTGCACGACCTGGCGGCGGCCGTCGAGCCCGAGACGCAAGCGCGTGAGCCTGCTATCTCGCGCGCGATGGGGCGGTCCCACAAGTCCCGCGAAGCCCGCGACGGTAGGGCCACCGGTCCGTACGGTCCGCCCCCATGACGAACACCAACGACACCGAGAAGTCCCCCGCCCGCCGCCGCTCGCGCCGCCGGGGCCGCCCCTCGCTCCTCACCCCGGTCGTGATGGATCTCCTCATCCGGGCGACTGCCGTGGGCCTGCCGATGACGCAGGCCGCCGACGCCGCCGGGGTCGGCCGCTCCACCTTCCTGCGCTGGATGAGCCGCGGCGAGGACGTCGTGGAGGAGAAGCAGCATGGGCACCTCGACGTGAACTCCCCCGACCCGCACGCAGCGCTGTACGCCCGGGTCACCCGTGCCCGCGCGGCGTCGGCGGTCCGCGCCACCGGTCACATCGAGGAGGCAGCCCGCGGCGCCGTCGTCTCCGAGACGTACCGGACGTGGACCGACCCCATCACCGGCGAGCACCGCAGCGAGCGACGCATCCGCCGGCGGCCGGGCGACTGGAGGGCGTCGGCGTGGTTCCTCGACCGCCTCGACCCGAACCCGAAGTCGCTCGACGAGCTGCTCGACGAGGAGGACGCCCGGCAGCGCGCCCGAGAGGAGACGCCGATGGAACGCGCCCTCACCCCGCACCTCCAGGACCTCGCCGCCCGCCTCCAGCAGACGCTCGCGCAGTACGAGGAGAACCCCCCGGCCGCGCCCGGCACGGAGTAGCTCGACGTCCTCCTGGTCCTCGATGTCGACGGGTCGGTACGCGTACCGGTCGACCAGGACCAGGGGAAGCCGAAGCCGACGTCGGCACCGGGTCGGGAACGGCTGTCGGACTCCAAGGGGGTCCCGTACAGAAGTAGTCGGCGGCCGGGAGCTCCACCAGCACACCCTTGACATGCTGGTCAGGGCGACAGCCACCGGTAGCCCCCGAATGTCTGGGGGCTACTTGTAGGGCAAGTTGAGAGGCAACTTGTAGGGCCACTTGCAGAGCAACTTGTAGAGCAAGTTGTAGGGCAACCCGCCAACCCGACTGCACCGCGCCACCGCTTCAGCCGCACGCCCAGAACGACCACACCTCATGCACTACCGCCCGGCCCCGAACCACCGGCCCTTTCCACCCTCCCGAACTCCCCCGCCCGACACCTCTTGCAACTCCGCTCCCCACCCCGACCGAACTCCCCCACCCCCTCCTGCAGAACTCCCTCCGAACTCCTCACCCACCTCCCTCGTCCTCCAGTCCCCCGTCCCGACCTGTACCTCTGGAAACTCCAAGACCACCCCCTCCTAGGGACGACGCGAGGGGGTGGTCTTGGAGATGGAAGAGCGTCTGTGCAGGTCGGGACGGGGGACTGGAGGACCCTCTGTCACACCTGGTTTTACAGGCTGGTTTACACCCGGCCCCGAACTCCGGCCGCCCTCGGACGGAAACCCGAAGAGTGTCTTCGCCGATAACTTGCTCGCCCCTGGCCGGGCTCGCGGAGCGTCAGTTCCTCCACCTCGCTCGGGCCCACCGCCGGCCTTCCCGCGCCCCCGCCTGAGCAGCACCCGGGTGCAATACACCTCTGGCACTTTTGGCCCCGCGAGTTTCGTACGGACGGAACTCCGCGCCGCGCTGAGCGGGCCGTAGGGTTCCCGGATGACCACCAGCACGCCGCCCGAGCCGACCGACGACGACCACCAGGAGCACGGCGACGTCGTCGCGCAGTACGAGACGGTGCGCGTACGCGACCGCTTGGTGCAGCGCACGTGCGGGTGGTGCAGCGTCGTCCTGCGGTACGGCGGCGTCGGTCGCCCGCCCAAGTTCTGCTGCGACGACCACCGCAAGCGCTGGCACGAGCGGGAGAACGCGAAGAAGGCGCTGGGCCTCGACACGGCCGCGCCCGAGCCCGTGCGCGAGGTCATCGAGCGCACCGAGACCCGCGTGCGCACGGTCGTCCGCAAGGGCCCCACGGTGCTCCAGCCGGTGCCCGTGCCGACCCGGCCCGAGCCGAGCGGACCGCCCACGACGGTCGACGGCTGGTACCGGCAACTGCGCTCCCTGCTCGCCGCCGCACGGTCCGGGGAGTACACCGAGGACCAGCGCACCGCGCTCGCCGACGTCTTCACGATCGCGGCCGAACACCTGCGGGCGGGCCCGGCCGGGGTCGCACCGGTGCCCGAGCAGCAACCCGGCGTCAGCCGTGCGGAGCGCCGCCGGCGCGAGCGTCAGGCCCGCAAGGGACGCGGCTGACCCGAGCGACCGGCGGAGTTTCGTCCGGACGGAACGGAGTTGCAAGAGATGTCAGGCCGCCCTCGGTCTGACTCGGCGGAACGGGGAAGCTCCCCTTCCGCCCCAACTTGCTCCGCCCGGGGTTCCGTTCCGGGTTCTCTTCGGAGTCCTCTTTGGGGTCCCGCTTCGAGTGCCGTTTGGGGTGCCGTTTCGGGTTCTCTTCGACGTCGCCGCGTACGGGAGAACGCCGCAGGTGAGGACCGGCGGACAAGGGGTCATGGGCCCGCCGACTACTTCCCTGAGGACCCCTTCGGCTCCCGAGAGATGCCCGGCCCGAGGGTCCGCCGGCCTTTGTGGTCGGCCACCGCCTGGTGCTCGACGTCGCCCAGGAGCTGCCCCCGCTCGACGCGTTCGACGGGCAGAAGCCGCGGTGCTGGCCCGGCCGAGACGGTGGTCGTGGTGGCGCTCGGGCCGGTGCCGAGTGGGCGACGTGCGGTGCTCATGGGAGGAGTCTCCCGTCTTCGGCACGCGCGCGCGTGTGCACCCTCGCGACCGGTCGCGACGTCGCGTTTCCGGGGCCCCGGTATCGGAGCGGAGTGACGATACCTTGGTCCCCCTTCGAGGCCCTGGAGCGTCCGGAGAAGGCGATGCACAGGGCGTGCCGCGCAGCATTCGCACGGCCGGTTCGGCGGGGCCGGGCCGGAATGCAAGAGGTGTGACCGTTCTTGCCTGTCGCCTGGGTCAGCTCGTAATGCCTGAGGTGTGACCGACTCGGCGGTCACGAGCGAAGCTCGGCGGCTGTCCACGGTCGTGCTCTCCGAGCGCGGCGGTGGGTCAGCCGTACGCGCGTGCACGCGGGTGCACGGGCACGTGTGCACGCGTTGGACGGGCCGTCGCCGCCTTGATGCATAGGTGTGGCGGATCTGTTCGACGGCGTGCGCCTGGTCCTGGTCCGTGCGGCACGTCTTATGGGGCGGCGGGTTCGACGTCGTCGTGCTCCTGGCGGTGCTCGCCGCGGTACGTCATCTCGGTGACGTACGGGCGCGGGCGAAGACGTACGTGCGGTCGCGGCCGGGCCGGAGCGAGGGACCCGAGGGGCGGTGCCGTCCGGCGCGAGCCGGGGTGCACCACGACGATGCCGACTCGCGCCGGGCGGTGCCGACCGGAGCGGGGGCCTGGGGGCCGGCGAAGGCCACCAGCGGCCACCGGCGTTCAGTCACGGCGACGGCGCCGCCGCATGTTCACCACGGTTGCCTCGTCCATCCGCCGGACCGCCGCGTCGACGCGCTCCAGCACGGCGAGCAGCTGCTCGTCGGTGACGGCGCCGCCGGCGTTGCGCGTGCGGGCGAGCTGGTTGAGGTTGTTGCCGATCCGGGTCAGCGCGGTCCGCGCCTCCAGCAGCTCGCGCAGCTCGTCGCGGGTCGTCGGCGGGATCGGCGTCAGGGTGCCCATCGCGACCGCCACGACGGTGCGGGCGGCGTACCCGGCCGGGGTCAGCCGGGCGAGCGTGGCACCGGCCTGGACGGCGGCCATCTCGTCGTCACCAAGGCGCAGGGAGACGCGGTGCTCGCGCGGCTCGTCGTTGCGGCGCGTGCGCCGCCTGGTCTCGCCGAACACCCGCTGCTCGCGCACGCCGCCCCCTCGAAAACCCCCGGTCCGTCCCCGGACCAACCGACGGCCGCTGACCGGCCGTCGGCGCATACGGTAACCGTATGCACTAACTTGCTACCCCCATCTACCGCCCGGCGCCGACGTGCCGGTGTGTCCCCCCGGGCGTGGGCGACGCCGGGCCGAAGGCCCGTAACAGGCGTGGGCGAAGCCCTCGTCATTCGTCCTTCCCCCAGAACGCAGAAAGGCCCCCGGCCTGCCTCACGAGGAGACGGGCCGGGGGCCTCGGTGGTGGTGTGCGTCGGTGCTACGCGGCCTCGATCCGCCACTCCCACGGTTCGCCCGCTTCGGCGGCCCGGGTGGCGGCGTCGGCCAGGGCGTGGGCGACGGCCGACTCCTTCGCCCGCACGAACCGGTGGCGGGCGAGCTTGTGCAGCAGCGTGGAGACTTCGGCGGCCTGGCCCGGCGTCATCGTGCCGCCCTCGCCGGGGTTGGACAGCAGCAGCACGACCGGGCCGCGCTCGTCGTAGAGGAGGCAGCCCTCGGCGTACCCGGCCAGGCTCGTCAGCGACTTCAGCGTGTGCCGGTCCTCGCCGAAGAAGTCCGCGCCGTGGCTCGTCACGACGTGCGCCTCGGCGTCGTTGATGGCGTGCTTGCGGGTCATCGCGTCGGCCCCCCGGTCACGGTCGCGGGCTGGGTGTACGCGGGCGCCGGCGGCGTCGCCGTGGTGCCGTCGGAGTTGGCGGTGCCGATCCAGTACGCGGCGAGCAGGGCGGCGCCGGTCAGTGCCCAGCGGCGGGCCCGCGCCCGCAGCGTCAGCCCGGCAGCCGGTGCGGCGGGCGTGAGGGTGACGGTCCACTGAGTGGGCTCGTTCGGTAACGACATCTCTCGGTCTCCGTGTTCGGCGGCGGTCAGATCAGGGCGGTGAGGAGCGCGGCGGCCAGGGCCACGAGGGCGACGGCGGTGATGTCGCCCGCCAGGCGCAGGCCCGCGTACTTGCGGCGGGCGATCTGGGCGAGCTGAACGACGTGGGCCGCGCGGTCGGCCGGCGCCTCGAGGTCGGCCAGCAGCTCGTCGGTGGTGCACAGCGACCAGTAGAGGAACGAGCCGCGGGGGTGCCCGGTCAGGCGCGGCCGTACGACGAGCAGCACGACGAGCATGGCGGCGACCAGGCCGACGGCGCCGGTGCCGACGAGCACGGCGGACAGGCCCGGTAACGGCTTGCCGGGGACGGCGGCCACGAGCGCGGCCAGCGGCAGCGAGAACGCGGTGAGCAGGACGCCGGACTTGGCGTCGGTCCGGCTGATCTCCGCAAGCACCGTGGCGGTGGCGGCGTCCAGGCGGGCGTCGATGTCCTTGGGCATGAGTGGGTCCTTCCGGGTCAGCGGACGTCGTTGCGGTTCTTGGCGAACAGGCCCTTCGTCGTGCTGGAGACCGTGGTGCTCTCCTGGCGGACCGGGCCGTTGTAGTGGTGGTGGTGCTCGGTGTGCGCGTCGGCCTTCGCGCGGCCGGCGGACCGCAGCAGCGAGCCGACGGCGAGGACCAGGGCGACGGGTCCGGCCCCGGCCACGGCGAGCGTCGTGGGGTCGACCTGCCCGAGCGTGAACAGCACGAGCGAGGTCGCGCCGCCGACGGACAGGGCCGCGACGCTGCCGGAGAGCATCAGGGCACTGGCGTCCGTGGCCTTCTGGCTCATGGGCGGGCGTCCGGGCTGGGCGACCGGCGGGGTAGGCCCGTACGCGGGCAGCGGGGTCTCGTCGCGGTGCGAGGTCGGCGTCGCGTACGGCGGGGCGTACGCCTCGGTGATGAGCTGGCGGGCGCGGGCGTCGGCCTCGTCGGCGCTGAGCGGGGCGGAGGTGCGGTCGTGGTCCACTGGGGGCTCCTTCGTCGTGTGGCACTGCGGGGAAGGGCCGGGGCCCGGAGGCGGAATCTCCAGGGCCCCGGCATGCTGGCTGGCTAGCGTGCTGACGTGCTGGCCTGCGGGCGTGCTGGCATGCCCGCAGGGTCTGCTGTGTGCTGCTGCGCGGGTCAGTCCGCAGGAGCGGGGACGATGAGCTTCGTTTCGTCGGGACGGGCGATCAGACCCTTCGCGCGCAGGGTGCTGATGTTGGTGCGCACGGAGGCTCGGGCGATCCGGCGGCCGCCGTCGGCTTCGAGTACGGCCATGAGGTCGACCTCGGCCAGGCCGTCCGCCGGCAGCGCGGCGAGAATCCGCTGGGCGGTCGACATCCGCGAGATGTCCGGCTCCGGCTCGGGCTCCGGGGCGGGCCCCGCACCCGCCATGCCCTCCTGGGGGCCTCCACCGGCCGTCTGACGCTCTTTGGCGGTCATGTGCTCCTCCAGGTCGATCGTCTCGCCGGGAGGGGCGTGGGGGCCGTACAGGTCGAGGATCACCGGGTCGTAGCCGGTGCACGGCTCGATGCTCCCGACGACGTAGGTGCGGCCCATGCTCGTGGGGCGGATCCCGGTGAGGTGGTAGAGCATCCCCTGCGAGTTCACGTCGTCCTCGTCGTCGGCCCGCTGCTCGTTGTAGCGGCGGATCCGCCGCACC
>NZ_JBIVTH010000043.1:0-24903 GCF_044756625.1 Streptomyces sp. NPDC091682 | reverse complement strand
CCGCGGCCGGGCTGTGTGGCAACGGGCTACTGACCGGCACGCGAACACGGGCCGTCGCCCCGATCGGGCGACGGCCCACACCACTACCCCCAACGGACGTACCCTGCCCGGTCAGGGTTCGACGGAGGCGTCGTGACGGCGTGTGGACCGCGACCAGGCCCCGTGGCGCTGCCGGCCGCGGGCAGGACCCGGCTGCCGTCACACGTCGCCGGTCACCGTTCCGGTTGGCAGCATTGCGCCCCGCTCCGGCAACGGGCGGGGGCGGTCGGTGGTGACCTGAGGCTGCCTGATGGTGCTACGACAGGCGCTTCTTCGGCTCGGGTTGGGCGTTTACGAGTGCCCACCAGGCGTGGCCGTCGTGGTCGGTGTGGGCGCCGCAGGCGTCGACGGTGCGCAGTGCCGCGACCTCCGTCGGGATCTGTCCTGCACCGTCTTGTTCGGTGATCTGGTGGTTGAGGACCATGACCAGGATCTTGGCGTCCTGGTCGGCGAGGTGGACACTGACGCGTTTCCCGCCGGCTGCCACGGCCGTGTGGACCAGGCCGTGGACCGTCTTGAGGAAGTCGTGCTCGTCCAGCAGCGGGTAGCCCCATTCGGCGACGGCGAGTGCGGCTTGCGCGGCGGCCTTCTTCGCCGCCCATCGGTCCGCGCGGAACGCCAGCACCCTTGCCCGCCGGCTGGTGACGACCAGCCGCGGCGGTACTCCGGTGACGGACTTCGGCTTCGTCACCGGCTGCGGCCGCGGCGGCTCCACCGGCTTCTTTTGCGGCGGCGGCGACTTCGGAGGAAAACTCGGCGGAACTTTCGGACCCTTGGCTTCCACAACCTCGCTCATACCCCACCACGCTACGCCGGTTGACCACTGCCGCGCACCGGCATGGGGCGCCCGGTCCGCCCGGTCCGGTTGGTGAGGAGTTGTTGAGAGGCGGTCAGTGGTGCGAATAGTGCCTGGACGGCGTCGGCGTCAAGGTCTCGCAGGGCGAAGGCGACGGTGGGCCCGGCGACAACGACGCGTCGTTCGAGGCCGCGTGCGGTCAAGGCGCCGTCGATCGGATCGCACAGCTTCCCGCGTCGCGAGACGGTGAGGTGTTCGGCGGTCGCGTAGCGCTCGAGGCTCAGCGGGCCTTCGGCGGGTGCGCGCATTGCCTGGACGGACGGCACGACGCGGCACTGCGAGCACCGAGGCCAAGTGAGGTAGCGGGCGCCGTCGCCCGGGACGGCGACGCACCTGCCGCTGGCCGAGCGCGGTTTGGACTTCCCGACGGCTGGCGCCGGGCCGGGTGAAAGGTAGGCCGCAACTGCCTTCACCGGACACGTCGCCGGTCTCGGTCACGCCGCGGACCGCGGTGAGCTGACACTGCGCCCGGTCTCCTCCAGTTGGGTGGAGAGGGTCCTGTCGACGCCAACCGGTTCGCGCGCGCCGAAGTGGTTCGCGCCGTGCGTGTGCTGCTAGGGCCTGCGTGGTGTCGTGATCAGCTGCCGGGTTCTGCCCTGTTCGGGGGCTGGAGTCCGGAAAGGCTGGGGTTGTGACGCGTGGGTAACTCGCTGATGCTCAGTGGAATTTCAACGAGTTCGAGGGGGTGATCTGACCTCGCTGCAATGATCTGGAGCGACGACCTCCTCAAAGCCACCGACTGATCACAACATCACACGGGCCCTAGTGCGTCGGGGCCGGGCCCTTGATCGGTCCCCGACGGGGCGGGGCGCCCCCGCCCCGTCCCGCCCGGACCGGGAGCTGGCCGCGCTCAGACGGCGGCCGGTGCGGGCTCCTCGCCCTTCACCTCCGTCGCGGGCGCAGGGGTGGCCTCGGGCACGGGCCAGGTGTAGAGCACCACGCCCTGCCGGTTGTCCCTCTCGAGGCCGTGCTTCTCAACGAGCCTCTGCAGGGCGTTGCGGATGGTTTGAACCGACGTTGCCCGCTCGGGGTGCGCCTCTTCCAGCTCGCTCTGGATCTCGCTGACCTTTTTGGGTTCGCCGGGCTGCTTCGACAGGATGTCACTGAGAAGCCGGCCGAGCGTGGGGCTCGCCTGAGCGGTCTTTTCGGCCCCGGCCACCGCGGCCTTCTTGGCGGCCGCCTTCTTCGCGGTCGCGGTCTTCTTGGCCGCAGTCGCCTTCTCCGCCCTCGGCAGCGGCACGGCCGCCGCATCCGCGCCGTCGCGGACCGGGGGAGCGCTGCTCGCGGGCCGGGCGAGCGCAGGCACCGGCGTCGGCGTCGGTACTGGTGTCGACTCAGCAACGACGATCGACGGCGTGTCCGCCAGCGCCGCGGCGAGCCACTTCTCCTCGCCCTGGAGCTTGCTCAGGCGCGTGCTGAGGGTCGCCTGCTCGGCCTGGTTCGCTGCGAGGGCGGCGGCCAGATGCTCCGCGTACTCGGTCTGGATCGGGGTGTTGACCGGCTCGTTGGCCACGGCAGTCCACGCTCCTTCTTCAGGGATGTGCGTTGGAGCGGGATGTTACTCGCCGCCGGCAAGCACCGGTTGGTGTATCGCACCACCTCACCCCAGGGCAGGGAGCGCCCATACCTACCCGCGGCGGCCCCATCCGGTCGGGACCCGGCCGGCAACCCCCGCCTCCGCCAAGGGACAAGGCACACCGGCGCACACCGGGAACCGTCGCCGCGGCCGCTCCTTGGCGCCCTCCGGGACGTCACCCGGCGGCGACCAGTTCGAGTGAGGCCCTACCCTCGCTGACCGTGACGCTCCCAAGACGGATGCGGGAGGCGACCTCCTGGACGGCACGGGCGAGGGGCGGCGGTGTCGGCTGAACTCGAAGGCCTGATCACCGAACTGGAACAGCTGACCGGCGCGAGCCGGCGGCTGCTGCTCATTGAGGGACGGCCTGCTGCGGCGCAGGCCGCCCGCGTGGCCTCCGCCTGACACGACCACCGCGCACGATGCTCCCCGCGCGGCGGCGGGGCCCCGACCGGTCCCCGGACGGAGAGGCCGGGCACCCCAGCGTCCAGCCCGACGGGGTCGCAGTACGGCCCCGACTTCGAGGAGCGCCTCCGCCGCGGACCCGCGGGCAGCCGGTTGACGGATGCTCAAAGAACCTGGTGGGAGGGGGTTTCCCGAGGGTTTCCCGTTTCCCGTTGCAGTGGGCGACCCGTGCCTCCTCGACACGCAGGGGCGGCGGGGCACAGTCTCGGAAGGGCCCGACGGGCGGCCGGTCCGTGCTTCGTACGGCGAGTACGGCGAGCACGGCGAGTACGGCGCGAACACCACGACGAATACAACGCCCCGCAGGACACCGCGTGGCACGGACAAGGGGGACCAGACATGGCGATGCGGAGAGCGGCGGTGGCGGCGGTGATGGTGCTCACCCTCCTGACCACCTGGGCAGGGGCCCACCACGCCACGGCGGCCCCGGCACCGAAGACGGCGAAGACGGCGAAGACGACCAAGGCGGCGCAGGCGGCGCAGGCGTGCGGTGTGCTCGCCCCCGGAGCCTCCACGACGGCCGAGAAGGCCGTAGAAGCGGCATGCGAACAGATCGGCACCTGGTACACCTGGGGCGGCGGCCACGGACAACAGCCGGGGCCGACCTACGGTCAGGTCGACCCGAGCGACCCGGACAGCGCACACGACCCGGAGCGACTCGGCTTCGACTGCTCGGGGCTGGTCCGCTACGCCTACCACCGTGCGGTCGGCGGCGACCCGCTCCCCGGCAACGCCCACCACCAGTTCCACTCACCGCAGGCACAACAGCGCTTCACCGCCGCGCAAGGAACCGCCCCGCTGCTCCCGGGGGACCTCCTGGCCTGGGGTCCGGGAGGCTCCATCCACCACATCGCGATCTACCTGGGCGCGGGGAAGATGGTCGAGGCCCGCGAATCGGGCACCCGGATCACCGTCAGCGACGTACGGCTGGGCGGGGACTACGCCGGAGCGGTCCGCATCGCACCGGCCACGGCACCCGGCACGTTCAGCACCTGGGGCACGGACGTGTGGACCCACGAAGAACCGTCCACTGACAGCCCGCGGGCACACCGCTTCCCCGGCCCGACCGCCGTGCGCGTCGACTGCCAAAAGCACGCCCAATCGGTGACGGCGGAGGGCTACACCAACGACGCCTGGTCCTACCTGCCCGAGTACGGGTCGTGGATCACCAACATCTACATCAAGGGCGCCGCCTGGCTGGACGGCGTACCCACCTGCCCCTGAGCACCACCCCCACCACCGATCACGCACCACCGTCACCCGGCTCCCGAAGGAGCCCTTCCGAGGAGGAAGCATGTACGCAGGCAGGAAGATCGCCCTCGGCTTCGCCACCGTCGCACTGGCGGGCGCCCTGGCCACCGTGACCGGCCCCGCCCGAGCGACGTCCGCCACCGGGACGTCCGCCACCGGGACCAGCGCCACCGGGACGAGCGCCGCCACCGAATGCGGCGTGCGCGCCGACGGCAAGCTGTGGTGCGGCAACCGGGTGGGCGCCAAGGGCTACGAGCACCGCCGCTACAACTCCGCGGTGCGGGGGCCCTTGAACACGAGCCCCAGCTGGTTCCAGTGCTGGGGCCGCGGCGACCAGCACGCCGGCGGCAACAACGTCTGGTACTGGACCCAGCTGGACAACGGCCAGTGGGGCAACGTCGCGGCCGTGGACCTCCACACCTCGGTCGACCCCGCCCCGGGCCTGCGCGAGTGCTAACACCTTGAAGGCCGTGTCGCCACCTCCCCACCAGGAGGTGGCGACACGCACAGGGGGCCGACGGCACAGCCGTCGGCCCCCTCACTCATCGGCAGGGATCAGCAGGTCCCGGCCGGCCGCTCCCGAACCACCAGATCGGTGGAGCCGGCGGTCGCGTCCAGCCAAGCGACCTGACGGCCCGCGCCGGCCGCCGGGTAGCTCTGCTCACCACGGTTGCAAGAGACCCGTTCGCGACGAGAACCGTCGGTGGTCAGCTGCCACAGCTTGGGCAGCGACTCGTTGCGGTACCTCGTGTCGGGCGTCTGCGCGACCAGGGTCAGCGCATCCTGCGAGACCGTCAGGTCGGAGGCGATGAAGGCGCCCGGCTTGTGCTCACTGCTGACGATGTAGGTGCCGCGACCGTCCAGGCCGGAGCTGATCACCGACGTCAGGCCGCCGTCGCTCTCGTCGGTGTCCGCCACCCAGAACACGTTCTTGCCGTTGAGGCCAGTTTGTCCGAGGCTCACCGGCTCGTCGAGCTGCTCGGCCATGACGGCCTTGCCGGTGGCCAGGTCAACGACCTCCACACCCAGCCGGTAGGTACCGTTCTGCGGGTACAGCTTCGCGTAGGCGATCTTGTTGTCGCTGATGGAGGGCAGAGCGGTCAGCGTGTTCCACTTCTTCCCGTCGGTGAAGACCGGGGCCTTGTCGGTGGGCCGCATGTAGCCGACGTGCCGGCCGCCGAAGATGTCGTACTCCTCGAACACCACCGTGTTCTTCTCCACCCGCAGACCCGCGACGCCCGTCGCCGAGCTGTACAGGGTCTTGATCGGGCCCCCCGCCACGGGACGGGTGAGGACGTCGACCGAGGTCGGGCCGTACGCCGTCCACACCACGGTCTTGCCATCGGTCGCCGGGGCGGTGTGGTAACGGCCGTCGTTGGGGCTGATCACCTTCGGGGAGCCCTTGCCGTCCAGCCGACCGGCATAGACCGAGTAGGGCTCGGAGCCGTCGTCATTGGACTTGGAAGCCGTCCACCAACCACCGCCCGCACCCACTGCGGAATCGGTGGTGTTCAGCTTCCCGAAGAGGGTGTCGGTGTCGATGCCCAGGGCCTGCTCCCAATCCGGGACGATGCCGTGGGCGTTGAACGACCGCTTGACCGTGTTCTGCTGGGCGGAAGTCGCACCGAGCGCCTTGGCCGCCGCGAGCACCGCGCCCCGCGCCTCGGTGAACCCGTCGAGCGGCGTCATGTACTCCGTGACCGCCTTGTACACGATCTTGTCGGCCAGGGCGCCGCCCAGGTCCTCGCGCATGTCCCACAGCGCGCCCGAGAAGATCGTCGAGTTCAGGTGCACGCCGCCGTTGTCGGTGGCGAACGACACGCCCAGGAAGCTCTTCGAGGTGGTGGCCCCGTCATTGAGGTCGCGCAGGGCACAGTCGGCGGCCGCCTTCGTGCGGCACAGGTTCTCGCCGATCAGGCCGGCGGCCGGATCACTCATCGACGTCCCGCTCGCGGTGACGTCGATCGCGTTGCCGAAGTAGTCGGCCAGGGCCTCGTTCAGGGCGCCGGACTGGCCCGCGTAGACCAGGTTCGCCGTGTGCTCGATGACACCGTGGGTCATCTCGTGGCCGACGACGTCCGTGTCGGCCGACATCGGCTTGAACTCCGTGTCCCCGTTGCCGTAGACCATCTTGGTGCCGTCCCAGAACGCGTTGGCGTAGGGCAGGCCGTAGTACGTCACGCCGACCAGGGAGTTGACCGCCCCGCCGTTCCCGTCGAGGCTGTCGCGCCCGAAGTTCTTCTTGTAGAAGTCGTAGACCTGGCCCGCGTTCCAGTGGGCGTCCACGGCACCCGAATCCGTCGCCGCGGCACCGAAAGCGGTGTTCGGGGAGGAGAACATGGTGATGCCGGAGGGCCACGTGCCCGAGGTCTCCGACACCGACTTGCCGCGCGCGTCCCACGTGCCCAGCAGGCTCTTGCTGGAGGAGCGCATGCGGCCTGCGTCCGCGAGCAGGTAGTTGCCGGCCGCCGGGTCGTAGGCGATGTCCAGCGAGGTCGCGGCGCCGCTCAGCCGCGCCCCGGAACCGGTCTCGGGGACCAGGTTCGCCGGAGTGGCCGGCGGTCCACCCGCCGTCGGGCCGTCGGCGGCCTCACCGGCCGCGGGGGCCGCGGGGGCCGCCATCGTCTTCAACGCACTGTACTGGAGCGCCGGATAGCCCGAGCGGGCGTCCACGTACACCTCGTCCACGACCAGAGCCCCGGAACCGGGCGCGGTACCCCGCACGGTGACGCGGTAGGCGAGGACACCGCCCCCCTTGGGCAGGACGACGAGTCCCTTGGCGTCACCGGTCATCCCGGTGGCTGCCGGATCACCGGACTCGGACTGCGGTGCCCGGTCCTTGTCGAGCGCTGCTCCCAGCCGGCGGGCCGTGGCGGCCACTGCACGGCGGACCGCGAGGTCCTCGCTGACCTGGGGGGTGACGTCGGTGCTCAGGGCGGTGAAGTAGTGCCCCGAGGTGCCGGTGACCACGCGCTTGCCGTCCTGCTTCTGCATGCGCACGACGTACTGGCCGCCCAGGACGTCGACACCGCGGTGCTTCTGCTGCAGCCGGACCGTCTCGTCCTTGGCCCCGGTGGCCGTCGCAGCCAGGGGGACCAGGTCGCTGCCCGCCCGCGGGATCTTGTAGCGGCTCTTGTTCGCGGCGAGGTGCTGCCGTGCCGCGTCGGCCGGGGCGGCCTTGGCGTCCACCGGCTCCCGTAAGCCCTCGACGAGCACCGGGGTCGCGGTGCCCTGAGGGGGAAGGGCGTTTGAAGGGCCGGGGTCCGCGGCCCACGCCGGCGACGCCTGCAAGGTCATTGCGGCGGCCAACAGAACCGCTATTCCTCCGGCGGAGCGGAGCTCTTTCCGCCATATCCGTCGTGCGGCGGGGGTTGGTGCCGACGAACCTGCGCTGTACTTGGGCAAGGGGTCTCCTCAACCATGAGTGCCTGGTGCGTTGCTGCGAGTCGCCGCCATGCAACCGCCGCGGGCGGCTCCCGACCAGACCCGAGCCCCCCTCAGAAGTGGCCATGCACACTTGTGGGGGCTCTGTGAAGGCGGTCAAAATCCCCCGCATGATCGAAACCGACCCGCACGACCGGACTCCGGCCCGCACGCAGGACGACAGCAGGCCGGTGATCCACACGGCCGCCGACCCGGCCGCCGTACTGCACGTACTCATCCAGCGCCGGCAGGCCCTCCTGCACCAGGAGTCGGCCGACCTGAAGTCACTGCGCTCCTACGCCGATCGGCTGGCCCACCGGCTTCCCCCACAGCCGGCGAGAACCTCCGGACCCCTGGCCGGCATCGAGATCCTCAACGGCAGCGAAGCGGCCGGAGCCCGCCTCGACACCATGCTCGAAGCAGCCGAGACGGAAGTCCTGATCCTCGACCGCGCCACCCGGACGGCCGGGGAGGCCGGCAGCACAAGGGAGGCCGGCAGCACCAGGACGCCCCGCCCTACCGGGGAGGCCGGCGCGGACCGCATACGACACCTACTGGCGCGCGGCGTCACCGTACGCACCGTCACCGACCGGCGCGGCACCGACTTCCCCGACCGGGCACAGGAGCTCGTCGCCCTCACCGGACTCGGCCTCCAGGCCCGCATCGGACAGAGCCTGCCCACCGCCCTGGTCCTCGTAGACCGACGTACGTGCCTGTTACCCCCGCCGCCCGGCAACGACGAAGGAGGCGAGGGAGCGGCCCTGGTGATCGGCGACCGCCTGCTGCACCAGGCCGCCCTACCCCTGTTCGAATCCCTATGGGTGCGCGCCACCCCCCTCGGCAGCCCCGGCGGCCCGCTCACCGCGGACCAACGGGAACTCCTCGGGCTGCTCGCCTCCGGACTGAAGGACGAAACCATTGCCCGCCGCCTCGGTGTGCACGTACACACCGCCCGCCGACGGATCACCCGCATGCTGGAGGAACTCGACGCCGACACCCGCTTCCAAGCCGGGGTCCAAGCCGCCATCCGCGGCTGGCTCCCCCCACACCCCAGCCCAAGCGGCGAGCGCCTCAGCACATCTGGCGGCCCCGGGTCCACCGCGCTGGCCAACGGCTGACCCACAAGAACGCGAACGGGCCGGCCCGGCACCGCCGCACGCACGTACCCATGTGCGGGCAGTCGACATACTGCTGCGGCCCGCACCTCGCCGCCGGGCCAGCCCCCGCCAGGACGGAACCCGTATGCCTTTCCGGCCGCTCCCATGCAGCCCTTCGCCCGACCGACTGCACACCTTTGTCCGCGCCCTGCCCCGGGCCCGCACGGGCCTCCAGCGCTACGTCGGGATCAGCCAGCCCTCCGACACACCCGCGTACACCGGCCGACGGTTCGAGGCCCCCTAAGGGCTGTCCCGTAATCCCCGGCGGGCGCGCGGCGCCAGCTACGGCGGCGGGTCGTCGGAAGGCGGCAGCCGTCCGGCTGCCCGGGTCAGCGCGTACACCACGGCGGTGAACACGGCCGGCTCGTCACAGGGAGCGGTCCCACCGCCTTGCGGACGAGCAGCGAACGACGGCAGTAACGGGGCGACCAGTCAGCAGAGTTCGTCAGGAACCGGACGCTTCGATGCGCGCGGCCGACCTGGCGGCCTGCTCGATCTTCGCGCAGTAGGTTGCACGGGCTTCCTCGTCGATCTGCTTCTCGTGTTCGGGGCGCAACCCGGTCCGGCCGTCGAGGCCCTCGCGCAGGATGTCGGCGTGCCCGGCATGCCGGTTGGCCTCGCCGAGGACATGGACCATGACGGCGAACAGGTTCGTGTCGGCATAGGGCTCCGACCACCACGGCACGTGGCCGGCGGCGTCGAGGGGAAGCTCGTTGATCGTCGCGTCCGAGTGTTCCCACGTGCGCCGGTAGAACCCGATGATCTGATCGCGGGTCTCGTCCTCGGCCGCCCACAGATCGCTGCCGTCGGAGTCCTGCCACCGGGGCAGCGGTTCCGGGGAAGGGCGGTCGAAGACCTCGCCGAAATACCTGGCCTCCACAGTGGCCACGTGTTTGACCAGACCGAGGAGGTTGTTCCCGGTCACCGTCAAAGGTCGGCGGGCCTCGTATTCGGACAAGCCGTCGAGCTTCCAGAGCAGCGCCTCGCGGTCCCGCCGCAGTCTCCCGTGCAGGGTGTCTTTCGCGAATTCATCGATCATGCGGCACGAGCCTGCCATGGGCTGCTCGTGGTCTCAAATCCCGGACGTGGTACGTAGCAACCGGCAGAGCCGAGGCCTGGCCGCAGTCGCCGCCCCGACCTGCCACAAGGAGCTCGCGAAACGTGCCACGTGAGACAACCTCCTAGGATGAAGGGGCCTGGCGAACCAGGCTTGCGATCAAAGGTGTCGTTTCCTTTGCAGGAAAGGAGACGGCTGCTGAATCAGCTCTGGGCTGCTGACCGTTTGACGGGCTCCCGCTTCAGTACCTCCAACTCGGAGGGCGTCAGCGGCGGCGCGTCGAGAACCGGCCGGCGCGGACCCCGGGCGGCTGCCACCAGAACGCCCAATCGGAAGAGCACTCCAGCGCGCTTCCGCATGGTCATCACGTCCGTCAGGCTCTTGACCACGACGGCACTGTCAGTTGCCGTGTACGTGAGACGTCCAACATATCGTGCCGCAATGCGGTCGAGGACATTCGGCTTCGCGCCCATGGAGCCGGGATAGAAGCGATCCTGACCGACTGCCAGCAACCACGCGTCTGCCGCCGGGCGGGCGATCCGGCGCTGGGCCTTCAGCCCGAACCGGGGAGAGAGAACCGACGTCGAATCAGCCACTGCCCGCAGGGCGAGAGCACCCAGCGCTGAGGCGGACATGCCGTGTCCGTAGACAGGGTTGAGGCTGGTTGCAGCATCACCAAGGACCACGAACCCGGCTGGCAGCCGTGCCCGATCGTAGAAGCGACGCCGATTGGCGGTCCGGCCGTAGACGGCGATGCCGCTGATCGGCTCTGCCCGAGCGAGTACATCGGCCACCAGGGGATGGCGGGCATTTCGCGCGAAGAGCTCGAACTGGTCTTCTTGGGCCGTGGGCTCGTCTCCACGGGTCCCGGACAGGCTCACGTGCCACCGGCCGCCGCCAACAGAAATGATCGAAGCCACTCGGCCGGGTGTGCCATCTCTCGGATCGGCCTGGATGTGGATCACGGGCCAGTTCCCATCGGTTCCTGCCGGAGCCTTGTAGAGACGGCTCGCATAGCGGACCCCGGCATCGACTGTGATCTCGCGAATGCGAGGACCACCCATTTCCTCGAGCCAGATCGGAGACTTCGACCCCCTCCCCGTCGCATCCACGACAAGATCCGCCGAAATCGTCTCCGGCTCCTGGTCCTCATTGCGCACGCGCACCCCGCAGACCTTCGCTGCATTACCCACTAGGCCGGTGGCCTTGACCCCGGAACGTACCGACACGGTTGGCAGGGCGAGAACGCGCCTGCGCACGACCAGGTCGAGTTCCTGACGCAACGCGCCAATCAGGTAGTGCGTGGGCTCCCAGCTCCGACGGAACCAGCCGGCCGGCGCATAGCTGACCATCCCCGTGGGGACAGGAATGCGGTGTGCTCCCGCGTCCAGACACTCCTGGATCACGCCCGGGAGCAGCTGATCCATTGCATCAGCCCCACCTGCCCAAAGCATGTGGGCGTGGTCGCCGTGCGGAAGTCCGCGCCGCGCCTTCGGCTCCTCGGGCAGTACGTCGTGCTCGACGATCAATACCTGATCCACATGGGAGGCGAGGGCAGCGGCTGCAAGTGTCCCGGACAGACCACCGCCGAGAACGACGGCGCGGATAACACGTGACGAGAGGGGTTGAGTCATCGGGTACTGCTCTCTACGACGGCGGCATGGCGGCGAAATCGCTGGACGACGTCGGACGACAGCGCAATGGACATGCGAACGAGACCCGTGGGGGTGTGGGCGGAGCTGAGCGTTTCGTTGTGATCGTTCACGCGTTCCTCCGGGTCAGCCGCAACCGTCTGGTGCTGCCTCCACACGGACACAGCGTGCGCGAGCGCAGCCGCGTCTGCGGTGGCAGCCGCCTCGTCGTCGGAGCGGCAGGACTTTGCTGCGGCCTGCAGAGCCTGTGCACGGATGCGTGCGTCGATGTGCGGACTCACGGTGAGGATGCCGTCGTGAATGTCGGCCTCGACCTGAACCAGCCTGATCTCTATGGGTGTCCGGGCCGAGGACCCGATGCCCATGGAGTGCTCGGAGGCTTCGCGCAGCTCACGCCACAGTGGGCGCAATTGGTAGTAGCGGCGCCACGGGGTCCAGAAGTGCATGAAACGCTGGGACAACAGCGGAAAGATGAAGCCGGCCCCGATGAGCAGCGCCGAGAACGAGGCGAGCGAAGCGGCGTACGTAACGCTGAGAACGTCCCAGTTCCGGCCTGCCCAGTGGGCGCCAATGGCCGTGAACTTCAAAGCGTCGTAAGCCAAGTTGAGTAGATATCCGCCGACGATCAGCAACAATCCGACCCGAAGCTCTCCATGAACCTCTCGTGCCCACCGACAGCACAGGACCGTCATGGTGACGGCTGCGGTGGTGTGCGCGGCGAGATAGAGCAAGATCATTTCACGGATGAACGGGGTGGACGCGTAGTACGTGTCCAGGTCCCGCAATCTCTCGACGCTTGCATCGCCGAGGAGGAAGAGCACATTGATCGCAATGATGACCACGCCCGTGGCCATGTAACAGCGTTTGGACCACCGGTCCGCCCTCTGGGTGTCCTCCGGTCCGCTGCTCCATCGGATGATGAGGCTGATGTTGGAACCGGAGAACACGGTGAGGAGGGTGTAGACCAACGGCGCTGCCGCGTTCGGGACGCCCGTCAGCCGGTTGAAGGCGGCGATGGACGGGACAGCACAGCACCAGAACACCGCCGTGGAGACCAAGAGCAACACCCACACGGAGCGCAGGAGTTCATCACGCGGGTTCCGGAGGAGTGCGGGCAGCTTTGCGCACGCCACCAGGAAGAGGAGGGCCCCGGGGATGTAGAAGTTGAGTCCGCTAGGAGTGGTCACTGTTGTTCACCAGCCGAAGGACGGAGCAGGCCGCAGAACGGCTGCTGAAACTGGCCGGCGATCGTCGCGACGCGGAGCCGCGTTCGGCCGTGAAAGGGCCGGAAGGTGTTCATGTCGGCTTCTTTCTGATCAAGCGGCCGTGGAATAGCGGGCAAGGACCCTGTCTTGACGTGCAACACGAGCCATGCCGTGTGAGTCGGCCCCGAGGATCGGGGTCAGGGAATCGATGCCGGTGCCCAGCGTTTCGGCGGGGTGAGTGTGCTGCGCTTCCCGAGCCGACTCGATGGCGTGATGAATCATGGTCGCGGCGCCAAGGGCCCAAGCGTGCTGCGTGGGCATCCCGGTTCGCGAGGCCTGTTCGATCGTGTCCGTCATGATGGTCCGCGACCAGTAGGGGGTCAAGGTCAACCTGCGGAGCCAGTCCTGCAGGTCGGTTTCCCTGTGAACAAGGTGCTCATCTACAGGTCTCCACCATTTGGGGGTGCCCGGACCGCTGTCAGGTTGATCCACCACGCGAAAGCGGCGCCACAGAGGACCCGGCAAGCGATAGGTTCGCCAGGCAGACCAGAGCGCGAAGTGCCACACGAGGTACACGGTGATCATTTCGCGGATGTACGGCGTGGACGCGTAATGCGTATCCAGATCCTGCAACCGCTCGACAGGCGCATCGCCGAGAGCGAAGAACGCGCCGATCGAAGTCACCACGACCGCAAAGACCCACGACCACCATCGGACTTGGCGCCGCGCCTCAGCACCGGGGCCCTCCATCCAGTGGACCAGCAGCACGAGGCACCAGGCACTGGAGCAGGACAAGACGGCATAGACCAGCGGAGCTGAGAAGTTGGGCACTCCAGCGGCCCTGTTGACCACAAGGATGGTTGGTGGCGCGGCAAGGGCGAATCCAACGCCTCCGAGGAACAGCAAACCCGACACGGCCCGGACCGCGGGATCGCGCCACCGGCGGACCAGAACAGGGCCCTTGAGCAGGAACGCGCCCATGAGAATCGCTGCCGGTATGTAGTAGTCGGACCCCTCCATCAATCCTCCGACGCACCGAGGGAAGACTGTATGCGTCTGGCCGCCCCCTTGAGGACGCGGGCACTCGGGTCGTGCTCCACGTAGCGGCGAAGCGTACTGCCGAGCCGACGACCAAAAGCCTCCGCCTCTGCCTCGTCACCGGGCACGGCGTGAGTCCGAGCGGCAACGCTGAGGACGGCCTGGCTCAGGCCGGCAGGGCTGAGACCGTCGCCCAGCAGTCGGGTGGTCACCTGTGCACCGAGCACATGGCTGCCGCAGTGCCCCCGCACCATGTGCCAAATTTCATGCCCCAGGATGACCAGAGAGTGCAGCGGGCTCGTGTTCCTGACAACGACGATCACGTCATCCATCTCACGATCCAGCCACAGGCCCGACACGGTGCCGAACTCGCGCGGTAAGTCCCTACGGACGATCCGCACCGGTCGTCCCCGCCGCACGGAGAGGTGCGCGGCGATCCGATCGAACAACTGATCCGTATCCGAAGGTGCAGGCTTGCCCAGGCTGTTGGCCAGCTCCGCGCACAGCGCGACCATTTCGTCTTCCAGGCGCTGCTGTTCGCGCCGGCTGCTAACGCTCGCCACCCGTGCCTCCTTGCCTCCGCGCAGTTCGGCGCGATGTCAGACGTGCTGGCGATGTCTCGGTGGAAACCGCCACTGTCACGCCTCTTCGTCAACGATGGAGGCGAGCAGCTCCTCAAGGACCTCGCGCTTCACTTGCGGCGAAGGACCGCGAAAGGAGAGGGACTTCACCCGGTTTCGCTCGCCCTGTTGGAGCAGTGCTTCCTGTCGATCCCGCTCCGCTTGCAATCTCTCATTGGCTTGCTGGAGCGCGGCCACCTGGGCGTCCTGCAACTCGGCCACCTTCTCGCTGAGGGCGCGATCGAGTGCTTGGGAAGGGGTCGCCGTCAGGAATCCCCGGGGCACCCCGAAGAAGTCTTCGATCCTGGCAGCATGCTCGAGGCTGGGCTTCTTTCCGCCGTTCAGAAGCTGGCCGCTCCACTGCGACGTCAGTCCAGCCCCGGCTCCGATTTCCTTCTGGGAGTAGGGCTTGCCGTCCGGACGAGGCCGGTGACTTCGAAGGAACGCGAGGCGCTGATGGACCTGCTCGTGCAGGTCCATCAGCGGCATCTCTCGACCGTGCAGCCCCATGGTGACCACCGATGGCGGCAGCCCGGTGCTCAATGCGAGGGGTCCTGGGTCGAGGACTACGGCCCAGTCGAGGTCGGCCTTCACGATGAGGTCTTGAAGGCGCGCCAGACTCTTCAGATGAGGGCTGGCCTCGTCGGTCACGAACGCTCCCGGCAGTCGATTCTCGGTCTGTTAGGCCTGATTGCTGGAGGCTAGTGCCTAGCGTGCACGGATACTGAATCAGATCAACGATCGTTTCCACAACCGCTGCGATCGTTGCGCCCTGCTGTCCCGGTCGACCCAGCGAAACCGAGACGTGTGAGACGTGATGTACCGACAGCACCGCACCTTGGGGCCTGCTTCCCCGGCTCGGCATGCTCGTTCATCCGGCAGTGAAGGATCGCGCGTCCCGTCCAGGCAGTGAAATGATCGTCGGGACCATGTGAATCGATCGTTTCATTCATACGTTTCGTGATGAACCCGCAGCACGGCCGCGTTCGTGGCTGGCGTGTGGTCGAGACCGAGATGCTCGACGACGTGAAACCCGGGTGTCATTGACACCTGGGACGCCCCCATGGGCCTGCCCACCCGATGCGATTACCGGCGCGATCCCCGGCCCGCTGCCCTGCCCCGCCCCGGCCCGCGACAGCCCGGTGCGGCGGGTTGTCAGTGCGATTCGGCAGGGTGTGCAGGTGATGAATCGAGACGAGGAACGTGGCACCCCCATCCGGGCCGGACTGCCCCCGGCAGCCAGAGCGCTGCTCATGTCAACCGAATGGGACGCCCTGCAGCATGCATATGGGAGCGCTGAGGACATCCCGCCGTACTTGTGCCGACTCCTGGACGAGGACCCCGAGGTACAGGCCGAGGCTCTCGGAATGCTGGAGATGTCCGTGCTGCACCAAGGGTCCCTCTACAGCTCCACGCCGTCGGCCGCACTGTTCGTAGCAGCGATCTTGACGCATCCCCAGACTTCGGTCGAGCACGAGAACTTCTTCCCCTGGGATGACCGGGCCCGTCCCCTGCGGGCCGCACTGCTTGACTGGCTCGGCCAGATCGTCGAATCGGCCTCCTACGGCGAGGACCCGACCAGCGAGGGCGAGTACGGGGATGGGTGCGACGGCGACTACGAAGACGAGCTCGAGGCGGCCCGACTGTGCCGGAGCATCCGGCCCGCGCTCTACGATGCGGTCGAACCGCTCCTCGACGACCCGCATCCGGACACCCGAGAGGTCGCCCTCGGAACGGTCGCCCTGCTTCTGCAGGCACCCGACCTCGCCGGGTTCGTCCCGCGTGCCGCCCACCGCCTGCGGAGCGTTCTCGAAGCAGACGGCAGCCGCCGAGAACGCGCGTCCGCAGTCCTGGCGATCGGCGCCTGGGGCCAGGACACCACCGGCTTCCTCGACGATCCTGATCCAGCCGTGCGGGCCTGCGCCGCTCTGGCCTCCTCAGTTGCGCGCGTGCCCCGCGCCACCGCCGTCCTGCTCGAAGCCCTGCAGAACCCGGTCGAGGCAGACCACTGGTTCCCCGACCCCCTCCCTCACGTCGACGGCTGGCTCCGCTTCACCCTCCTGAAGGCCGCCCTTGACCGCGTCGACGCCTTCGAGGACCTGGCCCCGGCGGCCATGGCCCTGATACCGCTCGCCAGCGACCACACCGTCGACCGCGACTGGGGTCCGCTGCTCGTCAAAGCGTTCCCCCACGGCCACAGCCCTGGCCAGCCGCTGTCGGTCGCGCAACGGGAACTCCTACAAGCCGTCACCGCCAACGAAGCATGCTGGGGAAACATCGGCAACAAATTTCGCTGGCTCAAGGAAGCCGGCCTGCCGGAGCAGCGCGACGTCATCAGGGCCCTGCTCTGATCACACGGCCGTCGCCTGATCGGTTCGGGTCGACTCGAAGCCCGCGGGAGGGTTCAATGCCGAGGTGGTCAATTGGGCACAGATGTACGACTGGCGATCTGAGACCGATCGCGTTCCCGAGCTCCTGGAACGAGTGGAACGTACGAACGATGCCGAAGCGTGGACGGAACTGGGCCACCGGCTGGTCCTGGAGCGTGATCTCGTATCACTCGCAGGCTTCGCCGCCTTGCCCCAGCTGATGCGCCTCGCGTCGGGGAGCACCGAAGCCCGACACCTGGCCGGAGAGATCATGGAGCGCGCGGCAGGGCAACACGGCGGTGACGATCTCCTGGCGGACAGTGCCCAGGAGATCGCCGAGTTCGGCGCACTCCTGGACCAGCACTTGCAGTCGCGGCCGGTCGACTACCCGGTGACCTTCCGCGCACTGCTCGCGGTCTCGGAGCAGTACCACTGGGCCAACGTACTGGGAGACTTCACGGACGACTTCCTCGACGTGGCCTGCCCTCACTGCGCGGTGGAGGTGACCATCGCCATCGGCGACTACGGGCGCTACTCGGCGATTCGGGACTGGAACCGGGGCGACGTGGATCGGCGTGATCTACGGCCGGCGGCTGCAGAGGAACTGTCGGGCGTCGGCCGATGGATGCGCGAGACCGCCGTCCGTGACGGGCAAGCGGTACTCGCCGACGGAATCGCCCATCTCTTCGGCAAGGCCGAGTGTCCGAGATGTGCCAGCCTCTTCAGCATCTCGGACGAGTACGAGGCCGCCAACCGGCCGGTCCTGCAGCGAGGCTGAGTGTTCATCGCCCGGCTCTCGGCGCAGTAGGCGCGGGGACGGCTCGCCGACCAGGCCGTTGAAGACGGTGTGGAGGGCGCAGGCGTGCTGGTCTCCGCGCTCGTGCGTGGCGGCGGTGACGGTAGTGGACCGTGGGCCCTGGGCCCTGGGCTCCGGGCCCTGGGCCCCGGGCCCCGGGCTCCGGCCCCGAGGGTCGGACCGGCCTCTCCCCGGCTGTTCGTGACCCCAGCTCACCGCGCGATCGGCTCGCACGACCGTCAACAACCCGTGCACACGGGCCGCATGGTGACGACTGTCCAGATCAAGGTGACCCGCTCTGCGGTGACGCGCCTGCGTCCTCCGCCTTGTCCTTCGGACCGAGCCAGCCGCCGTCGTCCCGTTTCCGGGCGACGGCTTCGCGAACACCAGCACCTGAACCACGCCGTTGTCAGTGCGTGCAGGCAGGATCACGGGCATGACGCCGTTGCTTCTTTCCGACATCGAACGAGCCGTTCGCAGCAGCTGGAGTGCCGAGACATGCCCGCCTGAGTACCGATCGCGCTGGACCGAGGACAATCCGGCTCGGGACCAGTGCGGGGTGACCGCCATGGTGCTCAATGACCTGCTGGGAGGCGAGCTGATCCGCGGAGAGGTCCACGTCAACGGAGAGCGTGTGGACTACCACTGGTGGAACCGCCTGAGCACGGGCATTGAGGTCGATCTCACTCGCGAGCAGTTCGGGCCGGAGGAGGCTGTCATGGGCGGCGTTGTTGTCCCCCGCCCGCCCGTGACCGAGTGGCGCAGGCTCCGTGAGGAGTACGAGCTGCTCCGCGACCGGGTCTTGGAGAAACTCAATCGGCAGCAGGCATCCGCCTCTGTGGCCGTGCCCCGGCAACCATGTATGGAGCACGTGGACGAGATGGTCGAGCACGTGGACGAGCAAGACCAGGTCTTGGCAGTGGTCGCCCGGGGCGAGGCCGTTCGCCGTGGCTGGTTGCATCGGATTGCCGTGACAGTATGCCGGGATCGGGAAGGCCGGATCCTCGTGCACCGTCGTTCCGAGCACGTCGATCGGTTCCCGGGACACTACGAGGTGGAGTCGGGCGGTGCCGTTGCCCCGGGTGAGTCCTATGAGGAAGCCGCATCGCGCGAACTGGCCGAGGAACTGGGTGTTCGAGCGCCGGTCCGCTTCATCGCGAAGTTCTTGAACCGCAACGGGCTCAGCCCCCATTGGCTCGCCGTGCACGAGGCTGTCCTGTCCGACAACCTGTGTCCTGACCCGGACGAAGTGATGTGGCACGGCTGGATGTCGGAGTCCGAGCTCCTCACCTCGATGCGGGAGAACCTGTTCACCCCGGATACCCGTGACGTTTTGAGGCACTACTTTTCCGCCGTGGAGCGGAGGATCATCCCATCGCCTTGATCCTCCTCGCTTGGCCACCACAGACCTTCGATGGGTGACCACCCGCAGCGATTCTCAGTGAAGGTGGAGTGCCGGCGCTCTGTGGGAGTCGGAGCTGTGGTCGAGCGGAATGGCCTGCAAGCCCTACCATTCGCCGTTGTATGGCAGCGGGGCGGCGGGGCAACCGGGCAGCGGGGATCTGCGGGCGATCGTCGCCGAGGGGCTCCAGGAGGTCTACTTCAAGGGCGGCGGAACCCGAGCCGACCGGCTCCGGGTCGAGTTCACCGACATCGACTACTTCGACGTTTCCTTCTGGGGCCGCCGCGATGCCGCACACCTCCGTAGGCGGATGAGCGCCGAGCGTATTTCTACTCCAGCAACTTTCACCCGGTGCAGTAGCTTGCCAAACGCCCCTGGGAACGACCAGCGGCCGCTGTGCAGGACAACCGGAGGATCGAGCATGCCCCGAGAGGCGCCCTACCTCGCAGTGGCCGACGTGCTGCGCGCACGGATTCTCGCGGGAGAGTGGGCCATCGGGGAGCGCCTGCCGTCCCGGGCACGATTCGCCGCGGAGTACGGGGTCGGACGCAACGTCATGCAGAGGGCCATGGACCGTTTGATCATCGACGGTCTCCTCGAAGGGCGTGCCGGCTCGGGTACCTACGTCCGCATGCCACGAGAGCGCCTGCGGTTGGTTCGCTCGCGACACCACGAACGCGGGGACGGCACTCGCCCCCGGCCGGAGAGGAAGGAGCGGGGTAGGGCCGACGCATGGGACGCACACAGTCAGGTGCGCGTCCCCGCCCCCAAGCCGATCGCCGAGCGGCTCGCCATCAGCCCCGGAAACCTGTGCGTCAACACGCATTACGAGTTCCTCGCCGAGGGGCAACCCGTCCAGCTTTCCGAATCCTGGGAGCCAATGGCCATCACGGACGGAACGCCGATCGTGCTGCCCGAGATGGGTCCCCTGGCGGGGAAAGGAGTGGTTGAGCGCATGCGCTCCATCGGCGTGGTCATCTCGACCGTGGTCGAAGTGCCACGCCCGGCTCGTGCCACCCAGGTGCAGGCGAACCTCCTGGGGATCAGCGTGGGGGACCTCGTGCTCCAAATCGAGCGGACCATCTTCGACACGGCCGGACGTCCGGTTGAAACGGCCGACATGGTCATTCCGGACGCGTGCCGCGAAGTGGTCTACGAGTTCGGAGTCGATCGCCGGTAGCCGTTGAAAGCATCGGAGGAACGTCGCAAAACCGACAGTAGGGCATTGGAATGTCAAAAACTCCCCGGCTCGGTCTCTTGCGCGATCGGGACTTCGGCCGATTGTTCGTCGCCACTGCACTCGGCCAACTGGGCGACCGCATCATCTTTCTGGCCCTGCCTATGGCTGCCATCGCAGCATTGCACGCAGATGAGTTCCAGGTCGGACTGATGGCCGCGGTGACCACGGCAGGACCGCTCCTGGTCGGGCTGCCGGCGGGCGCCTGGGTGGATCGCATGCGGAAACGATCGGTGATGATCGGCACTGATCTGGCCCGCGCACTCGTCCTCTTGACGATACCGGCGGCGTGGTGGGCAGGCCTTCTCACCATCTGGTGGCTCTGCGCAGTCGCCTTGGTTCACGGAATGCTGACCGTATTCTTCGATGTTGCGTACGTCAGCTATCTACCCCACTTGGTGGGGCGCAGTAGTCTCCTGGAAGGAAACTCAAAGCTGGCAGCGATACGCTCGACGGCCAGTATCAGCGGGCCGGCATTGGCAGGGCCGCTGGTCGGCCTGGCCGGATCAACTACAACGCTTTTGTTGAGTTCGACAGGGATGGCCATGTCGGGGTTGTTCACGATCACCATCCGGAAGCGCGAACATAAGCCAGAGTCGAGCGGGGCTCCCCAACTGGGTCGAGAGATCAAGGAAGGAATGAGGTTCCTCGCGGGGCATCCCATCCTGCGTGCAATCGTGTTGGGGGATGCGATATTCAATCTCTTTCTGGTCATGTATCAAACCATGTTGCTGGTCTTTTTGGAGCGGGAGCTAGGCCTCCGGCCCTCCAGCATCGGCCTCGTTCTGTCGGGAATGGGTTGCGGTGCCTTGACGGGTGCGCTGTTGGCCACGAGGGCCTCGAAGTGGGTCGGGCAAGGCCCGGTCATCTGGCTCGCACCACTCGTCACCTGTCCGTTGACCGTCCTCATGCCGTTGGCGCGAACGGGTTGGAGCGTGTCCGCGGCTGCGCTCGGACTCGCGGCCCTTTCGCTGGGCGGAGTCGTTCGGGTGGTGGCTCAATCGAGCATCCAACAGGCCCTGACGCCGGATCGGCTCCTGGGCCGGATGAGCGCAACAGCCCGATTCGTTTCTTGTGGTGGCATTCCTCTTGGTGGGCTTCTGGGTGGAGCCTCGGGATCTGCTTTCGGAGCAACCGGCACCTTGTGGATCGGCGCAGCTGGTATGACGCTGAGCGTCCTTCCGAACTTCCTGTCACCGCTCCGAATGCTTCGCACGCTACCCACGGAGAATGCCCCCGAGTTCGCGCGCTGAGGCACACGCCCCACCGGCTCCTCCACCCGTTCAACAGGACCGGCGTGCCCTGGGGAGACGGGACGGTCAGCGCAGTATCACCGACGGGAGCCGTCGTGGTGTGGCGCTGCCCCGTAACTGCTGCCTCCGTCACGGTCCGTTGAGCCGAGCCGCTCCACCTGGAGCTGCTTCAGTTGGCCCGCCGGCTCCTCGGCTCCTCGGCTCCTCGGCTCCTCGGCTTCTCGGCCTCCAGCGGGCCGAGTTGACCCCGGACCACCTTCTTTCCTCTCCGGAAAGAAGGTGGTACTTTCCTCATGGGAAAGTACACGGAAGACCGATGACCAGGGACACGCCCATGACCACTTACGACGCCCAGACCGCCCTCAACGCCATACACCACCGTCAGGAGCAGACGCTCGACGCATATGTGCGCCACGCCCACTCCCGTCCCTACCTGATCCTTGCGGCGCTGGGCCTGTTCGCGGCGTGCTCGTCCTTCGATCTCCCGAACCCCTGGAAGACCGCCGCGGTCCTTACGGGAAACGTTCTGACCCTGGGAGGACTCTTCATGCAGCGGCGCAGGGCCCCCGTCCGCCGGAAGATCGTCGGCTCGGAGGCGCTGTTCTACACGGCCATAGGAGTCCTCCTTCTCGTCCTCTTCTGGACGTTGGCCATCGGCGCCTACTTCCTTGGCCTGCCGGCACGGCACACCCTCGCCGCAGCCGTCACCGCCCTGACGGCCACGGCCGCCTCGTACGCGCTGCGCCCGGTCGTCGGGAACTTCATCCGCAGGAACGGACACGCCTGATGGATCCCGACTTCGACGAGTTCCTGCACGTCCCGGCGCGACTCTCGGTGGTCGCGCTCCTGGCCCCGGCCGACTGGGTGGAGTTCGGATTCGTCCGGAACGCGGTGGGCACCAGCGACTCGGCCCTGTCCAAGCAGGTCGCCGCATTGGCGGACGCAGGGTACGTCGAGGTCCAAAAGACACGGAGCCGCACGGGACGGCAAACCCACCTCCGCCTCACCCCGTACGGGCGTCAGGCGTTCCAGCGGCACGCCTCGGCGCTGGAGCGGATCGTGGCGGCAGCGCGCGGACCTCTGGAATAGTCGCAAGACGTGCACCTGGCGACGGGGGGCCAGGCCGACGCGCGCCCGGTCGCCGTCCTCAACAAGGCTGGATCGAGTGCGACGCGAACACCAGCGGTACGGCACCGCACTCGCCCCGATCCGTTACACCGCCGACGCCACCCTGGACTCGCCGGCTGCCGCGGCCGCCTACCGGCCGATCTCCGGCGCCACCGAGTACACCTGCTCCGTTGACCCGGTCTACCGGCGCATGATCGTCCGCTACCACACCGGCTCCGGCAAGCGCATCGCCGTATACCCCCTCTCCGCCTTCGAGACGCGCAACTTCGCCACCCCGCTCGTCGACTTCAAGCAGCCGACGATCTCCGGCACCCCTCAGGGCTACACCCTCTACGGCTCGTACATGTACTACCTGACGGGTGACGCGTACCCCGGCGACGGCACCCCCACCGGCGACGGCAACACCTACGTCACCGCCATCGACATCAACACGGGCACCGTGACGCAGGGCCCCGTCCTCACCAAGGCCGGCTCCACCCTCCACCACCGCGAGCCCGAGGGCCTGGCGATCTACCGCACCGACGCCGGCGAGGCCCGACTCTTCATCGGCTTCGCCACCGGCGTGGAGGGCGACCGGCGCTCCAGCATCTTCTACAAGAACGCCCTGGTCTGAGCCACGCCCGCCCGGCGGCCCGTCGTCCGCCGCCGGGCACTCGCCCCCGACCGTCCACCCCCGACCGCCCACCCCCGGCGACCGACAGCCATCCGGTCCCGCTGCCGCCCCCAACACCGTACGCACCCCCTCGACGCCACGCCCCGAACAGGAGCTATCGTCCCCTGTCGAGCCAGGTCCGGCTCATGAAACGCGGGTTCCGCGAGGAGGGCAGGCGCACCGGTGTGCGACGACGACAAGACAGTGCAGCGGCTGGAACTAGAGGTCGACGAGCCGTCGTTGTCCCAGCTGGGCTGGCGCATCGACGAGATCGGGGCGCGCCTGATCACCACGACATACGGGGAGTGGGAGCACTATCAGGAGATCGAGCTCTCTGGGACCGCCCGGTTCCTCGGGCAGGATCGGTCCGACCGCTTCGGCGGTGGTGACTACGCGCCTGCCCTCCTGCTCGCCGTCGGCCGTACGGGTTCGCCCACCCCGCCCCTTTACAAGCGGCTTGTGATGGAGACCGTGACGACATTGTCCGAGCGTCCCTGGCGCCTCTGCGAGAAGAGTAGCTCGTGGGAGTGCGAGAGCCCCCTGGCGCCCGAGGAAATCACCTTGCGGATCACGGCCCTGGACCTGGAGGAGATCGAGTCCGACTTCGACCTCGCGCCCGAGAAGCACACGGTGCTCCCGGTCGAGGTGATCGACAAATCGACACAGATCAGCGCAGTACGGCTCACGGTGAGCACGATCAGCGCCCATCTCCTCCATGACCCGTACGACAGCCGGCTGCGCGTCCACCTCGCCGGCAGCGTCGAAATCGGAGCTCCCGAGGAGCTGCTCGCCGTCCACCTAGCCGCGCACGACTGGCGCGACCAGGACTCGACGCTCGAGGACGAGTGCCCCTTCGACGTGAGCCTGCCCGGACTGGTCGTCGAGGCCCTGGGGGGAGACGGGGCCCTGCTCAGTGAGACGGAGATCAGCTTTTACGGCAGCATTCCCGTGGGCGAGGCGGGCGAGCTACCCGTGCGCGGGCCCCGCTGGATAGCCGACACCGGTTACGACCTCCCCTACACCGCCCCTGAGCCCGTGCGCGTCATCGTCCGGATCGTAGACGCGGATGACCTGTGAGGGGGAAGTCGGACACTGACGGCGACGCAGTGGCGTAGCCGGGATCCGGCATCCGACCGCTTGCCGCCTGCGGTGGCGGGTGCAGGATCGTGACGTGGATGTGGTTTTCGCCGGTGCGCTGTGCTGCCCTGCCCTGCTGGTGTGGTTCCGGGGGTTGTCTCGTGTCCGGTGGTGTTGGGCTTTTGCGGGATCTGGCGGGTTGTGATGGGTGTGCGGTTTGTGGGTTTGTGTGCGAAGAATTCTGCAGAACGGTTGTTACTTGGTTGGTTGGTCCGGGTGGGTGAGGTGGGGGAGGGGTGCGCCTGGTGGTGCGCCGGAGCGAGTTGTGTGGGGGGTGTGGTGTGTGGGGCGGGTGGGTGTAGGGCTCAGTGAATGTCAGGGGCATGTTCGGGTGGGGTGGGTGCAGTGTGCAGGTGAGTGTGACGGATGTGTCCGTGTCTGGTAACTGGTGTCGGTGGGTGCTGCGGTGGGGTTCGTGTCGGGTCGAGAGTGTGGCCAACGGCTCACCCCGAGCCATTTCCACCACTGTCTCCACCATCGTGTTTCGGTTGGTGGGGCACTGTTCTTGAGGGAGCGTCACCCATGTCTTCTGCTTCTTCCTCCGTGCGTCGTATCGCGGCCACTGTTGTGGCTGCCGGCGCGATCGTTTC
>NZ_JBIVTH010000042.1:0-25329 GCF_044756625.1 Streptomyces sp. NPDC091682 | reverse complement strand
CCCCCAGGTCATTCGTCCGACAGAGGGGACACAGTCATACCGGGCCCGGAGGCCAGCGGCCCCATTGCAGGACCGCGAAAAACATAACGGGGGGGGGAGCGTTGCGGGGGACCGCGGCCCCCGTGCCTCGAACGCCGGCGGGGCCGAGGGCGACCCGGGCGGGGCCGGACTGCCCGGGGCCGGACGCACGAGAGCCCCGTGCCGGGCACGGGGCTCTCGGAGCGACTACTCGTCCGCGGCCGGGGCGGCGGCCGTCTTCTTCGCCGTCGCCTTCTTGACCGTGGTCTTCTTCGCGGCCGTGGTGGTCTTCTTGGCCGCCGTCGTCTTCTTCGCAGCGGCGGCCTTCGTCGCCGTCGCCTTCTTGGCCGGGGCCTTCTTCGCCGGGGCCTTCTTAGCGGGGGCCTTCTTCGCGACCTTCTTGGCCGGGCCCTTCGCCCGCTTCTCCGCGAGCAGCTCGTAGCCCCGCTCCGGCGTGATCGTCTCGACGTCGTCGTCCCGCCGCAGCGTCGCGTTCGTCTCGCCGTCCGTCACGTACGGGCCGAAGCGGCCGTCCTTGACCACGACCGGCTTCTCGCTGACCGGGTCGGTGCCCAGCTCCTTCAGCGGCGGCTTGGCCGCGGCCCGGCCGCGCTGCTTGGGCTGCGCGTAGATCGCGAGGGCCTCGTCCAGCGTGATCGAGAAGAGCTGGTCCTCGGTCTCCAGCGACCGCGAGTCCGTGCCCTTCTTCAGGTACGGGCCGTAGCGACCGTTCTGGGCCGTGATCTCCACGCCCTCCGCGTCGGCGCCGACCACGCGCGGCAGCGACATCAGCTTCAGGGCGTCGTCGAGCGTGACCGTGTCCAGGCTCATCGTCTTGAAGAGCGAGGCGGTGCGCGCCTTGACCGCGTTCTTGCCGGTCTTGGGCGTGCCCTCGGGGAGGATCTCCGTCACGTACGGCCCGTAGCGACCGTCCTTGGCGACGATCTCGTTCCCGCTGACCGGGTCCTTGCCGAGCTGGAACTCGCCGCTCGGCTTGGCGAACAGCTCCTCCGCGTACTCGACCGTCAGCTCGTCCGGAGCCATGTCGTCCGGGACATCGGCGCGCTGGTGGCCCTCCGCGTCCTTCTCGCCGCGCTCCACGTACGGCCCGTAGCGGCCGACGCGCAGCACGACGCCCTCGCCGACCGGGAAGGAGGAGATCTCCCGGGCGTCGATCGCGCCGAGGTCCGTGACCAGCTCCTTCAGACCGCCGAGGTGGTCCCCGTCGGCCGGCACGACCTCGGTGGCGTCCTCCGAGCCGAAGTAGAACCGCTTCAGCCACGGCACGGACTGGGCCTCGCCCCGCGCGATGCGGTCGAGGTCGTCCTCCATCTTCGCGGTGAAGTCGTAGTCGACGAGCCGCCCGAAGTGCTTCTCCAGCAGGTTCACCACGGCGAACGACAGGAAGGACGGCACGAGCGCCGTGCCCTTCTTGAAGACGTACCCGCGGTCGAGGATCGTGCCGATGATCGACGCGTACGTCGACGGGCGGCCGATCTCGCGCTCTTCGAGCTCCTTGACCAGCGAGGCCTCGGTGTAGCGGGCCGGCGGCTTGGTCGAGTGGCCGTCCGCCGTGATCTCCTCGGCGGCCAGCGCGTCACCCTCCGCGACCTGCGGCAGACGACGCTCGCGGTCGTCGAGCTCGGCGTTCGGGTCGTCCGCGCCCTCGACGTACGCCTTCATGAAGCCGTGGAAGGTGATCGTCTTGCCGGAGGCGCTGAACTCGGCGTCGCGTCCGTCCGAGGCGCGGCCGCCGATCTTCACGGTGACGCTGTTGCCGACCGCGTCCTTCATCTGGGAGGCGACGGTCCGCTTCCAGATCAGCTCGTACAGGCGGAACTGGTCGCCGGTCAGACCCGTCTCGGCCGGGGTGCGGAAACGATCACCCGAAGGACGGATCGCCTCGTGCGCCTCCTGCGCGTTCTTGACCTTGCCGGCGTAGACGCGCGGCTTCTCCGGCAGGTAGTCGGCCCCGTACAGCTGGGTGACCTGCGCCCGGGCCGCCGACACCGCGGTGTCGGACAGCGTGGTGGAGTCGGTACGCATGTAGGTGATGAAGCCGTTCTCGTACAGCTTCTGCGCCACCTGCATCGTCGCCTTCGCACCGAAGCCCAGCTTGCGCGAGGCCTCCTGCTGGAGCGTCGTCGTGCGGAACGGGGCGTACGGGGAGCGGCGGTACGGCTTGGACTCGACCGACCGGACCGCGAACGAGGTGTCCGCCAGCGCGGCGGCCAGGGCCCGCGCGTTCGCCTCGTCGAGGTGCAGGACCTCGCTCTTGAGCTGCCCGTTCGGGCCGAAGTCACGGCCCTGCGCGACGCGCTTGCCGTCCACCGTGTTCAGGCGGGCGACCAGGTTCGACGGGTCGGAGGCGTCACCGGCGCGGCCGGTGGAGAAGGTGCCGGTCAGGTCCCAGTACTCGGCGGAGCGGAAGGCGATGCGCTCGCGCTCCCGCTCGACGACGAGGCGGGTGGCCACCGACTGGACGCGCCCGGCCGACAGCCGCGGCATGACCTTCTTCCACAGGACCGGCGAGACCTCGTAGCCATAGAGGCGGTCGAGGATGCGGCGGGTCTCCTGGGCGTCGACCATGCGCTGGTTCAGCTCGCGCGGGTTGGCGACGGCGTCGCGGATCGCGTCCTTGGTGATCTCGTGGAAGACCATCCGGTGGACGGGAACCTTGGGCTTGAGGACTTCCTGCAGGTGCCACGCGATGGCTTCGCCCTCGCGGTCCTCATCGGTGGCGAGGAAGAGTTCGTCGGACTCGGCCAGCAGCTCCTTGAGCTTCCTGACCTGGGCCTTCTTGTCCGCGTTGACGACGTAGATCGGCTGGAAGTCGTGCTCGACGTCCACACCGAGGCGGCGGACCTCACCGGTGTACTTGTCGGGAACCTCGGCCGCGCCGTTCGGGAGGTCGCGGATGTGCCCGACGCTCGCCTCGACGACGTATCCGGGGCCGAGGTAGCCCTTGATCGTCTTCGCCTTGGCTGGGGACTCGACGATGACGAGTCGGCGGCCGCCCTTTGCGGTCTCGCTAGTCGGGGACAACTTGGCTCTTCTCTCCGGTCGGCACTCGGTCGCAGTACGGCGACGCTGCGGAGTGTGACGGTACAACCCGCCCCCGTGTCAAACGGCAGAAGCCCGCAACGGCCACTCGAACGGTAACCCGACAAGTGCCGTTTCTGCCGCCCGGATGCCGCGCCGGGGCGTTCCCGATCACCGGGCAGGGTGGCCGGGGGGCCGTCTGGCCGCGCCTTCGCGCCAGGTCCCGGGCCTGCTGCGACCTCGGCTTTCCGGACCGGATCCCCGGCCGCGTTCCGGTCCGGACGGGTCCTTCGATCTCGGCGCCGGAACTGCGCGGGGCGCCCCGGTCCCGGGGCCTTCGCCACCCTGCGGACGAGCCCCGTCGGTGCTTCGGCCGAGACGGGGCGCGTGCCCTCCGCCACCAGCGCACGGTGGAAGAGCACGCGCCCCCGCCAGGCCTGCTGAGCGGCCCCGAACAGCGGGAACGCGGCCGCCGCGAAGATCGCCGGACCGTGTTCCGCGCCGATTCCCCTTGCCCCCGGGCCGCTCTCGGGATCCCCCCGGATCCCCCTGCCCAGGAGACTGGCAGCCCTGTGGATACATCGGGCGAACCCCGGGTTACATCCCGGGGTCGACTACTGCGCGGGGCCCGCCACGGGGTCCAGGAAGCCCTGCTCGACCAGCAGCCGGATGGCCTCCGGAGTGCGGTCCCGCAGCACGATCGGGTCCTCCTGGACCAGCTGCGCGATCGCGTCCAGGATCCGGCCCGCGCTCAGTGAGCCGTCACACACTCCGGCGAAGCCGGCGCCGACCGTGTCGACCTTGGTGGCGCGCCGCATTCCGCGGTTCTGCCGGAGCACGACGTGTTCCGGATCCTCCGCGCCGGGCGCGCCGACCTGCTCCTGGACCACTTCCTCTGCGAGCGCGAAATGGGCCTCCAACAGGGCTGCGTCGTCGTGCTGCCGCAGGTAGTCCTGGCGCGCGAAGTGGGCCAGGACGGCCTCGCCGAGCGGCTGCTCCACCGTGTGGGGCCACTCCTCGATCACGATCGAGGGGTCGGCCGCGTCCGTCCGGCGCAAGGTGATCCATCCGAAGCCGACGGACTTGGTCCCGCGGGCCTCGAACTCGTCCAGCCAGTCCTCGTACCGCCGGGTGTACTCGGCGGGGTCGGTCCGGTGGTCGCCCGCATCGCGCAGCCACAGTTCTGCGTACTGCGTCACGTCCTGCACGTCGCGCTGCACGATCCAGGCGTCGCAGCCGCGCGGCACCCAGGAACGCAGCCGATCGTGCCAGTCCTCGCCCTCCACGTGCTGCCAGTTGCCGAGGAACTGCGCGTACCCGCCCGGGTTCAGCCGCGCGCCGGCCTCCTGGACCAGGGTCCGGCACAGGTCGTCGCCGCCCATACCGCCGTCCCGGTAGGTCAGCCGGGCGCCCGGGGAGATCACGAACGGCGGGTTCGACACGATGAGGTCGTACGTGGCCTCGCCGACCGGCTCGAACAGCGACCCGGCGAGCAGCTCGGCCTCCGGGGCCCCGGACAGGGCCAGCGTCAAACGGGTGAATTCCAGGGCCCTGGGGTTGACGTCGGTGGCGGTGACCCGGGTGGCGTGCCGGGACGCGTGCAGCGCCTGGATTCCGGATCCGGTGCCGACGTCGAGGGCGGAGCCGACCGGGGTGCGGACGGTGATCCCGGCCAGGGTGGTGGAGGCGCCGCCGACGCCGAGGACCACGGCTGTGCCCGGCTGACGCCCCCGGCTGCCGATCCCGCCGGCCCCTCCGACGGAGCAGCCGAGGTCGGAGACGATGAACCAGTCCTCGCCGTCCGGGCCGCCGTACGGGCGCACGTCGACGGTGGCGTGCACCGTGTCCTCGCCGTCGGCGACCTCCTCGCGCCGCAGCCAACCGTCGGTCAGGGCGGCCTCGACCGGCATCGCCTCCGCGGCGTGCACGTACGGCTCCGGCTGCTGGAGCAGAAACAGCCGGACCAGGCTCGCGAGCGCTCCGTCGCCCGGGCCGCGCGTGGCGCGCAGGGCGGGAACGGTCTCGCTGCGGGCCAGCGCGGCGTAGGCGGGGGCGCCGAGCAGGTCGAGCAGCCCGTCGGCGGTGAAACCGGCGGCGAGCAGGGCGGCGCGGAGCTCGGGGGCACGGTCGGGCTTGGGGAGACTGGTGGTACTCACGCGTCCCATTGTGTCCGCTGGGACCCGTCCTGCCGATCACACCGGGCCGCGGACGCACGAGGGCGGCCGCGGCCCTTCCGGGACCCCGGCCGCCCTGAGCGACGTACCGCGCGCAGCACCGCCCGCGCGGGCCGGCCGTGCTACTGGCCGGACGCCGGCGCCGTCGCGACCTGACAGCCCTTCTGGCTGTTGATCGCCGGGCCGAGGCCGCCAGCCTTGAGCTGGGCAAGGGCGTCCTGGCCGCCCTTCGTCACGTCCTTGAGCCCGCCCGCGACCTCCTTGAGGCCGTCGGCGAACTTCGTCTTGTCCTGTGGGTCGAGGGCGTCGGTCTTCGCCTTCAGGTCGGCGTAGCCCGTGGAGGTCGTCTCGAAGCCCTTGGCGGCCGCGTCCTGGGTCGCGGCGCCGTTCTTGACCGGCGGGACGCCCGCCGACCGCAGGGCGTCCGCCATCGCCTTGTACGACTCGGTCATGGTCGCGAACGCCGCCGAGTCGGTCTTCTGGACCTCTTCGGGCTTGCTGCTCTCCGAGGCCACCCGCTTGATCTCGACGTTGGCGGCTTCGATCTTCTCGATCTGAGGCTGCCACTGGTCACAGACCTTCTTGGCCCAGGAGCCGGCCTTCTGGTCGGTCTCGTCCCCGCCGCATCCGGACAGGACGAGCATCAGCGCCGCACCGCCCGACAACGCGGCCGCAATCTTCTTGTTCACCGGATTGGTCCCTTCGAAGGCTCTCGGCCCGGAAGATACACGCCCGGCCTACGGAGACGCACAAAGGCGGACAGACGGCGCGTGAGTCCGCGCCGCCCATCCGCCTTTCGGGCGTACCGGCCGGCCCTGCCCGGCCCTGCCCGTACCGCTGCCCGAACCTCGGGTCAGGAGACCGTCGCGGGGTCGGCCTGCTGGGCCACCCGCTCGGCGGCTCCGCCCTCGGTCTCGTCGCCGACGGCGATGCCGCGGCGCTTGGAGATGTACACCGCGGCGATGATGACCCCGATCGCGAGGACCGCGACGACCGCCCGCACGACCGGGCTGCTGTCCCCGCCGTAGCTGAACTGCACGACCGCGGGGGCGATCAGCAGCGCCACCAGGTTCATGACCTTGAGCAGCGGGTTGATCGCGGGACCCGCGGTGTCCTTGAACGGGTCGCCGACCGTGTCGCCGATGACGACGGCGGCGTGGGCCTCGCTGCCCTTGCCGCCGTGGTGGCCGTCCTCGACGAGCTTCTTCGCGTTGTCCCACGCGCCACCGGAGTTGGCGAGGAAGACCGCCATCAGGGTGCCGGTGCCGATGGCACCGGCGAGGAAGGCGCCGAGCGCGCCCACGCCGAGGGAGAAGCCCACGGCGATGGGGGTGAGCACGGCGAGCAGGCCGGGCGTGGCGAGCTCGCGCAGCGCGTCCTTGGTGCAGATGTCCACGACGCGCCCGTACTCGGGCTTCTCGGTGTAGTCCATGATCCCGGGGTGCTCGCGGAACTGCCGGCGCACCTCGTAGACGACGGCGCCCGCGGAGCGGGAGACGGCGTTGATGGCGAGCCCGGAGAACAGGAACACGACGGCCGCGCCCAGGATCAGCCCGACGAGGTTGTTGGGCTGTGCGATGTCCAGGCTGAGGTTCAGCTCCCCGGCCTTGGCGCCGACTTCCTTGACCGCTGCGGCGATCGCGTCGTTGTACGAACCGAACAGCGCCGCCGCGGCGAGCACCGCCGTGGCGATGGCGATGCCCTTGGTGATGGCCTTCGTGGTGTTGCCCACGGCGTCCAGGTCGGTCAGGACCTGCGCACCGGCGCCCTCGACGTCGCCGGACATCTCGGCGATGCCCTGGGCGTTGTCGGAGACGGGCCCGAAGGTGTCCATGGCGACGATGACGCCGACGGTGGTGAGCAGGCCGGTGCCGGCCAGGGCCACGGCGAAGAGTGCGAGCAGGATCGACGTGCCGCCGAGCAGGAACGCGCCGTAGACGCCGAGGCCGATGAGCAGGGCCGTGTAGACGGCGGACTCCAGGCCCACCGAGATTCCGGCGAGGACGACGGTGGCGGCTCCCGTCAGCGAGGATTTGCCGATGTCCCGGACGGGGCGCCGGTTGGTCTCGGTGAAGTAGCCGGTCAGCTGCTGGATCAGGGCCGCGAGCACGATGCCGATGGCGACGGCGACGACGGCCAGGATCCGCGGGTCACCGGCGTGGTTGGTGATCGCCGGGTTCTCGACGCCGACGAGCTCCTTGTAGGTGGCCGGCAGGTAGGCGTAGACGGCGATCGCGACCAGCGCCAGGGAGATCACGGCGGAGATGAAGAACCCGCGGTTGATGGCGGTCATGCCGCTGCGGTCGCTGCGGCGCGGGGAGACCGCGAAGATGCCGATCATCGCGGTGATGACGCCGATCGCGGGCACGATCAGCGGGAAGGCGAGGCCCAGGTCGCCGAAGGCGGCCTTGCCGAGGATGAGCGCGGCCACCAGGGTGACGGCGTAGGACTCGAAGAGGTCGGCCGCCATTCCGGCGCAGTCTCCGACGTTGTCGCCCACGTTGTCGGCGATGGTCGCGGCATTGCGCGGGTCGTCCTCCGGAATGCCCTGCTCGACCTTGCCGACCAGGTCGGCGCCGACGTCGGCGGCCTTGGTGAAGATTCCGCCGCCCACGCGCATGAACATCGCGATCAGTGCGGCGCCGAGACCGAAGCCCTCCAGGACCTTGGGGGCGTCGGCGGCGTAGACCAGGACGACGCAGGAGGCGCCGAGGAGGCCGAGGCCGACGGTGAACATGCCGACGACGCCGCCCGTCCGGAAGGCGATCTTCATCGCCTTGTGGGAGACCTCGGTCAGGTCCTTGGCGGGCTCCCCCTCGGCCGGGGTGGCCTCGCGTGCGGCAGCGGCGACACGGACGTTGGCGCGGACCGCCAGACGCATGCCGATGTACCCAGTGGCGGCCGAGAAGATGGCGCCCACGAGGAAGAAGGCGGAGCGCCCGCCCCGCTGCGTCCAGTCGTCGGCGGGGAGCAGGAAGAGCAGGAAGAAGACCACGACGGCGAAGATGCCGAGGGTGCGCAACTGGCGGCCGAGGTAGGCGTTGGCGCCTTCCTGGACGGCTGCGGCGATCTTCTTCATGCTGTCGGTTCCCTCGTCGGCGGCGAGGACCTGGCGGACCAGGATCTGCGCGACGACGAGTGCGGCGAGTGCCACGGCCGCAATGACGATCACGATGAGCCGATTGTCATCGGTGAGTACTGCGGCTGCCAGATCTGTGGTGCGATCGGGCGCGATAGGGGTGAAGAGCCCCGTCATTCGTCCTCCTTGACGTGATGAGCTCAAGATGTGGACGGATTGTAGGGAGCGCGCCCCGATCAAAACAGTGCGCAGGAAACGCAATTGGCGCGCTCTCGCTCCTCAGCAATAGATCGCGTCACTCCATTACCCCCGAAAGGGGTAATGGGACAAAGGCATTGACGCCCCATCATTGATCTAGGGAAATGAAAAAGGCCCTGCTCAGCAGGGCCTTGATAAAGATCCGAAGATACGAAGGATTGCGCACGAAGCAGATCACAGTGGATCTCAAGGAAGCTCGGAAACTCCGGAGACGGGCCAGCTCATCCGGATGGTCCCGCCCGATTCCCCGCTGCTCACCTCGACGTCGTCGACGAGCCCGCTGATCACCGCGAGACCCATCTCGTCCTCGGTCTCGCCCTCGGACTCCAGGACGGCGGTGATGCCGGACACCGCGTCGGCCGCGCTACCGGACGGCCCGGGGACCTCGTCGCCGACCTCGATGGAGAACGTCTTGTCCTCCTCGATCAGCACCACCCGGACGGGCGCGGTCAGTCCGTTGCTCCGATGGAGTCCGACGGCACGCGAACAGGCCTCGCCCACGGCGAGGCGGACCTCGTCGAGGACGGCTTCGTCCACGCCGACCCGGCGCGCCACGGCGGCTGCGACCAGGCGGGCCGTCCGGACGTGTTCGGGCTGGGCGCTGAAGCGCAGTTCAACGGTGGCCATGCGCATCCCCCTCGGACTACGGGCGTGCCTTGACAGGGGCCCGGGCCAACCATGGCCCGGTACCCCCGCTCTCCTTGTCGGCTCCCTGCCGCCCGAAGGCCACAGGGGGCCGCGCGGAGCCGTCAGTCGGTGGCGTTGACGGCGTCTTCCACCGTGGTGTGGATCGGAAACACCTTGGTCAGACCGGTGATGCGGAAGATCTTCAGGATGCGCTCCTGGTTGCACACCAGACGGAGCGAGCCCTCGTGCGCACGAACGCGCTTGAGGCCTCCCACCAGCACACCGAGGCCGGTGGAGTCGAGGAAGTCCACCCGCTCCATGTCGACAACCAGGTGGTAGCTGCCGTCGTTCACCAACTCGACCAACTGCTCGCGCAGCTTGGGCGCGGTATACACATCAATCTCGCCACCGACCTCCACGACCGTACGGTCGCCGACAGTGCGAGTCGACAGGGACAGGTCCACGGATCCTCCAGCACCTTGCTATCGAGCGACGCCCCCTCACCCGAAGGTAGGCGAGGGATTGGCTGCCGCGATGGCATTCAATCACTTACCGGCAGGCGCGCACGACGCCTTCGGACCATTGTCCCGCACGCCGGTGGCACACTCGGTTCCAATGGCCAACACATCTGGTCCCGGACGGCCCACGGCGCGCACGGACCCACGACCCGCTCCCGACACGGTCCTGGACCGCCTGTCACGGGGGCCTTCGCGTGCTGCGCGCATCACTCATACGGAGCACTTGCCCCCTCGGGCGGGTCGTCATGCAGTCTGGCCGGACCGCATCCGAACAGACGTCGTAGCCGCGATCGGATCGGCCGGAATCGACCATCCGTGGGAACACCAGGCCGCGGCGGCCGAGCTCGCCCTCGACGGAACGTCCGTGGTCGTGGCCACCGGAACCGCCTCTGGCAAGTCCCTCGCCTACCTGGCGCCCGTGCTCTCGGCCCTCGCGGACGGCGCCGGGGCCCCGAACGGCCGGGGCGCGACCGCCCTGTACCTGGCCCCCACCAAGGCCCTGGCGGCCGACCAGCGGCGCGCGGTACGGGAACTGGCCGCCCCGCTGGGCAACGCCGTGCGCCCCGCGGTCTACGACGGGGACACGCCCGTCGAGGAACGCGAGTGGGTGCGCCAGTACGCGAACTACGTCCTGACCAACCCCGACATGCTGCACCGCGGGATCCTCCCGGCCCACCCGCGCTGGTCGTCCTTCCTGCGTGCCCTGCGCTACGTCGTGATCGACGAGTGCCACACCTACCGCGGGGTCTTCGGCTCCCACGTGGCACAGGTGCTGCGCCGACTGCGACGGCTGTGCGCCCGCTACGGCGCGGAACCCGTCTTCCTGCTGGCCTCCGCCACCGCGAGCGACCCGGCGGCGGCCGCGTCGCGGCTGACCGGCGTACGGGTGATCGAAATCACCGACGACGCCTCACCGCGGGGCGAGGTGGTCTTCGCCCTCTGGGAGCCGCCGCTGCTCACCGAGCTGCGCGGCGAAAAGGGCGCGCCCGTACGCCGGACGGCCACCGCCGAGACGGCCGACCTGCTGACCGACCTGGTCGTCCAGGGGGTCCGAACGGTCGCCTTCGTCCGCTCCCGGCGCGGCGCCGAGCTGATCTCCGTGATCACCCAGGAACGGCTCGCGTCGGTCGACCGGTCCCTGACCCGCCGGGTCGCCGCCTACCGGGGCGGATACCTCCCCGAGGAGCGCCGGGCCCTGGAGCGGGCCCTGCACTCCGGCGAGCTGCTCGGACTGGCCGCCACGACGGCCCTGGAGCTGGGTGTGGACGTCTCCGGCCTGGACGCCGTCCTGATCACCGGCTACCCGGGTACGAGGGCCTCCCTGTGGCAGCAGGCGGGCCGCGCGGGGCGCTCGGGCCAGGGCGCCCTGGCCGTGCTGATCGCCCGGGACGACCCGCTGGACACCTACCTCGTCCACCATCCGGAGGCGCTGTTCCGGCAACCGGTGGAGGCCACCGTCCTGGACCCCGACAACCCGTACGTCCTCGCCCCCCACCTGTGCGCGGCGGCGGCGGAGCTCCCGCTGACCGAGGCGGACCTGGAACTCTTCGGCCCGGCGACCGTGGACCTCCTCCCCCAGCTCGAAGCGGCGAAGCTGCTGCGCCGCCGGGCGACCGCCTGGCACTGGACCCGCCGGGAACGGGCCTCGGACCTGACGGACATCCGGGGTGGCGGCGGCCGCCCGGTGCAGATCGTCGAGGCCTCGACCGGCCGGCTGCTGGGTACGGTCGACGAGTCGGCGGCCCACACCGCCGTCCACGAGGGGGCCGTCCACCTCCACCAGGGCCGCACGTATCTCGTGAAGCACCTGGACCTGGAGGATGCGGCGGCCCTCGTGGAACAGGCGGACCCGCCCTTCTCCACCACGGCCCGTGACACCACCTCCATCTCCGTCTTGGAGACCGAGACCGAGATCCCGTGGGGCTCGGCCCGGCTCTGCTTCGGCTCCGTCGAGGTCACCAACCAGGTCGTCTCCTATCTGCGCCGCAAGCTGATCACCGGCGAGGTGCTGGGCGAGGCCAAGCTCGACCTGCCGCCCCGCACCCTGCGCACCCGGGCCGTGTGGTGGACGGTGACCGAGGACCAACTCGACGAGGCCCGGATCAACCCGGAGATCCTCGGCGGCGCCCTGCACGCCGCCGAGCACGCCTCCATCGGCATGCTCCCGCTGTTCGCCACCTGCGACCGCTGGGACATCGGCGGCGTCTCCGTACCGCTGCATCCCGACACCCTCCTCCCCACGGTCTTCGTCTACGACGGTCACCCCGGCGGCGCCGGCTTCGCGGAGCGCGCCTTCAGCACCGCCCGTGCCTGGCTGACGGCGACCCGTGACGCGATCGCGGCCTGCGAGTGCGAAGCCGGCTGCCCTTCCTGCATCCAGTCCCCCAAGTGCGGCAACGGCAACGAACCCCTGCACAAGCGCGGCGCCATCCGCCTCCTGACACGCCTCCTCTCCGAATCACCGGCCGCCCCACCCGCCGCCCCCTCCGAGCCCTGACCAGGCCTGAACGGGCCCGACGCGGCCCCGTACCCGGTCCGCCGGTTCCCCGGTCCCCAGGGCCTCAGCCCGGCGGGCCGGGCGGGCCCGACCGGGCCCGGATCGTCGCCGCGAACGGGCCCGCCGCGACCCGGGCGGTGACCTCGGCGACCTCGCCCCGGAGCAGGCACGCGCCGAGCGCCGCGCCCTGCGCCCGGGCCACCCGCAGGGCCGCCGCGCACGCCGTCTCCGGCCCGTGGGCCCAGGTGGCCGCCGCCGCGAGCGCCGCCAGGTCGGCGGCCGCCGCCGCCCGGTGGCGAGCCACGACGGCCTGGCCGAGCAGCAGCACCCCGCCGAACACCGCAGCCAGCACCGTCGCCACCAGCGCCGCCCAGACCGTGGCCGAACCCCGGTCCCGGCTCACGGCGGCGGCCCCACGCTGTCCTCCGCCAGGGCCACCGCCTGCGCGCCGAGCCGTACCGGCAGCCCGCCCGGCCCGGGCGCCTTCGCCGCCACCCGGACCCGCCAGAGGTCACCCGTCCGCTCCAGCTCCACCCGCGCTCCCGGCGGGGCGGCCTCCCGGGCCGCCGCCTCCACCACCTCCACGGGCTCCGACCTGGCCGCCGCCCGGGCTCCGGCCCGGGCCGCGTCCACACACCGGATCTGCGCGGCCGCCGCCATCAGGGCCCACACCAGCAGCGCCGCGAACAGCACCAGTGCCGGAATCACCAGGGCGGCCTCCGCCGTCACGTATCCGCGGTCCGACTTTCCCCGGATGCGCTGTGACTTGCCCTCAGAACGGCACATCGAGCGCCTTTCCGATGGTCGACTGAAGGGCCGTGGAGACGACTTCACTCGTCACCACCTTGTAGAGGACGGCCGCGAATGCGCAGGCCGCGATCGTTCCCATCGCGTATTCCGACGTGGACATCCCCTTGTCGCCCCCGTGCGCCCCGAGCGCCGTCCGTACACGAAACCAGATGATCCTCATGACAACCTCCTGTGAATTTCCGCTGTTGCTGTCTGTGGCCCATGCGACTTCAGGTGCTCGAGAGAAGTCCCGAGGCCATACCGATCACCACCGGAGCGACTCCGATCGCGAGAAAAGCGGGGAGGAAACACAGCCCCACCGGTGCGGTGACGAGAACCGCCGCCCGCTGCGCCCGCGCTCCCACCGTGCGGGCCCGGTCCTCTCTGAGCCCGGACGCGAGCCGGGAGACCGGCTCCGCCGCGGGCGCCCCCGTCCGCGCGGCCCGTTCCAGGCACTCCGCGAGCGCCCGGGCGCCCGGTATCTCCGCCAACCTCCCCCACCCGGCGCCCGGTTCGCCGCCGAGCCGCAGCTCCGCCCCGGCTCTCGCCAGCTGGTCACCCACCGGGCCGCCCAGCGACTCCCCCACCACCTCCGCGGCCTCCACCGGGCCCGCCCCGGCCGCCAGGCACGCGGCCAACAGGTCTGCGGCGAAAGGCAACTGACGCTCCACCTCCTGCACATCAGCTCCGACCGATGGCCGCGCCCTGGCCTGCCACCGCCGCACACCGAACGCGGCCAGGCCGCCGACAGCCACACCCGTCACCCCGCCCACGAGCACCCAGCCCGCCAGCAGCGCCCCGACGGACCCGGCCCACGCGGCCACCACACCCCTCAGCGCGGAGCCGAACACCGGCCTTCGAAGTCCCGGTCCAGCTCCCAACAGGGCTGCGGCCCTGCGCGCGATCGCCCGCGTCCGGAACCGCGCCATCACCGCTGACACCCACCACAGCGAGACCACGGCCAAGCAGGCGGCGATCCCCAACCTGTGGACGACGAAGCTGCCCATCAGCGCTCCCCCGCTCGGACGATCCGCCGGCACCACAACAGCCCGAGCGCCTCCAACACCCCGCCGGCCAGCAGGCACCCCCATCCCATCGGCGTGTGCAGCAGCACCCGCAACGGATCCGCGCCCAGACCGGTGCCGATCAGCAGACCCACCAGCGGCAGCAGGGCGAGCACCAACACCGTCGACCGCGCCCCCGCCAACTGGGCCCGCAGCGACTCCTGCCGGTCCCGCTCGGCCCGCAGGGCCCCCTCCAGCCGTTCCAGTCCGGCGGCCAGTCCCGCGCCGCCGTCGACCGACACCCGCCAGCAAGCCGCCATCCCGCCCAGCCCTTCCGCCCCGGACTCCCGCGCCGCCTGGCGCAACGCACCGGTCACGTCCCCGCCGAAGGCCGCGGCAGCCAGCACGCCCGTCTCCGCCGCACCCGACCCGCCGGGGCCGACGACCGTCCTGCGCAGGGCGGCCGTCAGCGCCTGCCCGGGCTGAGCTCCCGCCCGCAGCTCGCCCACCACCGCCCCGCACAGGGCCACCACCTCTGCGGCCCGCGCCGCCCGGGCCCGCTCCCGCGCCCGTACCCGCAGCCACCGGCGCACCAGCGGCACCCCCGCCGCCCCCGCCAGCAGCGGGATCACCGACCCGCCGAGCACCGCCACCAGCAGCCCCGCCGCGAGACTGACCCACTCCCGCCACCGCGCTGCCCGCACCCGTACCGCGATCAGCAGCCGCTCCCGACGCAGCGGACCGACCGGAACCACCGGACCGGCCGCAGCGAGGACCACCTGGACCCGCCGGGACACCCGGTCGCCACCGGCCAGCCCCCAAGCGGCCGCGCCGGCGCACAGCACCCCGGCGAACAGCGGCACCGGCAGCCCCGCCCCCGCGCTCACCGGACGCCCCGCAACAGCGGGCGGAGCAGTTCCCAGCCCCGCTCCCGCACGAAGCCCCGGGCGGCCCAGCGCAGCGCCGGTACGGTGACCACCAGTCCTGCGGCGTCCCGCTCCAACACGTGCACCTCGGCCAGTCGGCGCCGTCCCTCCCGGTCCCGGACCAAGTGCAGCACCAGGGTCAGCGCCGCGGCCAACTGGCTGTGCAGGGCCGCCCGGTCGAGCCCGGCGGCCGTTCCGAGCGCCTCCAGCCGGGCGGGGACACGGGCCGCGGCATTGGCGTGGACCGTCCCGCAACCCCCCTCGTGCCCGGTGTTCAGGGCGGCGAGCAGGTCCGCCACCTCGGCACCCCGCACCTCGCCCACCACCAGCCGGTCGGGCCGCATCCGCAGCGCCTGGCGAACCAGGTCCGCCAGGGTGACCAGCCCCGCCCCCTCCTGGTTGGCCGGCCGGGTCTCCAGCCGCACCACGTGCGGATGGTCGGGGCGCAGCTCGGCCGAGTCCTCGGCCAACACGATCCGCTCGCCGGGACCGACCAGCCCCAACAGGGCGCTGAGCAGGGTGGTCTTGCCCGTTCCGGTACCGCCGGAGACGAGGAACGACAGCCGCGCCTCGACCATGTCCCGGAGCAGGTGCTGCCCACCGGGCGGCAGTGTCCCCGCGGCGACGAGCTCCTCCAGCGTGAACGCCCGCGGCCGCACCACCCGCAGCGAGAGGCAGGCCGAACCGACCGAGACCGGGGGCAGCACGGCGTGCAGCCGGGTGCCGTCGGGCATCCGGGCGTCCACCCAGGGCCGGGCGTCGTCGAGGCGCCGCCCCGCGACGGCGGCCAGCCGCTGGGCGAGCCTGCGCACGGCCTCGGCGTCGGCGAAGGTCACTCCGGTCAGCTCCAGGCCACCACCGCGGTCCACCCACACCCGGTCGGGGGCCGCCACCAGCACATCGGTGACCTCCGGATCGCCGAGCAGCGCCTCCAGCGGCCCTGCGCCGACCAGCTCGGACCGTAACTCGGCGGCCACACCGAGCACTTCGGCGTCCCCGAGCAGCCTGCCCTGGGCCCGTAGGGCTGCCGCCACCCGTGCCGGGGTCGGTTCCGCCCCGGTCTCGGCGAGCCGCCGGCGCACCGCGTCCAGGAGCACCGCGCTCATGCCGGCACCCCCTGGGCGGAGCCGAGCGCCCGCTGCCAGAAGCCGTCGCAGAAGCGGGCCAACGGGCCCTTCCCCTGCGTCCCCGGCGGTTCGCCCTCGGCCGCCCGTCCCGGGAGCCCCACCTCTACGGGCACCTCCCCGGCCAGCGGTGCCCCCAACAGCCCGGCCACGGACTCCGGATCGAGGCCGCCCGCGCAGCGTCCCCGTACGACGACCCGCACGTCCCGGGCCACCATCCGGACCCCGGCCGCCACCCGGCCCGCGGCGGCCACCGACCGCAACTCGCCCGGCACGACCATCAGCACCAGGTCGAGCTGGGCCAGCACCTCGGCCACGGCTTCGTCGACCCGCCGCGGGAGGTCGACCACCACGACCCCGCCCCGGCGGCGTGCGGCAGCCACCACGGACCGGATCGCGGCGGGCGGCACCACCACCCGGTCACCGCGGTCCCAGCTGAGCACGCGCAGGTCGTGCAGCTCGGGCAGGGACTCCTCCAGCGCTCCGGCGCCGACCCGGCCGCGCGAGGCCGCGAAGTCCGGCCAGCGCAGTCCTTCGGCGCTCTCGCCCCCGAGCAGGACGTCCATGCCACCCCCCAACGGGTCGCCGTCGATGAGGATGGTCCGTTCTCCGGCGCGGGCGGCCCGCACGGCGAGCGCGCAGGCGAGGGTGGAGGCCCCGGCGCCACCGCTGCCGCCGATCACCCCCACGGCGAGGGCGGGGCGCCCGGCCCCCTCCACGACATCGGCGATGCGGTCGACGAGCCGACTCTCGGCATCGGGGAGCCGCAACACCTCCTCGGCGCCGATCTCCACCGCCCGTTGCCACACCTGGGGGTCGTCCAGGTCCCGGCCGACGAGGAACACACCGGCCCTGCGCGGTGCCCCGCGCACCCGTCGCGCGGCGTCGTCACCCACCAGCACGAGCGGCGCGGATTCCCATCCCGCGCTCCGCGCCCCGCCGCCCACCTCGAGGGCCCCGACGGCCCCGTCCTGCTCGGGAACCTCGTGGTGCACGTGCGGCTCGGCACCCGCCGCGGCACACAGCCTCAGCAGATCGTCGAGCAGCAGCGGGTCCTCGGTGATGATCAGCGGCCGTCCGCCGCCGGGCGCGGATCCGGCCACGGAACCGGTTCCGGGGCCCGCCCCGACCCCCGTTCCCCTTCCGCCGACCACGGACTCCCGCGTTTCACACGACTTCGATCGGGCCACGATCTCCGCCCCCTTCTCGCTGCAAATGCTTCCGCCACGGACTTCGCGGCTGGAATCACCGTGCAGCGATCAGGAAAAAGAAGTGGATCTTGTTGGATAACTGTGGACAACGCATCGGTTGTGAATAACTCGGTCACCCACTCAGGTGAGTTCCGGAGCGCGGCGGAACCACTACGCACCGTCACGAGTCTGGTGTGGTGAGGGCCTTCGCCGCGTCGGCCCCACACAAGAGGAGGGGCCGAAGGATGGTCACTTGGAGCCGAAGGCAGGGACGCGAACCGCGTCCGGACATGCGACGACCCCCGCCGGGGGGGAGAGCGGGGGTCGTCCCCACGGTCCGACTCGGGGGGGGAGGAGCCAGACCGGGTTAGCACGGTCGCGAACGATCCGTGACTTCCATGGTGTACCCGAGAGCCTTCTCAGGCAAACCCACGCGCCACACCTTACGCCGAATGGTGGGCGCATATGCTCGAGGCGTGGAAAATCAGCCCTTGCCGCACTCCTCGCCTCGCACCGCAGCCTTCTTCGACCTGGACAAGACGGTCATTGCGAAGTCGAGCACCTTGACGTTCAGCAAGTCCTTCTACCAAGGCGGCCTGATCAACCGGCGAGCCGTGTTGCGCACCGCGTACACCCAGTTCATCTTCCTGGCCGGCGGTGCCGACCACGATCAGATGGAACGGATGCGGGAGTACCTGTCCGCCCTCTGCAAGGGGTGGAACGTGCAGCAGGTGCGGGAGATCGTCGCCGAGACCCTGCACGACCTCATCGACCCGATCATCTACGACGAGGCCGCGTCCCTGATCGAGGCCCACCACACCGCGGGCCGCGACGTGGTGATCGTGTCCACCTCCGGCGCGGAAGTCGTCGAGCCCATCGGGGAGATGCTCGGCGCGGACCGGGTCGTCGCCACCCGCATGGTCGTGGGTGAGGACGGTTGCTTCACCGGTGAGATCGAGTACTACGCCTACGGGCCCACCAAGGCGGAGGCGGTACGCGAGCTCGCGGAGTCCGAGGGGTACGACCTCACCCGCTGCTACGCCTACAGCGACTCGGCCACCGACGTCCCGATGCTCGAAGCCGTCGGACACCCGCACGCCGTCAACCCCGACCGGGCACTGCGGCGGGAAGCCGTGGCGCGCGAGTGGCCGGTCCTGGTTTTCAACCGGCCCGTACGGCTGAAGCAGCGCCTTCCCGGGCTGTCCATGCCGACCCGGCCCGCCCTGGTCGCCGCGGCGGCGGTGGGCGCGGCAGCCGCCACGGCCGGGCTGGTCTGGTACGCGAGCCGGCGCCGCGCCCATGCACTGGCCTCAGCCGGCTCTGCCTGAATGTCCTGACCTGCACGGATAAAGACTGTCCGGTTCGCCCTCGGTCGTCCCGGAAAGTAAAAAGTGGAGCTAGGGGTTTCGCATGGCTCCGAAGCGGAGTACAAATAAAGCAACGGCCCGCGAGACCAAAGAACATCCGAGAGGATCATCTTTAAAACGCAGTAAGGCCCACGGACCGGAGCATGAGCGCCGAGCACCCACGCGACGTCGACCCGTCGATTACGGGCCAGCCGCACCAGGTAACGGGCAAAGACCCCGACCTGATGGGCAACTATCGAGGACGCTTGGTAACTGGGCGTAAATGCCAGCGGCGACACCAAAGCAAGACGGTGTCGCCGCAACCCATGTCCGGGGTCCGAACGACTCAGACAAGGGGCCGAACGGGCAGAACGGTAGAACGGGCGGCTCAGGCCGCACCCCGCTGCAGGGCTTCGCAGACCGCCGTCGACTCGCGGACACCCAGCTCGACCGCCCGGCCGCAGTGCGCGATCCAGGCGGACATGCCCTCCGCGGTCCCGGAAACGTAGCCCTCGAAGGCGGCCAGGTAGGCGTCGTTCCCCTGCTCCGCGTGGCCGACCTCCGCCGGGCAGATGGCCTTGGGGTCCAGGCCGCTGTTGATCAGGACGATCCGCTCGGCCGCCCGCGCGACCAGCCCGTTGTACGAGGCGAACGGACGCAGCGCCAGCAGTTCGCCGTGCACCACCGCGGCCGTGATCAGGGCCGGGGCGGAACCGCCCGCGATGATCAGGCGGGACAGCCCGTCGAGGCGGCCGGCCACCTCCTCAGCGCTCGGGAGCGGGAGTTCCACCAGGGGTTCGGTCACCGGCTCGCCCGCCAGCCGGGGACGGCCCACGACATCGCCGTCCGCCGTCGACCCGCACGCCACCAGGTGCAGCCGCGCCAGGACCCGGAGCGGCGACTGGCGCCAGATGCTCAGCAACTGGCCGGCCTCCGCCGTGAGCCGCAGTGCCGCGCCCACCGTCAGCGCCTCCGGCTCCGAACCGAAGTCGGTCCGACGGCGCACCTCCTCCAACGCCCAGTCCGCACCGGACAGCGCCGCGCTCCCGCGGGCGCCGCGCAGGGCGGCCTCCGAGGTGATCTCACCGCTGCGGCGACGCATCACCCGGTGCCCGTAGACGCGGTCCACGGCCTTGCGTACGGAATCCACGGATTCGGCCACACCGGGCAGTCCGGCCAGAGGGGCCAGCGGGTCAGAAGCGCTACTCATAAGTAGGGAGCCTACGCACTGGGCACCCATAGCACCGACCCCTCCTTGGAGTGGTCTTCTTCACTCACCTTGACAACACAGTGCTATCGAACCGCTACGCTTGGTGAACATGAAGATCGCTTTCGTGGGAAAGGGCGGCAGCGGCAAGACGACCCTGTCCTCCCTCTTCATCCGCCACCTCGCCGCCAATGAAGCCCCCGTCGTCGCGGTGGACGCCGACATCAACCAACATCTGGGCGCCGCGCTCGGACTCACCGAGGAGGAGGCCGACGAACTGCCGGCCCTCGGCGCGCACCTGCCCCTGATCAAGGAGTACCTGCGCGGTTCCAACCCGCGCATCCCGTCCGCCGACTCGATGATCAAAACCACCCCGCCCGGCCGTGGATCGCGCCTGCTGCGCGTCACCGAGGACAACCCGGTGTACGAGGCCTGCGCGCGCACGCTCCTGCTCGACGGGGAGCCCGTACGCCTCATGGCGACCGGGCCGTTCACCGAGGCCGACTTGGGCGTGGCTTGCTACCACTCCAAGGTCGGGGCGGTCGAGCTCTGCCTCAACCACTTGATCGACGGTCCTGACGAGTACGTGGTCGTCGACATGACGGCCGGCTCGGACTCCTTCGCCTCGGGCATGTTCACCCGCTTCGACGTGACCTTCCTGGTCGCCGAACCGACCCGCAAGGGCGTCTCCGTCTACCGCCAGTACAAGGAGTACGCGCGGGACTTTGGGGTCGCGCTCAAGGTCATCGGCAACAAGGTGCAGGGACCCGAGGACATCGAGTTCCTCCAGGACGAGGTGGGCGAGGACCTGCTGGTCACCGTCGGGCACTCCGACTGGGTGCGGGCGATGGAGAAGGGCCGGCCGGCCCCCTTCGAGCTACTCGAAGCCTCCAACCGGCTCGCCCTCCAGGAGCTCCAGGACGCAGCCGACGACTCGTACGCGCACCGAGACTGGGCCCGGTACACGGAGCAGATGGTCAGCTTCCACCTCAAGAACGCGGAGAGCTGGGGCAACGCCAAGACCGGGGTCGACCTGGCGGACCAGGTCGACCCCGGATTCGTCCTGCGCGAGGGGGCCGAGGCGCTCGTCAGCCCTCGTCCGCACTCCCCGCGGCCGGCTCCTCAGCCTGCTTGACGCCCGCGGGGGCGGCCGGCGCCGCCGGCGGCCCCGCGGTCAGGAACTTCCCCCAGCCCTCCTTCGGCGCCTCCCCGACGTCGAGGGTGCGCATCCACTCCAGGGCCTTCGGGTCCTGCGCGTCCAGCCAGTCCGCCAGCTCCCGGAACGGAACGCAGCGGACCTCCTTCTGGGTGCACATGGTCTTGATGGACTCCTCGACGGCGCGCATGTAGGTGCCGCCGTTCCAGGACTCGAAGTGATTTCCGATGATCAGCGGTGCGCGGTTGCCCTGGTAGGCGCGGTCGAAGGCCTCCCGCAAGCCGTCGCGCATCTGGTCACCCCAGTACGCGTGCTGGGAGGGGTCACCCTGCGAGGTCGTCCCGGACTGGTTGACCATGTAGTTGTAGTCCATGCTCAGGGTGTCGAAGGCACGCCCCGGCATGGGCACCAGCTGGAGCGGGATGTCCCAGAGCCCGTCGGTCTTCTTGGGCCAGATCTGCTTGCTGATGCCGCTGGAGTCATAGCGGAAGCCCATGTCCTTCGCCGCCAGCATGAAGTTCTTCTGACCTTCGAGGCAGGGCGTGCGGGCGCCGATGAGCTCCTTGTCGTAGTTGAAGGGGAGCGCCTCCTGGTCCTTCAGGCCGGAGTTGGTCTTCCAGTTCTTGACGAAGGACTTGGCCTGGTTGATCTCGCTCTTCCACTCCTCCACGGACCAGGTGCCGACGCCGCCGTCGGGGCCGCAGAAGTGCCCGTTGAAGTGGGTGCCGATCTCATTGCCCTCCAGCCACGCCGCGCGGACCTGGGTGGCGGTGTCCTTGATGCCCTGGAGGTCGCCGAAGCCGATGTCGGAGCGGCCGGACTCATGCTGGGGCGCCGTATAGAGGGAACGTTTCTCCTCAGGGAGCATGTAGACGCCGCTGAGGAAGTACGTCATGCGGGCGTTGTACTTCTTGCCGACCTCGCGGAAGTGCGAGAAGAGCTTCTGACTGTCCTCGCCGGCCCCGTCCCACGAGAACACCACGAACTGCGGCGGCTTTTCGCCGGGCCCCAGCTTTTGCGGCTTCTGCACGTTCGGCTGCATGCCGGTGTACGCGGTCGACCCGTCGCCGATGGGCCGGTTGACGCTACCCGGAGCCTCCGGGGCGGCGGCCCCCTTCAGCGCGTTCGGGGCCCCGGGAGCCGGGGACTTGGCGGGTTCAGAGGTGCTGCACCCGGCGACCCCCAGGACCAGCGCCGTGGCGACCAGGCCGCCGGCGATCTTCTTCGTGGCGGCGATCATCCGCCCACCTCTCCCTCGCAGTTCCATCGCAGGACTTCCGCGCCGCAACGTCCCATGCGGTCCGCTCGAGAGAAGGTATGACAAGCCGGACAAAATGCTTAATCACCCTTGAGTGCTAATTCGTACGCCATTTGCCCGTATTATTCACCGCTCACCTTTACTCTCCATTACCATTCATTTACCGAGCGTTGAGAATCCCGCCGCTTCATCCCTCCCCAGAGGAGACGGGAACCCATGACAGCCACCTCCCCCACGAGCTCCGCCCAACAGATCCGCAAGGACCTTCCCGCGGATCTCTCCGCCTCCATCGCCGTCTTCCTGATCGCCCTGCCACTCTCGCTCGGCATCGCCCTGGCCACCGGTGCCCCGCTCCAGGCGGGGCTGGTCGCCGCGGCGGTCGGCGGGATCGTCGCCGGGCGGCTGGGTGGCGCTCCACTCCAGGTGAGCGGGCCCGCCGCCGGACTTACCGTGGTCACCGCCGAGTTGATCCAGCGCTACGGATGGCGCACCACCTGTGCCATCACCGTGCTCGCCGGCCTCTGCCAACTCGGCCTCGCCGCGCTGCGCACCGCCCGGTCGGCGCTCATGGTCAGCCCGGCCATCGTGCACGGCATGCTCGCGGGCATCGGCGTGACCATCGCGCTGGCCCAGCTGCACATCGTGCTCGGCGGCACACCACAGAGCAACGCCGTGGCCAACGTCGTGGGCCTGCCCGGCCAGTTGGCCGATCTGCATCCGGTCGCGCTGGGCATCAGCGCGCTGACCCTGCTCGTCCTGCTTGGCTGGCCACGGCTGCCCGGTCGGGTGGGCCGCGCCCTGCGCAAGGTGCCCGCGGCGCTCGCCGCCGTCGCCACGGCCACGGCCTTCGCCGCGCTGGCCGGGCTCAGCCTGCCGCGGGTGGACCTGCCGTCCTGGCGCAGCCACGCCCTGCCCGAACTGCCCGAAGGGCCGGTCCTCGGTCTCATCGCCGCGGTACTGACCATCACCCTGGTCGGCAGCGTGGAATCGCTGCTCTCCTCCGTCGCGACCGACAAGCTGATCGCCTCCGAGCGCCGTACGGGCAACCGCCCGCCGCGCGCCGATCTCGACCGGGAACTGCGAGGCCAGGGCGCGGCGAACATCGTCTCCGGCGCGCTGGGCGGGCTGCCCATCACGGGTGTGGCCGTCCGCAGTGTGGCGAACGTCAAGTCCGGTGCAGTCAGCCGAAAGTCGTCCATGCTGCACGGATTCTGGGTGCTGCTCGCGGCCGGACTGCTGGTCCCGGTCCTCGACCTGATCCCGCTCGCCGCACTGGCCGCCCTCGTGATGGCGGTCGGCGTACAGATGGTCAACATCACGCACCTGCGCAGCGTCACCCGGCACCGGGAGGTCCTGGTCTACGGCACGACCATCGTCGCCGTGGTGCTCGGCGGGGTCCTGGAGGGCGTGGCCATCGGTATCGCCGTGGCCGTCGCGCTGGCCCTGTACCGGCTCACCCGGACCCGGATCACCGTGGAGCGACTGGACGGCGGGGCCCACCGGGTGGAGGCCCGTGGACAGTTGACCTTCCTCGCGGTGCCCCGGCTGAGCCGGGTGCTGAACCAGATTCCGCACGACGGACACGCCGTGATCGAGCTGGACGGCTCGTTCATGGACCACGCGGCCTACGAGACGCTGCACGACTGGCAGGATTCCCACCTGGCGCACGGAGGCTCGCTGGAGGTCACCGGCCGCGCCGGAGCGTCGGCGCGACTGCCCGAGGCCGCGCCCGGAGCCGTGCTCGGAGTCGCATCCGACGACGCGCCTGACGACGGGAGCCACCACGCGGACCGCTCCCGCCGCACGTCGCAGCGCGGCGTGCACCAGTGCTGCCGCCCCTGGACTCCGTGGCAGAACCACTGCGACCACCGCCCCGCGGGTACCCGTACGATCACTGCCGCAGCCGCGGCCGAGGCAGCCGCGGCGGCCGCCGAGGCGGAAACGGGGGCCGCCACCGAACCGTCCGGCTCTCCCTCCCCCCGGCGGCGCGGCGCGGGCCAACTGGCCAATGGGATCAGCGCCTTCCAGCGCGACACCGCACCTCACGTGCGGGACGAGCTGGCCCGGCTGGCCCGCGAGGGGCAGCGGCCCTCCCAGCTCTTCCTCACCTGCGCAGACTCCCGCCTGGTGACCAGCATGATCACGGCCAGCGGACCGGGTGACCTGTTCACGGTCCGCAACGTCGGCAATCTGGTCCCGCTACCCGGCGCGGAGTCCACCGACGACTCCGTCGCCGCGGCCATCGAGTACGCCGTGGACGTGCTGCAGGTCGACAGCATCACGGTGTGCGGGCACTCGGGCTGCGGCGCCATGCAGGCCCTGCTCTCCTCCGCGCCCGGCGCCCCGATGACCCCGCTGCGCCGCTGGCTGAAGCACGGGCTGCCCAGCCTGGAGCGGATGGCCAGCCGCCACCACGCATGGGCCCGGATCTCGGGCCGGCTCCCGGCGGACGCGGTGGAGCAGCTGTGCCTGACCAATGTGGTCCAGCAACTGGAGCACCTGCGGGCCCATGAATCGGTGGCCAGGCGACTCGCCGAAGGCACCCTGGAACTGCACGGGATGTACTTCCACGTGGGCGAGGCTCAGGCGTATCTGCTGTCCGAGGGCGAGGACTTCTTCGACTGTCGGGTCTTCGACAGCGTGGGCCAGCACGCCTGAACCGATACCCTCCCGTAATCGTGCAATCGTTTGGCCCCTTGCCGCTCCCTGCAGCGGGAAGGGGCCATTCGCACTCCGTTCTCGCGCGGACCAGATCGTGATATAGGTCTAAACCAATTCTCGGCTACCCCTTGTCACCTGGGCCGCTGACTGATGAGCTATGCCCGGGGACACAACGGACACCCTGGGAAAGGGAGATGTCGTGAGCAATGAGAGCTTGGCCAATCTGCTCAAGGAGGAGCGGCGGTTCGCACCGCCCGCCGATCTGGCCGCCGCCGCCAATGTGACCGAGGCTGCGTATGCACAGGCCGACGCGGACCGGCTGGGCTTCTGGGCCGAGCAGGCCCGGCGGCTGACCTGGGCCACCGAGCCGACCGAGACGCTCGACTGGACGAACCCGCCCTTCGCGAAGTGGTTCGCGGACGGCAAGCTCAACGTCGCGTACAACTGCGTGGACC
>NZ_JBIVTH010000041.1:0-26065 GCF_044756625.1 Streptomyces sp. NPDC091682 | reverse complement strand
AGAACCCCCACCATCACCCTCGCCGCATGACCACCCCAAACGCCCGCATACCCGGCACCACGTCCTTGACGAAGGACATAGAGACACCCCCCCCGAGCAGCCCGCCGCTCCTGACCCGGGCGAGGCCCCGGTGCACGCGGAGGCCGGCGACTGCGTCGTCGTCACCGGCCCGGAGAACGCACCCAAGGTCGAAAGCAAGGGCTGCACCGAGAAGGTGGCCGACCTCTGCAAGGTCGTCAAGGTCGTCGACAACACCTTCGACCTCGACAAGCGCAACGGCGTAGCCGACGCAGCCCTCGCGCAGCAGCTCGAGACGGACAAGTTCGTCCTCTGCATGGAGCCCGTCAAGAACTGACGTCCCACAGACGCCCCACACACGGCCCGCAGGGGCCGGACCCGCCGGGTCCCGCCCCTGCGACGCCCCTCACGGGCCGTCAGGCGGTGCGCCCACCCCGGGGACGGCCCTCAGACGGCTTCGGTCGCGAACGGCTCCAAGGCCAGCGGAGGCAGGATCAGGCCGGTCGCGCCGCGTACTTCGACCGCCCCCAGCGCCCTGCGGGTGCCCAGCCCCCGACAGGCCGGCTCGCCCAGCAGTTTCCTCCAGCCATTCCACGGAGACCGCCACGTGCTCTCCCGGTCGACGGCACGGGCAAGACCGTGGGCCACCCCCACCCCCGCACTGCGTGATCCGTACGCCGCCGTGGTCGATCACCGCAACCGGTCACGGTCGCCCGCGAGGCGGGCGTCGACGGCAGAGGCGTGACGAGGCATCCGCCGGCGCCGAACTGCGGTGCTGAAGCCTGATCCTCAGGTCCAGTCAAGCGTGCGCCACGGGCTGGCCGGGTCCGTGGTCAGGACACGGTGGGTCGCGAGGACCGTCTCGTACCACTCGCCGAACTCCTCCTCGTCGAAGTGGAGGCAGCGGCCCAGGATGTAGGCGGCCGAGAAGTCCTCCCACGAGCGGTAGTTGAGCTGGGCGAGACGGCCAGCCCGGACCACGGCCGCCTCCGCCTCCTGTAGGGAGCACAGGCGCGCGGCGAGTCCCCAGCGCGCCATGCCGGAGGCCCGGCCGTAGTCCCAGGCCTCGACGCTCCGGACGAAGCCGCCCTCGGGCAGCAGGCCGTCGGCGCGGAACCGCGCCTCGTAGCGGGCGATGCGGCCGATCAGCCGCTGACGGCCGGTCACCTGGCCCTCCAACTCAGCGGTGGTGACGGTGCGGCCCGGGGTGACGCCGTCCGCGGTCAGGCGGGGTGCGGCGGCGGCCTCGGCGCGCCGACGCACCACGTTTTCCGCGGCCTGGCGCCAGTGTTCGACGTCGACGGGGCCCGCGAAGTCCAGGGCCATGGCGCGGCGAAGTTGCAGGACGGACTCCCAGACCTGGCTGACCATCCCGGCTTGCAGCAGCTGTTCCTGCGTGTCCTGCCAGTCTCCGCGGGTGGTGACGCCCCACCAGCGTTCCAGAGTGCGCTTTTCGTCGCGGTAGCCGCAGCCGTGGTAGGCCATCGAGTTCCAGTAGCGCCCGTTGTGCACGTTGATGTGCGCTCCGGCCGCGAGACCGAAGGCGACGGAGCCGCTGCGGGGGCCGCCCACCTCCAGGGTGTGGACGACGTCTCGGGCCAGCCCCGGCCGTTCGACCGGGGCGGAGTGACGCTGCCACAGGGCGCGGCCCTCCGGCCCGGCCGGCAGGACGCCCTCGCAGGGGCTGCCGGGGTTGACGACGAGGTAGGGCGGGTCGTTCTGGTTCCACACTTCCGCGAACCAGCCCAGGTCGTAGCAGTTGTAGACCGGGTCGGCGACGGGCGGCGGGAGCATGCCGCCGGTGTAGACGGCCAGGCATATGCTCTGGGTCTGAGGGTTCCAGTAGGGGTGGAAGCGGGTGTTGCCCGCGTTCGCGTCGACGTACGCCCGCGACTGCATCATGTACAGGTCGGCCCGTGCGACGAGGTCGTAGTACGCGGGCCAGTCGCCGCGCGCCTTCGCCTCGTACAGCCCCCGCTCGACCGCGCTCGGCGCCTGCCAACCCTGCGCCGATGCCATCGGACCGGGCAGGGCTCCTCCCTCGTGACCTGCTGTCAAGCTCATGGGTAAACCCTAAGGGCTGGTCCAGTGCGGTCGGTGCGCCGGACCGTCGGGCGGGGCCGACCGGGGCGAGGTCGTCGACGCCGGATCACCACCGCTGACCGACCGCACGCCCCGTAGCCGACCGATCCGGGCGCCGCGCTGCGCGAGTCGGCGCGTCCGCCGCAACACCGTGAGGCGACCTTTGTCGAGCGCGCAACCCGGTACCGGCCCCCCGCTAAGGGCTCTCCCGTAGTCCGCCGCGCGCCCGCCGGGGATTGCGGGACAGCCCTTGGCTAGGTAGGAATCTGCCGGACGTTGGTTACACACGGGTCTCCGACAGTGAGGAGATCTCCCAGGCCCCCTTCGCCGCAACAGCAGCAGGACGGATCATGAACGTGAGGACGTGGGCACTGGCCGGGACCGCGGCCGCCGTGCTCCTGGGCGGCGCTTGGTACGTCTGGGAGAGCAGCGGCACCTCGCACACGGAGAGCCTGTGCGGGACCCCGTCCGGCGGCACGGATGTTGAGGTTGCGACCAGCGCCCAGGGCATCGCCGTGGTGGAGGCCGTCGGCGGGGCCGCGCACGATCCGCAGGCCGTCGGCGCCGAGAACCCCGACCTCGTCACGACGCCGGTACGGATCGTGGAGACGATGAAGGGGAAGTTCGCCCCGAGCATCGGGGTGTCCCAGCGGGTGGAACCCGGCGGGACACCCGGCTCCTTCAAGGTAGGCACCTCCAACCGAGAGGTGATGATGAAGCCGGGGGAGCGTTACGTGGTCGCCATCGGCCCCGGCGACCTGGAGGCCAGGCCGGGGACGACGACGTTCGCAACCCTGATCCAGCCCGCACACCGCGGTGCGGCCGGGGAGGCCGACTACTGGCGGAGCGTGATCGGGAAGGCCCCACCGAAGCCCGTCTGCGACGACACCGTCGGCTAGTGCTCTGACCGCATGGGTTTGCCGGTTTGCTCGTTGCGCTGGTTGGAAGCGACTACTTCCAACCAGCAGGGGGGCGGGATGGCACCACCGGTCAGGGCCCGGAGGCTAACGGGGCACGAGGGACGGAAGCTCCAGCGGATGGAACCTTGGGCAATGGATACGAGAAACGGCCCGCGCCTGCTCTGAGGTGCCCTGGGAGGGCCTCGATCCGGACGAGGCCCGCGCCTGCTGCGTGGGCGCGCAGAATTGAGCTTCGGCACCCGCGACGGGCTGTGGCCGATCGCGAGTACGGACCGGGGCGAATCCCTCTTCCTCGTCGAGGCGGACGGCAGCGCCCCGTGGCTCCTGATCGACGACGGCGGGGGCGGCTGGGCGAGGAACGACATGAGCTTCGCCGAACGGCTCTACCGCTACCTCATCGGCGAAGACATGGCTGGCCCCAACAGCTCTGCCTTCTACCCCGGTCCGGTACGGCTGCGCAGGCCACCTATAACTCCCGAAGAACGTCCGGAGCCATGGTTCGGGCCAGGCCGCGGCATGTATCTCTGCCCGCCACGACAAACACAAGGCATTTGTCGGACGGCACGGCAGACCAAGCAAGACGATCTCCAAGCACAGGATCGGGCCCCCCGCGCATCCGGTGAACTGGGAAAACACGAACAGGTTCGATCCCAATCCGACGCTGGAGGTCAGTCGGCAAGGCTAGCGGGCTCCCCTTCGAATGCAGTTTTCGAACAGGCATCGCTCGTGGACCGAGAACGAGGCCGGTCGCGGCGAGGCTGCGATCCAGGGCCATCGGTCAGGGTGCAATCCGCTGCAACTGCGCGCGTTCGGCGAGGTCGGGAGCGCCTGGCCCCTTAGCGTGAATCGGGAGCGATCCGGGCGGGCCGTCGTCGGGTCGTGATCCTACGGAGGTAGCTGCTCATGACCGTCCCGCTCCCCGAGCTCACGGGGGACTACGTCCTCGACCCGGCACACACCCGCATCGGGTTCGTCGCACGCCACGCCATGGTCACGAAGGTGCGCGGTGCCTTCCACCAGTTCGAAGGCGCCGCGCACCTGGACGGCGGCGACCCGGCCAAGTCCACCGGCGAGGTGATGATCAAGACCGAGAGCATCGATACCGGCGTCGAGCAGCGCGACCAGCACCTGCGCACCAACGACTTCCTGGACGCGCCGAACTTCCCCGAAATCGCCTTCCGCACCACCAAGGTCGAGGTGAAGTCCGACACCGACTACCGGGTCACCGGCGACCTCACGATCAAGGACACCACCAAGCCGGTCACCATCGACTTCGAGTACACCGGCAACGCCGTCGACCCCTACGGCAACCTGCGGGTCGGCCTGGAAGGCTCGGTGACCGTCTCCCGCAAGGAGTTCGGCATCACCTGGAACGCAGCCCTGGAAGGCGGCGGCGTCCTGGTCGGCGACAAGGTCGTTCTGGAATTCGACATCTCCGCGATCAAGCAGAGCTGAGGGCCTCCAACCGACCGGTCACCGGGTCCAGGAAGCGATCAAGCGGCGCGGTCCTCGACGTCAGGGCCGCGCCGTTACGATGCCGAGCCGTTGGATGGTGCAGGCGGTGCCGCGTTTCCGTAGGTAGGTGCGGATCTTGCGGGACGAGTAGCCCTTGTCGAGGTGGGTCAGGAGCCGTCCCGGGTCCCGTCCGGCGACCAGCGGCGGAACCGTTCAGGTAGCCCACCCGGAACAGGTGCTCGCCCGTAGTTCGGGGAAGGTTCAGGCGAGCCAGTCGGCGTAGCGGGTGGGGGCGAGGTGGGCGGCCTTGTCGGTGAGGACGTCTCCCTTGACGACGGCGAACATGCCGGCGGTGGGGTCGGTGACGACGGTGCGGCCGTCGGACTTGTGGGACAGGGTGAACCGGCCCAACTCGTCCAGGGAGAAGACCTCGGGTCCGGCGATGCTGCGAATGCCCCCCAGCGGGGCGCCCGCAGCGACTTCTGCGACCGAGGCAGCCACGTCCCTGGAGGCGATCGGCTGGATCGGCGTGGCGGGCAGCCGGACGGTGTCGCCGTCGGTGGTCCAGGACAGGATCGCGTCGACGAACTCCATGAACTGTGTCGCGCGCACGATCGAGTAGGGGATCGATCCGGCCGTGAGGATGTCCTCCTGGAGCGCCTTGGCCCGGTAGTAGTCCAGCTCCGGCACCTGGTCCACGCCGACGATCGAGAGAATGACGAAGTGGCGCACGTCGGCCTTCTCGCCCGCGGCCAGCAGGTTGTCCATGGAGGTCCGGAAGAAGGAGAGGGAGGCTTCGTCGAAGGTCGGGGAGTTCGTCAGGTTGACGATGACGTCGGCTCCCGCCACCGCGTCGTCCAGTCCCTGGCCGCTGATGACGTCGACTCCGGTGGACTGCGAGTGCGGCACCGCCTCGTGCCCAGCGGCGTTCAGGTTCGTGACGACCTGCGACCCGATCAGCCCGGTACCGCCCATGACCGCGAACTTCATGACATGCCTTCCGTCGGGAGATGTGTCCGAAATATGACACATGATCCCTGCCGGAGCGTCTGATGCAAGGTCGGGGTCGCGGCGTGCGCCTCCTGCCGCAGGCCGGATTCCAGCGAGTAGTCAGCAACCGCTGAATCAGGCGCGCCTGGCGGCCCGGCACGGTCGTGGTTGTCGGCCGCCGCGCACCCGCGGGCGGCCGTCGCCGACCGACGGCTGGACGTCCCCCGCGACCTCGACCTCGACCTCGGCGACCGGGCCCGCGCGCTGGAGCATCGGAAGGCGCACGCGGCCACGCACTCCCCGATGGTGTTGCTGGTTGTGGAAGCGACCCTCCACGCGCTGACCGCACGGGCTGGACCGTCCACCACTACGGCGGCCCATGGGCCGGGCTGCGCGGCCCGGTCATGTGGGCGCTGCTGCTCGGCGCCGTGGCGGTCCCCGCGGTCACCTGTGTCCGCATGACCCCAGGCCCGGGCCGGTCGCCCGGCCCCGGGTGCGGTTCCCGGGATAGCGGGTGCGGGAGTCGCCGTGCGACCTGCGGGAACGTCCTCTCCGCCACGGGCGAGCGGTACCCGACCATGCTGTGGCGCGGGCACCGTCCGCCGCACAGCCCAACGAGCCTCCCCCGTGAGAAGGCGAATGAACGATTCCCTCGTTCCGAGGCGCTGCTGGTGACGACGTGCTCAGCGCGCACGCCGGGGTCGCCCGAGGCCCCTGGCCCTGCTGAAAGGTGCCTGTTCGTGCTGCTCGTCATCGCCGTCGCCGCCGCCGCCCTGCTCGCCGGTCTGGCTGCGAACCGATTCCTGCGGCCGCGGCTGCTCAACGAGGACGACGACACCGGCATGGCCGTCAAGGACCTCGTCGGGCCCCTGCTGACCCTCACCGTCCTGCTCCTCGCGTTCGTCCTGGTCACGGCCAACGGCTCCTACGGCAAGGCCGAGGTCGCCTCCCGCGGCGAAGCCCGCGCACTCGACCAGCTCGTCGAGACCGCCGAGTACGCGCCCGCGGCCCAGCGGGCACGCATCCAGGCCGACGCCGCCTGCTACGCCCGCGCGGTCCGCACCCAGGAGTGGCCCGCCATGGCCGAAGGAGACGGCTCGCCCGCCCCCAGCGTCTGGTCGACCGACTTCCGGCAGGCCTTCCGCGACCTACAGGGACAGCCCGTCTTCGGCATGCTGATCGCCGCCGACAACAAGCGCTCCGACGAACGAGAGGAACGCCTGACCCAGGCCACCGCCAGCATCCCCAGCGCCATCCTCTGGTTCCTGCTCGCCACCTTGACCATCACCGTCATCGGCCTCGGTATCTGCCTGCCCCGCAGGAACAACCGCGGCCAGGTGATCACCCTGGTGGTGATCACCGCACTGCTGACCACGACCCTGTGCATCATCAAGGACGTCGACCGGCCCTTCGGCGGCATCATCAACGTCGAACCGACCGCGATCACCGAAGCCGAACGGCAGGCCACCCGCGACTTCACCGCCAACCATCCGGCCACCGAACTGCCCTGCGACGACCAGGGCAACCGTCGCACCATCTGAGCACGAAGCAGGAGGCCGGCCCTTCAGGACCGGCTCTCCGCGCGTCCGGCCACAGGGGCTCCGGCACTTCCGCACGGACGGCAGCGCGGCGCGCGGCGCGATGGGTGAGGCGTACGCGCACCACCAGGGTCAGGCGGCTCTCCCAGTGGCGGTGACGGCCAGGTCGAGCAGGAGCAAGGTCGATCAGGATCCGGCGAAGTGGCTCCCGCTGTCCCCGGACGCGTCGTACCGATACGGCGCCGATTGGACCGCGCCCGACAACCACCGTTTCTGTGCCGCATCGGTGGACTCGTCGTCCGGCGCCCCAGTTCACAACAAGAAGTCCCCCCGCGTCCAGGGTCCGGAGCCAGGGAGCGGAACCGGTGGCGTTCCTGGTCGTCGGGGGACTGGGGCGCACACCGCTCCGGGGCCCCTATGGGTTTGGTCAAGGCGGTGGGGCGAGGATGGCGCCATGAAGATCTGGTTCCGTGCCTATGACGAGGATGAGGATCTGTGGCAGTACTTCGAGGCGGATGGTGAGGGCTGGGCGGTCCGGCAGGTTGAGATTCGGGGGGTGGACTCGCGACCGGTGACGGCCGCGTCCCTGAAGGAGGTGCTACATCTGCGGGATCACTGCGATCGGGCGGCGATGAGCCGGTATGAGCAGCAGTACGGAGTTCTGGCGGACGGCAGGGTCTTTGACGGCTGGGAGGACGAACTGGATGCCGATGAGCTCTTCGTTGAAGAGTTCGAGCAGGTGTGGGCTCGGGCGAGGCACGCCCTTGGCGATCGGGCTGACGTGGCGGGTCTCGGTTCGTAGAGGGTGCCGTCGCGGAGCACGCGAAGAGCACATCGGCCCGTCGTCTCGCGAGGCAGAGCAGGGCTCGGGTGTGGTGCCGTACTCGTCGTCTCCGAGGAGCAGTACGGCTGGAGCGATCGGCAGATCCAAGCCCACCCCGCACCGGCCCGTCCCTGGGCACCATTCGCACGCTGCGGCTGAGGTCGCTGGCGCGGAAGCAGCAAACCTCCCGATGATCCTCCGGCCGTCCTGAGGATCTCTCACCTGTGCCTCCGCTCCGGCACCGGCGGCCGCTACCCTGACGGCTCTCCGGTACCGGAAGGCGGCCGCACCATGCCCGATCAGCCCCACACCGCCGAGGACGGCGAGGTCCCCCCGACCGCCCGGCGGCGCGCCACGAAAGTCGCCACGAACGTCGCCAAGACGATCGCTGTGGGGGCCCTCGCCGTCGGCGCGTTCGCTCTGCTCGGCAGGCGCGGTGGCGGGCAACCGCCCGCCACCGACGAGGCGCCAGAGCGGGAGCGGGCCCCGGAAGCCGAGTTCGCCGCCATCGTGCGCGAGGTCGCCTCGGGCAGAGGCGACATCAAGGTCGCCTCCGTCAACGGCTTCGCCGCGGAACTGAGGATCCGGTCCCGGTCCAGGCGCAGCTACGGCCAGGCTCACGTGCACTACGACGCTGAGACGGGCCACGTGGGGGCCGGGGACATGTACGGGGGTACGGCCAGGCTCCGGGGGTTCGTGCGCGAGCTGGAGGAACGCCTTGGCGAGGTGTGGCCTGTCGGCGTCTGACCGGGCCCGTACAGGTCCGGGGCGCGGGCAAGGGGCGTCACGGTTTTCGGTGGTTCGGCGCGGACCGGTCACGCACGGTCCGCCGATCCCTCACGGGCCGACGTGGCCGGCCGGCCGCGGTCACTTCGGCGGCAATGTCCTGGCCGTGCTGATGCAGGGCGCGGACTGGCCGCGGATGGCCCGCCGGTCTGCAGCGTGCCGTAGCGTGCCGTGTCGATCTCGGGGTGTCCCTGCCGCAGACGGGACTGGATGACGGCGGATGACGGCCGGGGTCCACCAGGCCGTCACCGCGAACGCGGCATCAAGACGGAAGGCACCGACCGCTGGGCCGTACACCGGGTTCAGAGTCCCTGAGCGGCCCGAAGACGGTCGACCTGGCGCAGGACGGGCGTCTCGGAGACACCCAGGTAAGGTTCCGCCCCCGTCGCCGAGAGGTCGGTGACGCACACGCCGACCCGGGCCACGATGCGGTCGATGACCTCGGCGGGGCTGGTGGAGCCCGCATCGGTCATGGTCATCCGGATGCGCAGGGTGTCCTCAGGGAAACCCACCGTGTCGAGGTCTTCGTACCGAATCGTCACCGTGCGGCCGTCCTCCTCCACCGATGGACAGCCCGCGAGTGCCGTGCGCAGCCGGCCGAAGACCGTCACGGCATCGGTCCCCGCGTAGGACGACAGGAAGTTGACCGTCGGACTCCCCGCCTCCTCGGTGTCGAAGGTCTGGGAGACGGCGGCGTGGGCGCCCCGCTGGCCGAGCAGACCCCACATGGCGGTACATGGGGCCGACAGTTCGGTCGGGGACAGCGGCCTCACCTCGACCTCGTCCAGGCTGCGGGTGCTGCTCCCGTCCTCCCGGACCCCGGCGGTCTCGCCCGGCTGCAGAGCCAGATCCACCAGTCGCGCGGTATCCGGTACCTCGCCCGCCGCCCTCGGCGTCGGCAACGCAGCGGTGGGCGCCGGCTTCGAGGGGGCGGGCGCGGCGGAGGTGCGCGTGCCGTCCGTCGGGTGGCCGGCGTCGCCGGGTGCGGGGGTGCCTCCGCAGGCGGAGAGCAGCAGGTAGCCAGCCGTGACCAGTGCGGCGGAGAAGACGAGACGGTACTCGGACACGCGAAAACCCCCCAGAGCGCGAACGGACCTGAACGGTCCGCCCCGCACTCTAACCACGCCCTGTCTCCCCCTCCCCGGGGAGGGGGAGACAGGAAGCGGCCGTCACAGCGTCCACGTCTTCCACACGTCCCGGACGACCTCATCCGGGAGGCGCGCCACCGCGGCATGCTGACTCAGGCACCGGCGGCCGACCCGATAGGGTCCGACTTCGTCCCGGAAACCGTTGCCATCGAGCGCCTGGCCCCGCTCAGGGAAGCGCTTGGGGTGCCACGGGCCCTCAACGGGATCCTCACACGGGAGTTCCTGCGCTCAGTGCAGCCGGCCGCGGTCACAGGCCTGAGCCTGAGCACTGGGACGGAGCGAGCGCACACACCGTCGCCCTGCGCCTGAACCGTCTGACGGCCGACACCCCTTGGAAGCAGGCCACCGGAACGGCCCTGGTGGGCCGTCTCGTGGACGCGACCCTGAACGCCCTGACCACGCCGCGGACCGCGCGACCCGCGTCCACGTCCCGGCTGTGGGCCGACCGGGCCGGGCGTGAGACCGTCGCCTTCTCCTTGAGCCTGCCGGCCGGAACGGTGGTGCTGGCCGGTGTGCGTGACGCGCGGGCGCCCTGCTGCTCGAACTTCGTCCGGCTCAGCCGCCGTTGCAAGGTGACGATCTCTCGGCGGGTTCTCTCGTCCTGACACAGGACCTGGAGGAAGCCCAGGTGGCCCGGTTCCCCGCCGTGGGCCTGGGCCAGGCGGGCATCAAGGGTCTCCAGCAGCCCGATACGGGCCCGTTCCAGCCGGACTTGATGCCGGTAGACGGGCCCGTGCCGTCGCTGCCGCGCGATCGAGCGGCCGGGCCGCAGAATTTCAGACGATGTTCTTATAGAGGTCCCAACCGGTGCCGAACTTCACCCGGGCGGCGAACGTCGCGGTGCCGGTCTTGCCCGTCGATGAGTATCGGTACACGACGCCGTTCGGGAGCCGGCAGAGCAGGTCACCCTTGCTGTCGCCGTCGATGTCACCCGGGACGAACAGCTTGTCGTACTGGTCGAAGCCGCTGCCCACCTGCTCCCGGGCGGCGAACGGCGCGGCGGCCGTGCCCGTCCCCTTGAAGAGGAACAGGCGGCCGGAGGTGTCCCGAGCGAGCAGGTCGGGCCGTCCGTCGCCGGAGTAGTCGCCCGCGCCGACGAGCGCGTCGTAGCCGTTCCAGCCGGTGCTCACCTTGATGCGCGCGCCGAACTTGGTGACCAGTGCACCGTCGCCGGGGTGGAGCCACAGGGTGCCGCCGGAGTCGCGGCTGAGGAGGTCGCCCTTGCCGTCGCCGGTGAGGTCGCCGGGGCCGACCGTCACGGTGTAGTTCCACGTCGTGCTCACCCGCTCGCCCTGGATGTACAGGTCGCTGCCGATGTTCTGCACGTAGGTCGCGTGGTTGCGGCTGTTGAGCCCGGTGGCGTACGCGTTGCGGGAGCCGGGCGTCTCCTTGCCGGCCCAGACCGGCGGCGTCCGGTAGTCGCCGTTGGCCAGGGCGCTGTACTTGGCGAGGTCGTTGTCCGCTTCGGTGCCGAGGTTCTGCGCCTTGCCGTAGAGCGGCGTGGTGCCCGCGCCGACGATGAACTTGTTCAGCTCATAGCCACTGCCGAAGTACGCGGGTCCGGCGAACTTGCCGCCGCCGACCGACTTGAACCAGTACTCCACGCCGTCGCGGTCGCGGGCGAGCAGGTCGCTCAGGCCGTCGCCGTCGCCGTCATCCGAGCCGGTGATCACGTTGTAGGTGTTCCAGCCGTCGCTGACCTTGACGCGGGCCTTGAGTGGGGCGGTGGCGCTGCCGGCCCCCTTGTGGAACCACAACTCACCGCTCAGTGTGCGGGTGAGGACATCGCCCAGGCCGTCGCCGTCGACGTCGCCGGCCCCGACCAGCTGGTCGTAGATCCCCCAGCCCGAGCCGACCTTGACCCGGCCGTTGAAGGGTTTGCTGACGGTGCCGGTGCCGGTGTACAGCCACAGGTCGCCGGCATGGTCGCGGGCCAGCAGGTCGGGGTGGCGGTCCCCGGTCAGATCCCCGGTGGCCATGACGCGGTTGTAGATCTGCCAGCCGCGGCCCGACCACAGCGGCGCCGACGTGCTCGTCAGGCCGGCCTCGTAGAGCGTGAGCACGCCGTCGAAGGAGAGCGAGAGCAGCTCGGCCTTGGTGGTGCCGCCCACGTCGCCCACCGGCAGCAGGTCCTTGAACGAGGCGCTGGGGTCGGGGTCGGTCTTGAAGATCGTGTATTCGCTCCAGGTCTTGATCGACGACAGGTAGACGGCCGTGGTCTGGTCGTACTCCATGACGATCATGTCGCTGATGCCGTCGCCGTCGACGTCGTGCCGCGGCTTGGCGGCGGCCAGCGGCGCCGGCCCCGTGGCCCGGCCGGGCAGGACGACGCTCGGGTACTCGCGATCCCCGCCTGGAGCGGCCTCGGAGACCGAATCCGCCGCCGGGCCGGCCAATGGCTGGACGGTGGCGGATTCGGGTATGCCGGGCCGCGGGGCAGCGCTGCTCGGGACGGCGGTCAGGGCGCTGACGGCCAGGGCCACTACGCCGCCAGCGGCCAGTGCACGCAGTCTTCTACGGTGCGATGAAGTCAAGATCCCCCCTGAGGATCGAGCCGGGACCCGCCCGGACACGTATCGCTGTGCGCTCGGAGACACACATCCACGTGTGAACGGTTCCCGCTTCCACCCGTGCCGCGCTCGACACGTTCGCAGAGTGCGGCGACGGCGGCCGGGATGACCTCCAGGAGCTCGGCGGCCTCCGGACTGAGCCCGGAGGGCGCCCCGGCGAGTACCTCCAGCCCGGTGGCGGCGTCCTCAACGGCTGCGCTGCTCCACCGGTTGGGCCCGGCGACGTCGCCGAGAGCGCACACGGCGAACACCGCGCTCTCGGCCAGCGGGTCTAGGGGGCTTGCGGTCCTGCGCGCCCCCTGTGGGCGAGCCCCGGCGGGCCGGGCGGGCGCGGGGTGGACAGAGGTGCATCCCAGGATCGCGAGCAGCCCGGGCCAGCGGCTGGGTCGTGTGTCAGTGCGCGGTGACCGAGTACGCGGCGAGTGCGCGGTTGCCGTGCGGCTTGGCAATGGCTCGGAGAACGTCGGTCTGACTCAGGACGAGCTGTCGTACCGGCTCGGGCAGCGTGGCCAGACACCCGTCGCTTCCCACCAGGTCGAGGCAGGCTGCGATTTCCCAGTCGCCGTCCTGAAGTTCTTCGGTATTGACCGGCTCGCTGCCGTCGTCCGTCCAGCCGGCCTCGGGCAGGAGCCGCAGCAGGCTCTCACGGGAGAAAGGTGTGCGGACGTTGCCCTCGCCGTGCGATCCCGCGGCTTCGGTCTGCCCCTGGATCAGCACGGCGAGCAGGTGCGCCAACTGGTCGTCAGAGGCAGGTGTCAGGTCCCACTCGGTGAACCACAGTCGCCGCGCCCACGGCCGTACCCGGGCCAGCGTGTCTCGCAGCTGTCCGAGCGATGTGAAGTACCAGGAGCAATGTGCGAGCACCACATGGTCGAAGGCGCTTTCGGGGAAGTCGACCGATGGGTCGAGGACGTCGGTGCCGAAGCGGAATTCGATGCGTGGCCCGAGTGGGCCCGCCGCGAGCCGGGCTGCCGATTCCCCGAGCGTGACCGGCGCCCCATAGGAGGGTGCGGCCACGTCAACGGCCACCACGCGCCCTTTGGGTCCAACTGCCTCTGCAAGGACGGCGGTCATGTCGCCCTGACCGCAGCCCAGCTCGAGGACGGTTGAGCCGGGTGCGATGTGCCAGCTCGCCACGAGCGCGGCACGGTGGCGAGTCTGGGACAGCTGGGTATCCGGGCTGTGATCGGCGGCGGCCATGCCGGACGCGAGCGAGGGGGCCTTGGCGAGGAGATCGGAGTGATTCACAAAGTCCTTGCTGATACTCGACGGGTCAGTGCGGCCGAGGGTATGAGCCGCACAGGCAGCAGCGCCTCCGATTTACTGGACATCCCCGGCACGACGGCGGCCCACCCTGCGGGTCGGGAGCGACCTCGTTGTCTGCCGTCGTGCTGCCGGAGGGGAATCGTGATCGGCGAGCAGTCGGGTGCCGACTCCGGGGTCGCCCCAGGTTCCCTCGTGAGCGGCCCGCGCGCGGAAGAGGCGGTGTCCTTTGAGCGGGCTCGGAAGATCCGTCCGGTGCCGGCACGTGCGGTCCTACGCTTGCCGATGAACCAGCCTGGCAAGCCCGAACCCGCCGATGAGGAGCAGCTCATGGCGGGCCCGCTGCTGCTCACCTTCCTGGTGGCGTTGCCCTTTCCCTGCCCGCTGCCGCATGGGGCGGTGATCACCAAGATGCTGCCCGGCGCGGTCGGCGGGCTCGGCGGCATGGAGACGGGTCCCTGTCCGGACGGGCCTGTTTCGCCGTCGCCGAGCTGGAGCAGACCCGCGTCGTCAGCCCGCAAGGACTCGTCTCCTTCGCCGGCAATCACTACTCCGTCCCGCCAGGGCTGGCCGGCGCCCACGTCACGGTCCGGATCCGCCTCGGCGAGGACGACCTGCATGTGGTCACCGCCGGCCGCGCGATCATCGCCCACCTCCGTCGGGCACCGGACGGGGCGGGGCTGACCATTCGCGACGCCAGACACGTCATCGCCCTCGAACGGGCAGTACTCGCCTCGTTCTCCGACAGGGCCCCCTGCCGCACCAAGGCACGCCGGCCCCGTCCGCTGCGGCCCAGGCGGAAACCGAGAAGCTTCGCGGCCGATCTGATTCAGACGTCGCGAACCGGGTCGTGATCGGCCTGTCCCACTACGCTGCCGTCGCCGACCGGCTCCGGTAGGCCCCCACCCACGAAGACCAGGAGCGTGAGAGCGAGTGACACCATGCCGATGAGCGAAGCCCGCCGCTACCAGCAGCTGTGAGGCCACCTGTCCTATCTGAAACTCAACGACGCCGCCTAAGCCCTTCCCCGCGTCCTGGACCAGGCCCGCGCCGAGCGAATGACCCTCACCGCCGCCCTGGAGAAACCTCTCGAGATCGAAGCAGAGGCGACGGAGGCCCGCAAACTCTCCTCCCGACTCCGGTTCGCTTGCCTGTCAGAACCATGGACCTTGAACGACTCGACTTCGACTTCGCCGCCCAGCCCGGCGTCGACGAGAAGCTCATCCGCGACCTGGCCACCTTGCGGTTCCTCGACAACGCCTCCAACGTCCTGCTGGTCGGCCCACCCGGCGTCGGCGAGACCATGCTGGCCGTCGCACTCGCCCGCTTCGCGGTCGACGCCGGCCACCGCGTCGACTTCACCACCGCCGCCGAACTCGCAGCCAAGTGCCACAAGGTCGGCCTCGAAGGCCGTTGGTCAAGCATCATGGGGTTCTTCGCCGGCCCCCGCCTGCTCGTGATCGATCTATGCCGAGACCGCGACTATGCCGACAATCTGCTGGCGAGGGTTGCATCCTCGCCTGTCTGGTCTGCGTTTGAGACGTCGAGATGGAAGGGTGATCCGTTGGCGAGAGGCGTCCATCCCTGCGCGAGGGCGGTCCGGATGGCCTGGGCGACATCAGCGGGAACGACCGGCTTGGTCGTCAGACCGAACCAGTTCTCGGGGTGGTGCCAGCCGGTCTCGACGACGAGAACGGTTCCCGGGACGGTGGCGTCCTCGACCGCGAACGTCAGCGGACCCCATCCGTTTGACTGGCAGTAGGTCGGCTTGTGGCGGACGCGCCAGCGGTAGGTGACGCCGTCCACGACGATGCGCCGGGAACCCTTCTTGACCAGCGCCACCGTCTGCTCCTTCGACTGCCCGTAGTGTCGCTCCGACACTCCCAGCCCGCCCTCGGGGAAGCAAACCATTTGAGTTTCCTCGGCATAGTCACAAGCGGTCGAGGAAGGCCAAGACCTTGTCGGTGGGCCGGTAGCGGCCCGGCCGGGTGGCGACGGGCGCAGTCAGCGCGAGCGCCTTCTCCTTGATGGTCATGTCGGCGTGGACGTAGGCGTCGGTGGAGCGGACGCCGGCGTGGCCGAGCCAGAGCGCGATGACCGTGGTGTCGACGCCGGCCTGCAGCAGCGACATCGCGCAACTGTGCCGCAGGACGTGCGGGTGGATGCTCTTGTCCAGGAGGGATGCGCAGGCTTGCGCGGCAGCCTGTGCGTGGATGCTCAGACGCTGTGCAACGGCGTCGCGACTGAGGCGCCGCCCGGCCCGGGTGCAGAACAGAGGGTCGGCGCGACGTCCGACGCGCTCGTTCAGCCAGGAGCCCAGCAGGCGCTGGACGGGGCGGTCGAGCGGGACGGTTCGCTGTTTGCGCCCTTTCCCCTCGCAGCGGACGGCGGCGCCGTCGCCGAGGGTGATGTCGTCGCAGTTCAAGCCGGTGAGTTCGGAGACGCGCAGGCCGGTCTGGACGGCCAGCGCCAGCATGGCCTTGTCCCGTCGTCCTTCCCAGCGTTTCGGGTCCGGTGCCGCCAGCAGGGCGTCGACCTCGCCGGCGGTCAGGAACGTGACGGTCCTCTTATCGAACCGCTTGGGCGGGATGTCGAGCACCCGCTGGATGAGGAGGGCGTGTTCGGGGTGCTGGAGGGCGGCGTAGGAGAACAGGGACCGGATCGCCGTCAGGCGGACGTTGCGGGTCCGAGTGCTGTTGCCGCGCTCGACCTCCAGATGGTTCAAGAACGCAGAGATGACGTCCGCGTTCAGGTCGTTCCAGTCCATTTTCGCCGGAGTGGTCCCGGTCCGCTGCTGGACGAAGCCAAGCAGAAGCCGGAGCGCGTCGCGGTAGGCAGCGATCGTGCGGGGACTGGCCTGGCGCTGGCGGGTGAGCCGTTCGGTGAAGAACGCCTGGAGCGTAGGTGCAATCAGGGTCATGAGCGGGGCGCCTTCCGGAGGCCGTCGCGGCGGGCGGCGGCCAGGGCGAGCAGTTCCGGCGCCGCCGACAAATACCAGTAGGTGCACGCCGGTTCGCGGTGTCCCATGTAAGTCGACAGCGATGGGATCCTCGCCTGGATGTTGGCTTCGGTGCGATACCAGTGCAACAGGGTGCGGACGGCGAAGGTGTGTCGCAGTTCGTGCAGCCGGGGTGGGTGTGGGGCGTCGAGGCCGACAGCGGCGGTGTCGACCAGGGCCCGAAACACTGGATGCACGCAGGCATAGATGAGCCGCTTGCCGGTGAGGGAGATGAAGAACGCGGGGTCCTTGACCCTGGGCATCAGGTCTTTGCGCAGGCTGTCGTACTCGCGCAGTGCGTTCGTGGTGCTGTCCTGCAGGGGGACCAGCCGGGACTTGCCGAACTTGGACTCGCGGATGTGCAGGACGCCCTCGGTCCAGTCGATGTCGTCGCGGTCGAGCTTGATTGCCTCGCCGATGCGTAGGCCGGACGCGGCCAACAGCCCGATCAGCGTGTGATAGGTCGCCGCCCGCAGCGGCTGCGGGAGCGTCTCGTGGGCCGCCTTCATGATCGCGGCGATGTCGGCGTCGGAGTAGAGGAAAATCTGCCCCCGGCGCCTGTTATGGGGCACCAGCCCCAGCGGCGGCACCTCGGTCGCGGGGTCCATCCCGCTCAGGTAGCGGGCGAACCCGCGGACGGCGGTGATCCGTCGGGGGCTGACCGTCGTGACCAAGTCAGGCTCTCGGGTCTTCATCCAGTCCAGTGTGGCGGCGACGGTCACGGTGCGTTCGCCGCGCTGGTCCATGAAGCTCACGAAGTCCGGCAGTAGATGGGCCGCTTCGGCCATCTGGTGTCCGAGCGAACGGCGAAGCCGCAGGTAGTCGTCGACTGCCTGGCGAAGATCGGTCATGCCGCCTCCGTCCCGGGCCAGGGCTGTGCGACCGCGCGCAGCGCAATAAAGTCGACCTTCGCGTAGAGCGCGGTCGTGGCCAGGTCTTGGTGCCGGAGCACCTGCCCGATCGCCGTAAGCCCGGCGCCGTGCCGGAGCATGTCCGCGGCCAGGGCGTGACGCAGCCGGTGCGGCCCGACTTTGCGCGAGCCGGCCCGCCGACAGGCTCGTTCCACCACGTCGCCGACCAGGTCCGCCCGGATCGGACCGTGCGGCGCCTTGCAGGTCAAGAAGACATGGCGGGCATCCAAGCGGGTTCTTGGGCCGGTCACGTAGGTGACCAGGGCCTCGCCGACGTCAGCCGGCAGCGGGAGCCGGTCCTCACGGCGCCCCTTGCCGCGGACGACGATCTCGCCGCACCGCCAGTCGATGTCGTCCAGCAGCAGCCGGGCCACCTCGATCGACCGCAGTCCGAGCCTGGCCACCAGCATCAAGATCGCGTAGTCGCGGACGCCGACCGTCCCGTGACGCGGAGTATGGTCCAGCAGCCGCTGAACCTCGCCGGTCGCCATCGTCGGCGGCACAGATGCGAAGCGCCAGCCGCCCACCGGAGGCACCGCGCCGCCGAGCTTCATTGGGATGACGCCGTGCAGGTGAAGGAACCGCATCAGCGACCGCAGCTCGGCCACCCGCCCCTTTGCCGAGCCCGCCGAGACCCTGGTGCACTCCCGCAGCAGGAACGCGTTCAGGTCCGCCCCGGTCAGGCTGTCCGGCGTGAACTTGCCGTCACTCATGGATTGTTCGGCTAGGAAGCGCCGGGCAGTGTTCCCGTAGCGCAGCATCGTCGACGCCGACAGACCGCGCTCGAACTCCATCCAGTGCTGGTACCGCTCCAGCAGAACATCCGCCGGCGACGGCGCCACCTGCGGTGCGGGCACCACCCCGGCCTCGCGCAGGAACGTCAGCAACGGGACCAAGCCGCGCGGCCCAGCCACCCGCCGGCGACCCGAATTCTGCAGGTCAAGAAGGTGCTGGTTCAACCGCCCCTCATCCAGATCGGCAACATCGAGGCCCTGCCCCGACAGCCACAAGCCGACCTGCCCCAGATCCTTGAGCATGTTCCTGGTGGTCAGGGGCGTGTACCCGCGCTCCTCCAGCCATGCCCGGTAGCCCTCCACATGCGGTGCCAGAGCACCCGCCTTCCGACGCGAACTCCCGAACGGCATCGCCACCCCCTCGCGGGAGCACCCCTGCCCCCTCACTCGCGAGGCTGCCCGGCACCGAAACTATGTAGAGCCACGAACAGCCGAAACCCCACGAAGGAGCGGAACAGCACACATGGCATCGGCATAGTCGCGGTCTCGGCATAGGTCGATCTATGCGGATATCGGCATAGATCGATGAACTGGGCCATCTCCCGCTGCCGGGCGAGGGCGCCTCCGCCCTCTTCCAGGCGATCAACCAGAGGTATCTCAAGTCGAGCACGGCCCTCACGACCAACGTCCCGGTATCGCAGACTGGGCCGGCGCCTTCGGCGATGTGACCGTCGCCGCTGTGATGCTCGACCGGCTCCTGCACCGCGCCGCCGTCGTCGGCATCGACGGGCCGTCCTACCGGCTTCGCTCGCACCAGTCCCACGCCGAGTCGATGACGCCGTCGTCGCCTGACCCGGCACCGCTCGCGCCGACGGCCATCCGGAACTGCCCGTACTGTGACAAGCCCGTCACCATCGTCGCGCTGCTGGCCCACACCTGAGGCCGCACGACTCACCATTCCAGCCGCAAGCGGGACGTGATTCCGATGCGCAGAAGCTGACACGGTCTGACGGGAATCGGCGCGACGTGATCAGCTGCCGTTCAGTACTGTCACATGGGAAAGGATGTGAACATGGCACTGGTCAAAAAGGGATCGCGGCTCATCACCGTGGATGGCACCACCTACCGGTGGCGACTCCGCGGACGGCCGACCTACGACCAGGGACTGGTCATGTCACCCCTTACCTATGCGGTCGAACACGCGCAGACTCCGGGCACCACCCTGGTGATCACCACCAACCAGCCGCACCCGAGCAACTGGTTCGGAACAGCCAGCATCCCGGTCCTGCACGCTCAGGTGGCTGACAGCATCCGCACCGCTCTCACCGACGGCTGGACACCCCAGAACCCCGGCTCCCCATTTCACCTCGACCAGTCAGCTGGCTTCGCCTCGCCCCACTGACCCACCCGTACTCAACGACTCGCCGACCCAGCCATCGGTGAGTCCTTCTGCTTTTCGCTCCCCACATTCCCCTGTTGGTTCACTCCGTGAACCAACAGGGGCGAAGAGCCGCAGTGGGGAAAATTCGAGATCCGCATCAGCGATCCTGCCGCGGTTCGCGATCTTTCTGCAGGTGCACCGTGGGCTCATGCTCGCCCGTGCTGGCGACACCGCCGGCGGTACCGCGCACGCCCGCGCGGCGCTGGACGCGCTCCCGCCGGAGAAGCACTCCCTGACCCTGCGTCTGCTCATGACGGAAGTCGAGCGGTCCCGACCCCGGCGGCGGGTTCTCCCAGACCATGCAGGCGGGCGGGGGGCTAGGGGTGCGTGAGTTCGGGGGGCCGTGGTTTCGTTACCGGCGTGGGCGCCGCAGGCGGCCGGATCGTGCTCAGGCGGTGGGGGCGAAGGGCCCGTTGCCGGAGAAGACGAGCTTGGCGAAGTTCTCGCCGATGCGGACGTGTCCTTCGGGGCTGGGGTGGATCGCGTCGGGGTGCGGGAACTCGTCGTGGTCGTTCTCGCCGTAGAGGTCGAGTCCGTCGAGGTAGTGGAGGTTGGGGTCCTCGGTGGACCGCTGCTTGACGATGTCGGCCAGGACTTCGCGGACGATCGTGAGCGTCAGTCGCCCGGCGGCCGTCTCGGCCGGGTCTCCGGTGGCCTTGAACTTCAGGCTGCCGTCGGCGAGGTCCGGCATCAGCGGGCCGGGGGTGTTCTCGTGGGTCGGGCACAGGATGGGCGAGACGAGGAGCAGTGGGGTGGTGGGGTGCCCTTCGCGGATGGTGTCGAGGAAGCCGTGGATGGCGGGGACGAAGGCGCGCAGGCGCATGGCGTCGCTGTTGACGACGTTGATGCCGAGCTTGACGCTGATCAGGTCGGCCGGGGTGTCGCGCATCGCGCGCGCGGTGAACGGGTCCGCCATGGCGCTGCCGCCGAATCCGAGGTTGATCAGCTCCACGCCGCCGGTGTTCGCGGCCAGGGCGGGCCAGATGGTGCTGGGGAAGACGGCGTTCGAGCCGTGGCTGATGGAACTGCCGTGGTGCAGCCACACCCGGCGTCCGTTGTCCGGTGCGGGCTCGACGGGAGCGTCGGTGCGCAGGGCGATGACCTTGGTGATCTCCGCGTGCGGGAGCCAGATCTCGATGTTCTTGACGCCGGCCGGGAGGTCGGCGAAGTGGGCGGTGCCGGCCGGTCCGGGGGTGAACTCGGCGGTCTGGGCCTGCATGTCGGTGATGGTGCGCAGGTTCCCGCCGGCCACGGTGGCCTGCGCGGTGAGACGGCCGTCGACAAGGAGGTCGTAGACGCCGTCCGGCGGGGGCGGGAAGCCCCGGTAGACGCGTTTGGTGGGCAGGGTGTCCAGGTGGACGATGGTGGCGGCGGTGCGGAAGGCCAGCCGGACGCCGGAGGGCTGGGCCTCGGCCACGGCCAGGCGGTCGTCAGGGATCTGGCGGCGCGCCCAGGTGGGCAGCCGGTGCGGGAGGAGGCCGTGGGCGGTCTCTTCCACGTCCAGGTGTCCGCGCAGGAAGCCGACGGTGATGGGGGTGGTGATCAGGTTCTGCTCGGTGCTCATCGTCTCAAGCCGTTCAAGCCGGTGGAGTGGGGCGGTCAGGGCGTGGGTCTGCTGCGCAGTGCGGCGTCGAGGCAGTCCAGGGTCCAGGTCCAGGACTGCTGTGCGCGTGTGGCCGTGTGCTCGAAGGCACCCGCCGCCTCCAGAGCGGCATAGCCGTGGAAAACGCTGCCCAGCATGCGGACCGCATGGGTCTGCTCCGGCTCGTCCAGGTCGTAGCCGCGCAGGATCGCCCGCGTCATCTGCGCATGCCGGACACCGGCACTGGCCGCAGCGGTCTCCGGGTCGAGCCGGTACCGGGCCGCTTCGTACCGGCCGGGGTGCGCTCGGGCGTAGTCCCGGTAGGCGTCCGCGAAGGCGATCAGGGCGTCCTTGCCCGCGCGCCCGGCGACGGCGTCGGAAACCCGGTCGGCGAGCTCCTCCAACGCGAACAACGCGATCCGGGTCTTGAGCTCGTGCGAGTTCTTCACGTGCGAGTACAGGCTCGCCGGTTTCACATCGAAGCGTCGGGCGAGCGCGGACAGCGTCACCTGATCGAATCCGGCCTCGTCGGCGAGTTCCGCGCCGGCGAGCGTCAGCCGCTCCGGATTCAGTCCCACCCTCGCCACAACCATCACCCTCTCTAGGTTTTCCTAGTGAGACCGTAAGTCTGCCTATAGTTTGTAGGCAAATTGATTGGTGCTTCAGTTTCGGTCTTAGGCTCCGCCTCCCGCTCTGGCCGTGCGTGGCGGTGGCAGGGGGTAAGGGCAAAGAGATCGGCAGCACCCGTCGACAGGCCGGCTGGTCAGGTTGGGGTCTGGCTCAGCCCGTGCCGATGGGGCGTGTGTGGGTGAGGCCCGGGGCCCAGAGCGCTCTCGGGGCAGCAGCCCCCCGGCCCGCCCCAACCCCACCGCTCGCCCCTGCCGGTCGGCGTGACCCAGGCGCGTTGGGCAGGGCACGGGGGATGGCGGAGCCGCTTCCGTTTCGGGATGCGGATCCCGGTCGCGGTGACGCACATCCGGTCCGCCCCGTGCGGGGCACCGGGCGAACTCGTCCTCGACGACGGCTGGCTGGACCTGGCCGTGCAGTGCGCCGGGGATCACGTACGCGAGACGCACTCAGGCGCGAACATCCTCGAGGCGCTCCAGCTCGTGCCCGATGTCGCCTTCCCGCCGACCGAATGCCACGACGTCGCCGAGTGGGTCGCCCGGTACAACACCGGAACGCGCCCGAGACCCGCGGTCCGCGATAGCGCCCGAGCTGCGGTTCTGCCTCTATCGCGAACGAGACTTCCGGGAGGAGCCCGGTTAAGTTCGGCTCGTGGACAACACTGAGATCACGATCAAGCTCACCTCTGACGAGGCACTCGTCCTCTCGGACTGGTTGGAGCGAGTTCAGATGACGGATCTCAGCCGTCTGGTCGACGATCCGGCCGCATGGGCCCCGATCCACAAGATCGCGGGAACGTTGGACAAGGCACTTCCCGGGATCTTCGCCGCTGACTACGCGGAGCGTCTGGATGCAGCACGGCATCGCCTTAGGGAGACCACGGGCAGCTTCGCCGACGAGCAAGAAGGCTGACCTGCACAGGCTTCCGTGAAGCAAGCCATCCAATTGAGAACGCTAAAGTCTCGGCGTTTTCCATCAACAACGCTGACTCGTCGCGCCTCACGCGTCTGCGCTGAGCGGGAACATGACGCTCAACCTTGGCAGCCTGCGGGCCGCCTCGTCTTCATCCCGAACGTCCCAGCGCTTCCCGGCCAGGCCCTGGCTGACCGCGTGTTCACCCCGCCGAGTCGCCACAGCCGCATAGAAAGCATCCCCGCACTCGTCGGGATCCCCGGTCACAAGCCCATGGGCTTCCAATGCCACATAGTCGAGCGATTCCCACCCGGGCCAGTCATCGCCCCAGGTCCTCCACGTTCGCCGCGCCAGGCGCAGGACCTCAGGAGTGTCAGCCAGAGCATCAGGGTCGAGCACGGCTCGCCCGAAGGCGTCTTTGCCCAGGCCGACCATCCAGAGGCCGAAGTAGCAGAAGTCGTCATCCGAACACCGGCCGCCGAAGATCCGCTCCGCCGCAGCCACCAGCTCCCAGGTGAAAGCCTGGCGGGTCACCTGGTCGAGGCACATCTGGAACTCAACGATCTCCGCCAGCGGCCTGCGCGACAAATCAGAACGAAGCCGCGCAAGTCGCGCATCCCTGCTGTCCGCCTGTAGGCGACACGTCTCTACAAGTTCCCAGAATTTCTCAAGGTTCACGAAGAGCACCCTCGCAGGCGCCACTGACAGCGGACGGGCTACCTGGCGCCATCACCTCTTCCGCGAAAGCCAGATCGTTTGAGATCGACCCCGGCAGCAGTCTCAGAACATCTGGCACCTATGCAAGTCAACGTCACGTCAACGCCGCCTGCGTTGCGACAGGACAACTGCCGTCTCGCGGAGGGGCAGGCCAGAGGTCTCGCCTTCCAGATGGAGTCGTCAGCCCTCGAAATAGGAGGATCCACCGAGGTGCTCCGCCCCAGCCGATGTCGACCTTCGCCGGCCGACTGTCCGATGGGATGGCCCAGTACAACGCCCGGAACGCCCTGGAAACCCGCGGCCCGCAACAGACGCGGCTCGTCGCGGAACGGGATGGCTTCACGCGCTGTTGGTGACGGGTAGCGCACCGACCTTGTGACAACCACTGTGCCTCAGGTGATCAAAGCAGCAGCTCAGCGGATGCAGCCGTTGACAACTATGGTGCTTCGACTCAGTGATTGAGCGATTCAGCTGGCGGATGGGCATTTCGAGTAGGTGGACTGAGCGCCCGAACGTCGGTACCCCGGGGGATCCGAAGCGCTCGGCCATGGTCAGCGGTTGCTTTACATTCCTGGCCGCACCGTCCACCACGCCTCCCGTGGCTACCGCGGAGACGGCAAGACCGATGCGAAGGACGCTTACGTCATCGCAGATCAGGCACGGATGCGTCGGGACCTCCAGTCCTTCGCCCAGGCCATCGCCGATGCAGCCGTCGCGGCGGCACGGTCCCAGCACACCGCCGTGGCTGAGGAGAGCACTGCTGCAGCTGTGGTCAACACCCTGGCCAGGGCAGTTTTGGCTCTGGACGATGAGATCGCTGGCATCGACGCGCAGATCGCGGTCCGTTTCCGTGAACATCGCGACGCGGACTTGGTTCTCAGCATGCCCGGCATGGGCCCGTTGCTGGGGGCGGAGTTCATCGCCTGCACCGGTGGTGACATGGACGCCTTCGGCAGCGCAGGCCGCCTCGCTGGTGTCGCCGGACTTGCACCGGTCCCGACTCCGGTCGCATCAGAGGCGACATGCGCCGGCCACACCGATACCACCGCAGACTCCTGCGCGTCTTCTACCTCTCGGCTCAGATCGCTGCCCGCTTCTGTCCCACGTGGAAGACGTTCTACGACCGCAAACGAGCCGAGGGCAAGAGTCACAAGCAGGCAATTCTCGCGCTCGCCCGCCGTCGTCTCGACGTTCTGTGGGCACTCATCCGGGACCAACGCCGATGGACAGCTTCATTCCACCGTTCCCCACGCCAAGGGCGACACTCTCCTTGTGGTGCACGGGAGGGCCGTAGGCCGCGGAGCTTGCGTCGTCGACGAGAAGCACTGGGACGGACCCTTCGACGGAAGGAACAGGCGAACCAGTGCTGGTGACGTCCCTCATCAACCCCGCCAGCAGCGGGAACTCGGCGAGGAGTCGCTCTAGCTGACCGCTCTCCTGACCCCGGGCCGCGGCCGTCCGAGTCGAGGTCGGCCGCCGAACCCTGTCGGTCGATGACGAACTGACCGGAACGCGTCCCTTCATCACCCGCCCCACACCGGAGGAGCCCCGTTGAGTGAGATGGTCGGCACCCGCATTCGCACCGCGGCCGCCAAGCTTGGTCTGCCCGACCTGGCCGAGAGCCTGAAGCAGTGCGCCGGCCGGGCGGACGAGGCCAGGATGGGCTATCTCGACTTCCTCGACCTCGTCCTGGCCGAAGAACTCGCCGTCCGCGACGACCGCTGCTTCCGCCTGGGCATGCGGCTCTCCAAACTGCCGCACCACAAGACGCTCGACGAGTACGACTTCACCTTCCAGCCCGAACTCGACCCTCGCAAGATCAAAGACCTCGCCACCCTCGCTTTCGTCGAGGCCAAGGGCAACGCGGCCCTGCTGGGACTGCCCGGAGTCGGCAAGACGCACATCGCAGTCGCGCTGTCAGTCGCTGCCTGCCGGGCCGGTTTCTCCGTCTACGTCACCAGCCTCGACGACATGGTGCGACAGCTGAAGGCCGCCGAAACGGCCGGCCGGCTCAATGACAAGCTTCGTACTTACCTTCGGCCGGGCGTTCTATTCGTTGACGAGGTCGGCTACCAGCCGTTGGAACGAGCCGAGGCCAACCTGGTCTTCCAGGTGATCTCAAAGCGCTACGAAAAGGGCTCGATCATCCTGACCTCACACAAGACCTTCAGTGAATGGGGGCAGGTGTTCGGTGACGAGGTTCTCGCCACCGCCATCATCGACCGACTCCTCCACCACTGCGACGTCGCATCCATCAACGGCCCCAGCTACCGCCTCAAGAACCTACTTGCTGCCATCGAACGGGACAACAACACGGCCTGAGCTGGTCAACCGCGTCGCCAGAACCCATTGTCCCGATACCGCCACCAGTACAACACCGTGTAATCGTCCGGCCAACCGGCGAGCAGGTTCCCCCGGGACTCGAACCGGTCCCTCGACAGATCGATGGGCCGCCAGTGAACCGTTCCGGGTTCGGTAGGGACTCGATCGTTTGAGAGGATCGAGTCATGGCACGTCCTTCCCAGTACCCGCTTGAGCTGCGCCGTCGTG
>NZ_JBIVTH010000040.1:0-33135 GCF_044756625.1 Streptomyces sp. NPDC091682 | reverse complement strand
CCCCGAACCATTCCCCTTGCACCACGAGAACGAGTCTGGCCCCACCGCTGACGCGGCGGGGCCAGAACCCAACATCTTCATCAGTTTCCTAGGCGTTCGCGTTGGTAGCGGCGTATGACGCGGCTGGTGGTCCTGTCCAGATGTGTCAGGCGGGCGATCCGGTAGCGGACCAGGACACGGTGAAGGGTGGAGGCGGGCACGTTCAGCAATCCGGCGATGCGGGCCGGTCCTCACCAGCGGGTGAGACGGACGTTGATGATCCGCCGTTCGGTGCGGGTCGCCGTCCGGCGAGGGCTGTGGTGCGGGCGGGAGGAAGGCCTGTCCCCGCTCAAGCACCGTAACCTGCACCTGCTCGGCCGCTACTGCGTAACCGCCTCCACCCCGGCCGACGGCGCCCGGCGGCCGTTGCGAGACCCGGACGCGCCCGAACTGGACGAGGGCGACAACGGGCAGGAGTGAGCATCAGGAGCCGATCGGATCAATCCGTGATCGGCAGACACTCGGCGAGCAGGGCGACGATGTCACGCCAGGCTCGCTGTGCGTGCCGTGGGTGGTAGCCGACGCCGGGAGGCACGGTGTGGTCGACCGGTGGGTGGTGGAAGGCGTGAAGGGCTCCCCCGTAGACCGTGAGGCGCCAGTCGATGCCCGCGGCCTGCATCTCTTCGGTGAACGCGACCCGTTGCGCGGGCGGCATGATCAGGTCTTCCGAACCGACCCCGGCCCACACCGGGCAGCGAATGCGTGCCGCCTCGCCCGGTCGGCCCGTCGTCAGTGCGTTGACCGTCCCAATCGCACGCAGGTCGACGCCATCGCGACCGAGCTCGAGTGCGACTGCGCCCCCGGTGCCGTAGCCGACGGCGGCGGTCCGGTCGAGGTCGGCCCGTGGTTCGGCGCGCAACACGTCGAGCGCTGCGTGACCGATGTCTCGCATCCGGTCAGGGTCGGCGAGCAGCGGCATGCACCGGGCCAACATTTCCTCTGGGTCTTCCAAGTAGCGTCCGCCGTGGAGGTCGAAGGCCAGCGCCACGTACCCCAGCTCGGCCAGAGCCTCGGCCCGGCGGCGCTCGACGTCGCTGAGCCCCACCCCCTCGGGTCCGATCAGGACGGCGGGCCGAGGCTCGGCGCCGGCCGGGAGCGCGAGGTATCCGATCATCGTCAGGTTGTCGGCCGGATACTCGACCGTACGGGTGGTGACCGTCGTCATGGGACTGAACGGTAATGACTGTTGCGCCCCCATCGGGACGGTGTTCACCGATGGCAGATAGCAGATAGCAGATAGCAGATAGCAGTCTGTGCCGACTACGTCACCCGGACGCGTCGGCGGCCTGTTGGCCGACAATGGCAGGCTCAAGCGGTCAGCGCATCACCGCTGTTCAGGAACCTCCGCCCGGGTCCGCGGCTACGTCGCCGACATCACCACGACCATCGCCCCCTGGCGGCCGGGAGAAGCCCGTCGCCGAGTTTCTCCACCGGGCCCGTACGGAGCTGGTCCTGGTCTCGTGAAGCGCAGCAGACATCGCCGGCGTGATGCCACTCGCCGACCGCGCCGGGCACAGCCGCGGCAGCGGCAGCGGCACCCCCAAGGCCTCCGTCAGTCAATCCGCCGCCACCCCGCACCCATCGGGCCCCGCAACGCCGCCCGCACCTGCTCCGGGTCCGGAGCCTCCGCCAATGCACGCGACCACCGACCCCGCCCGACATCACCGGGAGGGACCGGACCTGAACCGGTCGCCCACCGCCACGCCGCGTCCGTACCCGCTGCCGAAGCCCTGGCTGCGCAGCTCGGCCACGCATGAACAGGGCTCCGTGTGGCTCATGGTGGCCCTCACGCAACGTCGCCTCTGAGCGGGAGCCCCGTGGGCCCGTCCCCGAATCCTCCGATACCGGGCCCGTAGGCGCATGGCGTCCGAGCGCAGGATGGCGAAGATCTCGAGGAAGAAATCTCGGGCTATGCCGGAGGGCACCGGGGCGACAGTCGGCGGTGCCCGGGTTGCTTCCCAGGGGATATCAACTGTTCATCCCCCCTGAGACGTCGGGGCGGGCGCGAGAGGGAGTCCGTTCAGTTCGGTCTCGCCCTCGGAGGACCACCACAGTTCGCCGTCAGTGGTCAGGAACGGTGCCCACGGGCCGACCGTGCCCCCGTGGTCGAGTACGTCCGCTACATCGTTCAGGTAGGCGGAAAGCGACGGCCATCCGTCGGCGAAAGACGCCGTTTCATCATGAGCCGCGCTTCCTACCCGGCCTTGCTGTGGGCCCTCGCGCATGTCGATCACCTGCGAGTCCCCGTCACTCTGGGCCCACGGGATCCACTGCGGATGCCACCAAGGCTCGCCGCCCTCCTCGTGCGGTTCGCAGAGGTCCGGGTCGTCCCCTGCGATCTCCACGGACATGCGCCAAAAGGAGACGATCTCGGCGAGAGGTATCGGGGGCTGCTCCGGAAGGATGTTGGCCCAGCTGACGAGCCCGTCATGACACCCCAGCGATTCCAGCAGGTCTTCGGGGAAGCGAACGGCCATCTCGACTTGCACCCTCTCGACCTCGTCGGGATTGGCAGGAGGAGCGAGAAGCCGGGCGGAGGCCGGAGCGTGTGTGCGAAGCCAAGCATCAATCCGGGCCCATGACGCCCGAACTGTGGAAGAGGTGAGGGACATGGGCAAAGTCTGGAGCATCGCTCTGACAATGAGTCGGTGAGGCCTGGCCATGTCCTCATCGGCGGCGGTGAACCGGGCCCGGTGTACTTCGAGGTCGGGAACGGCCCGAACGTGCCCACCGCGACGCACTGGTCGACCTACGACGGCCGCCACCGCCGGCCAGGCGCCGACGCACTCCGGGCAGCGTGCGCCTGCGGATGGCGCGGTGTCGCCGAGTACCCGCTGGACTGGGATGCGAGCGCGCCCTCCCGGACCGACCCCTCGTCGGCGCCGTGTCTCCGACGGTGCGGCCCTGCACCCAGCACACCGCCCTCGGCCGCCGCCCGCGCCAATCCGGCTCCCGCTTCCCTGCGCCGTGGGCGCGGTTCGATACCTGGAGACGAAGAGCCTCAGTCGGGCAGCGCCACGGTGAGGTCCACTTCAATGAGCTGCCCCGTGAAGCCTAGTTGTGCAACACCCAACAGTGTGCTGGCGGTGGTGAACGCCGGCCCCAGAGCTGAGTCGGTGAGCCGACTCCAAGCGGAGCCCAGAACGCCCCTGTCGTCGCTCCGCACATAGATCACCGAGCGCACCACATGTTTCGGCTCGGAATCGACGGCAGCCAAGGCAGCGAGTGCGTTTGCGACAACCTGGTCGACTTGCGCCTCGAGCGATCCGGAACCGACGAGGGAACCACTCCGATCGAGAGGGCACTGCCCCGCGAGGTAGGCCGTACGACCGGTCTCGACCACGGTGATGTGGTGATAGCCGGGCGTCTCATGCAGCTGCGCAGGGTTGATACGAGTGATCTTCGCAGTCATGCTCACGAGTTTGACCGGCTTGCTGCCGGTGCGCATCGCGATTTTGTTCCACCGGGCAACACTCGCGGCGACCAGAAAGTTGAAGAACGAGCTCAGCGGGTCAGGGACACGTCCTCCTTCTGCTTCAGCAGCGTGGCATGGGCAAAGGGAATCTGGTGGTCGGGGCGGTTGTCGTGGTCGTTGTCGCCATAGAGGAGAACGTCCTGGAACGGGTGGTCAGGGACTGCTGGAGTACGCAGACGTCGGCGGCCGCCCACGCCAGGGCCGTTTCGAGGTCGCCGGTGAGATCGTCCAGGGCTGTGCCGTCGTCGGGGGCGCTGAAGTCGTCCTCCTCGGCCGGCCGGCGGCCTCGTAGGCGAGGGCGGCGTAGGTGTCCAGTTCACGGGGGTGCAGACGGCGGCCGCCGATCGTGGCGCTGGCCGCCTTGCACTCGTCGGCGTGCGCGTCGTCGGAGTCCGCGTCCGACGCCCAGACCCGCTCCAGCTTCCACTCCCGGCGCGGCGGGAGCGCGGCTATTTGCTGCTCCAGTGGGGACAGGACCTCGTCGGCAAACTGGGCGTAGTAGGCGGCGGAGTCGAACCGGTGGACCTCAAAGTCGGGTGCCCAGGCCAGCAGTGGCCGGTCCAGCTTCCGCAAGGCCTGCAGAGTGAGTTCCCGGTCGGTGGGAACCACGGCATCACGCCCTGAGTCGTGGCCTGCGCTTTCTGCGTCTCCAGTCCCATCCGCATGACTGCCGATCTCACCGCCCACCCGCCTACCGAATGGCACAGTGCCTGAACTTCACCGGAACCAGAACGGCCGGGCACCGGTCCTGGTAGGGGCCGCGACCGTGGCCTCGGCTCAGAGATGGGGCGATCGCGTCGGCCGGACAGACGGTGGGCGTCCCTCAGGGGTGACGATGGCTGTTCGCGTACCGGCGGGTGGCGGTCTCGCTCGCACAGAGCGCGGTCGCGACCGTCTCCATCGGGATCCGGCCGGCCTGCACCGCCGATGCCGCGTCCGCACCCACTCCGGCGATCAGGTACCTCAGGTCCGCGAGGGCCTTCAGTGTCACGAGCAGATCCGTCACCGCCGCGGTCTCCAGGTTCTGTGTCAGGGCGGTCAGCAGGGTGGTGACAGGTTCGGGGAGGGGAACGGCGGCGTCGCGTACCACGGTGAGGTGGGCCTTGAAGTCCGTGATCGGCCCGGCCAGGTCGACGTCGGCCTCGTACAGGGGCGTCTGGTCGTCGAGCACGGTCCAGTCGAGCGAACATTCAGCGGCGCCGCGCCATCTGCACGCGCAGGCACCGCGCAGGAGGGCGGCCTTCGGGCGGCCGAACCAGCCGTCGTACGCGTGCCACGCCGTCTGAGACGGCATGTGCGCGCCGCTGCCGACGTCGAAGTGCACCGGCCCCGGCTCGCTGCCGTCCTCCAGCAGAACCCCGACCGAGCCTGTGTGCGCCGTTCCCTGGTCCTCAGCGGCTGATCCACGCCTTGCACAAGCCCGGCTTCGACCGGGTACGCGTCATGGACCGCATCGGGCTCGCCGCCGCGCTCTTCGACGAGGGCGAGGCCGAACGCGGAGCCCACCCCGCCCAGCAGGCGCTCGACGACGCGGCCAGAATCGACTCCACCCTGGTGACCTCTCGGCTCAACACACTGCTGCACGCGGCCCGCCCGTACAAGACCACCGCGGTCAACGACCTGCGGAACCGGGCGAGGGATCTCACCGCCGCGCGTCCGACCACGGTCGCGGCCTGAGACCATCGAGCACATGGCCAAGCACCGCCGCCCGCCGCTGGACATCCACCGGCGCCACCGGCCCGTGCAGGGCGGCGCCGGCCACCCCTGCCCCGACGAGCCGCGCGTCCTGGAGGAATGGGACGGCTTCGATCACGAACCCGTCGGCCAGCCCCGAATCTCGCGGCGGCTCGGGAGTGGGTGAACGAACTCCACGTCGGCAACGGCCCGGCCACGTGATCACCTTTTCGGCGGTGCTCACGACTCCGTATGCCGGGCCGGTCCCAGTGGTAGAGACAGTGCGCAGCGTTGCCGTCATCTGTCCTGCGCGGTCAGAAGCATGACGAGGGTTTTGGGGCGGGTGGTGCCCAGCGCGACGGCCACCGCTTCAGTGGACATGCCGTCGTCGCGGACAGCGGCGGCGGCCTCCCGCCCGACCCGGGCGGCGATCCGCTCCACCACTCCCACGGCGCGCAGCGCGGCCAGCGGTTCGGGCAGCGGCACCGCCTTGTCGCGAACGAGACACAGACGGGCGGTCCAGTCCGAGAGTGGTCCGGTGAGGTCGAGGTCCGCCTCGTACAAGGGGCGGTCGCCGACCGTCGCCCAGTCCAGCGGGTACTCGGCGGCCCCGCGCCAGCCGCACGCGCACACCGCACGGAAGGCCTCGGCGCGCGGTCGACGCGAGCGGCCGTCGTAGGCCGTCCAGTGCATCGTCGACGGCACGTCCGGGCCGCTCCCGATGTCGAAGTACACCGGACCCGGCTCAACACCGCCGATCAGGACGCCCGCCGCGCCCGCGTGCACGTCTCCGAACTCCACCGTCCACCAGTCCCACTCCACCAGCACACCACCCTTCGACGCGTTCCTGCCGGCCACTCTGCCCCGCCCGCACTCCCGCCCACCCGCCGGGGAATCCAACAACGCATTCAGTAGACCCGCCCGCCCGCTGTGGTCAGCAGCAGCCCAAGGGATTTCGACGCGCCCAGAAGGGCCTCGGACACGAACGGACTCAACGCAACCCCCGCACCGGAGCATTTACCCCAGCGACAAGAAGGTCTTCGACAAGCCGATGCCCAACAGCAATCCGGAACTGCGGGCCGTCTTCGTCAAGCTCAAGGCCAAGTTCGCCACCGTGCTGGTGATCGTGGACCGCCCGCATCGGTCAGAGCTCTGCCGTTGCCCGTCGCCCGGAACGCGGGCTGCGAAGTCGCCTACCTGCCCGGACTAGCGATGCGGCGGATCGCCGATCTCTATCCGGGCGAGGCGCAAACCAATGCGAAGGACGCCCGGTCATCGCGGACGCCGCCCGCACCATGCCGCACGTCCCTGCGCTCGCTGGAGCTGACCGACGAGATCACCGCCGAGATCACGGTGCTGACCCGGCTTCGACCAGGGCCTCGCCGCCAAGGCCACCCGCGCCAGCAACCGAATATGCGGCCTGCTCGCCCAGTTCCACCCCAGCCTCGAGTGCGCGCTCGGCCCGCGACTGGACCACCCCGCCGTCACCTGGCTCCTCGAACCCCGGGCACGCGGGGAACCGGGTCGCCGCAATCCCCACACGGCTTCGCGAAGCGGGCAATTCGATGCACAAACACTGCAAGTTGTCGTGTAGGCCGGTGGTGGTCAAGCTGATTACCTCGGAGCTGGACCTTGACCTCCGCTTGGAGGGCTCATGCTCCGACGCCACGAGTTGCCCGTGCGTCTTCAGCTTCCTGATGGCCCTGTGTCACGACCTGCGGAGAGGCAGCGGTCTCCCGTCCTCGGATCGACGCCTCACACTCAGGGCCCATTCGACTCCTGGAGCGCCAAGATGATCACTTGTGAGTCCGAGGCACGGCTGTTGCTGGTCGGCGCGACCGGAGAGGTGGGCCGCCTGGCGGCATGGGAGCTGCTCGGCCGTGGCGCCCGCCTCGCGCTCGCCGGGCGAAATGAGCGGGGCCTTTCGGAGCTGGCCGCACTGACGGGCTGCCCCACCCACGTGCTGGACGCCTACGACCTCGATGCCTGCGCCGAAGCGGGTCCTTGGGCGCTGTCCGCGCTCGGCCGCCTCGACGGTGTCCTCGTGACCGTCGGGGTCGCGGGCTTCGGGCCGGCCGCCGAGGTTCCGAACGCCGCCGCCGAGCATCTGATGACCGTCAATGCCCTGTGCCCGATGGCCGTCCTGAGAGGTGCCGTATCCGCGGTCCGTGATGGCGGCTTCCTGTCGGCCGTCAGCGGGGCGATCGTCAACGCCCCACTGACCGGAACCGCGGACTACGCGGCTTCGAAGTCGGCCTTGGCATGCTGGCTCGGCGTCCTGGCACGAGAGGTTCGCAAGCGGCGCGTCGCCGTAGTGGACGCTCGGCTTCGGCATCTGGATACCAGCTTCGCTTCTCGCGCCATAGTGGGCAGCCCGCCACCCCTTCAGCAGGGCGCCGACCCCGCCCTCGAGGTGCACGCGCTTGTCGACGATCTTCTCGGGCGCCTTGAGGATCCCTCGACACCTCGGATCTCGGCCGCTCCACAGCGGGTGGGATCGGCGACACCGTCCGCTCGACCCAACTGAACTGACAGCCACGGGAGGAATCATGTCCATACCGAAGGTACCGCCGGAAGAGACACCGGAGGTGGAGGGCTCGATAGCCTCTGCTCACCAGGAGCGTCCGGACGGAGGGCTGTGGGAGCATCCCTGGGCCTTTCTGGGCCTCATCGCCTTCGGGGCGGTGATGGTGGCCGCCTTCTTCGTCGTCCGCATCGTCGGCTGGTGAACGAAGACCCATCGCAACGGTCTACCGGCTGCCCACTGTGATGCCCCCGGAGGGCGATCGCAGATGCACTCCACACGGTACGAGGGGCCCCGGGCGCGGGGCGATCGCCGCCCGAGGGAGATCCCGTCGCTGAAGACCTGGTCGGCGGAACGGGACTCCAGTTCCCCGGTCGTGGCGGCGACCGGGGCGACTTCGGCATGGCTCCCCTGAGAGGAGCAGGACGACGGCAAGGGCGAGAACGGACGCGGCGGCGCGCTCGGCTGCCTGCCGGACGGGGTTCGGGACTCATGGAGAGCCTCCAGTGCTGTGCGGGGGATGGGGGGAGGGGGAAGACGAACGGGGACTACCGTGACCGTAGTGCGCGGCGGTGGCGGACATGGATGCGGCAGACCTCCGCGATCCATCCCGTGCTCGTGGGTGTTCGCGACCTGGCATCGGCTACCGGCCGGCACCGATCAGCCCTCGCCGGCGGGTGACACCTCGTGGACGCGCAGGGCGAGCTGGATCTCCAGGGAACGAGCTGGGTCCTGCCAGTCCCGGCCGAGCAGCCGGCCGATCCGGTCGAGGCGCTGGACCACTGTGTTGACGTGGAGGTGGAGTGCTTCGGAGGCCCTCGCCTGGCTCATGCCCGCGGCAAAGTAGACGCGCAGGGTGTGCAGCAGTTCGGTGCCGCGGCGGGCGTCGTAGGCCAGGACCGGGCCGAGGATGTGGTCCACGTATCCGGTCAGGTCGGTCCGGTCGCCGAGCAGGACCCCGACGAAGCCGAGGTCCGTCAGGGCTGCCCCTTGCCCCTGGTGGCCCAGCGCGCGCAGCGCGACGAGGCACCGCGCGGCCTCGTCGTGGGCGGCGGAGAGCTCCTGCGGCCCGGCGGCCGGGCCTGCAGCTCCGACCGTGATCGGGGTGGCCAGGGACTGGCTGAGCTGTTGGGCCAGGCTCTTGGCGAACGTGCTCGGCCCGTCACCGGGACACATGAGGACCACGTGATCCTGGTGGAGTCCGGCCAGTCCGCTGTGCGCGGCTGCGGTTCGGGCCGTAGCCGCGAGCAGTTGCTGCCGGGACGCCTGGTCCCCCTGGAGGACGAGCACGCTGTGGGGGCGGCCGAGGTCGACTCCAAGCCGGCGGGCCCTGGCCGTCAAGGTCGGGCCGCTGACGCCCGGAGTGAGGAGGTCGCCCAGGAGTTCGCCCCGTACCCGGTCCTCGGTCTCCGCCACTGAGCGGCGCAGCATCAGCAGGAGCGCGGTGACCACGGCCGCGCGTTCGAACAGTCTGCGGTCGGCCTCCTCCAGATCGGCCCGGCCGGTGAGGGAGATGCTGCCGAGGAGTTCAGGGCCCGCCAGGACCGCGCACACCCACACGCCGTCGTGCGGGACTGCCCGGCCGTCCGCCCGGGACGCGGCGACCGCGTCCGTGTCGGTGTGCTGGGGGTCGGCTCCGGCGCGGGCGAGTTCGGAGCCCTCGGCGTCGTGGATGACCGTTCCGCCGCGCAGCACCGTCCCGATCGCGGCGGCCACCTCGGCCAGGTCCCCGCCGCGCAGTACCAGGTCGGTGAGCCGGTCGTGGGCCTCTTCGGCCCGGCGCATCGCCTGGTGGTGGGCCTCGATGGTCCGGGAGGCCGTGTTGAGTTCGTCGAGCGCGTTGCGAGTCTCCTCCAGCATGCGAGCGCTGTCGATGGCGATGGCCGCGTGGTCGGCCAGTGAGGAGAGCAGCGCCACTTCGTCGGGGGTGAAGGTACGTGGCGTGCGGTCCGCGGCGTACAGCACGCCGATGACTTCCGCGCCCAGGCGTAGCGGTACGCCGAGGATGGCCCGTAGCCCCTCGTCGAGCACAGCGCTGTCGATGGCGGTCGTGTGCACGAACTGCTGGTCGTCCTGGTAGTCGTTGGTGGTGTAGGGGCGGGCGCATTCGGCAACCAGCCCGCCCAGGCCCTCGCCCAGACCCAGACGGACCCGTTGGAAGGCGGCCGAGACCGAGCCGTCGGTCACCCGTATGTAGGTGTCGCCGGCCTGCTCGTCGTTGAGCGAGAGGTAAGTGACGTCGGTGCCGAGCAGGAGTTTGGCGCGGTGCACGATGGCGCGCAGGACCGCGTCGAGGTCGCGCAGCGCGGCCAGGTCGCCGGCGGTGTCGAACAGGGCGGCCAGTTCGGCCTCCCGTCGCCGGTGTTGACCGAGGGTCCGGCGGACACGGAGGGCCACGTTCACGGCGTCCTCGATCGCGGCGTGCTCCCCGGCCGGCAGGTTCGCGGCGCGGGCGCCGGCGGCCAGTGCGCGGATGTCCTCGGCCGGAGCACCGCGGTCCAGCAGGTCGAGAAGGCCTCGCAAGGAGGTCCAGGCGGGCCCGGTTCCCTGCGGTTCGGTGGAATGAGGCATCGGGCGATCGTCTCCGTGGTGCTGAATGGGGTGACGCGGCGGGCGGGCCGGTGATCGCGTGCCCGGGTGGAGCTGCCCGCCGTACCGCGCCATCGGCAGGACGGTGGTGGGGCGGCGGCGGTGGGGCGGGCAGCGGGTCGGAAGTCGTGGGGTGTCAGCCGATGGTCTGGATCGGGTCCCCGCTGACGCGCTCCTGAGCGGGGAGCGTACCGGCCGGGTTGTCCTCTTGGGCCAGGCTACGGCCGCTCGTCTCCTTGGCGATCACCACGGTGACCGCGGTGATCAGGACCGTCGCGCCCAGGTAGAGCGACACCGGCATAGCGGAGCCGTAGTCATGGAGCAGCGCCACCGCGATGATCGGGGCGAGGGCACCTCCGATGATCGAGGCGAGCTGGGAGCCCATGGCGGCGCCGGAGTAACGGACCTTGGTGTCGAACATCTCGGAGATGAAGGCGGCCTGCGGCCCGTACATCGCGCCGTGCAGGAGCAGACCGATGGTGACCGCGAGAGTGATCACGCCGGCGGACTTGGTGTCCAGCAGGGCGAAGAAGGCGAACGCCCAACCGGCCATGCCGAGCGCTCCGATCAGGGTGACCGATCGACGGCCGATCCGGTCGGAAAGGGCCCCCCAGGCCGGGATGGTGACGAAGTGGACCGCGGAGCCGATCAGCACGGCGTTCAGGGCGATGCTCTTGGAGAGTCCGAGGTGAGTGGTGACGTACACGAGGAGGAAGGCGGTGAGAATGTAGTAGGCGATGTTCTCACCGAGCCGGGTGCCGATGGCGGTGAGCACTCCGCGCCAGTTCGTGCGGAAGACCTCGGCAACCGGCGCCTTCTCCTTGACGCCCACGGCGGCCTGGGCTTCGGCCTTGGCCCGGGCTTCGAGGAAGACCGGGGATTCGGAGACCGACACGCGGATCCACAGGCCGATGACGACGAGCAGCCCGGAGAGCAGGAAGGGGATGCGCCAGCCCCAGGCGAGGAATGCCTCGTCCGACTGGAAGGCGGCCAACAGGGCGAGGACTCCCGTGGCGAGCAGGTTGCCGCCCGGTGCGCCGGCCTGCGGCCAGGAGGCCCAGAAGCCGCGGTTCTTGTCGTCGCCGTGCTCGGAGACGATCAGGACCGCGCCGCCCCATTCTCCGCCAAGCGCGAAGCCCTGGATCAGACGGAGGAGCGTGAGGAGGATCGGAGCGCCGACGCCGATGGAGGCGTGGGTGGGCAGCAGGCCCATCGCGAAGGTGGCGCCGCCCATCAACAACAGACTGAGGACCAGCAGCTTCTTACGGCCGATCTTGTCGCCGTAGTGCCCGAAGACGACTCCGCCCAGGGGACGCGCGCCAAAGCCGATCGCGTAGGTGAGGAACGCGAGGAGGGTACCCACCATGGGGTCGGTGGTGGGGAAGAAGAGCTGGTTGAAAACGAGGGCCGCGGCGGATCCGTAGAGGAAGAAGTCGTACCACTCGATGGTGGTGCCGATCAGGCTCGCTGCGACGACTCGGCGGATTCCGGTTGACGATGGTGCGGTTGTTGCGGGGGAGGTCATGTGCACCACTTCCGGGGTCTGCGGGGACGTTTGGTGTGGCCATACCGTAGAAGCCCGCAGGTCGGCAGCGTATGTGGCGGGACATCACATTCAGGCGCCACCTTGTGTCCCCAACCACCACATCGCCGCCTTGGACACCTCGAAGGATTCCGGAACCCCCGGTCGACGCCTGCCACAAACGCGTGGATCAGCCCGTTTTGCACCCTCCGTGGTGGCTCCCGTGCTGGTTCGGTGCTGACCCGAAAGCCCTTGTCAGCACCCCTGGCAACCTCTCCCGTGCTGGTTCGGTGCTGACTACGCAGCGTTGAACTCGGTCATTCATGGGCGGATCGGATCGGCGCATCGCGATGGCGCCACCGGGCGTCAGGCCGCTTGGACCACGGCCTCGAACTCGAGCGGCAGGCTCAGCTCGGTCTCGCGTGTGAAGACCGAATCCATCAGGGCCCTCAGCCGTCCCGGGGCGTCCGGCATCACGTGCGCGTACGTCTCGTGGGTGATGCGTGGATCCCGGTGCCCGAGCCACTCGGCCATGTCCGTCACCGGTACGCCCTTGGACAGTCCCGCCGAGGCGAAGAAGTGGCGCAGCCAGTGCGGGGTGATCTTCCTTGTGATGCCTGCGCTCTGCTTGGCTTTCCGCCACAGACGGTCGACGAGCGAGACAGTTCATCGCCCGCCACGCGCCACACCGACCCGTACCGAGCCGGGCGTTCACTCTGTGCTCTCCACACGCCGTCGTGCTGAACTATCCCCGGTTGAACTGGCTGCCCCCACGCCCCGAAGGCCCGGACTACGTATTCACCGGACACCTCACCCCCACCGGCACACTCGACCCGGGCCCCTTCTGGAACTCCGAAGTGAGCCGCCTGCGCCAGGCCGGCCGGCGTCTGGTGCTGGTCGCACTGGGGACGTTCCTCTCGGCCCGGCGGGACGTGCTGGAGTCGGTGACACGCGGCATTCTCGCCGAGCGCCCCGACACTTCGGTGATCGTCGCAGCCGGGGACCAGGCCGAGGCACTGGCGGGTCTGGCAGGCCCCCGGGTCGCGTTGGCCGCGACCGTACCGCAGCAGGCACTGCTCCGGCAGGTGGACGCCATGGTCCACCACGGAGGCAACAACTCCTTCACCGAATGCCTGGCGGCCGGTGTGCCCGCCCTCGTGCTGCCCTTCTCCAGCGATCAGTTCTCCGTCGCCCACGACGCCGAAAGGTCCGGAGCGGGCCTGTGCCTCGACCCGCACCGGCTGGACCCCGAGAGAGCAGGCCAGGCGGTCTCCGCACTTCTGGACGCCCCCGGGCGCGGCGTCGAAGAACTGCGGCGGCACGTACGCCTGCACGGCCCCCGACGAGCCGCTCAGCAACTGACCGCCCTGATGGCCTGACCCGAGGTCGAGAAGATGGCGGGTGAGCCGGCGGGGCAGCCGTGGCACAGGACGGCTTCCGTTGCCAACCACGCGAAGCTCTGATCTCGCGGGGAGGGATTCAAGGTGCACGAACGGTGCGAGGTGCGGTCGGATGGTCGGGGGGTCGGCGCCGGACGGTTGAGGAGAAGGTACGACCTCGTCTGGCGGCGGAGCTACGAGAACCCCTCCCCCGGATTCGCCGCCATCGCCGGGTTCCTTGCCTTCTACCCGTCCCGAGTGGATCACTGCCGAGTCGGGGACGAGGAGGTGGTCGCGCAGCCGGGAGACTTCTACGGGGGCTGGATCACTTCCGAGATCAACGGGCCTTTCAAAGGCCCGCCGGGTACACGGGGGTGGTGATGCCCGACCGCACCGCTGTCGGACGGTCCCGGCTGGCGCATCCGGCAGCGGCGCGGCAGGAGAAGAGGAGGCAGGCAGCAACGAAGCTGTGTCCGCGCGGAAGAGCTGCCGGCCCGCGGCGGACGCAGGTCTCGCTGCACGTCGGAAGTCATCGAGTACACCGGGAGACAGCCGTGGCACACTCCGCGACACCAGCACCGATGCCTGCCCCGGCCCGCCCGCACGGATCGAGGCAGTGGTGGGCCCTCGCGGGCTTCCTCGCCGTGAGTTACGGCGTCGCGGCACTGGGAGCACTTGCCTCCGCCGATGCGGGTGAGGTCTATGCGGCGCTGGTCCGGCCCGGCTGGGCCCCGCCGGCCTGGCTGTTCGGGCCCGTCTGGACCGTGCTGTACGGGATGATGGCGGTTGCGGCCTGGCTGGTCGGGCGCCAACCGGATCGTCTGCGCGTGCGCCGGGCCCACATGTGGTGGTCGGTGCAGCTCACCCTCAATCTGGCCTGGACCCCGCTGTTCTTCGCGGCCCGGCAGTTCGGGCTCGCCCTTCTGGACATCGTCCTGCTGCTGGCCGCGCTCGCCACCACGGTTTTCCTGTTCCGGCGGCTGAGCCGGACCGCTGCGCTCCTGCTCGTCCCCTACCTGTTGTGGGTGGCCTTCGCAACCGTCCTCAACGCGTCCATCTGGCAGCTGAACCCGTGAAAGTCGAAGAGCAGCCCCTGACACCGCCTGTGGTCGGCATGAGTACGGGAGCCGTGGCGCAGCGTCTCGGAGTGGCAGCGGGACGCTGCGTTCGTGGGAGCGGCGTTATGCGATCGGGCCCGCTGTCCGCGTCGCGGGCAAGCATCGGCGCTGGCTCCCGGAGAACATCGCCCGTCTGGAGGAGATGTGCCATCTGACCGGGCAGGGGGTACCCCCCGCGGAGGCCGCGCGAGCTGCCCGGGTGAAGGCCGCAGGAGCGTTCCGGTTCGAGGACGATGCACCCGCGACCGGGGAGGCGGGCTCCTGGAGGACCCGCGACGCTGCCACTGGGGCCGGTCCGTTATCCCTTACCGCAAGGTGTACGCCCACCCCAGCGGCCACGCCGCCTACTACCCCGGCACCGCAGCACTGTTCATGAAGGTCCTCTTCGACCCCGCCGAAGGCAGGCTGCTCGGCGCGCAGGTGCTGGGCCGGGACGGAGTCGACAAACGCATCGACGTCCTCGCGGTCGCGCAGCGCGCCGGGATGAGCGTCTACGACCTCGAACACCTCGAACTCTCCTACAGATCGGCGAAGGACCCGGTCAACATGGTCGGCTTCCTCGTCGCGAACCTGCTGCGCGGCGACATCCACCTCTGGTACCCGGAGGAGTTCCCCGAGTGCGCCGAACGGGCCCTGATCCTCGACACCCGTACCCAGGCCGAGTTTTTCGTCCTCATCCCGTACACCGAGCTGCGCGAGCGGCTGTCCGAGATCCCCCGCGACCGCCGTGTCTACATGTACTGTCGCTCCGGCTTCCGCAGCTACACCGCCTACTGCGTGCTGCGCCAGGGCGGCTGGGAGACGGCGTTCCTGTCCGGCGGGACGATGACCTACCACGGCTTCCACAAGACACCGCCGGCGACCGGCGCGGCCGGCATGCCCGTCGTCACCCATGCCGAAGACGTACTGGCCCAGCTCCCCGGCTCCCTGACAGCCGTCTGACGGGGTCGGTGGCCGCGCCACGACGGGCAATGGCGTTGACGTGCCCCTGGCCGCCGCGGGGCGTGGGCGGGCGGCGCGGTCCCAAGCGGGACCGGGCACCGAGCGACGTGCACGACCTCGACGCTTTCCCGGCCGGCTCGCCCAAGGCCCCGGAAGCGTCGGCCGGTGATGGTCGGACAGTTCCGCCGCTCCACACGTTCCCAGAAGATCGCCCTCATCGATCCCCCTCGGTCGGACCGCCCGAGAACCGAGCAGCATCACCGGTGCGACTCCGACGCTTGACGAGCAACGTCGATCGGCAGCCTTGGAAGTGAGGAGTACAGGGCCATTCGGTCCCACCGTGGAGGCCCGCTCGGCCCTCGCCGGGGTCCTGTAACCCGACCTAGGATGAACGATACGGAGCCAGTGGGAAGGAGCCGGACAATGAGCGTGTCCGCATCCATGTCCGCGCCCGCAGTGTCCGTCAACGCCACGACGACCATCGGCGAGGCGGCCCGCCGCATGGACGTCTATGGCGTCGGCTGTCTGGTTGTGACGGAGGGTGAAGGACTTCACGGCATCGTCACCGATCGTGACATCGCGGTGCGCGCGGTGGCCGCGGGGCTCGATCTCGACGAACCGGTAAGGAAGATCATGACCACCCCGGTTGTGACCGTCGCCCTTGCCAGCGACATCCACACCGCCTACGAGACGTTCCGCAACAGCAGCGTCCGGCGCCTTCCCGTCCTCGACGGACAACGTGTCGTGGGCATGCTGACAGTGGACGATCTGCTGATGGACGTCTTCCGGAGGGTGGCGGATCTGCTCGGCCCGGTCGCCTGGAGCGTCCTTGAGGAGCCTCCTGGCCCCCGGGACGAAATCGGCCCGCACGCACCGGTCGACGGAAACGGCCCGACCCGTTCTCGTGGGTCCTGATCGTGCGGTGCACGGCTGTCAGCCGCTGTGGACCGAGGCGGTGGAAACGCGCGGCGGACCACCGAAGCCGAGTATCACCATGGCGCACGCGGCCCACGCCTTGGTCATTCAGGTATGAGGGCGTCGGTGGCGAGTACGGCCTCCTGGAGGAGGTCGAGGGCCTGGGGTGCCTGCCCCCCGGCCGTTCACAGCAATGTCGTCCACGTACTGTCCGTAGCGCATTTGGTCGAACCAGCGTTCGCACCCGTCCGCCGAGTCGCCGGAGAGGATCCCGTCGGCGCCTCCGCGCTGGGGGTGGCCGCAGCCGCCGCAGCGATGCTCACCCCCAGCACCGAGGCGTTTGACCCTGCCCGCGATGCGGCGATTCGACGGCGAGATCGCAACACACCGGGAGATGCCAACGCAGCCACCTGCGCCTGAGGCCGAAGGCGAGTCGGCGAATGGGAAGCCCGACCCCGTGCCCGGCCCGTCCTCGCCATGCCGAACGAGGCCCCGCATTCACCGCGCACACCTCCCCGGCAATTCGTAGGGGGCGGGCGGGCGGCTCGTCCCGAAGAGACAGGTCGCCCGTGGGTGGCGAGACTGGAGAGAACACCCGACGGCAGGAGGGCTCTCGTGGTGAGGTTCTGGGACTTCCTGGCACGATTCCGCCCCTGGGGCACCCCGGGCCCGGCCGATACGGGCGTCCCCGCCGACCGTGAGGCGGAACTCTCAGCCGAGCTGGATCCGCTGCTGGCCGGGCTTGCGGAAGTTCAGGCGGAGGCGGCGGAGATCCGCGCCGAGGCGGTCCGGGAGGCCGAGGGCATCCGTCACCGGGCCGCGGTCCGGGCGGCGGAGATCGTGGCTGCGGCCGAGGCCGGGGCACGGCAGGCGCGGGAGCTGGCCGAGGCGCCCGCTCGACGGGCAGCGCGGGCGGAAGCGGCGCAGATCATGGCCTCCGGGGTACACGCCGCCGAAGCGTTGCGCCGCAGGGCGGATGCCCGGCTGCCCGTTCTGGCCGACCGCGTGGTCGACGACGCCTTCAGTGAACTGTCCGATGTGGGGAGGGCCCGGTGGGCGCCGGGTGGGTCGCGGGAGTGATCCGGGCGAGGGCTCTGGTCTCCCTGTGCGCCGGTGCCTACGCCGGCCGGGAGCCGGCGGCGTGCGCCACACTGGGCGAGGCGCTGCGATCCCTGGCCACGACGCCGTACGGCAGACGCCTGCATGCCGAGTCGGAGCTCGCCGATGTTCAGCGGGCGGTGTCCGCGACCCTGCTGTGGCAGCTGAGAGTGCTGGCCGGCTGGCTGCCGCGCTCGGGAGCGGATCTGCTCCGGCCGCTGGCAGCCGGGTTCGAGATCGCGAACGTCGAGGCCCGCCTGCGCTCGTTCTCCGGGGCGCCGGAGCCGGCGCCCTACCGGCTCGGCACGCTGGGCACGGCATGGCGTCGTCTCCAACACGCCGGGACCCCGGCGGAACTCCGCTCGGCCCTCGCCTCCTCGCCCTGGGGCGACCCTGGCGCGGACACCCCCCGGGCAGTGCTCACCACCCTGCGGATGGCGGCCGCCGACCAGGTCTGCAGGACCGTGGGGCCCGCGCGGCGCTGGGCCGTCGGCCGGGCGGCCCTGCTGACGGCGCGCGAGCACTACGTGTGCGGGCGCCCGCTCCCCGGACCGGCGCGGACGCACGCGGTACGGCTGCTGGGCTCCCGGGCCGTGGACGCGACTGACTTCGGTGACTTCCGGCGTCGTCTGCCGGCGACCGCACGCTGGGCCGTGGACGGCATCGCCGACCCGCACGAGCTGTGGCAGGCGGAGGCACGCTGGTGGCAGGTGCTGGCGGACGACGGTGCCGGCCTGCTGCGCATCCCGCGTCACGGCCACGCCCCCGTGGTGGGGGCTGTGGCCGTACTGTCCGCGGATGCCTGGCGCGTACGGGCCGGGCTGGAGCTGGCAGCACGCGGCGGAGGGTCGCTGGAGGTGCTCGATGCCATCGTCTGAGGCCCTCACACCGGTGCGTATGCGACGGGTGGCGGTCGTCGCGCCGTACGCGGCTCTGCGGGAGACCCTGGTACGGGTCGCCGACGCGGGCTGCGTCGAGCTGGAACGCCTCGAAGAAATGGGGCCCGGCCCGGCGGGCAGACGGCTTCAGCGGATACGGACACCGGGGAGGGAGCCCGTGCTGGCGGCCGCGGCGCCCGACCTCGATGCGCTGGAACGCGAAGGCCGGGTGGAGTTGCTGGCGGGCGAGGCACAGCTGGAGGAGCGGCTGTACAGCGCGGTGCGACGCGGGGAGGTCGCCGCGCTGGCCGGATGGTGTCCGGCGGCGGAGGTGTCGCGGCTCGGACAGCGGCTGGCTCCCATCGGCGGCGCGCTGGTACCCCTGGGTGCGCCGAGGGGCGTCGATCCACCCACCCTCCTGCGTGGCGCGCAGCGGCCGGCCGGCGGGTTCACTCCGCTCGTGACGACGTTCGGCACGGTGCCGTACAAGGACTTCGACCCTTCCTGGCCGGCCGGAATCGTCTACGTCGCGATGTTCGGCCTGATGTTCGGCGATGTCGGGCACGGTGGACTGCTGCTGCTCGCCGCGCTGACGCTGCGGCTCGGCCGCCCGCGGAAACTCGCGCGATGGCGGCGGCTGTGGCCCTTCCTCGCCGGGGCGGGGGCAGCCGGAATGCTGGCGGGCTTCGCCTACGGCGAATTCTTCGGCCCCACCGGGCTGCTGCCCGTCCTGTGGCTGAACCCGCTGGACGAGCCGGAGCGGCTGCTGGCTGTCTCGATCGGCATCGGCGCGGTGCTGCTGACGCTCGCCCTGGCCGCGGGTACCGTCAACCGCTGGCGTGAGGACGGACCGGGCCGCGCCCTGTACGCGGCCTCGGGCTCCGCGGGGCTCGCGCTGTTGCTCGGCCTCGGCCTGGGCTGCTGGGGGCTGTATCTGCACCACTGCCCGGTTGTCGTCGCCGGGGCCGTGCTCGCGGCTGCCGGGCTGGCGCTGGCGGGCGTGGGGCTGTTCCAGGGCACGGCCGGCGGGGCGGCCGGGGCGGCCGAGACCGGCGTCCGGCTCTTCGACGTCGTGGTGCGGACCGGGACGAACACCCTGTCGTTCGCCCGGCTCGCCGCGTTCGGTCTCACCCATGCCGCGCTGGCGGACCTGGTGTGGCGGGGCACCGCGGGGCTCGCGGACCGCGGTCCGGGGTACCTGCTCGCCGCGGTCGTGGTGTTCGTGGCAGGAACCGCCGCTGCCGTCGCGCTGGAGGCCCTGGTCGCCGCGGTACAGGCACTGCGGCTGGAGTTCTACGAGATCTTCTCACGGGTTTTCGAGACCGAGGGGCGACCGTTCCGTCCCTGGCACGTTCGCACGGCCGCCGACGCGGAGGTGACCTCGTGATCGCATGGCTGATCGTCCTTCCCCTGCTGGCATTCGCTCTCTGGGCCGTTCGTCTGCTGGCCCGGCGGCGGCCGAAATCAGCCGTGCGATGGCTGCTCGCCTCGAACCTGCTGCTCCTGGCAGGCGCCGTCGCGCTGCTGGTCACCGGGCTCAACGGCGCCGCGCAGGGTGCTCCCGTACAGCAGAGCGGCGAGCCGGCCGGGCCGAACTCGGCCGCGCTGTACTCGGCCGCCATCGCGGTGGCCGGTGCGTCGATCGGGTCGGCCCTCGCCGTCGCCTACACCGGGGCGGCCGCGCTCGCCGCGCTGGGTGAGCGGCCCGAACTCTTCGGCCGGGCCATCGTTATCGTCGGGCTGGCCGAGGGCATCGCGGTGTACGGCCTGGTGGTCGCGATCCTGCTGATCGGACAGGCCTGACCATGGGTACGGTGGCCGCCATCGGCGAACAGGTCAAAGTGGCCGGCCTTGCCCTCGCCGGGGTGGACGTACATCCGGCTGAACGGCCGGAGGACATCCGCAGGGCCTGGAGGGAGCTCTCCGGGGACGTCGCGCTGGTCATCGTCACTCCCGCCGCGGCGGCAGCGCTGGGGCCCGGGATCGACAGCACCGAGCCGCTGGTGGCGGTGATGCCTTCATGACCGCCACGGGCACGGAGTGGGCCGACACGCTGGAACCGGCACGGGCCGAGCTCCTGCGTGTGGCACACGAGGCGGCCGACTCCCTGCTCGCCGAGGCTGCCGAGGACGCCCGTCGTACCCTCGCGTCCGGCAGCGACAAGGCCGCGGCGACCCTGGAGCGGGCCCGCCGCCAGGGCCGGGCGGACGGTGCCGCCTTCGCGGCAGGCGAAGTCGTACGGGCCCGCCGGCGCGCGTACGCACTCGAACTCCAGGCCCGGAAAGAGGTGTACGAGGACCTCCGCCGGCGTGTCATCGACGGCGTCCTGCACGCCCCCACCGACCACGCGGCACTGCGGGCCCGCCTGGAGGCGCGGGCACGAGACCTGCTCGGACCCGGAGCGTCGGTCACGGCCGTCGCGGACGGCGGAGTGCTGGCCGAGGCCCCGGGCCGCCGGGTCGATCTCACCCTGACCTCCCTGGCCGAGCGTGCGCTGGAGCGCGCGGGCCCGGAGGCGGAGACCCTGTGGGCGCCGTGAAGGCGCCGCACGACGCCGTGGAAGCGCCGCGGATCCTGCGCGTCGCCGGACCGCTCGTCGAACTGACCTACACCGGCGGCACGGCCATGCACGACGTCGTGCTGCTCGGGGAGGCCGCCGTCCCCGCGGAGGTCGTGTCCATCAGAGGGGACGTGGTCACCGCCCAGGCCTACGAGTACACGGGTGGTCTGGCCCCGGGCGGCCCGGCACGTCCGCAGGGCGGGCCGCTCTCGGTGCGGCTGGGGCCCGGGCTTCTCGGCGGGGTCTTCGACGGTCTGCTCAGGCCGTTGGCGCACGCCGGCGACCGGCTGACGGCGGGGCACACGGGCACGCCGGAGGAGCGCACCTGGTCGTTCACGCCGTCCGTGCCCGAGGGCGGGCAGGCCGCTGAGGGCGAAGTACTCGGCGAGATCGGCCTGCCGGTCCCGTTGGGCGTGCTGGTACCACCCGGCTGCTCCGGTCCGGTGACGCGGATCGCCCCGGCGGGCTCGTACGACGAGGGCACGGTCGTGGCGGTCGTCGCGGGCAAGGAGATCCGGATGTCCGCCCGGTGGCCGGTGCGCAAGCCTCGGCCGGTGCGCGAGCGGCTCGGCGCGGTGGAACCGCTGACCACCGGGCAGCGGGCGATCGACCTGCTGTTCCCCATGGCGCTGGGCAGCACCGTCGCCGTGCCCGGCAGCTTCGGCACGGGCAAGACCGTGCTCCTTCAGCAGATCGCCAAATGGTGCGACGCCGATGTGATCGTCTACGTCGGCTGCGGGGAGCGCGGCAACGAGATGGCCGATGTGATCGCGGAGCTGTCCGAGCTGGAGGATCCGCGCACCGGCGGGCGGCTGCACGACCGTACGGTGGTCATCGCCAACACCTCCAACATGCCGATGATGGCCCGCGAGGCGAGCATCCACACCGCCGCCACGGTCGCCGAGTACTTCCGGGACATGGGCCTCGACGTGGTGCTGATCGCCGACTCGACGTCCCGGTGGGCGGAGGCCCTGCGGGAATTCGCCTCCCGGATGGGCGAATTGCCGGCCGAGGAGGGCTACCCCGCCCGTCTCGCCTCCGAGTTGGCCGCCTTCTACGAGCGGGCCGCCGCTGTACGCACCCTCGGCGGCCGCACGGGATCGGTCACGGTGATCGGCGCCGTGTCCCCGCCCGGCGGTGATGTCACCGAACCGGTCACCGCACATACGGAGCGCTTCGTCCGGTGTCTGTGGTCCCTCGACCGCGACCTCGCCTACGCCCGCCACTATCCGGCGCTCTCGTGGTCCGCTTCCTTCTCCCGGGATGTCGCCGCACTCGCCGCTGCCCGCGAGAGGGCCGGCGACCGGGACTGGCCGCAGCGGCGTACCCGGGTGGCCGCCCTCCTGACCGAGGCGGACCGGCTGGCCGACCTGGTCGAGCTGGTCGGCGTCGCCGCGCTGCCCCCGCAGGAGCGCGTCAGCGTGCTCGCCGGCCGCCTGCTGCGCGAGGGCGTCCTGCAGCAGAATGCGCTGTCGCCGCTGGACTCCTACTGCTCGCCCGCGAAGACGGGCGCCCTGGCCGAAGCCGTCCTGACGGTGGTCGCACGCTGCGGCGAACTGGCCGACTCGGGTGCACGGGCGGACGCCGTCGAAGCCGTCGATTTCACGCCGCTGCTGCGCGCCCGTGAGGAAGCCGGCCCCGAGGACACGACGGCGGTGGAAGCCGCCCGGGACACGGTTCTGGCACGGCTCGGGGAGGCGCTGTGACGGCCGGGTACGAGGTGGAGTACACGGACGTCCGCGAGGTGCGCGGCCCGCTCCTCGTCGTCGGCGGCGTGAGCGGCGTCGGGTGGGACGAGTTCGTCCGGATCACCCTCGGCTCCGGCGAGCGGCGGCACGGGCTGGTGCTGGAAGTGGACCACGACCTCGCCGTGGTGCAGGTCCTGGAGGACACGGCCGGCATGGATCCGTCCGGCACCCGCATCGCCTTCGCGGGAACGCCGCTGCGCATTCCGGTCGGTACCGGCTGGCTGGGCAGGATCTGCAACGGCCGTGGTAAGCCGGCCGACGGTGGTCCCCCGGTCCTGGGCGCCACCTACGCGGCGGTCGGCGGGACGCCGATCAACCCGGTGCGCAGGGAACCACCTTCCGAGCCGGTGCTGACCGGGGTGGGCGCCATCGACGTGCTCACCACCCTGGTACGGGGCCAGAAGCTGCCGGTCTTCTCGGCCGCGGGGCTGCCGCACCTCGAACTGGCCGTCCAGATCGCGGCACAGTCCAGTTGCGCGGGCGAGGCGTTCAGCGTGGTGTTCGCCGGGATGGGACTCACCCACCCCGACGCCTCTTTCGTCCGTGAGGGTCTGGCGGAGCGCTCCGCCTCCGGGGAACTGGTCCTGCTGCTCAACACCGCCGACGAACCGGTGATCGAACGGCTGCTCACTCCGCGGCTGGCGCTCACGATCGCGGAACACCTCGCCTTCGACGAAGCCCGGCACGTCCTGGTGGTGATGACCGACATGACGGCCTACGCGGAGGCGCTGCGCGAGGTGTCCGCCGCCCGCGGCGAGATCCCGGCGCGGCGGGCGTATCCCGGCTACCTCTACAGCGATCTCGCTTCGCTGTACGAACGCTGCGGAAGGATCCGGGGCCGGCCGGGGTCGGTCACCGTGCTGCCGCTGCTCACCATGCCGGCCGGGGACATCACCCATCCCGTGCCGGATCTCACCGGGTACATCACGGAGGGCCAGATCGTACTGTCCGGCGAGGCCCACGCCCTCGGTGTCTATCCGCCCCTGGACGCGCTCGGCTCGCTGTCGCGGCTCATGCGGAAGGGGGCCGGACCGGGCCGGACCCGGGAGGACCATCTGGACGTGGCCGCGCAACTCGTCGCCGCCCTCGCGCGGGCCCGGCAGGTGCGGGAGCTGGCCGATCTGATCGGGCGGCCCGCGCTGAGCCCGGCGGACCTGCGGTACCTGGACCTCGAACATGCCTGGCTGACGAGGTTCCTCGCCCAGCGGCCCGACGAGCACAGGCCGCTCGACCAAGCCCTCGACCGCGCCTGGGAGGTGCTGCACGCCTTGCCGCGTAGCCGGCTCACCATGATCCCCGCGGCTCTGTACGACGCCCATCACGACGACGGGGGGCCGCACCCATGACCGGGCAGCACCGGGTACCGCCAGGGCGAGCGGGCCGTCTCAGGTTGCGGCGCAGCCTGGACACCGCGCTGCGCGGAGCCGACCTGCTGGAGCGCAAACTGCACATCCTCCTGGTCCATGAACAGGAGCTGCGGCGGGCGGAGGAGGAGGCAGACCGTGGGTGGCGGCAGCACCTGGGAGAAGCGGAGACGTGGCTGCTGCGCGGACTGCTGCTCGGCGGGGAACAGGCGCTGGCATCAGCAGTGGTGGCGGACCGGGCGGAGGCCACAGTGGAGTGGACCGCGACGATGGGGGTACGCCACCCGTCCGGTGTCTCCTGGACACCCGCCGCGCGCGCCGCGGCCGAGCCCACCCCGGGCAACACCGCCCTCGTCGTGGCCGAGGGCGCCTACCGCGAGGCGGTGCGGGCCGCCGCGGAGTTCGCGGCGGCCCGCACCGCCGCCCGCCTGCTCGCCGAGGAGACCCACCGGACGCGGCTGCGGGTGCGCGTGCTGCGCCGGCATTGGATCCCCCGGATGCATCGGGAGCTGGCCGCGGCAGATCTGGCCCTGGAACAAGCGGAGCACGAGGACGCGGTGCGACGGCACTGGGCGGCCGGCCTGCGCGCGCGGCGTGAAGCGGTGTCCGCGAGGTCGGCCGGCGGGACGAAGTCCGGAGAGGAGGCACCGTGATCCACAGCGCCGGAACCCTTGCGAGCGTGCTCGGCCTGCTGGAAGACGAAGTCGGTCGCCGCCTCGTACGACAGCTACCGGTGCCGGGGTGATGGTGATGTCGCCCTCGTCACCGCGAGCACCACGGGCCCGCATCGGCGAGGTACCCCCGACACGATCAGGCTGCCGTGCCTCGAGAGGACCGGGACAATGGAAGAGCCACGCTCTGCGTCGTAACCCGAGGCGAGGGCGTGTGACCGACGTGCCCGGCGCGCACACCCAGGCCGGTCGTATGCGGACGGCGTCGGCGTCGAGAGGAAGGCGGTCGCCATGACCAGCATCACTCAACGCATCGCCGGCTTGTTCCGGGTCAAGGCGAGCAAGGCACTGGACGAAGCCGAGGACCCGCGCGAGGTGCTGGACTACTCCTACGAGCAGCAGCGGGAGATGCTCCAGCGGGTCCGGCGCGGCGTGGCCGATGTGGCGACCAGCCGCAAGCGGGTCGAGCTGCAGGCCGGCCAGTTGCGTCAGTCCGCGGAGAAGCTGCAGGGCCAGGCGGAGCAGGCGCTCGCCGCGGGGCGTGAGGACCTGGCCCGCGAGGCGCTCACCCGGTGCACGGCCGTGGCCGCGCAGATCACCGACCTGGAGGGCCGGCAGGCGTCGCTGAAGGACCAGGAGGAGAAGCTGACCCTGGCGGCCCAGCGCCTGGCGGCGAAGGTGGACGCGTTCCGTACCCGCAAAGAGACGATCAAGGCCTCCTACACCGCCGCCGAGGCCCAGACCAGCATCACCGAGGCCGTCACCGGCATCGGCGAGGAAATGGGCGATGTGGGCCTGGCCATGCAGCGCGCCCAGGACAAGACCGAACAGCTCCAGGCGCGCGCGGGTGCGCTGGACGAACTGATCGCTTCCGGCGTCCTGGAGGACGCCACCTTGTCGACCGGGCGGGACGACATCCGGACCGAGCTCGAGCGTGTGACCGCGGGCCAGGACGTGGAGATCGAGCTGGCCCGGATGAAGGCCCAGCTCCCGGCGGCCCCCGCTCCGGCAGCAGTCGAGAGCCCGAATTCCCCGAAGGGCCCGTCGGACCAGGAGGCGAAATCATGATCATGCGGATTCTGGGCGAGGGCCAGTACGAGATCGCCGAAGAGCACCTGGCCCGGCTGGGCGAACTGGACTCCGCCCTTCAGGCGGCGGCCGACGTGGGGGACGACGCGGCCTTCACCACCGCCCTGTCAGCGCTGCTGGACGCGGTACGCACCCTCGGCGCTCCGCTGTCGGACGAGACGATCACACCGTCCGAGCTGGTGCTGCCCGACGAGGGCACCAGCCTCGGGCAGGTACGGGAGCTGTTGTCCGACGAGGGCCTGATCCCGGGGTGATGGCGATGCGCAGCCGTTTCGAGCCCGACCGGCAGCTGACCGCCCGCATGGTGGTCACCATGTTCCTGCTCGGGCTGGTGTACGTGGCGTTCATCGCCGCGCTGATCGTCCTGCTCAAGTCGGTCGTCCTGGTGGTCGTCATCGCCGCGGGGCTGCTCGCCGCGCAGTACTGGTACTCCGACCGGATCGCCCTGTACGCCATGCACGGCCGCCTCGTCACGCCCGAGGAGCAGCCCCTGCTGCACGGTGTCATCGACCGGCTCTGCGCCACCGCGGACATGCCCAAGCCCCGGGTGGCCGTCTCCGACATGGACCTGCCCAACGCCTTCGCCACCGGCCGCAACGCGGAGAACGCCGTGGTCTGCGTGACCACCGGACTACTGCGCCGCCTGGAAACGGAGGAGCTCGAAGGCGTCCTCGCACACGAGCTCTCGCACGTCGCGCACCGCGATGTCGCGGTGATCACCATCGCCTCGTTCCTGGGCGTGGTCGCCGGGCTCGTCGTCCGCTTCGCGTTCTACTCCCAGCTGTTCGGCGGACGCGACCAGCGCGACCAGAACACCGCCGTCGTCTTCATGTCCGTGATGGCGGTCTCCGCCCTCGTCTACGCGGTCAGCTACCTGCTCATCCGGGCCCTGTCCCGCTACCGCGAGCTGGCCGCCGACCGGGCCGCCGCCATGCTCACCGGGAAACCTTCCGCCCTCGCCTCGGCGCTGACCAAGGTCAGCGGAGACATCGCTCGGATCCCGACGCGGGACCTGCGCACCGCCCAGGCGTTCAACGCGTTCTTCTTCACCCCCGCCCTCGGTCCCGGCACCGCAGTGGCGAACCTGTTCTCCACCCACCCCAGCCTGGAACGCCGCTTGGCCGCGCTCGAAGAGATCGCCGCCGAGCTGAGCGGACCCGGCGAACAGACACCCTGAGAAGGAGCTGATCCGCCGTGGGCTTCTGGGATGCCCTGTTCGGCCGCAGCAGGCTGGTCAAGCCCGACCTGGACCAGCTCTTCGGCCTGCCGTCGGCAGCCATCACCCTCCAGGCCGCCATCGGCTTCACTCCGACCGGCCTGGGCTCGGTGTGCTTCGCCGCCATCGAGGGCGGCGCCTTCGCCCGAATCCGACAGGAAGTACACGCCCTCCTCGACGCGGACGCCGAACGAGCGGGCCCTCCGGTGGAGTTCCGCACGGATGAGTACGGGTACGCGTGGCTGCTGTCCCGCCGTGACCCTGCCGAGCTACCCGCCCTGGTCAACGACCTGCACGCGGTCAACACCGCCTTGGAGGAGGGCGGCTTCGGCCCGCAGCTCCTGTGCTCCCTGGTCACCTTCCACGACGCAGAACTGCGCCCGCTCGCCCTCGTCTACCTCTACAAGCGGGGCGCCTTCTACCCTTTCGCCCCGCTGCCCGGCCAGAAACGTGACAACCCGCTGGAACTCCAGGTCAAGGCCGCGGTGAAGGACGACCTGCGCATCGAGGAGGACCTGGGCCGTTGGTTCCCGCTCTGGGGCGCCCCCGGCCTGTGACGACGTGTCTAGGCACCCCGGTACAGTCGTTCAAGATCGATGAGCATGACCTCGTCGCGCGCCTGCGCCGCATGCAGTTCCGGGCTGAACCCCGATGCCCCGTAGAGAGCCAGGCGCACCCGGCTCACATCCTCCTCTTCCCGGGATGCGAGTGTGTCGACGATGCTGCGCAACCGTTGCATGTGGTGGATGTCCATGCCGGTCTGCCATCGCGCGAGCCCCACCGACAGGAGGGCGCCGGTCCTGTGGCCGTCCTGCTCGCGGACCACGACCTCGGCCTGCAACGCGGTCGCCGGGGCAGCGGCACCGAGTGAGCCGTGGGCGGCGGCCACGTGGTCGGCGCCGAAGGTGTCGGGAGCGGCGAAGCGGACTGCCCAGTCCCGGCACGTCTGGGCGAACTGGGGTCCGGCTACGCGGGAGTGGAAATCGGTGCGCGCGTCTTCCCACACGGCTTCGGCGGCGCCCTGCTCAAGCAGAGTCCGACACGGCCGGGCGACCGCATGCTCGAATGCCAGGAGCTGGTCAGCGGGCCGGTGACGCACAAGGGCCGGCCGCAGTCCGTCCGGTTCCGACCGGAGCAGTCCGTGCTCCCGCAGGACGGTGAGCGCCTGAGAGGCATCGGTGAGCTGCTGCCCGAGGAAAGAGGCGATCTCACCCTGCCGCGTGCATCCCGCGGCCAGGGCGGACAGAACGGAATGGCTAGCCCCGGGACTGAGATGTCCGGTCTCCTCGTCCACGAGGTGGCGGGCTTCACGGAACAGCGGCGTGCACGGATTCAGGACGGTCCGGCAGACCCAGGCGTCGAAGTCGTTCCGGTCTGCGGGAGCGTCGCCGCCCACGTAGTCGTGCCGGTAGGCCGGGGTTCCGCCGACGACGGCGTACACGAGGAAGGCCAGCTCCGGGTCGTCGATGCCCCACAGCCGTGCCGCCTTGCGGAAGTCGAACGGCTGGAGGTCGACCTTGAGAGCGGCTGCGGCCGCCAGCGCGGCGGCGGGCGCGAACAACCGGTTCATCACCGGCCCCGTATCGCCTGCGAGGATCAGGCGGGCACGGTTCTCCTGGGGCGAGCGCTCCAGGCGGCGGACCGCCCCGTGAACAGCGGATGCCAGAGCCGGGCTCGCCGCGACGAGGGCGGGAAAGGAGTCGATGATGACGGGCAGCGGACTTGAATCACCCAGCGCGAGCAAGGCGTCCACTGCCTCCTTCCAGTCACTCCAGTGGCTGGGCTCCGAGACCTGCCGGTAGCGCGCGTACTCCGCACCCAGTCTGCGCAGTGACTCGGCTTCGGTAGCCTCCTGTCCACCGAAATAGAACCCGCCGGTGGCCCGCGCCATCGATTCCAGCAACAGCGTCTTCCCTTGGCGGGGCCGGCCCAGGACCGCACCCAGACCCGTCCTGGCATGCGGATCCTTCGAAAAGGCGAGCAGCGCCGACCATTCGTCCTCCCGGTCGAAGAGCCGAGCAGGCTTGCCCGAGAGATCGGGGCCCCCGGCCGAGGTGTGCTGTCGCTGTCCCTGTACGGCATCCACGCCATGCACCTCCGGAACAAGCTGGGGATCCCTCCATTCTCAGGCCCGTGGCCGTCCGGCGCGCGCCGCGCCGCCCTTCCCGGCGCCGGCGGAGCAGCGCGTCGTGGCCGTCAGGGGAAGGCCGACGGCAAGTGCACGAACAGTCGGCGAACGGCACGCACGCCCGGACATCGGCAGGGCGGGTCCGCCCCGTCGCGGCGGCTCGGCACGTGGGCCGGTCGGTCCCCGAACCGGTCCTGCCGGGCCCCTCCCGGTCTCGTGCCACGACTGGGGTGGTGAAAAGCCGGGTGGTGCTGTACGTCACCGCGAGCCCCGTCGGCAGGCCTGCGCGTTCCCCCGCCCGGTCCGTCCCGGCCGGTGCGAGGACATCCGGCCTCCCGGCCGGGCCGTTCGGCCCTGCGAGCCGAATCCCGGATTCCTGCCGCTCCGCAGGAGGGAGCCGCGCGTCTCACGGCACACCGCCGAAGTGCGGGGGCCCTTTGGCGGTCATCAGCCAGGACACGGTACGGCTGATGTCCGAGTACGCGACGATGCCGACGAGGCTGCCGCTCTCGTCCACTACGAGAGCCCGCTGCCCACCTCCCGCCGGCATCCGAGCCAGCAACTCGGCCAGCTGGGCGTCCGGGCCGACGACGGTGACGTCCGAGAGCGGGACCATCACCTCCTGGACCGTCACCGACCCGCGTTGCCGCTCGGCGACCCGCCCTGCCGCGCCGAGCGTCAGCAGCCCCACCGGGGAATGCCCGTCGTCACCGATGACGGGAAAGACAGAGTGGTGGTAGCGGTAGCGGGGATCGCCCAGGAGCGTCGCGATGGACAACCCGGCGGGAACGGTGCCCGGGGAGGTCGTCATGGCATCCCGTACCGGCACACCGGCCAGGACCGCACGCAACTGCGCCTGCTGCCCCTCCGCGGTCGCGGCAGCGATCAGGAACCAGGCGATCATGACGATCCACAGCCCGCCGACCACGTCACCGCGGGCGAACAACAACAGACCGACCAGGAGGAGGAACCAGCCGAACCCGCGCCCCGCCGCTGCCGCACCTGCCGCAGCCCTCACCCGGTCACCCGTCCGCCACCACAGGAAGGCGCGCAGCAGTCGGCCTCCGTCCAGCGGAGCGGCCGGCACCGAGTTGAACAGGGCCAGCAAGAGATTGATCACCGCGAGCCATACCAGCGCCTCACTCACCGGCCCGGGCCCCGCGGCAGCGTCGACCAGCCACGCAACGAGCGCGAAGCCCCCGCCCAGACCCAGGCTCACCAGCGGGCCGACGCCGGCGATCCGTAGCTCGGCGGCGGGCGTCGACGCTTCCGATCTGAGCCTGGCCACACCCCCCAGAAGCCACAGCACGATGTCGTCGACGTCCACATTGTTCCGCCGGGCCACCACGGCATGGGCCAGTTCGTGAGCGAGCAGAGACGCGAAGAACACCGCTGCGGTGACCAACCCCACCAGCCAGTAGATCCACCCGGAACGCCCCGGGTAGGCATCCGGCAACCGCCCTTCGGCCAGCCCGAGTGCGATGAGCATGAAGATGAGCAGGATGCTCCAGTGCACACCGATCCGAACCCCCGCGATCCGACCCAGCGCGAATGTCGGCTTCACAGCTCCTCCAGCGTCGTATCCCTCAGCGGGCACGTATGTCACCCCACGGGACCTGCGAGGTGAGATCCCTCGCCCGGGCGCCTCCGCACCCGGGTCGTCACCCCCGGCGGTACCGGACGCGGCCTCTCCGGCCGGCGGGCCTGTCCGCGGGTGCCGGCGACGGGCGATCAACCGAACAGGTCGCGGACGCGGATGGTGTCCACGGACCGCCCCTGTGGTGTGGCTCTGCGGCGCGTCGGCGGCAGACCGACGGACCTCTCACGTGCGGGCAGCGGCCCGCTCGGTCCATCGTGGGCACCCGGCTCCCGCCACCGCTCCGGGCCCGTCCTGCGTGCGGCCGCGCGGTCGTTCGTCCTGGCCATCTCATCCTCATCCTGTGACGCCGCTCATGGAACGGGGTTCACCCGGTCGTCACGGCGGGGCCCGAGTCCCGGGGTCATCGAGAACGGTCCGATCGCTCCCCCCTCCGCGGCCCGGGGCCCAGGGGCCGGGTTCCGTACGAGGGCGGCGACGATGTCGGAAGCTGTCAGCAGTCCGACCAGCCCGCCGCCGCTGCCGAGCACCGGCAGGGCATCGCAACCGTTCTCCGTCATGGCGAACGCTGCCTTGCGTACGCTTTCCTGCGCCCGGACCGCCACCCGCCGGCGCCCCGACACCAAGGTGCCGACGTCCAGTGCCGAGAGCACGACGGCGGGCGCGGAGCACGCGACCGCGATGTCGCAGCGGTCGAGGAGTCCGGAGCACCGGCCGTCCGGCAACAGGACGGGAAGGTGCGCGGCACCGGTCCTCTCCAGCAGCTCCCAGGCCATGAGCACGGTCTCGTCGGCGGCGATGGCCACCACGTCCCTTCGCATGACCTCCCCGACGGTCCAGGTCGTCACGGGCGTGTCCGGCCCGGTCGGTGGGGGCCGTGCCTGCGGTTGTGTCGCCGATCCCATGCCAGCCCCTCCTCTCCGCGTCGTGAGGTCTTGTCCCGGACATCAGCATGGCCCTGAACGGAGCCCCGGGCAGGTGCCGGTCGGGCCCCTCAAGGGGACCGGGAGGCCCATGGCCCTCCGGCGCCCGACGCACGAAGGTGGAGGAGGCAGTCGCACCCTGTTCCCGGGAGGCCGAGCCGTGCAGACACCAGAATCCGAAGGAAACGGGCCCAGCCTGCGCGTCGACACCGGCGCTACGAGAGCCTGCCGGGCGGCGCCGCGAACCACCAGCGCCGGACGCAGGCATTAGGTCCGCGTGCTCCGTCAGGATCCGGGCGAGAGCGGCCAGTCCTTCATCGAGTGGCCGGTCGGGGTGCTCGACGAGGCCGTCGGTGTAGAAGACGAGGGCCGCGTTCGGGGGCAGGGAACAGCGGTGGTCCCGGCGGGGATGCCCCGTATCCACGCCGAGGTGCAGATCCGGGTCGCCGTGGAGGTACCGGGCGGCCTCTCCCGGGATGACGAGCGCTGGAGGCAGGTGCCCCGCAGTGCTCCAGTGCGCCTCCCAGGCGCGGCCCGCCGGCTCGACCAGGGCCAGGCACACCGTGGTGACCGGGTTGTCGGTGATCGCCTCCAGCGTGCGGTCCAACTGGGCGAGCACGGCGCTGGGCGGGGTGCGGCGTTCGTAGAGCAGGGCACGCAGCATGTTGCGTATCTGGGCCATCGACGCCGCCGCCTGCATGTCGTGCCCGACGACGTCCCCGATGACCACCGCGCAGGCTCCCCCGGGCACGAGCACCGCGTCGTACCAGTCGCCGCCCAGTCTGGCTCCCTCGGCCGGGCGGTAGTGCGCTGCGGCCGTGAAGGGAGCCAGGTCCGGCAGCGTGGGCAGCAGGAGGCGCTGAAACCGTTCGGCGCCGGCCCGGATCTGGGTGATCAGACGTGCCTTTTCGATGGCCACCCCCGCTGCGCCCGCCAAGGCGAGGACCACGGCCTGGTCATCGGCGTCGAAGGGCCTGCCGTCGCGACGGTCGGCGAGGTACAGATCCCCGTACACCTCGCCCTGGACCCTGATCGCCGTTCCCAGCAGCGTGCGCATCGGCGGGTGTCCGGGCGGGAAGCCGGAGGACTCCGGGTGGGCGCCGATGTCATCGACCCGCAGGGGTTCGGGGTGGCGGATCACATGGCCCAGCAGGCCCCTGCCCTGCGGCTTCTCGATGCCCGCAAGGCGGCGCTTCTCCTGCTTGGTCAGTCCCAGCGTGATGAAGTCCTGAAGTCCCTCGCGCCGGTCGTCGAGGATGCCGATGGCTCCGTAACGGGCGTCGACGAGGGCCAGCGCGCTGGAGACGATCCTGCGCAGCACACCCGGCAGCTCCTTCTCCCCGCTGACGGCGAGCACCGCGTCGAGCAGCCCCCGAAGCCTTTCCTCGGTCTCGGCGAGAGCCCTGGCCCGGTCCGCGATGCGGTCAAGAGCGATATCCATATCGAACGGATGACCGCCGGAAGACCGAGGGAAGTCCCTCGCATCCATCGCCACCGCCCCTCTCACCGGCCCCCGTCACCACGGGCTCCGCTCTTCCCAGTCTGCAGGCCCGGACGAGAGTCGGACACCCGGGGATCCGTGCCCCGCCTGCCCCCGTTATGTTTTTCGCGGTCCTGCAATGGGGCCGCTGGCCTCCGGGCCCGGTATGACTGTGTCCCCTCTGTCGGACGAATGACCTGGGGGGT
>NZ_JBIVTH010000039.1:0-33598 GCF_044756625.1 Streptomyces sp. NPDC091682 | reverse complement strand
GGTCCACGCAGTTGTACGCGACGTTGAGCTTGCCGTCCGCGAACCACTTCGCGAAGGGCGGGTTCGTCCAGTCGAGCGTCTCGGTCGGCTCGGTGACCCAGGTCAGCCGCCGGGCCTGCTCGGCCCAGAAGCCCAGCCGGTCCGCGTCGGCCTGTGCGTACGCAGCCTCGGTCACGTTGGCGGCGGCGGCCAGATCGGCGGGCGGTGCGAACCGCCGCTCCTCCTTGAGCAGATTGGCCAGGCTCTCGTTCCTCAACAGATTCTCCTTCTGGACCCGTTCGTGGTGCGTGTGCCCCGCGCCCGCCCCGACGAACGCGGGGCGGACGGCGGCACGGTTCGATCATGGCCTGCCAGCCGGGCTCCGAAGGCCGGTCTTTCGGTGCTGCAGAGCAAAGTTGTCGGTGGCAGGCCGGCCGCTGTCTGGCTGCGGATCGTCGCTGGTCTTCCTAGCGGCCCGGCGTCGGCCGTGGTGTCCCGTTGCACCGTGACGGTGCGGACCGAAGGAGTGGGCCGGGTCGGCCGAGGAGTTTGTGTGAGCACCTGTTTTCGCTGGCCAACTGCCCCGTGGCTCTGCTGTGATCGCCATCTCGGGCCCCAGGCGGAGCGTGCGGTCAGTACGTCGCCGGGGAGCCGTCCCACGGACCGGTCCCATCGGCGTGCGGCGGCGTGTCCCGCCTATCTCATAATCATCACCCTTGGAGGAACCTCATGGGCACCACTCGTACCGCGTCCACCGTGTGGAAGGGATCGCTGATCGAAGGGGCAGGCGAGGTGACGCTGGCGTCGTCCGGCGTCGGCTCGTACCCGGTGTCGTGGCCCGCCCGCGCCGGGCAGCCGGAGGGGGTGACCAGTCCCGAGGAGTTCATCGCTGCGGCGCATGCCTCCTGTTACTGCATGGCGCTCTCGCACGGGCTGTCCGAGGCGGGTACGGCGCCCGAGTCGCTGGAGACGCAGGCAGAGGTGACCTTCGAGCCGGGTACCGGGATCACCGGCATCGCATTGACCGTACGCGGATCCGTGCCGGGCCTGTCGGCGGAGGACTTCGCGGCGGCGGCCGAGGAGGCCCGGCGCAACTGCCCCGTCAGCCAGGCGCTCGGCGGCGTTCCCATCACCCTGGCCTCCGCCCGGCTGGGCTGACGGCCCGTGCCCGTCCCGGGCCGCGCTCACCGCGGCCCGGGACGGGCACGCCGGCGCTGCTCGACGCCGTAGCACGGCCGTCCGGGCGGTGTCCCGGGCGCCGGTCACCGCCACCGTTCTGCGTGGCCGGCTGCGTGGGCCTCCCGGGGGACGGCACGATCGGCCCGGCCCGTGGGCTGCCCGCCCGCACGGCGGTGGGACCATGGTGGCTCGGAATCGGCCGTTCAGCAGGTGACCACCATCGGATCCTCGGCCCGAGCCGTGGACGGGAACGGTGGAACAGCACTATGGGCGGGCTACGGATCGCGGTACTCGGGCCGCTCCGGGCATGGCGGGGTCAACGTGAGCTGGAGACGGGATCTGCGCAGCAGCGTGCCGTCCTGGCCGCGCTGGCGCTAAGGCGCGGCCGCGTCGCCTCTTCGGCCGAACTGGTCCAGGACGTCTGGGGGGCGCATCCCCCGGCCAGCGCTCCCGCCGCCCTGCGCAACCACGTCTCGCGGCTGCGGACCGCGCTGGAGACCGGATCCGGCGCACCGGAGGTACTGGTCTCCCGGGCAGGGGGCTACGCGCTGAGGCTGAACGCCCGGGCGTTGGACGTCGCCGAGGCCGAAGAGCTGGGCGCCGAGGCGGAGGCTGCCAGGGCACGGGGCGATCTGGCGTCTGCCACCCGCCTGCTGAGCCGGGCGGAGGGCTTGTGGGACGGTGCCCCGCTGACGGGGGTCCCCGGTGAGTACGCGGAGCGGCATCGCGACCGCCTTTCGGAATACCGGCTGGTCCTGACCGAGACCCGGCTGGAACTGGAGCTCCACCTCGGACTGCATGCCCGGGCCGTCACCGAGCTGACCGCGCTGGCGGACGAGCACCCGCTGCGCGAGGGCCTGCGTGCGCTGCAGATGGTGGCGCTGTACCGATGCGACCGGCAGGGTGAGGCGCTGGCCGCGTTCGCGGCGGCCAGGAGGCTACTGGCCGAGGAACTGGGAGTCGACCCCGGACCCGCTCTGGCCGGGTTGCACCAGCGCATCCTCGAAGCCGATCCCGCCCTGTCGGCACCGTCGTCATTGCCGTCGCCGCCGGAGGCGGCGTCCCCGCCGGCCGGCGAGCGGACGGGCGAGCAGGCCGGATCCGGCGGACAGACGCGTCCGGCCTGGCCGCGGCCTGCTCAGCTCCCCCCGGACACGCCCGACTTCACCGGTCGCGAGGAGGAGGTGGCAAGCGTAAGCGCCGCCCTCGTCGGCGGAGCTCCGGGGCGGGGCACTGCGCCCGTCGTCTGCATGATCCACGGCATGGGCGGTGTGGGGAAGACCGCCCTGGCCGTTCACGCCGCCCACGCCGTGCGTGATCGTTTCCCCGGCGGCCAGCTCTATGCCGATCTGCGGGGAGCCGGACGGGAGGCCGTGGATCCGTACGATGTCCAGGAGCTGTTCCTCCGGGCGCTGGGCGTCGCGCCGGGAAGCGTTCCGCGTGACCGCGACGAGCGCACCGCGCTGTACCGTTCCTGGCTGGCCGATCGGCGCCTGCTCCTGCTGCTGGACAACGCGGCCGACACGCGCCAGGTGGACGCTCTGCTGCCGGGCACGTCCGGGTCCGCCGTTCTGGTCACCAGCCGGAATCCGCTGATCTTCCTGCCCGCGGCCGGCCGCACCGTGCTGGAGCCGCTCAGCGAGCGGGACGCACGCAGCCTGCTGGAGCGGATAGTGGGTGCCGACCGGTGCCGTCGGGAGCCGCAGGCGACACAGGACCTGGTGCACGCGTGCGGCACGCTCCCCCTGGCCGTGCGCATCGTCGGCACCCGCTTGGCGGCGCGGCCTCGCTGGTCCTTGTCGTTCGTGGCGTCCCGGCTCGGCGACCCCGGGCAGCGGCTCAGCGAGCTGGAGAGCGGAGACCTGGCCGTCGAGCACGTCTTCCGGCTGGGCTACTCGGCGCTGGACGCCGACCAGGCACGGGCCTTCCGGTTGTTGGCGATTCCCGAGATCACCGATGTGTCGTCGGCCGTCGCCGCGGCGGTCCTGCAGTGTGAGCCGCGCGCGGCCGAGGCCGTCCTGGACGACCTGGCCCATGTCGGGCTGCTGGAACCGGGTGACCCCGGCCGCTACCGCTACCACGATCTCCTACGGCTGTTCGCCCGCCACCGGACACTGGAGAGCGACGACTCGGAGGTCCGGCGTGAGGCCCTGAGTCGGACCGCCGGCTTCCACCTCTCCGGCATGGCGGCCGCGCTGCGGGCGGAGTGGCCCCACAGCCGGCTGCCCGCCGCGGCCGACCGGCAGGACCTGCCGGGCGGTCCGGTTCTCCCGGACGCGTCCCACGCACAGCAGTGGGTGATCAACGAGCTCGGGGCCATGCTCGCCGTCGCCGGCCAGATCATCGACCACCCCCACCGGCCGGTCGGCGCACAGGACACCCGGACCTTGGCTAGTCTGCTGGTGCTGCTCATGCCGTACACCGACCTGTGTCTGCCGTGGAATGTGCTGGAGGGCCAGGCCCGCAAGTTGCTGGACGCCGCCTCGCGGCACGGTGAGAGCATGGCCGAGGTCTTCTGCTGTGTCGTCGCGGCCATCGCCTGCGCTCGCACCGGGCGGCACGAAGAGGCACGGGAGCTGGCCCTCCGCGCCCTTGAGACCCCGGGTCCGCCACAGCAGTTGCTGGCCCACCGCCTGGTGCACGTCATGGGGATGGTGGCCGCGGTGCGGCCGGGCGGCCTGGAGGAGGCGATCACGCACTTCCGCCGCGGGCAGGCCATGTCCCGCCGGATCGGGGAGTTCGGTGTGGCCGCCCAGTGCGAGTTCGGACTTGTGCGGGCGTACCTGGCAGACGACCGGCCCAAGGAGGCGCTCGAGGCCGCCCGGGACGCTCTGGCGAGCTGCCTCGAGGCCGAGAGTCCCGCCTGTGCGGCGCTCGCCCGTCGCGCTCTGGGTGAGGCATTGGCCGCACTGGGACGGCACGGCGAGGCCATGGCGGAGTACCACGAGGCTCTCGAGTTGTGCGAGGCCGGCGGGATGCGGACCCAGCACGCCCACACATTGCTGTCCTGCGCCTCGGCGCTGACGGACGCCAGCCGGCTGGAAGAGGCCCGTCCGTTCGCGCGGCAGGCGCTGGCCGCGCTGGCGGAACTCGGTGACGGCGCGGGTGAGCAGCGGGCTCGGGCCATTCTCGACCACACCTGAGCGGTGCCCCGGCTGGCGGGCGGTTCGGCCGGTTCACCGGGCGTGGGGCCGACGGGGCGGGCGTCGGCCGAGGCGACGCGGGTGGCCGGCCGAGGCGACGCCGGTGGCAGGAGCGGGCGCCGTTGCCGCATACGTGTGCCACGGAGCCGGCGGTGGGGAGGCCCAGACCTCCATGCCCTCCGCGGGGATGCGGTCCTGGACGGAACGGCGGCTGTGCATGGTGGCTACTGCCTGGAGGGCGTGCTGGAGGTCGTCGCCCTTCTGACGGCAGCCGCGGAGGATCTTCCCGATCTTCATGTGGGCGAAGGCGTACTCGACGCGGACCGCACCCGCCGGTGTTCGGCGCGGGCCCGGACCGGGGCCGGGCGACAGGCGTGCGGGAATGCGGGAGGGACCGAGGGTCCTCGGGGTGGGCACCGTGGGGTCAGTGAGCCGTTACCGCACACCTTCGTCCCGTACCGGGAACTTCGGTTGTCGCGGTGCTCCCGTCTCTGTTGATGTTGAACAGCCGCGCCGGAATCCCTGCGCAGCCCCATGAAGGATCAGGAGACATCGTGAATTCACAGAACGATCAGCTCGTCGTTGTTCCCGCCCCGCAGACGCGCGGCCTCTCGACCCCGGCACGCATCGGGATCATGCTGGCCTGCGGTGGCCTCGCCCTTCTGGGCAGCGTTGCCGTCGCGACGGCGCAGGAGGACGGCAAGGTCGCGGACGAGCGGAACTCCGGCGGGGTCACGACCCTCGCGCAGGGCTGGAAGGGGCGCTACTGATCCGGGACGCCTGACCCTGACCGTCGGGGCGCCGCTGCCGGACTCGCTCCGGGGCCCGTTCGGGGCCGGGTGACGGGCTTGCCCGCGACGTAGGTCCTATTCGTCGACGCCGCCCCGCAAGAACTGACCTTGCGGGGCGGACATTACGGCGTCACGGACCGCACGACGCCGCAGCCAGCGCGTGCGCAAGCCCAGAGCGGCCGTCGATGGCGAGCTTGCCGTAGGAACTGGTGAGGTGCGCCTCGACGGTGCGCAGACCTACGTACAGCCGCTGGGCGATTTCGCGGTTGGTCATGCCCTGGACAGCGAGTTCCGTGACCCTCCGCTCCGTGGGTGTCAGGGCGGTCGCCCCCTGGAAGGTCCGTGTGCGCGGGCGGTCCCCGACCGCCCGCAGCTCCGCGAGCGCCAGATCGGTCACCGGCGTCGCACCACACTCGTGGGCGACGCTGGCGGCCTCCTGCAGGCAGGCGCGGGCCTCGGGCAGCCGCCCGGCCTTCCGGGCCAGAACGCCGAAGTCGGCGAGGGCCTGGGCGAACCGTACCCGCGCCGGTGTACCTCGCAGGGTTTCCACGGCCTCGCGAAGCAGTTCCAGCCCCTCCGGTCCGCCGGTGACGAGGCCCATGGCGCGCAGGGCCGTGCCCACCGTCTCCGGCGTCCCCCAGCCGTGGGCGAGCGCCAGCTCCGCTTCGGCCAGCGCTCGGGCCGCATCGCCCTGCCGCAGCTCCGTGTGGACCAGTGCCGCCTCGGAGCGCCAGGGGTGGAAGCCCGGGCCGGAGGTACCGCGGGCGCCGGCCCGTTCCCCGCACAGCAGGAAGTCGGCGAGGGCCTTGTCCAGCCTGCCCTGGGCGACCCGCAGTCGTCCGCGGACCATGAGGACGTAGTCGTTGACCCAGTTGGAGTTCAGTTCGCCCGCGAGATCGGCGCGTTGGAGCAGCTCCTCGGCCTCGTCGGGCCTGCCCTGTCTGACCAGGGACTCCATCAGGGTCGCCGTGGCGAATACGGCGAAGCTGTGGGACGGGCCGATGCCGATCCCCTGCAGTTGCGCCAGGGCCGAGAGGGCGTCGGCCTGACTGTCCAGCAGGCGTCCGAGCCCGCACAGCATGCTCGCCCGCACACCGATCGCCTGGACGTGTCCGAGGACCGAAGCACGTTCCCGGGCCTGACCGACGGCGGCTTCGGCGTACTCCAGCGCGAGTTCCGTCTCCCCGGCCGCCCGCAGGGAAATGACCGCGTCGTAGTAGACGACGGACGCGTCGGACATCGGGTCGGCGCCTCGTTCCAAGGCCGTGCGAGCCAGGCTCACGGCTTCGCCCGCGCGGCCGGCCATGGCTTCGCGCAGACTCAGCAGGGCAGCCAGGGGTCGGCGGACGCCGGTGTCCGGAGCGTCGTCGACGTCCAGCTCCTTGAGGCGCCGCACGGCGTCCGGGGCCGAAGCGGCGTTGGTCAGGGCGATGTGGATGAGGTCGATCTCCAGGCGCATGGCGTCGGCCGGGTCGGCCTCCCTGAGGGACTCACAGGTGGTGCGCAGGACCTGGAGGGCGTCCGGGTATCGGTCCAGGGCCAGCAACGCGCCGGCCAGTCCGCGGGCCACGACCGCGCGTTCGCCCGGGTCCTGGCACAGTTCGAGGCTGCGTTCGAAGCTGCCGACGGCCACCGGAACGTCGAAGGCGAGTTCGAGCCGGCCCAGGAGGGCGAGGAGCCTCGCGCGCGATTCCTCCTGCGCGTCCTCCCGCAGGGCGCGCCGTACGTACGTCGCGGCCCGGGCGAGGTCACCCTGCTCGTAGGCCCGTTCGGCGGCCCGGGCCAGGACTTCGGGTGCCCATCGCTCACCCAGCGCGCCGGGCAGGAGGTGGGCGGCCACCCGCTCGGCCGGCGCACCGTCGGCGTGGAGGGAGCGAGCCGCTCTGACATGGAGTTCCATCCGCCGGCTCGGCAGCACGGTGGTGGACACGGCCACGGCCAGGGACTCACACACGAGGGAGACCTCGGATCCGGTCTGGGTTGCGCACCCGGCCCGTACCAGTCCGTGAACGGCGTCCGCGACCTGTGACACGGACAACCCCACAGTCGCGGCCAGCAGATCGGTGCTCGGGGAGCCGCCGAGTACCGCCACGGCCGCTGCGGTCGTCGCCGCGTGCGCGGCGAGCGGCTCCATGCGGGCGAGCAGCGCGGGGCCCAGGTCGGCCGGCACGTACTCGGCGATCGGTGCGGTCAGGCCTGCGTCGGCCGGGCGGCGGGCCCTGATACCGCGCAGGACGGCGCGCAGCAGGAGGGGGATGCCGGCGCTCGCCTCGCGGCAGGCGGCGGTGAAGGCGGTGGGCGGGACGTGCCCCAGGATCTCCTCGGCCAGCGAGTCGACCGCGTCCTGGGCGAGGCCGCCCAGTGTCAACTGGTGCCGGAACAGGGGAAGGACGGCCGCGAGCGAGTCCGTGTTGGGGTGTGTCCCCTCCTCGGCGAGCGCCGCGAGGACGACCACGGGGAGCTCGCCTCCTCGGCACAGCAGGTAGCGGAGCCAGCGCAGCGAGGCGGGGTCGGCGCGCTGGAGATCGTCGATGATCACCACCAGGCGCTTGTGGCCGGCGAGTCGGGCCACCTGCCGGTAGAGCTCGCCGAGGGCTGCCATCTCCTGGCCGGCCGTTCGGGCTGCCAGCGCTTCCGGTGGCATCGTCCAGGGCGCGGAGTACGGGTCGCTGTGCGCGGCGAGGTTGGTGCGGGGGGTGTCGGGCGAGTCGGGTGCGACGGGCGGGACGGGAGCATCGACAGCGGCCATGTGCTCGAAGAGCTGGCGAACCATGCCGAAGGGCAGATCCCGTTCGAGGGGGTCGACCCATGCCGACACCACGTGGAGGCCCGGATCCCGGCGGGCCCGGGCCAGGACGGTGCGCAGCAGTGACGTCTTGCCGCTGCCCCATCCGCCGCGGAGGAGCACGGGGACGCAGCCGCCGCCCGAGGCGGTGAGCAATCGCGCGAGCGCGTCCAACTCGTCATCGCGGCCGTGCAGCACCGCCGGGGTTGCTACTTCGTGGAGATCAATCACTGTCGGGCTCGTCTTCATGTCACGCCGGGGCTGTCTCAAGGGCGGCCCCGGCCTGTGCGGGCGGGGCCGTGTTGCGGAACCGGCGCGGCGATCGGCCAAGGGGGGCTGCCCCGCGATGCCGGCGGAGAGGACCGTGCCACGCACGGTCCCACGATCGTCTACGCGCGTCACCGGCGTGTAAGTTCCACGTCATCGCGAGTGCGCCGCCTTCGTCGGTCATCGCCCCGCCTGGCCCTGCCCGCACCCTGCCGGTGCGCTCGGCCGACAGGGTGGACGCGGGCAGCGTGTCCATGGACAGGAGGGAGCAATCAGCCGATCAGAGCACCTCTGTCGGTGACGAAACCCAGGCTTCCGGGGCGGGCGTCGGCGCGCGGCGCCGCATGGACCGGGGCGTGGCCGGCATCGGCGTGTGGAATGGGCCACGGCGCGGTGGCTGCCGCCGACCGGGGCGGCGACCGACGGCGTGTGACGGCAGCCGGCGTCCTGCCTGCGGTCGACAGCGCCACGGGGGGGCCGGGAACGGCCCGTCCAAGGGGGGGCCAGCAGTGGCTATTGCACCCCTGTCCCGGGTCGGGCCCGTCGTTGACACGCGGGAGGGGCTGTGAGCCGCACCCGGACAGGTGCTCGTGGTCCGGGTGAGCCGAAGCACAGTAGTTGTCACCGGCAGAGCCAGTTGAGCTGGTGAACGAGGCCGGGCGAAGCAGGCTGCTTGTCACCAGTGAGGCACGCGGCTTGTCACAAGTGCTCGTTTGGCAGCCTTCCTGTCACCAGTAGCAAAGATCGCAAGCCGCGGGCTGTCGGGGGCGATGGACAGTCTGGTGGGGGCTGATGGGGACGGGGCGTCCGGCTCGGTCCAGGACCTCGTACACGAGCTGGCGCTGTCGGGTGATCCGATGCGTCACTTCACCCGGTGCCAAGCGGAACGGACCCGGCCTGCAGCTTCGACCTTGGCGAGGGCGGTAGTGGCTGTCGGATCCGCCTGCCACCCCACGCTCAGGAGATGTGTCGGACCGGCTCTGCTCCGGTTTGGAGCAGGAAGTCGGTGAGTACTTGGGCGAGTTGTTCGGGCTGGTCCTCGGGTATGAGGGTGGATGAGTCGGCGATCTCGATCAGCCGGCCCTGCGGGTACACCTCGGCCAGCCGGGGGCCATGCTCACGCGGCATCAATCGGTCCTCGGTCGCCCAGACGACCAGTACCGGGCGGTCGAAGTCACGCAGTCGCTCACTCCAGGCGAGCAAGGTCTTGCGTTCGGGTGCCCCGGTGGCGAATTTGGCGAAGTCCCTGCGGATGGCCCTGCTGCGGGTGGCGGGAGCGAACCAGTCGTCCATGATCTCGTCGGGGACCCCACGCAGGCTCATCCCGCCGTATCCGCCCCGGCTGTGACGGAAGGCGGGAACGCGCATGAGCCGCGTCAAGAGCCAGACGCCGCCGGGAACCCTGCACACCTGCGCCATGGCCTTGGCCGGCCCTGGGGGAAAATTGTCGAAGGCCTCGCAGGCCACCAGCACCAGGCGCGCGATGTGCTGGTCCTGCCCTTCCGACACCAGGAACTGGCCCCCGCCCCAGTCATTGAGTACGAGGGTCACCTGGCTCAGACCGAGCCCCTCGATGAACTCGCCCAGGAGCCGGGCGACACCGCGCTGGGACAGGTCGGCATCCGGGTTCATCGGCTGACGGTGACCACCCAGAGGCAGCGTGGGCAGGACGCAGCGGTATCCGTCCAGCAGCGGGACCACCTTGCGCCACTGGGTCTCGTTCATCGGTAGACCGTGGCCGAACACCAGCACAGGCCCCTCACTGCCGGTGTCCTGGTAGTCGATCGGTCCGGACGACAACTCAATTCTCGGCATCCCAACTCCTGGTTGATAGATCGTTCTACTGTAATCTTGGAGGGGAAAGGGAAGGCAGGCAATGGGACAGACGGACACGCGAGCCAGGATCCAGGGTGCCGCCACAGTGCTGTTCCGCCGACATGGCTACTCAGCCACCGGCCTGAAGCGGATCGCGGCAGAGGCGGACGCACCTTTCGGCTCGATCTACCACTTCTTCCCTGGCGGCAAGCAGCAACTGGCCGAGGACATGATCCGCACGTCCGGAACCGAGTACGGCCGAATGGTCCTGGCTCTGCTGGACAGCGTGCCGGACCCGGCGGAGTCCCTCGTGCACGCATTCGAAGCAGCCGCGGACGACCTCGCAGCGGCCGACTATGCCGACGCGTGCCCGATCGGGACGGTGGCCTTGGAGGTCGCGAGCAGCAATGAGGTGTTGCGGGTCGCGACGGCGGAGGTTTTCGAGGAGTGGGTCGGCGCGGCGACACGGTGGTTCGGCCGCTGGGTGGCCGAACCGAAGACGGCGCAGTCCCTCGCGCACTCGATGGTCATGATGCTCGAGGGGGCTTTCATGCTCAGCCGGGCTGCCCGTGATCCGGAACCGCTGCGGGTGGCCGGCCGATCGATGGCCAAGTTGTTGTGCACAGCCATCACTCAGCCCGGCGAGGAATGATCTCGAACAACGAGAAAGACAGCCTGTGCATGAGCGGCGCACAGGTTCACGGCCAGCGCCACGCGCCAGAGGACCGCTGCACCGCCGCAAGGGCGTTGCCGCCCCCGTCCAGGCGGGCAAGCGCTGGGGGGCGGAGCGCACACGCGCGTGGATGAGCGACTACGGCACTACGAGCCGCTGCCGCTGGGATGGCCGCCCCACCACCCGACGACTCAAGTGATCCATGCGCCGGTCGGTCAACATCACACCGGTCGGTGACAACAAGCCTGCCTTGGTGACAACTACCGTGCTTCGGCTCACCGGGTGCGCGCACGGGCGTGCCGCGGCGGGTGGGGTTCAGAAGGAGACGTCGAAGTAGTCGATGTCGGTGAACTCGACCCGGAGCTGGTCGGCCCGGGTTCCGCCGTCCTTGAAGTAGATCTCCTGCAGGCCCTCGGCGACGATCGCGCGCAGGTCGCGGTCGTCGGCGCCCTGGGCGCGGGCGTCGAAGAGACGCTGGGCGTAGGCGGGCGGGAGGTGGACGGTGAGGCGGCGGACCCGGCCGTCGTCGGTGGTGCCGACGGGGGCGGTGTAGCCGAACCGGGCGCGGGTCTCGACGGTGATGCCGGTGGTGGCGGCGGCCTGCTTGCGGCGCCGGTCGCGGACCACGGGCTGCCAGCGGGCGCGTACGGCCGTGTCGATGCGGGCGGCGACGGCCTTGGGCGGGGTCTTGCGGTCGCCCTTGCGGTAGCGCTCGACCGAGCGCTGGCTGACGCCGAGTTCGGCGGCGACCGCGCGGGTGGTCTTGAGCTGCTTGAGCAGGAAGTTGATCCGGCCCTTCAGGGTCTTGGGCGGGTCTTTGGTGAAGGCCTCCTGGTCGGCGCGGAGGATGGCGTCCTCGATCTCTCCCACAGCGGTTCGGCTCCTGACAGGTGTCCGTGTCGTACACGGTGAGCGGTCTGTCAGCCGTGGCCTCCGGTCGCGGAGGCCACGGCTCGGTGCTATTCGCCGTCGTCGAGGACGGCGTCGCCGCCCTTGATGTGGCGGGCCGGGTTGAGGCCCTTCTCCATCAGGTCCACCGCCCACGCCATCTCCTGAACCCCTTCCAGCTTCGCCAGACCCGGGGTCGGGCCCAGGCGAACCCCCCCATCAACGGCTTGCCCGACGCCGCGTTCCTCCCCATTTTGCCTACCTCGAAGGTGGCTCGTGTCGCCGCGCCCCCCGGAATTCGCGTCTGCCTGGCGCTTTACTGCATCCACCGGCATGGACCGCGCGGAAAGGCCATGGACAAGGGGCGGGAGGCGATGGGTGCCCTGGGATGCAGATGTGGCTGTGATCGGGGCGGGAGCAGCAGGGCTGAGCCTGGCGTTGGATCTTGTCCAAACCTCCCCCGGGGGCAGGGCAGCACCCACGGTGATCGTGGTGGAGGCTCCGCCGGGACCGCTGCGCTCGCCCGCCCGGACGTGGTGCTATTGGGAAGCGGGTTCCGGCCCGTACGACAGTCTGCTGTCGGGCAGTTGGGACCGGCTGCGCGTGTACGGCCCGGACGGTGCGGTGATCGACCGGTCGCTGGGACCGTTGCGGTACAAGATGCTGAGGTCGGACCGGTTCGAGGCGGCCATGACCGACCGACTCGGCATGTTCGGGGTGGGCCTGCGGCGGATGAGCGTGGAGTCGGCGTGCGACGACGACGCCGGGGCCGTGGTCCACGGTCACGACGCGTGGGGGGTGCCTTCGGTGCTCCGCTCCGGGCTGGTCTTCGACTCACGACCACCGCGGCGTCTGCCTGCGGCCCGGACCACCCTGCTGCAGCACTTCCGGGGGTGGTTCGTGCGCACGGCCGTTCCCGCCTTCGACCCCGGTGTGGCGACCCTGATGGACTTCCGCCTGCCTCAGCCTGCATGCGGGCCTGCGTTCGGTTACGTGCTGCCGCTCGGCCGGCATGAAGCACTGGTGGAGTACACGGAGTTCTCCCGGGACGTCTTGGACGACACGGCCTACGAGCGTGCCCTGGGGCACTACTGCACGTCAGTCCTGGGCCTGAACGACTACACCGTCGTCGAGCGCGAGCGGGGAGTGATCCCGATGTCCGACGGCCGTTTCCCTCGCAGCACCGGACGACGGGTCCATCTCATCGGAGCCGCGGGCGGGGCGACGCGGCCCTCCACGGGCTACACCTTCGCCGCGATCCAGCGCCAGAGCCGTCAGCTTGCCGCCGCGGTGCGGGCGGGGCGCTCACCCGCCCGCACTCCCCCCGTGCACGGCCCCAGGGCCCGGGCCATGGACGCCGTTCTGCTGCGCGCGCTGGACACGGGGCGCATCGACGGCGGGGCCTTTTTCGCCCATCTCTTCTCCTGCGTGCCTGCGGAGCGGGTCCTGCGGTTCATGGACGGGGCGACCTCGCCCTGGGAGGACCTCGAAATCGGACTGCGTACGCCTGTTCGCCCCATGCTGCGGTCGCTGTTGGAGCTGCCGCTGCTTCGCCGTTCCGTCCCGGCCGTAGGGCCGGGACGCCGTTGAAAGGCTGTCATGACACTGCTGCGCGACGACGCCCTGTCGGTTGCTTTCGACCATGCCGCGGCACGCTACGACCTTCTGGTGGGCGCCAGTCCGGGCTACCACGGGCATCTGCGCCGTTCGGCACGCCGCTTGGGTCTGCAGGCTGAGGGCCGCGGTGCCCGCGTGCTGGATCTCGGCTGCGGTACCGGCGCGTCGACAGCCGCCCTGCTGTCGGCCGCCGCCAGGGCTGACATCACCGGGGTGGACGCCTCGCCGGGCATGCTGGAGCGGGCCTCGGCCAAGAGCTGGCCCGGCGGGGTCCGTTTCGTCCGTGCGTCGGCCGACCAGCTGACCGAGGCTGGGGTCGGGGGCCCGTTCGACGCGGTCTTCGCGGCCTACCTTTTTCGCAACGTGCCCGATCCCGACCGAACGCTGGCCGCCGTACGCGCGGCGATGGCGCCGGGTGGGCGGATCTCGGTGCACGAGTACACCCTCAGCGGCAGGCCGGTGGACCGGTTGCTGTGGACGGCTGTGTGCCGCACGGTGATCATGCCGTTGGGGCGGGCCTGCGGGGACGCCGGATTGTATGAGCACCTGTGGCGCAGTGTGCTCTCCTTCGACACCGCCGGGGAGTTCGCCGAGCGGATGCGCGCCGCGGGGTTCGCGCACGTACGGGTGCTGCCGCTGCCGGGGTGGCAGACGGGGATCACCCACACCTTCGTCGGTCGGATCGCGGCATGAAGGCGGTCTACCCGGGCCGTGACCGACGGGCCCGGCGCGTCGATGCCCGAGGTGGGCATGCGAGTGCGCGCGTCGCAGGAGACGGCCCACGGGTGGCTGTAGTGGGCGGGGGCATTGCCGGCCTGGCCGCGGCCACGGTGCTCGCTGAGCGGGGCGTGCGCGTGACCGTGTACGAGCGGGAAAGCCAGCTCGGCGGCCGTCTGGCGGGTTGGCAGACGCGGCTGGCGGACGGTTCCGAGGTGACGATGAGCCGGGGGTTCCATGCGTTCTTCCGGCAGTACTACAACTTGCGAGCGTTGCTGGGCCGGACCGATCCGGGTCTCCATGGTCTGGTGGGGCTGGCGGACTACCCGCTGCGTCACCGCAGCGGCGGGCAGGACGGTTTTGCGCGCGTGCCGCGTACGCCTCCGCTCAGCGCGCTCGGATTCGTCGCGCAGAGCCCGTCGTTCGGCTGGCGGGATCTGGGGCGGATGGATCCGCGGGCCGCTCTGCCTCTGCTGGATGTCGGGGTTCCGGGGGTGTACGAGGCTCTGGACGATGTGAGTGCCAGCGAGTTCCTGGCCCGGATCCGCTTTCCCGAGGCGGCCCAGCACCTGGCGTTCGAGGTGTTCTCGCGGAGCTTCTTCGCCGATCCGGCAACCTTGTCGGCGGCGGAGTTGGTACTGATGTTCCACATCTACTTTCTGGGCTCCAGTGAGGGCTTGCTGTTCGACGTGCCGCGCGAGCCGTTCCCTCAGGCCCTGTGGGACCCCCTGGCCCGGTATCTGGGCGGGCTGGACGTGCAGATCCGTACGGGCACAGCCGTGAGCGGCGTCCGACCGGCCGGCGAGGAGGGGATGGATGTCGTCGCCGACGAGGCGGTGGAAAGGTACGACGCCGTGGTCCTGGCCCTGGACGCGGGCGGGCTGCGGGCAGTGGTCGGCGCCTCACCCGACTTGGTGGGCTCGGCGTGGCGCGAGCGGGTCGCCGGGCTGCGGACGGCGCCTCCGTTCCTGGTGTCGCGGCTGTGGCTGTCGCGTCCGGTTTCGGGCGAGCGGCACGGCTTTCTCGGCACCAGCGGCTTCGGTGGCCTCGACAACGTGAGCGTCCTGGACCGGTTCGAGGGCGAGGCGCATCGATGGGCGCTGCGCACGGGCGGTTCGGTGGTGGAACTGCACGCGTACGCGGTCGATCCGGCGCAGGGGCGCCGGGAGGTGGAGCAGCGTTTGGTGGGGCGGCTGCGTGAGGTGTATCCGGAGACGGCTGCCGCGGAGATCGTCGATGTGCGGCACGAGTGGCGTGAGGACTGTCCGCTGTTCACGGTCGGCGGCTACCGGGACCGGCCGGGTGTGCGCACGGGTGATGCACGTGTGGTTGTCGCGGGCGACCTGGTGCGTACAGGTCTGCCGGTCGCGCTGATGGAACGGGCGGCGACCAGCGGATTCATGGCAGCCAATGCCCTGCTGGAGGGTTGGGGCGTGGCGGGCGAGATGCTGTGGACGGTGCCGGACCGGGGCCGTTCCGCCGTGGGCCGGGCGTTGGCGGGTATTGGGGGCCGGCCTGCGCGCGTGCCCGTGCGGTGACGGGCAGGCTACGCGGCAGGTTCGGGGGCGCCGGCTCAGCCGGGGAAGCGGCCGGTGCTGCGCAGTTCCCAGCGTCGCTCGGCGTAGGCGAGGTCGTCCTGCCACAGGCGGCCTGCCGCGCGCCGCATGAGGGGGCGCAGGAGGGGGGCCGCGGTACGCGCGAAGGCGAAGCCGGTGCGTTCGGAGGTGGCGATGACCGCTTCCGTCACGCGGGTGCGGGGGCGCCCGTCGCGGCCGGTCCCCAGAGGGGTGGCGTGGGTTTCGACGACGGAGCCGCTGCCTTCGCCTTCGGTGATGGTCATGAGGACGGTGCGGGGGCCGGGAGCGGTGAACTCAGCGATCACGGGCACGACGAGGCGCCCGGCGACTTTGAAGGAGACGCGCACGGTGAGGACGTCGGTCTCGGCGCCGTCGTCGAGCACCGTGAGGTCGGTGAAGGAGTAGGGGTGGAACCACGCGCCGTGCCAGGGGTCGAGGCGGTTGGCGATGACGTCCTCGGGCTGGCAGACACCGGTGCCCGTGTAGACGGCTGTCAAAGATTTATCGGCGGCTGGCCTGGCTGGGACGGGCGTGTTGCCGAGGGGGTATTCGCCGCCCTGTTCGTCCAGCCTCACCCAGGCGAGGATGCCGTCGTCGTGGGCCGGGTAGGGGTTCCAGCCTGCGAAGGGGGCGCCGTTGAGAGTGAGTCCGTGCCAGGGGCAGACCAGGGTTCCGCAGCGGACGGGGGCTTGGGCCAGCGCGGCTCCCAGGTGCGGGCAGGCGCCCGGACCTGCGACGAGGGCGCCGTCGGCGCCGCGCCAGGCCACGATCTCCGTTCCTTCGACCGTGGCCCCGTAGCCGGTGTGCGTGCTGACGGCTGCGCTGGGGCCCAGGACGTACCAGTTGCCGCCGGCCCGGGCCTGGGCTCGCTTGAGGGCGGTATCGATCAGGGCGGGTGAGGCGTCTCGCCAAGTCGGTTGCTGCCGGTGCCAGGCCACCGGGTCGCGGCGCAGGCGGACCGGGGGGCGGCGGGGGAAGCGCGGGCTCATCGGGTCGGCTCCTGGAAGGCAGGGGCCGCGGCGGGCGCCCCGAGGCGGGCTGCCGCGATCCTGGCCAGCCCGGCAGCCGCGACGGCCGCCCTGCGGGTGAGGGGGACCGCAGAGCGGCGGTGGACGCTGGCGTACCCGTCGCGGGCGACGGCGTCGAGGATGTCGCCGTAGAGGACGAAGGCCGTGCGCACGCAGGGCCGGGAGAGGGGGTCGAGCATGTCCATGCCTGGCCGGGCATGCAGATAGAAGCGCCGGGTGAGGGCGGCGGCGGAGCGCAGGGCGCGGGTGATGCGGGGATCGGGGCGCCCGGTTTGTCTGCTCCAGAGCAGGAGTTCCCGGTCCACGCCTTCGGCGGCGAGGAGGTCGGCGGGCAGGTAGACGCGGTCGCGGTCGAGGTCCTCGCCGACATCACGGATGAAGTTGGTGAGCTGGAACGCCTCACCGAGGGCGGCGGCGTACGGGGCTGCTTCGTCTCGAGTGGTGGTGTGGCCCAGTACGGGAAGCATCTGGAGGCCGATGACGGCGGCGGAGCCGTGCATGTACCCGCGCAGTGCGTCCAGAGTGCCGTAGTCGGTGACGGTGAGGTCGCTGCGCATGGAGGCGAGGAAGTCGTCGAAGTGGCGGTGGGGGATGCGGTAGCGGTGCGCGGTGTGGGCGACCGCGGTGACGATGGGGTGGTGCGCGGGGCCGCCGTCCATCGCGGTGCGCAGGTCGTGGGAGAGGTTCTGGAGGCGGAGGGCGCGGTCGTAGGGTTCGGCGGGGGTAGCCAGGTCGTCGACGATGTCGTCGGCGAGTCGGGCGAAGGCGTAGAGGGCGTGCACGGCGGGGCGGCGTGCGGCGGGCAGCAGCCGTGTGGCGAGGAAGTACGTCTTCCCGTGTCGGGCGTTGAGCCGGCGGCAGCGTTCGAATGCCGTGCGCAGGTGGGGGTCGGTGATGGTGGCGGCGTCGAGTTCGCGTCGGGTCATGCGGGGCGGCCTTTCGTCGCTGCCCGGTGGGTGGGCGCGGTGCGGTGGCGGGCGCCGGGCAGGCCGGTGATGCGGGCGGCGGCGAGACGGCCGGAGATCAGAACGGTGGGGACGCCGACGCCCGGGGTGGTGCCGCAGCCCGCGAGGACGGCGTTGGCGGTTCCGCGCGGGAGGTTGCGGGGGCGGAAAGGGCCGGTCTGGGGGAAGGTGTGGGCGAGGGAGAAGGGGGTGCCGGCTCCGTGGCCGTGGGCGGCCCAGTCGGCGGGGGTGACGAGGACTTCGGTCTGGAGCGCGTCCTCGAAGCCGGTCAGGCCGCGGCGCTCCAGCTCGCGCAGCAGACTGTCCCGGTAGCGGGGGCCGAGGTCGTTCCACGCGGCCGCGGAGGGGCCGACAGTGGTGTTGGGGCAGGGTGCGAGTACGTAGTGGGTGTGCCGGCCCGGTGGGGCGAGGGCCGGGTCGGTGGTGGTGGGCCGGGTGATGAGGAGGGAGGGGTCGCTCATCAGAGTTCCGGTGTCGGTGAGTTCCCGGAACGTCTGTTTCCAGGCGGTGCCGAAGGAAATGGTGTGGTGGGCCAGTTCGGGCCAGGTGCGGTCGGTGCCCAGATGCAGGACGACGGCCGACGGGGAGTGCCGCAGGGCGAAGGGGCGGCGCGGGCGTGCGCCGAGCAGCCGGTAGGCGAGGGGCAGGTCGGGGGTGAGGACGACCGCGTCGCATGCGATGCGCTGCCGGTCGGTGACCACGGCGGTGATCCGCTCGCCGGTGCGCTCCAGCCGGGTGACGCTCTCGCCGTGGATGAGGGTGGCGCCCGCGTCCGCTGCGGCGGCGGCCATGGCGCTGGGAACGGCGTGCATGCCGCCCTGGGGGAAATAGACCCCGGCGATGGTGTCCATGTAGGCGATGACGGCGTAGGCGGCGAGCGCGCGGGCTGGTGGGACGCCCGCATAGAGGGCTTGGAAGGTGAAGACGCGCTGCAGCCGCTCGTCGGTGATGTACTGGCTGATCTTTGGTTGGAGCCGGCCGAACCCGCCCAGTGCGGCGAGGCGGGCCAGGTCAGGGTGCAGGAGGGAGAAGGGCGAGTCGAAGTTGGCTTCGATGAAGCGGGCCATCTGCACCTGGTAGAGGTCGTGAAGCCAGCGGCGCAGCCGGCGGTAGCCGGCCGCTTCCCTGCCTCCGGCAAAGCGTTCGATCTCAGCTTCCATGGCCTGGGCCCTGGTGTGGACGTCGAGGCTGCTGCCGTCCGCGAAGCGTGCGCGGTAGGCGGGGTGGAGAGGGTGCAGCGTCAGCCGGTCGGACATGGTCTCACCGACCGCGGCGAAGGCTGCCTCCAACAGGTGCGGCATGGTGAGCACGGTGGGGCCGGTGTCGAAGCGGTAGCCGTCACGCTCGATGAGGCCGGCCCGGCCGCCGGGGCGGGTGCCGCGTTCGACGAGGGTGACCTGTCGTCCTGCGCCGAGGAGGTGCAGGGCTGCCGACAGGCCCGCGAGTCCGGCGCCGACGACGACCACGTGGTCGGTCGGGCCGGTGATCGTCCTCATCAGGCGACGCCGCGGACGGCTGCTTCTGTCGTGATGAACCCGTCCTGCGGGAGTGAGGCGACCTGGGCCAGGAGTTCGGACAGGCGCCGGGCGGCGGGCCCGCCGAGGTTGGCGGCGGCAAAATGCCGTTCTGATGCCCGCGCCAGACGCTCGATGCGCCGTTCGACCTGTTCAGGAGCGCCGGTCGAGTGCAGGGCTTCGCGGACCGAGGCCAGAGCGAGGTCGGAGAGCGGGGCGCTCCCCCGGCATTCCCGGAGGAGGTTGACAACGGTGGTCACGCCGCTGGCGTCGGCCCGTGAGTGGGCCAGGGCAAGAAGGTAGGTCGCCTTGCCGGACCGGATGTCGTCCCCGGAAGGCTTGCCGGTGAGCGCGGGGTCGCCGAACACGCCGAGGAGGTCGTCGCGGAGCTGAAAGGCGATGCCGGCACACCGTCCGGCCGCGGTCAGCGCGCGGGTGGTGGCGTCATCAGCTCCAGCCAGTGCCGCGCCCAAGGCCAGCGGCTGTTCGACGGTGTAGCGGGCTGCCTTGAGGCTGACGGTGCGAATGGCCTGAACGGCCGAGCGGGAGGAAGTCGTCTGCCCGTGGAGGTCCAGGTACTGCCCGGCGATCATCTCCGTCCGCATGGCCCGCCAGATCTGCAGGACCTGGGTGCGCACGGGCGGGTCCAGGTCGGCTTCTGCGACAAGGTCGTCGGCCCAGGACAGGGCAAGGTCTCCGGCGAGGACCGCGGCCGACTGGGAGAACGGCGACGGACCCGGGTCCCGCGCGGGCGCGGCTTCCGGGTACTGGAGTGCGATCTGTGTGTGGAAGGAGGGCTTGCCACGCCGTACCGCCGACTGGTCCATGACGTCGTCGTGGATCAGGCCGCAGCTCTGGATGAGTTCGAGCGCGGCGGCGACCCGCAGGGCCCCAGGGGTGTGGGCGTCCGTTCCGCCGCATGCTCGCAGCGCCCACCAGAGGAAGCGGGGGCGGATCCGCGAACCGCCGTCGCAGGTGAAGGTGGCCAGCCGCTCCGCGACATCGTGGGCGAAGACAGGGTCGAGGGAACGGCTGTGGGCGACGAAGTCGGCACAGCAGCGCTTCAATTCCGAGGTGACGGCTTCGGCCACGCCCGTGTCGACGCCGGCTGCGGCAGGGCGTGGGGGCGCATGCACGGTCCGGCGATGGGGGGCCGTGAGCACAGGGTGGTCAGCCGACTTCGCGTGCATGGGCCCTCCGTGTCGTGAAGTGGTGCACGGCACCTGTTCTGCGTTCGCCTGGTGGACGGATGCGCAGCCCTCTTCGCGGCCACCGAGCCATTCGTCCCCCGAAGGACAAGCGGTTCAGACAACAGGAGCCACCGATCCACTCGAAGGGTGCACGGCGAAGGCGAGCAGGCAGCCGCTGGAACCGGAGCGGGTGCCAGAAGACGCCGCCGCGGTCGATAGCGCGATCCGCGCTGACCTCGGCCACCAGGGCAGGGTGGACCAGGGTGGTGTCGAGGACGTCGCGGCTCCCCACGTCGCGGAGAACTTCGCCCCTGTCCACGGGTGTCCGGGCGCGGCCGCGGTGAGATGTTCGGCGACCTGCCGGGCGGCGTCCGGGCGCAGCGGTACCGTGCGGCCGACCGCGCGCAGCCGGCCGTCCTGGTCGTGGCGGCCGAGGACGAGGAGGCCGGGGCGGGTCAGGGTGCCGGTGATCGCGCCGACGATCGTCTCAGTGGTGTCCCGCCTCCTGATCTTGGTCCGCCCCGGTATCCGGTCAGATAGCGGCTGGTCAGGGGCTTGACCACCAAACCCTCCACGCCCGACACGTCCGTCCAGGACTCCAGCCATTCCCGCGCCTTGGCCAGGTCCATCGTCTGCGGCAGAGCGCCCACGGGGCGGTCAGGGCGTGTTCGGAGAACAGGTTCTCCAGCAGTGCGCGCCGCTCGGCGTACGGGCGTGTGAGGAGCTCCTGGCCGTCTTGCTGCAAGAGGTCGAAGGCGACGAAGCAGGCCGGCCACCGGGCGACGAAGCCGGCGGCGCCGCGGGCTCGGATGGCGGCCCGGCGCTGCAACGCCTCGAACGACAACCGGCCGGCCTCGGTGTCCCAGACGACCAGTTCGCCGTCGAGGACCAGGCTGTGGGGCAACTGGATCAGGTTCTCCCGCCGACGCCACCAGTACGCCGCATCGATCCGCTCTCGGCTCACCGGGGAGGGCATGGCCTTACCGCTCGTCCAGGAGCTCAGGAACGCACTCGAAAGGCCGCGCGGGAAAGGAGTGACCGGCTCGGTTCAGGAGATCCAGAGGAGCATCGTGTCGCCCTCCCGTGCCGCTGCGCGCAGGTACTTCGCGAGGTCGGCCCAGTGGGCCGCGACCCAGTCCGCTTCCTCGCCGCGCTCCCAGACGATCTGTGGGTAGATGTTCGCGGCAGCCAGATCGGCCGGGGTGACACCTTCGGTCAGGGTGTCGGGAGCGTGGGCCTCCAGGGCATCCGCGGCGGCGCGTACCTGGTCCGCGGTGAGGAGCCGGGGCGGGCCGTATCCCCAGTCCTCGCCTTCCGGCCAGGGCATGTCCGCCTCTCCGAAGACCACGTCCACCGGGAAGCCGCGCCGTTTCAGCAGGAAGTCGAGGGCGTGCCATGCCTTGTCGGTCTCATGCACCCGCGCGTCGGCGGCCGCGTCGTCGCGGTCGTACAGCTCGTGCGCGTACTCGGCCGCCCAGTCGGGGTCGTGCAATGCGCGCTCGAGTTGGGCCGGGGTGAGGCGGAGGTACTGCCCGATCATGCTCATGAACCACACTGTAGGAAGAGGCACTGACAGGGCATCCGTGTCCGGCGGGGCGAACGGCACGGCAAGGCCTGCCGCCGGGTCCCGCTCCTCGCGGGTGCGTGCAACAGGTGGGGGCACAGGCTCCGATGCCGATGGAGCAAACGTCGCGGCCGGGCCATGTCGAGTAGCGCGTTGATGGTTCCTCGTCCAGCTTGCTGTCGAGGTGGAGGGATCGGCGGATGAGGGTCTCCAGGTCTACGTCCGGCCGTACGCGGGCAAGGCAGGTCTCGCTCAGGAGCCTGCGGTGTGGTCGGGCTCTCGCTGGACGTCCAAGTCGAAGACCTTGACCACCTCGGGTCGGAGAATGCCGAGCCACATTCCGCTCCTCCTCTTCTGGACACCTCGGGCCAGATGGGAGATCGCAGGGCGAGGCAGAGCCGGTCGCTTCCCCGACGATGCCTTACCCACCGGCTCCCCTTTCGTGCGTGGCTGTACCTGCCCTTCGTACACGGAGTCGATCACGGACCTCATCAGGGATATCGGAGAGCGGCTGGGCCGGCCCTGGCGAGGTGGAGGGCGCAGGTTCGTTTCTCGCCAGGGCGGCAAGCGGCGCCCATGACCGAGACTGTCCGACCGTGGCGGCTTCGCCGTTCCGGGCCCGGAGTCGCTCCGTCCGGGAGCCTTTTGGGACAACATGCGAGCGGAATCGGACACACCGGACCAGCCACCGGCGATGCACGCAGTCCCGGATGCTGCTCTGGTTGCATGCGAATACCCTTGCGAATCAAGGTAGTTGCAGCACTCACATTCTCTCTCGCGACGATCGCGGCTGGCGGCGCCGCGCAAGCATCCCCACCGGCATCCGCAAGCCCGTCTCTCCCTGGCGTCACCGTGGAGCGCTCCACCGCGAAGCCGGGCGAGGCGAAGGCGTTCTGGACTCCGGAGCGCATCCGGGAGGTCATGTCGCGCCCCGCAGACAGCGGCACTCCTCAGCCGGCCGACCTCGCCCCGCAAGCCGCCAACAAGCCGACCAGCCCGGACGTCTCCATCGCGGGCGACGCGGTCCTCCCTGCGGACGCCAACCGGCGGGCAGGCTTCGGACCGTCGGCTGTGACGGACGTATCGCGGTCCCTGACGTCTCCGGCCCCCGGACAGTGGCCGTGGCGGGCCACCGGGTTCCTGCTCTACGAACACGCCAACGGCGGGACCTACCGGTGCACGGCCTCCGTCATCAACCACAACAACAAGACGACGCTCTGGACGGCCGCACACTGCGTACACACTGGCAAGACCGGGAACGGCTACCACAAGCAGATGGTCTTCCTTCCCGGCTACGACGGCACGAACATCCCGTTTGGTGTCTGGGAGAAGGCCGCCTCCTACGTGCCCACGTCCTGGATCAAGGACACCGACGTGCGGTACTCCGACATGGCGGCGATCACTCTCAAGCCGGCCGACAACGGCGCGAAGATCCAGAACATCGTCGGCGCGTACGGCTACGAGTTCCGCAGCAACTCGCCCGAGAACTCGTTCGTCTTCGCCATCGGTTACCCGGCCAACGGCTACAACCGGCCCGACTCGGACTTCGCCGACGACAAGATGCGGTACTGCACCGGCCCCACGGTCGACGCCTCCAACTTCAACCCGCTCGACCAGCGCCTCCAGATGAACTGCGACATGGGCGGCGGAGCCTCCGGTGGCCCCATGGTCAAGAATTTCACGGGCAACGCACAGATCGTCGGCGTCAACAGCCACCGCTACACCAACAGCAGCGGCGGCTGGCTCGACAACCGGATGTTCTCGTCCGAGCACGGATCGCAGGCCGTATCCGTCTACAACGCCGTACGGTAGACAGGCCGCCGGCCGGGGCCGCCCGCACGGCCCCGGCCGGACCCGCCCGAAACGGAGACCCTCATGGCCTTAAGCAAGCGGACCCGCATCCTGGCAACCACCCTCGCCCTGGTCGCAGCTGGCATCGCCGCAGCCACCGCAATGGCCGAGCCGCCCAGCCCCTCCGTCGAGCGCCATGAGGCTCCTCCCGCCCCCGGAGACATGACGGCCCAAGACCTGGAAACCGCCTTCCGCAACGGCGACCACGGGCAGCCTGGCGGCCCCATGCGCATCACCCCCTAAGGGCTCGTAACAGGATCTTGGTGAGATGTCCTGGTTGGGCATGATCGGCGTGACGATTCGGCCGTTCGTGGTGGCGTGAACACTCGGCCGTGGATCGTGGACGACGACTTGTGGGCACTGATCGAGCCGCTGTTGCCGCCCTGGCCGACGAGGTCACCAGGGCCGCGAGCGGTGTCTGACCCGCGGCCTTTGGGGAGGAACCGTCCGAGTTTTGGCGGTAGGGGCCTTCGGGGAGGATCGTTCGACCAGTAGCGATACCCAGCGGGGTCATGTTCTGCGGTAGGCGGCCCCCAGAGGTTGCTCATGGGGTGCACGGTCGTGCCGTGCCTGCCGCGGTTCCTTATGGGCTTCCCGTTGTGGGAGAGGAGCTGTCACTCGGACGGGTGGACGCATGGCCTCACCGCCCGAAGATCGTCGCCTGTCGGCTCCAGGGGGACAGGCCTGGCGCGGGTGGCCTGTTCCTCCGGTGCCCCGCCGGCTCCGCCCCAGCGACGAGAGGACGACCGGATGGCTACCGATCGCCTCACCACCCTGCACTAGCGGCTCTTCGATGCCACGGGCGGCTCGGGCAGCGGCACCGCCCTGTCGCGGACGACGGACATGTGCGCCGTCCAGGCCGCGAGAGCGGTCCGGCGAGGTCGACGTCCGCCCATGCGGCAGGTGCCGGTGTAGTGGAAGTAGGGGCCGGTGGCCCTGCGGATGAACTCGTCCACGGATGCGCCGCTCGTCCCGGATCCCGGCACCGCTTCCTGCTTGCGCCAGTCGGCGAAGGCGCCGGCCTCCCCGATGCGGCGTGCCACTGCCAGGCCCTTGCGCATGATCTCCAGGTCACGGTCGTCGCTCAGGTAGCCGGGGTCGACGACGGGAGCGCTGGCAGGATTGGCGTCCGTCAGGCGCACGGTGCCGCTGCTGTGCGGAGCCATCGCGGAGAAGGCGATGGAGTAGCCGTTGGTGGGCGGCGGGCCCCATGCCGACGGGAGCGGTGCGGCGACGACGTAGACCTGAAGGTCCGGCCGGGCCACGGCGGGGTCGCTGTACAACAGGCCCATCATTTCGGCCGGCGGGTTGGCAGGAACGAACGGTACGGGCCGGCTGGCCTCGTACACCACTGCCGCCATCGGATGGTCCTGCAGATGGGATCCCACTCCCGGCAGGTCGGCGACGACGCCGATGCCGTGTTCGCCGAGGTGTCGTGCCGGGCCGATCCCCGACAGCATCAGGAGGTGCGCGGAACCGATGGCCCCCGCGGTCAGTATGACCTCGGTGCTCTCGACGGAGAGGTGCTCGCCACCCAGGGTGTACTCGACGCCGGTGCAGCGACCCCCGGTGATGCGCAGCCGCTGCACGGTCGCGTCCGTGACGACGTACAGGTTCGGCCGGTCGAGGAACGGACGGATGTAGGCGTCGGCCGCGCTCTGGCGGGCGCCGCCGGGCAGATTCATGTCACTCCACCCGAACCCGGTCTCCAGCCCGCCGCCGATGTCATCGGCGCGTGTGTACCCGGCCTGCACCGCGGCGTCGACGCCTGCCGTGGCCAGGGGATGGGGTTCCGGAACCGGGGCTACCACGACCGGCCCGTCCGTGCCCCGCACGGAGGCATCACGACTGCGAGTGCTCTCGCTGCGGCGGAAATGGGGCAGCAGATCATCGAAACCCCAGCCCGGAGCGCCGAGTCCGGGCCATGCGTCGTAACCGGAGCGGTGCCCCCGCAGGTGGTAGAGACCGTTGATGCTCGACGATCCGCCGAGCGCCTTACCACGCAGCACGTCAGCGGCCCTGCCCGTACCGGCCTGCACGGTCGAGGCGCCCAGCCAGAGGGATGACGGGTCGAACCCCAGGAACCCCCAAGGAGATGTCATCGCCTCGGTCGCGTCCCGGGCTCCCGCCTCCAGCAACAGCACTCGCACGTCGGGGCGTTCCGAAAGCCGGGAGGCAATCACGCACCCCGCTGTCCCCGCTCCCACAACGACATAGTCATAAGGACTCTGACCCATCATGTCTCCGCTTCCCACGGCAGCACTGTCCGACCACCGGGTTTCAGGAAAGAGCTCCTCGACGATCAAAGAGCTGATTGCTTGCATGTACTCAAGGGGCCGAGAAGTTGGAACGGTTCTCTTCAGGTCGACCCGGTGCCTCGCTCGGCCACCGCCGAGCTCGGCGCGCAGAAGGTGTGGAGGCGGCTGATCAGCAGCGGGTGGGCTCCAGGGGAGCAGGGCTCTCCGGAGGCAGGCTGCGCGCGCTGCGGATGCTGACGGACACCGAGGTGGGCCGGTGGCGAACGATCACCTTGGTCCGACGGGTCTGGGCGCGCCCGGTGCCGACGTCGGCGCCGGTACCTACGATGACGGCCGCGCGGCTGGGCTTCTCTTGTTTCACGCGTTTCTTGTCCTTGGTGTGCACCCGCCCAGAAACAGCCCGGGTTTCCCTTCTGCCTTCGAATCTTAGGAACCCCGGCACGGCACGCACTTGAACCTCCGCGACGTTCGTTCGGAACCTCAGCGCCAAACGAGTGGCGGGACAGCCGGCGTCACACAGCACGGGGTCCGGCTGCCACAGCCTTGGCCCCGGGGGTTTGGACCGGGGCCGCTTGGATCTTGATGGTCCAGGAGAACGGGGTTCCCGTGGGGATGAAGCGTTGCCCCGCCGAGTTCAAGGCGGACGCGATCGCGCTGTACCGCTCGAGGTCGGGAGCGGCGAACCCCTCAGCAAGGTTCATCGCTGCAGATCAGGAAGGCACTTTCGTACTTCCGCCCCAACGGTCGCCACACCCAGGCGAAACTACGAGGTCAGCTCCGGGCGTGCAGGGCGTGCAAGGCGCGCGCGAGCGCACTCATGCTGATGTCGATGACCGTGCGGAGCTGGTTTTGGCTCGCCCTGGTCTTGCTCATCACGGCCAGCGACTGGTTGACCGCCGCCATGTGAACCGCGAAGTCGTCGGCATCGCCTTCGGCCAACTGCGCGGCGCACAAGGCGGTCCGCAGCCGCGCATGCTGAAGGTCCAGAGCTTCGATCGCACGTGCGGCGATGGTGGGGCTGAGCGCCGGTGCCGCCATCGCGGTCTGGGCGATCAGGCATCCATCAGGTACGTCAGGGTCGGCGATGCGCTGCAGGGTGACCTCGAAGAACGCCCGTACTGCCTGGAGCGGTTCCTCGGCCGCACATGAAAGCGCCTGGTCGTACTTGCTTCCGTACCGCGCGGCGTAGCGGTCCAGGCAGCGTAGATAGAGCGAGTCTTTGTCGCCGAACGAGGAGTAGATGGAACTGCGGTTCAAGCCGGTCGCCCTGGAGAGGTCGTCGAGAGACGTGTCGGCGTATCCGGCCCGCCAGAACTGGACCATCGCCGCGTCGAGCGCGGTGCCCACGTCGAACTGCTTCTTCCCGGCCATCACGCATGCACCTCGTTCTCGTACCAGCCGTCGGGGCCCTACCCATCCTATCTTGAACTGATCAGTTCAAGATGCAGTAGGCTCCGAAACATGACTGCCGAAGCCATGGCCCCGAACCGTTCCTGCGACCAGAACCCAGTCCCTGGCTTGCCGTTGTACGACCTTGCGGGTTTCGCTCACCGCTGGGTCGACGCGGAAGGAATCCGACTTCATGCCGTGGAAGGCGGCCGGCCAGCCGGTCCCACCGTCGTCCTGCTCGCCGGATTCCCGCAGACCTGGTGGGCTTGGCGAAAGGTGATGCCAGGTCTTGCCGAGCGGTTCCACGTGATCGCGATCGACCTGCCGGGGCAGGGCCACTCCGACCGCCCTCAAGGGGGCTACGACACGCACACCGTCGCTTCGCGCGTCCAGGCCGCACTGACCGCGCTCAACGTGCCGAAGTACTGGCTCGTCGCCCACGACATCGGGGCCTGGGTCGCCTTCTCGCTGGCCCTGATGTACGAAGACCGCCTGCACGGCATCGCTCTGCTTGACGCCGGCATTCCCGGAATCACGCTCCCGAGATCCATCCCGACGGACCCCGACCGGGCTTGGAAGACCTGGCACTTCGCCTTCCACTTGGTGCCCGAACTGCCCGAAACTCTGCTCACCGGCCGCGAGCGCGACTACGTCGGCTGGTTCTTGAAGGTCAAAGCCCTGTCTCCGAACACCTTCGACGGCGCCGAGATCGACCATTACGCCGCCGCCATCGCGGCCGAGGGAGGGCTTTCAGCGTCTCTCGCCTACTACCGCGACGCTGCGGAATCAGCACGTAAGAATCATGACGCTCTCGAACGGGGGCACTTGACCGTCCCGGTCCTGGGAATCTCCAGCTCCCATGGCTCGATCCCCGACATGGCCGCCTCCCTCAGTCCATGGGCAGAGAACGCGACCGGCGCCTTCATCCCACAAGCCGGACACTTCATTCCCGACGAGCAGCCCGACGCAACGGTGGACGCGGTGACCGCGTTCATCGATCACGAGCGTGTCGAGTAGTTCTCCACGCGCCGGTCAGTCCGGTGACGTCGGCGAGATCAGCCAGCAGCCGTGCCCCGACATGACACAGCATTCCTGCACCGTCGGGGACCGACAGAACCCCTCGACACGGTTCATCGCCCCGGATCAGAAGGCACTTTCGCGTTCCCGGCCACCAACCGGCCTCACGTCAACTGAAACGGCGAGGCCAGCACGCACCGTGGTGTCGGTGTCCAGTCGAGTGCCGCGCCAGAACCTCACCGGCGCCAACCCCGGCACCGCCATCGCCCTTCAGACCTTCGCCCAGCTGCCCTGACTCACTGTCCAGCAGGCAGTCGAACTGGGTTTGGAGGCCACGGTGGTTGGGGCCGTGCAGCGGGCGGAAGTGACCCGCCGGACCATCGACTTGATCGGTCTCGACAGCTTGAGTCCGCCTACCCCAAGGAACTCTCCGGCGGCACGCGCCAGCGCGTCGGCTTCGCCCGGGCCCTCGTCGTGGAACCCGACGTGCTGATGATGGACGAGCCCTTCTCCGACCTCGACGTCCTGACCGCCGAGAACCTGCGCGGCGAACTGATGGAGCTGTGGGAGTCGGGCCAGTTCCCCACCCGCGCCGCCGTTCTCGTCACCCACACTCGCCGCGAGCCAGGCCGCGAGCAGCAGCGTGAGACCGTTCACCTGGACGGAGAGGAACGTGGCCCGCTTGACCCCGTAGGTGAATCCGCGCCGGGCGCATCGCCACCAGGCCAGCACGATCGACACCGCTTTGGTGAGCAGGTGCGCAGCGTCCGACAACAACGCCGGCACACCGGGCATCAGGCCTTTGCCGACCTCTACCACCATGAACGAACCGATCAGCGCGAGGGCCGTGCCCAGCTAGCGCCGGTCGGCACCTGCGCCCACACCGCGCGAACGCCCGGCATACCCATGGCCATGGGTATGGGTATGGGTATGGGTATGCCGTTGGCCGTGTCCGTGCCCGCCCATGAGCGACGCCTACCCGTTCGGCCGGCCTCGGCGCAGGCGTCGACCTGGTGGCGGTAGACGGCGATGACGAGGTCCGCCCGGGTGGGGAAGTGCCAGTAGAGCGCGGCCACCCCCACTCCGGCCTCGGCCGCGATCTCGCGTACCGCCGCGGCCGCGGCCGCGGCCAGCAGGGTCTGCTGGTTGCGCCGGACGTCCTTGCGCTGGGGTCCGGCCGCGCTCTCCTGCCGGTTGCCGTCGCTCACTTCGGCACTCCTTCCAAGACGGACCTTGCAAAGTGGAACTGCGTTCCGTATCGTTCATTGCGGAACAGGGTTCCGTTTTAGTCGGGATGTCAGACCACGGAACCGACGACCACATCGCGCATCGCTGCCGCGCGCTCGACGGACTCAACCGGCCCTCCCCGCCCCTCGAAGAGCCAGATCCGGCCAGAGGGCCCCACCTGCGGCCGCACCCCTCGCACCCGAGCATCCGAAGATCCGAACGGAAGGCACTTCCATGTCCGACCCGAACACCACACCCGCCCTCGTGGTCTCCGCCCAGCCGGTCGTCCTGCCCGCCCCGGGCCGCGGCGACGACCTCCAGGTCCGCATGTCCGCCCCCGCCACCGGCAGCGAGCTGCCCGTGATCGTCTTCTCGCACGGCTACGGCTGGTCGATGAACGGCTACGCACCGCTCGCCGATCACTGGGCCGCCCAGGGCTTCGTCGTCGTCCAGCCCACCCACCTCGACTCCCGCACCCTCGCCATCCCCGCCGAAGCCCCCCGCACCCCGCGGATCTGGCGCCACCGCATCGAAGACGTCACCCGCGTACTGGACGGGCTCGACGCCCTGGAAGCAGCCGTACCCGGCCTCGCCGGACGCCTCGACCACGACCGCATCGCCGTGGCCGGCCACTCCTGGGGAGCCCAGACGGTGAGCACACTGCTGGGCGCCCGCGTCCTCGACGCCGACGGGATACCCGGCGAGGACCTGTCCGACCCACGCGTCAAGGCAGGGGTACTGCTCGCCCTGACCGGCCTCGGTGACGACCTGACGCCGTTCGCCGCCGAGCACTTCCCCTTCATGAAGCCGTCGTTCGACACCATGACCGCCCCGGCCCTCATCATCGCCGGCGACCACGACCAGTCCCACCTGTCCACCCGCGGACCCGACTGGTTCACCGACCCCTACACCCACAGCCCCGGCGACAAGAGCCTGCTCACCCTGTTCGGCGCCGAGCACTCGCTCGGCGGCATCCCCGGCCACGAAGTCGCCGAGACCACGGACGAATCCCCCGCCCGCGTCGCCCTGATCCAGCAGCTCACCACCGCCTACCTCCGCAGCACCCTCCAGGACGACGACGTGGCATGGAAGGCGGCGGTCACCGCCCTGGACGAGGCCCCCCACCCACTCGGCAAGCTCCAGAGCAAGTAAGCACCCACACGCACCGCGGACCGCACACCGCGCACGGCCGAGATTCGCCAGGAAAGGGCAGACCATGATCCTCGTCACCGGAGGCTTCGGCTTCATCGGCTCCCACACCGTACGGGCCCTGCTCGACCTGGGCGAAGACTGCGTGGTGATCCAGCGCAGCACTCGTGCGCTCCCTACCGTCCTCGCCGACACCCGAGTGAGGGTGGAACGGGCCGACGTCACCGACCGCCAGGCGCTGCTGGCGGTCGGCCGTCGCCACACCATCACGGGCATCGTGCACCTGGCCGGGTCCTACCCCTGGCCGCCCGTCCCCGACGCGCCCGTCGAGGCGACGCGGCAGGCGCTCGGCGGGCTGCTGAACATCGTGCAGGCGGCGCAGGAGTGGGGCGTACGGCGTCTCGGTGTCGCCAGCACGATCGGGGTCTACTTCGGCGCCGGGAACGACGGACCGCTCCGCGAGGACACGCCGCTGTCGATGAGCGCGGCGGTCTCGATCCCGACCTTCAAGAAGGTCGGGGAACTGCTGGGCGGATTCCTCGCCGACACCACGGGGATTGACATCGTTGACTACCGCATCTCCGGCACCTGGGGGCCGCTCGGCCATCCCGATCCGTTCTTCGCCGCCCCCGCCCTCGTCCACGCCGCCGCCCACGGCACCGCCCCGGACTTCTCCCACCTCCTGGGGCCGGCCTTCGCCGAGGACGGACTCGACCTCAACTACGTGAAGGACACCGGCCGAGCGATCGCTCTCCTCCAGCTCGCGGACAAGCTGAACCACCGTACGTACAACGTCGGCTCCGGCCGGGCCACGACCAACGCCCAGCTCATCGACGCGATCAAGAAGGTGGTGCCCGACGCCCGGGTCGACCTGCCCACCGGAGGCGGCGCACCGCACCTGGTCCTCGACATCGGCCGCTTGAAGGAGGACACCGGCTACCGGGCCGAGTACGACACCGAGCGGGCCGTCGGCGACTACATCGCTTGGCTGCGCGCAGGCAACAAGGCCTGAGCCGGGCAGGGGCTTTGCCGCCAGCGCGGTGCCGACCGCTACCTCGGTCACATCGAGGCCTCACGCCGCCGCTTCGCCGGCGCCTGACGGCCAACGCACTCGCAGGCGAAACCATCGGGCGGCCTCGCCCGAGCGGCCCGGCGGGCCCACACGAGCGAACCGGAGCTGGCCGTCGCCGCAGGCTTCGGCGTACGCGGCGCCATAGGTGGGAGAGACGATGCGGTCACTCGCGGCCCAGGCGGCGAGCACGGCAGTCGCTCGGCATGAGCGCCGCCGCCCACCGACGAGAGCCTCGCTTTCCAGTCGTGGGGCACTCTGTCCGGGATCGGGCATCGCCTGCGCACACGCCACCAGATGAGTGGTCGGTGCCGGTCGTGGAGTGCGACATGAGGCGTTCTGGCCGACGGCAGGCACACCATGGTTACAGGACGAGGAGGCGGTCATGTCGGTGTGGCGCTTGCGGGATTTCCATGATGATGACCTGGACCAGGCGATCCGGTTGTGGGACCAGGGCCTCCAGGCCGACCTGTCCCTTCCCGTGTTCCCGGTCTCCGAGGTCGTGGCAGCCGCCCGTGCGGGACAGCCCTCCGTGGTCGCGGTGGTGGAGAGTGAGCTGGTCGGGATGGCCGTGGCCCGCGCTGAGGGTGAGCGTGGGTGGATCTTGATCACGGCTCTGTCTGGTGCGTGGCGCAACCGCGGACTGGGTAGTGCGCTGATCGCCCAGGTGGAGCAGCAGCTGCGCGACCGCGGAGTGCGTAGGGTCAGCGCCATCCTTACACCTGGCTCGACCGGGACCACCGCGTTGGAGAACTCCGGCTACCGCCGCCTGGACGGTCTGGTCTACTACGAGAAGCTGGAGCCCCCGGGGGCGCAGGATGCGGGACTGCTGGCCCAGCTCGGCGGCCGGGTCCTGCCGCGAGGCCTGTGGGAGCAGCTGGCGGGCATGTTCGAGGCCAAGGACACCATCGAGAAGCGCATCGTTCTGCCGCTCGCCGAGCCGGAGGTCGCCGAGCGCTACGGGGTCCGTCCTCCGAAAGCGGTCATCTTGTTCGGGCCGCCCGGCACCGGAAAGACCACCTTCGCCAAAGCGATCGCATCCCGCCTCGGCTGGCCGTTCGTGGAACTCTTCCCCTCACGCCTGGCCGCCGATTCCGACGGAGCGCTGGCAGCCTCGCTGCGCGATGCATTCGCGGACCTGGCCGAGCTGGACAGCGTCCTGTTGTTCATCGACGAGGTCGAGGAGATCGCAGCCGCGCGCTCAGGCCACGCTGTCGACCCCGGACACGGGGTCACCAACGAACTCCTCAAACTCATCCCCGCGTTCCGCGACCACGACGACCGGCTGCTCGTCTGCGCCACCAACTCCCTGCGCACCTTGGACCCGGCATTCCTTCGCCCGGGCAGGTTCGACTACATCATTCCGGTCGGCCCGCCCGACTCTGCTGCTCGCGAGGCGATCTGGCGCCGCTACCTCGGCACCACTGCCCCGGTGATCGAGGTCGACCAGCTGGTCGCCGCCAGCGAGATGTTCACCCCTGCCGACATCGAGTACGCCGCGCGCAAGGGCGCCCAACGCGCCTTCGAACGCGAGATCAGCCACCGCACTGGGACCCCGGCCGCCACCGACGACTTCCTCGCCGCGATCGCCGACACCCGTCCCACCCTCACCCCGCAGGCCCTGGACGACTTCCGGGAGGACATCGAGCACCACACCCGAACCTGATGCCCACCCCACCTCCCGCGCCGGCGGCGTCGCCGTTTCCCGGGTGATCACCTCCACGATCTACACGGACCCACGCGGCACGACGGCACGACGGCACGAAGTAGGTCCGCTTCCTCGCGAGAACCTCGACCGTCCGGACGGGGTGCCGTCACTTCTCGGGCTCTGGCTGAACTCGGTAGTGGACGTCTAGAAGACTCGTGAAGATCTTGTTGGAGGGCCGTCCGGCCGTAGGCCGGGAGGCCCTCTCGCTTATGCGGTGGCCGTGGTGAGCGTCCAGGTG
>NZ_JBIVTH010000038.1:0-36454 GCF_044756625.1 Streptomyces sp. NPDC091682 | reverse complement strand
GACGTCAGACATCTCGATCAACAGCCCGGGGGCCTCGCTCGTTTCGCTTCACGGACCGTCACCCGATCGGTGGCCACATCGAAGAAGCTCAATGAACAGGAAAATCCTTTGGGACATGGGTACGGCTTGCATTCAGTCACGTCATCACATCAGCAGATCAGAGCCCAGGAGCCAGCGGATTCAGCCCCCACCCACACCATCAGGCGACACCAGAACCGCCCGAAGGCTCACGAACCGCCCTCTCAGTGGGCGTTCACGTAGTGCTTTTCCGGTATGCGAGCTTTGTTCATGCCCCAGTTTGGGAGCCTCTGCCCGGTAGGAGGCGTGCATCCCCACCCGGATCACGAACCCACCTGCCCGTCTCGTTCGCTTCCGTGTCTCGAAGTCCGTCTGGTTTGAAGACGCCCCAGAATCGCCAGACAGCCAGCGGAACCACACCCTCCGGGCGCAGTCATGCACACGCTGTGCCGTGAGCGAGCGCAAGCCCTACCCCAGCGACCTGTCCGACGCCCGATGGGCCCTGATCGAGCCTACGCTGACGGCCTGGCGAAATGCCCGGCTCGAACGCCGTCCCACAGGACAGCCGGCCAAGGTCGAGTTACGGGACGTGTTCAACGCGATCCTCTACATCAACCGCACGGGAATCCCCTGGAAATACCTCCCGCACGACTTCCCCAGCCACGGCACCGTCTACGCCTACTACGCAGCCTGGCGCGACGAGGGAATCTTCGCTCAACTCAACTACGACCTCACCGGTCTCGCCCGCGTCAAGGAAGGCCGCAAGCCCGATCCGACCGCCTCGGTCATCGACACCCAGAGCGTCAAAACCTCCACCAACGTGCCCCTGACCGGCCAAGGAACCGACGCCGCGAAGAAGATCGTCGGACGAAAGCGCGGCATCCTCACCGACACAATCGGCCTCATTCTCGCCGTAACCGTCGCCAGCGCCGGCCTCTCCGAGAACGCCATGGGAATACGCCTCCTCGATCAGGCGAAAGCCGCCTACCCGACCATCGCGAAAAGCTGGGTCGACACCGGCTTCAAGAACACCGTCATCGAGCACGGCGCCCGCCTCGGAATCGACGTCGAAGTCGTCAACCGCAACCCCGAAAAGCGCGGCTTCCACGTGGTGAAAAGACGCTGGGTGGTAGAGCGGAGCATCGGCTGGATCATGATGCACCGCCGTCTGGCCCGCGACTACGAGACCCTCACCACCAGCTCCGAAGCCATGATCCACATCGCCTCCATCGACAACCTCGCCAAGCGCATAACGGACGAGACCACACCAACCTGGCGAGGAACCTACTAGGGCATAAGCGGCAATCCGCCTAGATCAAACGCCCTCTCAGACCGCTGCGGCATGCTCGCCATCATGAACGAAGACGCCTTCTGACAGGTGGTGCGGTTCCTTTGGAACTGTAAATCGTTGGGTGTAACTCCCGATCATGGAGGATGCGCCGATGACCAGTGAGAACGTGACCGAGGCCGAGACCGTCGAGGCGTCTGAGCCGCAGTCGTCGAGGTCTCCTGGGCGAGCGTCGGGATCCGCCCGTTGGCCGAGCCGTACTTCTCGGCGGCCTCGTCCTTGATCCGCACAAGGTTACGCATGTCGCCGCGCAGTGCTTCGGCGAAATGGGGCAGGTCGTCGGCCGCCTTTCGGACGTTCGCCAAGGCAGTGTCGGCGTTCTCCCCCAACATCTCCATGACCTGGCCGAACTCCTGCCTGCCGCCCCGAGTGTCGAGGCCGCTGGCCAGACTGTCGATGTCGGACTTGCTCAGCTTGTTCTTTTTCTTCTGGCGCCTCGAACGGTGCCCCGAACGAGGTCACTCACCTGGGCATTCGCCGGACATGAGGGCGGCCTTGTCTGATCCTGTGCTCCGTCACGAGGAGAACCAGTTGAAGGCCGTTGTCATGAGTGTGGTGTGCCCGGATGTCCGGCAGAAAGCGTTCGCGGAAGCGTCACGCTTCCGAGCAGGGTTCTACGAGTGTCTGACCGCCCGGCGTGACGAAATGTTCGAACTGGCCGACGCGCTGTTGTGCATCGACGGGCCGGTCACCTCGCCGGTGGACCTGATGACGGTGCCCGAACACCGGCGTGGGCACGGCGCGTTGTACGAAGATCTCAACCGGGGCCGGATCAACGTCGAGAGACTGCGGACTCTGCTTGCCGGGCTGCCGTTGTCCCGGTTCGAGGCCGGGCGCCTGGTGCTGGTGGTCAACGTGTCACCGTGGCTGCGCTCGGATGCGCCCTGCTCGGCAGAACGGCTGTTCTGCCACGTCTACGGCAGGGCGAAGTCCGCCTCCCAGTTCCCCCCGGGCTGGCCGTACTCCTTCGTCCCGGTCCTCGAACCGGGAGCCACCTCGTGGACGTCGATCCTGGACGTGGTCGGCTCGGGCCGGAAAACGATGCGACCGCCGTGACCGCCGCCCAGCTCCGCGCCGTGGCCGAGCGGCTCGTCGCGGCCGGCCAGTGGGCGCCCGGCGACCCGGACATCACGATCGTCATGGACGTGGGTTACGACGTCACCTGCCTGGCCTGGGTCCTGCGGGACCTTCCTGTCGAGCTGGTCGGGCGGATCCGCAGTGACCGGGTGATGCGTCTGCCGAAGCCCTCGCCCAAGGAGTACGCCCTGGCCTATCCCCAGGGCGGGCGACCGCCTAAGCACGGCAAGGAGTTCCGCTTCGCCAAACCCGAGACCTGGCCCGAGGCAGCGATCACCACCATCACCGACACCACCAACTACGGAAAGGCCGAAGCCCAAGCCTGGGACCGGGTCCACCCGAGGCTGACCCACCGCTCGGCCTGGCTGGAGCACGACGGCGAACTCCCCATCATCGAGGGCACCTTGCTCCGGTTGAAGGTCGGGCATCTCTCTAACTGATCATTTCAGAATGACGTTCGGAGTCGTCACAAGCAGATGATGCTACAAGCGAGTTGGAGGAAGCCGAGGTGGAGATCGGCGCGTATCTCGTAGCGGATCCGTAGCCGTTTGAACTGGTGGAGCCAGGCAAAGGTTCACTCGACGACCCAGCGGGTCTTCCCCCAGGCCGGAGCCGTGAGCCGTGCCCTTGCGGGCGATCTTGGGGGTGATGCCCCGGGCCCGGATCAGGCGGCGGTACTTGTCGCAGTCGTAGCCCCGGTCGGCGAATAGACGCCTGGGCCGGTGACGGGGACGGCCGTGGGTCCCGCGGATGTGCGGGATCGCGTCCAGCAGAGGTATCAGCTGCGTGACGTCGTGGCGGTTTCCGCCGGTCAGGGACACTGCGAGGGGTGTTCCGTTCCGGTCGGTGATCAGGTGGTGCTTGCTTCCCGGGCGGGCTCGGTCGACCGGCGAAGGTCCGGTGTGAGCCCCCCTTTGAGAGCCCGGACGTATAAGCCGTCGATCGCCGCGTCGTCCATGTCCAGCAGCCCCGCCTTGCGCAGCTCGGCCAGCAGAACCTCGTGCAGGCGTGGCCAGACTCCGGCTTAGGTCCAGTCCCGCAGCCGCCGCCAGGCCGTCACGCCGCTGCGGCCGACACGTCCGGCCGGCACATCGGCCCAGCTCACGCCCTTGCGCAGCACGTAGGCGATCCCGCGCAGGGCGGCCCGGTCGTCCACCGGCAGCCGCCCCGGATACCGGCGACGACGCGGCGGACGAGGAGGGAGCAACGGGGCCACGCGGTCCCACAGGTCATCAGGCACAAGATCATCCGACACCTGCAGAACTCTGCCGCCCACCAGCCCGAACGCCAAGCCCTGGGCCAACTTCATGGCTCTGCACACAGTTACAGCATCCACAAAGGCTGTTCCGTTCGGCATAGCCGCAGTGTCCGAAAAGGCTGAGGAGAATCCCTGCGTGGACCAATCCCTGCCCTCAGACGCGACGACGGTTCGGGCGCGAACGCCATCTGCCTGGGCCGCCGTTGGCTGCCGATCTCGGATCTGTTGCCCTCGTTGTTGTGACGTACTGTGCGTAGCGCCGACGTGCGTCGGTCAGGCTCTCCGCTCCGTTGGGGCCGCCCCAGACCTCGTCAGCGTTCGGGTCGTCCTGGCCATCGTCTTCCCAGCTGCACTCGTCACAGATCTCGAATTGTCCGCGGGCTTCCAGCGTCAAGAGTTTGCAGCAGGGACAGGCATACGGACCGCAACCGGGCGGGCTGGCTGTGGGCGGTTCTCCGGGTGGTGTCACGCGTCGAGTGTTGCATGATCTGCGAGGAGGCCCTGGGCTGATCGCTCATTCTGAAACGAACAGTAAGTGATGGATGTTCTTCCGTTTTGTGGGCAACTATCGGCCACGGTGGCACGACTACCGGCCCGCCCCCCGGGGCGTTGGACGTACCGCGAATCGAGCGCATAGTTTCGAGACATGGGCGATCTTCCCAATCGGCGTCTGATCATGCTCGATGTGCTGGCTGCAGTTGGGTTCGCACTGCTCCCGGCGGTGTCGCCGCTGCGGCCGTTCGTCGGCGCCGGGGTGAGCGACACCACCTTGTGGCTGCTGTCGGCAGGTATCGCGCTGCCACTCGTCGTCCGGCGGCTCTGGCCCGTGCCGGTCTTCGCGTTCGTCGTGACGGCGGCGTGCGCGGGGCTGCCGTTCGGTCTCGCGTCGACCTCGTTCCTCGCCGCAGCGTACGCCCTGTACCTGGTGGCCGTGACGCGGAAACGGCCGACGGGGCGCTCCGCGGTCCTCATCGGCGGGGTGAGCGCGGCCGGCGCGGCCGCGCTGACGATGACGGGCGCCCAGGACTACCAAGGCGGAACCCCGGCCGTGCAGATGGTGCTCGGCCTGCTCGTCCTCGGCGCCACCTGGGCGGCGGGCTCGGCCGTCAGGGAGCGGCGGGAGAGCATGCGGCGCGTCATCAAGCAGACGGCCGAACGCGCGAAGGACGAGGAACGCCTGCGCATCGCCCGCGACCTCCACGACGTCGTCACCCACAGCGTGGGCGTGATCGCGATCAAGGCCGGCATCGCCAACCACGTCGTCGACACCCACCCGGGGGAGGCGCGGGAAGCCCTGGCGGCGATCGAGGACATCAGCCGCAGGGCGCTGAGCGACATGCGGGCCACCCTCAAGGTGTTGCGCCGGGACGAGGAGGGCGCCCAGGACCTCCGGCCGGTTCTCGGGCTGTCGGACCTGACCGCGCTGGTCGAGACGGCCGAGGCGGCGGGCGTCCGCGTGGACCTGCGGTCCCACTGCCCGGAGGACCCGCCGGAGGGCGTGGAGCTAGCCGCCTTCCGGATCGTCCAGGAGGCGCTGACCAACGTGGTCAAGCATGCCGCGCCGACCCGCTGCCGGGTGCGACTCGTCGCGGAGCGCGGCGCGCTGACGATCGACGTCGCAGACGACGGGCCCGGATTCGCGGGCCGGCCGGCCGTCCCCGGCGGCGGACTGGGCCTCGTCGGGATGCGGGAACGGGCCGCCGCGCACGGCGGCACCATCACCGCCAGGCCGCGTGCGGGCGGCGGTTTCAGGGTCACCGCGACGCTGCCGTACTGAGCCGGACTCATCCGCAGGTATGGCTCCGGCCGGCGAAGGACGCCCGGCATCCCCATCCCGGGACCGATGTGGCCGGCGGGACGCCCGCACCACACTGAACGTGTGATTGACGTCCTGGATTTGAGCAAGCGGTACGCCCAGAACACGGTCGTGGCCGGCCTGAGCTTCACGGTGCGGGCAGGTGCCGTCACCGGATTCCTGGGCCCCAACGGAGCCGGAAAATCGACCACGATGCGGATGATGGTCGGCCTGACCCGCCCGGACACTGGATCCGTCCGGATCGATGGGCGCGCCTACCACGAACTGCGCTACCCGGCCCGGCACGTCGGAGCGCTGCTGGAGACGTCCGTTCCGCACCGCAGCCTCACCGCGGCCCGCCACCTGAAATGGGTCGCGCAGGCCAACCGGATCGAGCGCCGCCGGGTCGGGGAGGTCCTGGAGATGGTCGGCCTTACGGACGCGGCCCGCAAGCGGACCGGCGCGTTCTCCCTCGGCATGGGCCAGCGGCTCGGCCTGGCCACGGCGCTGCTCGGCGACCCGTCCGTCCTCGTCCTCGACGAGCCGGTCAACGGCCTCGACGCCGAGGGCATCCGATGGCTGCGCGAACTGCTGCGCACGATGGCCGCCGAAGGCCGGACCGTCCTCGTCTCCAGCCACCTGATGACCGAGATGTCCATGGTCGCGGACCACCTGATCGTCATCGACCGCGGGCAGCTCCTCGCGGACACCAGCATGTCGGACTTCATCGACCGGCACGCAACGACGTACGTACGCGTGCGCACACCGGACCCCGGGCTGCTGGGCCGGGAACTCGAAGGACGGGGGGCCACGCTGGCGCTCGCGACGGACGGCGCTCTGGAGATCCGCGGCGTGCCCGCGGGCGAGATCAGCCGGCTGGCCGCGGCCAACGGCGCCCCACTCGACGAGCTGAGCACCCACAAGGGTTCCCTGGAGGAGACCTTCCTCGGACTCGTCGGCAAGGGAGAGAGGAACACCGGTGTCTGAGCTGGTCGCGGCCGTCCAGGCCGAGTTCACCAAGGTGCGGGGCGTCCGCAGCACCTTCCTCGCGCTGCTGCTCTTCGTCCCGATCAGCATCCTCGTCGCTGCCCTGGACGGCTGGTCCGCGCGCGGGGCGCTCGACTCAAACAGCCCAATGCTCCGCGAAGGGTTCACCGCCCAGCAGGCAGGCCTGGACGGCATCCTCTACGGGCAGCTCGCGCTGATCGTGTTCGGGGTGCTCGTCGTCGCTGGTGAGTACGGGTCAGGCATGATGCGGGTCTCGTTGCTCGCCGTGCCCCGGCGCGGCCGGCTCTTCGCGGCGAAGACCACCGTGGTCGCCGGCGTCGCAGCGGTCGTCGCGATCCCGGTCACCGTCGTCGGGTACCTGGTCACCCAGCTCGCCCTGGGACCTTACGGTGCCCCGATCGGCGCGAGCGGCGTCCCCCGCGCCCTGGCCGGCGCGGTGGTCTACCTGACGCTGATGTGCCTGTTCGCGGCGGGTACGGCCCTGATGGCCCGCAACGCCGTCCTCCCGCTGGCCATCCTGCTCCCCCTCGTGCTCGCCGGGTCCCAGATCCTCTCCGTCATCGGCGCGACGAAGGACATGGCGCAGTACTTCCCGGACCGGGCCGGCATGGAGATACTCACCGTCAACTCGCCCGACGCGTACACCGGATTCGCGGTGCTCCTCGCGTGGACGGTCGCGGCCCTGGCCGGCGGCTACCTCCGGCACCGCCGCTGGGACGCCTGACGGGACCTGGCTGAGGCACCTGCCTCATGCCCGTGGGACATCACGCCCCGTAGCTTCCCAATCGGTCAACCCGGCCGCTGGGCGAGCGCGCGTTCGCCCACCAGGTGATCGACGAGGGCGCGGACGTGGTGGTCGGGCACGGCCCGCACTTCCTGCGCGGCGTGGAGCTCTACCGGAACAAGCCGATCTTCGACAGCCTGGGGAACGTTGTCAGCCAGATCGAACTCGCCGACCGGCTCCCCGCCGAGGACTACGCGAAGTTTGCCGACCGCGGGCAGTTCACCCCGGGGCGGTACTTCGACGAACTCAGCGGCCACGGGCGACGGTTGTTCGCCCCGCACCGCCCGTACTGGCGCTCGCTCGTACCCGTCCTCATGTTCGGCGACGGCACGCTGGTCGGGGCCCGCCTCCACCCGATCGACCTGGGCTTCGGGGGCCCGGTCCGGCACCGGGGCCATCCGCGGCTGGCCGACGGGGCCGAGGCCAAGGACATCCTCACCGACTTTGCCCGCCTCTCGGAGCCGTACGGCGGTGCGGTCTCGGTCGGGGACACGGGTACGGGCGAGCTGCTGATCCCGCCCACGACGACGGGGTGAGACAAAGGTCGTTGAAACCACCGCTGCTAAAATATCTGAACTCCAAGGACCTCAACAGACCTCTGTGGATCGATGAGCGACATGCGAGGAGTTCGGAATGGCCGAAGCGGTCAGGGTGTTGATCGCGGACGATCAGGCGCTGTTGCGCGGGAGCTTCCGGCTCCTCATCGATTCGACGCCCGGAATGGAGGCGGTCGGCGAGGCGGGCGACGGGGCCGTGGCGGTGGAACTGGCCCGGGAACTCAGGCCGGACCTCGTGCTGATGGACCTGCGCATGCCCGTCATGGACGGCATCGCGGCCACCCGGCAGATCTGCTCCGACCCGACGCTGGCCGGCGTACGGGTGCTGGCCCTCACCATGTTCGACATGGACGAGTACGTCTACCCCGCCCTTCAGGCGGGTGCGAGCGGGTTCATGCTGAAGGACGTCTCGCCGACCGACCTGATCGCCGGCATTCGCGTCATCGCCACCGGCGAGGGAGTGCTGGCGCCGACGGTCACGCGCCGCGTCATCGCGAATTTCTCCCGCAGCGACGAATCAATGCGGCCGGCGCCGCGACTTGTCGGGCTCACCAAGCGTGAACAGGAGGTGCTCGTGCTGATCGCGAATGGATTGTCGAACGCCGAGATCTCGGCAGACCTGGTCATCAGCTTGCCGACCGTGAAGACACACGTGAGCAGCCTCCTGGGGAAGCTGCAAGCTCGCGACCGCGCGCAACTCGTGATCATCGCCTATGAGAGCGGCCTCGCGGAGCGCGGAATGCCCGGCTGATACCCGGCCGATGCCGGCCTGGGCCCGGATGTGGCGGATCCCAAGGTGGTGCCCCCGGCAGGACTCGAACCTGCGGCCATGTGCTTACTGATCGTGTCAGAATGGCTGCTGCATCGGGATCCGCTTCACGTCAGGCGGGTTCACCCAGTAGTTCTGCAACCCGCCGGGCGGCTTCGTCCGGCGGCAGCTCGGCTGGCCAGTGAAGTTGTTCAGCGTGGCCTCGGATGGGGTTTTCATCGCGATCCAGGGGGACGAACTGCCAGTCGTGGCCGTGCCGCCAGAACACGATCACCCCGTGAGGCCATGCAGGACGGCTGGTGGTCCACCAGAAGGCTGTCCTGCGAGCTTCCTCGTGGCGCTCGTCGGGGCCGTGTCCGATTGCGGCGCAAGCCGCGGCGAAAGCGGCATCGGCGGTACGTCGATCCTGCCAGAACAAAGCCACTGGCCGATCTTATCGATGACTTCAGCGAGTCTGCGATCTTGCGTCCGGCAATCTTGATCGGCAGGCTGTGCGGGTGCGTTCTGATCTTGTGCCGGACGCCCTGTGGGAGCGCGTCGCGCCGCTGCTGCCACCCGTTCCCGAGCGTCGTTTTCGCTACCCCGGACGTCTGCGCGTGCCAGACCGGATAGCGCTCGCAGGCGTGCTGTACGTGCTGCGGACCGGCGTTGCCTGGCGCGACGTGCCAGCAGAGACCGTGGGCTGCTCCGGAGTCACGGCATGGCGCAGGCTGCGGGATTGGACCGAGGCCGGAGTGTGGCCCCGACCGCACGCCGCCTTGCTGACCGAGCTTCGGCGAGCGAGCCTGCTGGACCTGGACGACTGTGCCGTCGACGGCTCACACGTCCGAGCCCTGAAAGGGGGATCATGTTGGTCCCTCACCGGTCGACCGTGCCCGTCCCGGCTCAAAGCACCACCTGATCGTCGACCGCAACGGTATCCCGCTGGCCGTCACGCTCACCGGCGGCAACCGGCACGACGTCACCCAGCTCCTGCCACTGGTGGATGCGGTCCCATTGATCCGGGGTCTGCGAGGGCGGCCTCGCCGTCGGCTCCGACGACTGTACGCGGACCGGGGCTACGACTTCGACAAGTACCGCCGCCAGCTATGGAAGCGCGGCATCAAGCCGATGATCGCCCGACGCGGCATCGCTCACGGCTCCGGACTCGGCAAAGGGCGCTGGGTCGTAGAGCGCGCGTTCGCCTGGCTGCACCAGTTCAAACGACTCCGCATCCGCTACGAGCACCGGGCAAACCTTCACCAGGGTCTCCTCGAACTCGCCCGCTCGATCATCTGCCTACGGCGGCTCTCGCGATCATTCTGAAACGATCAGTAAGCAACGGGAAGCACCGCCGGTGTGGCTGTGGTCCTCCAAGACCGGTGCCTCCCCGGCAGACGTGGATCTGTGGTGGCAGGTGTTCCTCAGGAGGTTCGACCTTGAGCACACCTTCAGGTTCGGAAAGCAGACTCTCGGCTGGACCACCCCGAAAGTCCGTACTCCTGAGGCCGCAGACCGGTGGACCTGGCTCGTGGTCATCGCCCACACCCAGCTCTGCCTCGCCCGGTTGCTGGCCGCCGACCTCCGACGGCCCTGGGAGACGCCGGCCAAGCCCGAACGCCTCACCCCGGTCCGGGTCCGCCGAGGGTTCAGGATCATCCGAGCCCACCTGCTCTGCCAGGCCCGCGTTCCCCAACCCCGCGGCGCCGGTCCCGGACGACCGCCCGGAAGCAAGAACCGCCACCCCGCACCCCGCTACGACGTCGGTAAAACCGTCAAACGCTCTGAGACCCTCAAAGACATCGGCAGACCAGGTAGGTCCTGGTAGATGCCGACTCCGCGACGCCCGAGGGTAAAGATCAAGCTCACCAGACGATGACACCACCGCCCTCGGCTCTGGCTCGCACGGAAGCGGCAACGATGTTGTTGAAGCAACGGGTGACGTACTCCGCGCCGTAGCCGCTGACTTCACCAAGATGATCGACGTGAGGGCGTATCGCTTCGCACTCGGCCAGGAAGTCGTCGATCTCCCCCGGCTCGACGCGGAGGTTGCCGCCGTCGAGCTGGGGAAAGAAGCGAGCCCCCAGGGCCCGAACAGCTTCAGAGCCCCACAGTTTGCTGCGCGATCTCTCGAATCCGGCCATGGTCTTGCTGTAGTCGTCGTCGGGATCCTCCAGAAGGGTCCACTCGCCGTTGGCTTCGTATACGTAGGTATCCACATTGAGGCTCATGCGCTGATTCTCCGGAGCAAGACCGTGTCGCGTCGACTGGATTGCAGCTGCCGCGACAACGTCACGGCTGTCACACAGGGCAGCGACTTCGAGACTCTGGTAGCTCTGCGTCATGCCTGAAGATAAAGAACAAGCTAAGGGGCGGGCACAACCTGGACGAGAGCTCTGAGGAAGCACCGGACAATGTCGTTCGCCTGCACCCGAAGCAGGGATGACCGCCAGACGTCCCCACCGACCGCAGGTCCAGGACACCTCCTTACCGGGCGGCCGACCGCCGCCCGGGATGCGGTAGAGCAATGTGCTGGATCAAGCAACGCGACTGGTCATGCTGCCTCGTGATACCCGGATCGCGGCAGGGGATTCCGTGTATCGCGGGCGTATCGAAAATCGCATACGCCGACGCAACAACCTTGCGTCTTCAGTGGAGGCATGAACCACAGCGAATCACAGTCAGCGCCAGATTTGTTCGACCGGGAAACGCCCGTGATCATGGACTCGGATTCGGTACAGGGCATCGACCGGCGGCGGCTGTTCAAATGGGGCGGGCTGGCTGCCGCCGGCATGGCGGCGGGCGTGCCGCTGGTGGGAGCCGGGATCGGCCGTGCCCACGCGGCCCCAACCGACTCGTCCGGGGACGACCGGATCCCGCGGGACGCCCTGCCCGGCGGAGCTTACGACCGGCACGTGGCGGAACTGGCCGCCGAGGGCAGGTTCTCCGGCGTGGTGCTGCTGTCGCACCGGGGCCGCACGGTCCTGTCCCGCAGCTACGGCATGGCCGACAAGGAGAAGGGGATCCCGAACCGCGAGGGCACCGGGTTCAGTCTCAGTTCGGCGGGCAAGCCGTTCCACGCGGTGGCCATCTTGCAGCTCGCGCAGCAGGGCAAGCTGCGGCTGTCGGACACGGTGGGCGCCCACCTGACCGGCTTCGCCGAGGACGTCGCCGGGCAGGTGACCATCCACCACCTGCTGTCCGGCACCTCCAGGCTGAGTTCTCCGGATGAGGACGTGCAACGCGTCTTCCAGAGCCGGGGCGAAGTGCACGAGTACTACGAGCAGCGGGCCCGGCAGGCGGACCTGATGGGCGTCCCGGGCACTCCCGACACCGTCCACGCGGAGGCGGAGGTCACCATTGCCGCGCTGATCGTGGAGGCCGTGGCCGGCACGACGTACTGGGACTACGTCCGGGAGAACATCTTCAAGCGCTGTGGTATGACCGGCTCGGCGTTCCACACCCGGCCGCAGTGGCTCACCGACCCGCACATCGCGCACCCGTACATGGAGCTGGCCGACGGCAGCGTGGTGGACGGGCTCCGCAACCTGGACCAGGGCAGCCCGTACCCGTACGTACTCGGCAAGAACCCGGGCCGCGCCTTCATCGATGCCCCAGGGGACGGCGGTTTCGCCACCGCGCCGGATCTGGTCCGGTTCGCGCAGGCGCTGACCGACGGCACGGTGCTGGACCGGCCCTGGGCCGACGTGCTCTTCGGGGCCAAAACCCCCCACGGCCCGACGTCGTTCGGTGCGTACGGGCTCGCGATCGACATCGTCAACGGCCAGTGGGAGTACCAGCGTGCCGGTGGAAACCCCGGTGTCGGCGCCAACTGGAGCATCTACCCGTACACCGGCTGGGTCGCCGTCACCCTTGTCAACCGCGACTCCGACAGCCTGCCGGACATCCTCGAGCACCAGACGCAGGCCATCACCGGCGCTGCGCGCTCCGGCGGGGCGGGCGGCTGATGTGGGGAACATGAACCACAGCCCATCCCCGTCAGTACCACCCCGCCGGATCGTGCTCGCTGGCCTGGCGATCCTCGGCCCGTCAGGCGTGCTGTTCGTCATGTGGCGGCCGCTCATGATGGCCGCTCCGGCGTGCACGGCCGGGCGGTGGCACGGCTGCTTCGATACGTTTAACGGGGTGCTGCTCATGATGCTGGTCGGGCTGCCGTTGGCCGCTCTGCTGGTGTGGGCTCTGGCGAGCCTGCGGCGCGCCGGCGGTGTCACGTCGGCGTGGCGGATGTCACTGGCCGAGGTGGGCGTGGTCTACGGGGCGGTTCCGATGGTGTGGCTGACCCTGCAACCGGGCCCGGGGGCCGGTGTCGTCCCCGGCCGGGTGAGTCTGATCCCGCTGCGGGACCTGGTCACGATGGGGCCGGTCGGGACCGGCGGCAACCTGCTGATCTTCGCGGCGCTGGGTTTCTTCGCCCCTATGCGGTTCGTGGCTCTGGCGTCCGTGCCGCGGATCCTGGTGCTCGGGGCGAGCTGCTCGGTCCTGGTCGAGACCGCACAGTACGTCCTGCGGCTGGACAGGGTGTCGTCCGTGGATGACGTACTGGTCAACGCCGTCGGCGCCGTGCTGTTCGGCCTGGCGTCGCGCCGCTTCTGGCGCACTACGGCGGAGGTGCCGTCGGACCAGCCTCGCCCCGCGCCGGCGCTGGCAGGGTGAGTTGCGTGTCCGGTGTGCACCCGTCGGCGCCGATTTCGTGATGACAATAGGCTTCACGCATGCGCGTACTGATCGTGGAGGACGAGCCCTACCTGGCCGAGGCGGTCCGTGACGGTCTGCGGCTGGAGGCGATTGCCGCCGACATCGCCGGCGACGGCGACACGGCCCTGGAATTGCTCAGCGTCAACTCCTACGACCTCGCGGTCCTCGACCGTGACATCCCCGGACCCTCCGGCGATGAGGTCGCCCGGCGCATCGTCGCCTCCGGCAGCGGCATCCCGATCCTCATGCTCACCGCTGCCGACCGGATCGACGACAAGGCGTCCGGTTTCGAGCTCGGCGCCGACGACTACCTCACCAAACCGTTCGAGCTGCGCGAGCTCGTCCTGCGGCTGAGGGCGCTGGACCGCAGACGCGGGTACGCCCGGCCTCCGGTGCGCGAGATCGCGGGCCTGCGGCTCGACCCGTTCCGCCGGGAGGTCTTCCGCGACGAACGCTACGTCGCTCTCACCCGCAAGCAGTTCGCGGTGCTGGAAGTCCTCGTCGCCGCCGAGGGCGGGGTCGTCAGGGCCGAAGACCTGCTGGAACGGGCCTGGGACGAGAACACCAACCCCTTCACCAACGCCGTGCGTATCACGGTCTCCGCGCTGCGCAAACGGCTCGGTGAACCATGGATCATCGCCACGGTGCCCGGCGTCGGCTACCGGATCGACACCGGCATGAAGATCGTAGCCCGGGACCGCGACGTCGCCGCCCCCGGCAGTACGCATGCATAGACGCCGAGGGATCAGCGCCCGACTGAAACTCACCCTCAGCTATGCCGGATTCGTTCTGCTCGCCGGCGTTCTCCTGCTCGCCGTGGTGTGGGTGTTCCTACTGCGCTACGTACCGGACAGCGAGGTGGGTCTTCTCAGGGTCGCACCCAACCGCTACGTCCTCCTGCAAGTCTTCGTCCCCGCCGCGGCCGCGGCGATGGTCTTCCTGTTCGTGTTCGGGCTCGTCGGGGGATGGATCCTCGCCGGCCGGATGCTCGCACCACTCACACAGATCACGGATGCAGCCCGGATGACCGAGAACGGGTCGCTGTCCCACCGGATCCGCATGAAGGGCCGCCAGGACGAATTCCGTGAACTCTCCGACGCGTTCGACTCGATGCTCGAACAACTCGAGTCCCACGTCGCAGAGCAGCAGCGATTCGCTGCGAACGCCTCCCACGAACTGCGCACCCCGCTGGCGATCTCGCGGACGCTCCTCGACGTCGCCCGCAAGGACCCCACGCGGGAACGGGACGAACTCATCGAACGCCTCTACGCGGTCAATCAGCGGGCGGCCGACCTCACCGAGGCCCTCCTGCTGCTCAGCCGCGGCGACTGCGGAAACTTCACCCGCGAGAGCCCCGACCTCTCCCTCATAGCCGAAGAAGCCGCCGAAACGCTGCTTCCCCTGGCCGAACAGCGCCGGATCGCGCTGGACGTCACCGGCGGGCCGGCCCCGACCAGCGGCTCCACCGAGCTCCTGTCGCGGATGGTGACGAACCTCCTCCAGAACGCCATCGTCCACAACCTCCCCACCGACGGCACCGTGGCGGTCCACACCGAGGCGCACGGCGACACGAGCGTGCTGCGGGTCGAGAACACGGGCCGCCGGCTCCCACCGGAACTGGTACCGACCCTCATCGAACCCTTCCGGCGCGGGACGGAACGCGTACGCACCGACGAGCACGCCGGCGTCGGCCTCGGCCTGGCCATCGTGCACAGCATCGTCCGCGCCCACGACGGGACCCTCGACCTCGTCCCCAGCCCCGCCGGCGGCCTCCTCGTCACGGTCCGGCTCCCCAGCACGCCGTAGGCAGCGTTCCCCGAGTGGGCCCGTTCGGGCCGGCGCCGTTCATGGCGATCAGGCCGAGCGCCAGCGTCGACCTCCAGAGCGAACGCCCGGAGTCGAAGCGCTGTCGGCGGCCTCGTGCCCGCCAACGACATCGAAGGTCAGCATGAGCGGGATGCTTGCACGGTGGCGCGGTAGCCCGCCATGGAATAGGCCACCTGTTGCACCAAGACTGCAAACCCGCCGAAGGTCCCACGCCGCTGAACAGGAGAACTTGACTGGGAACACCACGGCCTCGCTCAGCAGCACTTCATCCAAGCCCTCCGACTTGCCCGCAACGGCGGAGACGTCCAGGCCGGCTCGTACGTCCTGGCCACCATGAGCCTGCACGCCTACCTCCAGGGACACGTCAACGAGGCCATCGACATGGCCGAAGGCGCCTACGAACAAGGCAAACACCAGGCCGCTCCCCGGGTCCTCGCCTTCGCCAAACTCGCCGAAGCCCGTGCCCACGGCAAAGCCGACGACGCCTCCTGCCCCCTGCACGAGGCCGCCGCCCTGCTCACCGACCACGCCGGGCAGCGCCTGACCTGGGCCGCCCGCTCCCTCGACCCGCAAGGAGACCTCGCATGACTTCGGTGCTGTACCCGAACTTGCCCGAGGACGCGCTCGTCGTGCTGATCGGGGCCTCCGACGCGGGCGAGTCGACCCTGGCCCGCACCTGGCCGGCCTCCCAGCTCCTCTCCCTCGACACCCTGCGCGGCACGGTCAGCGACGACTTCTCTGTCAAGTTCAGCGTGTTGAACTGACGCAGTCCGCCCAGCTGACCGGCCGGTGCGGCCTCGTGCAGGTGGTCGGCGATCCTTACTCTGTTCCGGCGGCGCATTGGAGCTGGAAGTCGACGACGACGCAACTAACCTGTCCGTCTTCGGTGCGGCCGGTCCAGACGGGGTAGGCGCCGTCGCCTTGGCCAGCACGGAAGGCAATGAGATTCGGCTCGGGCTCTGTGCCGGGCAGTTCGACGCTGAAATGGCTGTCGCTGTCGAGGGGTATGAAAATCTCGTCGTCCAGCTGGTCTTCGGTCACGGTCCGCGTCGCATCCATGAAAGCCGCTGTGCCGGTATCCACGCCAACCCCGTAGAACTGGCCCTCGCCGAGCAGCTCCAGGTCCTCGTCGGGCCGGAGGGTCATTTCCCACTTATGGGGAGGGACTTCCAGGAACGTCACCCTGGCCGCAGCGACATCCGCCCCGTGTTTCGTGCGCAAAAGCGACAGTGTGACCGGAAAGTCGCCTAGCGGCACTCCGACGGTCCGCAGGTTGCTGATCCAGCCTGGGTCCGAGACCGCCAGCTGCCCTGAGGTGATCCGCAGCATGCCAGCGTCAATGGGCTCGACGACGGCCGGCCCTTCCCGGGTGTCGCACACACCCGGATTGAACAGTTGCTCAATTCCGGTGGCGCGCAGGGGTCCCGATCCTTCGTCTACTGACCTGTCGTTGAGGACTACGGTCGTGGCGAACTCGTGGCCCTGCTGGGTGAGGAGCGGAGCGAACAGTTGCCAGTCGCCGAATTCCGGTGCGGGACAAAGGAAGTCTTCGACGGGCGTCGCGAACCGCCGTTCGGGGACGCTCGACGGGCCGGATGCTCCATCGTGCGATGACTCCGGCGATCCGCCCCGCGGTCCGGCGAACTCGGACTTCACCTCGATCTGTCCGTCGGCTGAGACGGTGGTGGTCTCTTGAACATCCCACTTCCCGTACAAGTGCGCCTGATCGTTGGGAAACTGCCATCGGGTGTTCTGCTGGGCCAGCAACATCCCCGTGCCGTGGGGCTTGAGGTCGATCATCTGCACGCACCAAGACCTGTCGTCGAACAGATACACACGCCACATCCGCCCCGGCCAGTATTCGACCAGTGCCAGCGGTTGCTCCCGCGCGGACAGCAGAACCGCGTAATCCTTCCCGGCCGCATGCTTGCGTGCCGCGAGCGCGCGTGACATCGGGCTCCGATGGGTCATTCCCCGATAGGAACCCCACATCTCGCCGTACGACACATCAAGACTGTCGAAGATCACAGCCGAACATCTCCCCCGTGGCACCAGCCACCCCCGAGCAGTGCGTTCGACGGGTGACCCCTGCCGCGACGCCCTGCCCTTCCGAAAACTTCGTCGTGCCGCAGTTTGCCACTGAGGTATGACACAGAGGTTGTGGGAGGCCTGCAACCTGGGGTTACCGAAGGAACATGCCGCTCCAGGTGACGAAACACGGTCGGTTCGGCGGCCCCCATCGGGGATCGGGGGTCTTCAGGTCAGCGGCGACTCGCAGGGGCGAGAGCGTGGGCACTCCTGCGCGGGAATCCAACCCGGCGGAAGGATGTTACGGCTGGTCAACGAATTCCGTTGGTTGCCCTGGACCACAGTGGGTGTGACCTGTCTGCGAGGGGGGCGTCGGCAGTGTGCGGACTACGCCGATGCGGTCGGCGAGCTGCTGGTGCAGCAACCGGTGCTCCGTCATTGACTGGTGCAAGGCGCCGACCAGTGCCTCTACGTCGGTCTTCAGCTGCGCGATTTCTTCGGCGTCGGCTGCCCGGAGTTCCTTGAGTCGGCGGATCTGCTTGCGCATGCGTTGTTCGCTGTCCGGGGTGCCGCCGCGGGCCCGCACTCTGTCGTAGAACATGTTCTTCAGGTCGGTGTACCGCTGAGTGAGAGCGTTGCGCGGGACACCGGCTTCGAACGCGAGGGCAACGATCGTGAGCGCGCCGTTCGAACGCTCGGGGTGGTGAGGCCGGTGATCTGGGAGGCGGACTGGGCCGATGCCCATGCCTCGAAGAACAGGCAGTAGTCGTCCGTGTAGTTCCGCTTCGTCTCCTGCGCGAGACGGGCGAACGACGACCGACACAGATACGGCTCAGTACCTCATCGACCTGCCAGTCCGGCGAAAGGAGAATCGGATCCCCAGGATGAATCCCAACGCGATCTTCACGAGTCCCCAGGTCCTCCCGCCCACTCAGAACAGGCACCCGATCCGCGGACACCTGGCGGTCCGCCGGTATCCAGAACGTACGCCACCCCAGCACGCAGCCACCCCTGCTCGATCCGCTTCAACACGCCGATCCAACAGGGAAGACGACCCCGGCGAACAGGGCGCCACGGCCGATGCCGCCGACGTCCTGAAGCTGATCCTGGAGCGCCGGATGGCCCGCAAGCTCAACACGGTCATCGACGCCACTTCCCTGATGATTTGTTGAGTTCAAGCGTCAGGGGAGGCTTCGGGTGACCGAGTGGCAAGTGGTGTGGGTTCCCGATCTGGACCGGTGGGGCGCCCTCCCTGTGGAGGGCGTCCTCGGGGTTCGGGACCTGCCGGCGGCGGTAGCCCGGATCGGCCTTCGACCCGGCGACCCGGTGTTCGTTGCACCGGACGGCACGGTGGACCCCGAGCTCCTGGAGTTTGTCCTGTCTGGCCCGTTCCGGTACCTGGAGCGGGAGACGAAGCGGAACTATGCAACGGACATCCGGCCGCTCCTGTCGTTTCTGTCCTCGCGTGGAGTGCCGTGGCGGAGGGCCTGTAGAAGTGATCTGGCGGACTACCGGGACTGGCGGTGCAGGTCCATGGAGAACCCGCAGCGGGTCGGCGGGACCAGGTGGAACCGCGAGGCGGCCGCGTTCACCAAGCTGTTCCGGTGGGCGAGGGTCGAGCCACTGCCGGTGGACGCGGGACGGCGCGAGGACCGGGCAGCGGATTCCCACAACTCCACCGTACTGTTGCTGACACCGCGGACCTGGGGACTGTGGTCGGACATCGGGCTGCGCGGCCACACCGGCACCGGCTCGTCCGCGCCCGGTTGGAAGTCCAGGACCGAGCTGCGCAACACCGGCTTCGTCCAACTCCTGCTCGGCTCCGGCCTGCGCTGTCGACGCGAACCGCAAGGGGCACGCGACCATCGGCGCCCTGGCTCCGTCTCCATGGCTCTTCCCCGGCGGCCAGCCCGGACGACCGATCAGCAGAAACCGCAGGGCCAGCGGGCCGATTCGGGTACCAACATCCGCGTCGTAGAGGCCGTCGCCCCGCAGGTTCGCGGCCAGCTTGGCGACCGTACGGAACAGGAGCCATGCCGGGTCCGATGGGGAATCAGCGAGGGCGTCGAGTCGGCCGGACATCGCCGCGGTGACGGCGGTCGGCGCGCGGCCGCTGGCCTCCAGGACCGCCTCCGCCCAGGCGAGTGAATCGCCCTGACGCTCATAGAGCTGGCGACCCCACAGGCGGAGGACGGCGTCACGGTGGTCGGTCATTCCAGGATCGTTCCAGCAGGGAACACCGACAGCCAACGGATTTTCCCGTGCATCCCTGCACACAGCAACTTGACAGGGAACGCCACCAACGTCGAACAGCCCATCAGGGTGAAGCTGGTGACGGCGGCGAAGCGGCACGGCATGCCGACTGTCGCCGTCGTCGTCGCCACGCCCCTGGACCTGTGCCTGGAGCGGCAGGGCCCGCGGCCGGACAACCGGCGCGTGCCCGAGGACGTCGTCCGCTCCCAGCACCAGGCCATGGTCCACTCGCACCAGCGCCTCGCGGCCGAAGGGTTCAACACGGTCGTCTTCGCCGACACCCTGGACCGCCTGGAGCCGTTCCTCGGACGGCTCTCGCAGGCCCGGGAGGCCGACCTCGGGCGCGACGGCAGCGACGGCCTGGGCGACCTGTGGCTGGCCCGCCGCTTCTTCGGCCCGGAGATCCTGCCGCTGTGGCAGTGGCGGCCGGCCTCGGATCTGGGGACCGGCCGGGACCGAGTCGCGGAGATCCGCCTCGGGCAGCAGTCCTTCACCCCGGCGCTCCGCGACGACGGCGAGGGCGAGGGCGGCTTCGGCTTCGGCTTCGGCTTCGGCTTCGGCGTGGTGTTGCCCTGCCCCCTCGACCCGGAATGCTCCGGGCAGGCGTGGGCGCCCATCCACTCGGTCACCGACCTGCACAAGGCGCTGACCGGCGCCATGGAAAACGACCCGGACATCGTCTGCACTATCCACGGCGACGGCGACCAGGAGGCCGAAGACCGCTACCGGGGCTGGGACGACGACCCCGAGGGCCGCGCCGACATCCAGGCGCAGCATGCGAACGCGGTGCGCGCGTGAGCCGCGCCGCCGACGGCCCCACCCGCACCCGCTCACCCCGGCCGGCCTCCCGGCCGGGGACGAGTGTTGAACGGCTGCCGCGAGTGCCGCACTCCGGTCCAGGGCGGTACGGCGGGCCTCGCCGCGCACCGCCGCACCGTCCACGACCCCCGCCGCGACTACGGCGACCGCCGTCGTCGCATCACGGTCCAGCTCGACTTCTGGCCTTGCCCGGCACGCCGAAGGAGACCCGCTCATGCCCGTGTCCGAGACCGCCCTCGCGTACTACGCCGCCCACACTCAGGCCCCGCGCGAGCACGGCGCGATGAACGCCGCCTGCCTCTGGCCGCGCCAGGCCCTGCAGTACACCACCGTCAACGGCGCCCGCTTCCTGCCGTTCCCGTCCCGGATGCCCGCCCGGGCCGTGGCCCCGGCCGTTCGCTCCGCCCTCAAGAAGCATCTGGTGCACGAGTACGACGTCGCCGCCCGCGACGGCTCCCCGTTGCGCATCGTCTGGATCCGCCACGCCCCCGGCACCTGGTTCGGCGGCGAGGACGTCATCGACGTCTACGAGGTCCCCACCGAGGAGCCGGCTGTGCCATAGCGGGTGATGGTCCTCCGTGCCGCCCCGGCTCCGTTCGACGGAGGCCGGGGCGGTCGCGGTGGTCCCTCACCACCGAGCACAGAGAGGAGCTGGACGTCATGCTGCGCACCTACGAGGTAGACGTCCCGATACCCGACTCCACCACCCCGACCGGCGTGGCGTGCACGTCTTCACCGGCGTCACCGACTCCCCCGCCGCAGCCCTGCGCCGCGCCCACGAGGTGTACGACGCCGCGCTCGCCGCGCACACGGCCGGATGCGAGATCCCTGGCAGGCAGCCGGACCAGTGGGGAGTGGCCGGGCTTCGGCCTGGCTGGCAGATGGAGTGGCCCGCCGCGACGGCCGGCCTCGGGAACAACCCCGTCAGCTGGACCACCCGCGCTGACTTCGCGCTGTAGCTCCGCCCCGACAGCCGCTCTGCTTGGCGGCTTTGTCGGCTGCCCCGGGCCCATCCATCCCGTACGAGACGAGACGGAGAACCCAAGTATGTCGTCCCTCCTGCGCGCTCGAAGCCGGTTCGGCCGGCGCACCCTCTTACTGGCGGCCGCCGCCGTGCCGCTGACCGGCTGGGCGGTTCACGCGGTCGCCCTGCACCGGCAGATCGTCGCCACCCGGAAGGATCCGCTGACCGGCCCTGTTCGGCGCTCGCGGTAGTGGCACTGGCGACGCCGTTCGCTGGCCGCCCGACGGACACGTCCACTGCCGTACTCAGTGAATTCCACGAGGGAGCCGAACGCCTGGTGTTCAGCCCCGACGGCCGGACCCTGGCCGTCGGGCAGGGCGGCTCGCTGTGGCCCTTCTTCAGCAGCGACACCTCGTTCGTGGAGACGTGGAGCGTCGACGACGGGCACCGCCTCGCACGTATGACGGCCCCCGGGGTGCTCGACGAGGTGGTCTTCGCAGACCAGGGGCGCGCTCTCGTCACCAGGGGACGGACGGGAACCGTCGAGCGACCCTCGACCTACATCCAGTTGTGGAAGCCCGGCGTCGGGGACCCGCTGACCGAACCCCTCGGCGGAGACCACACCTTTCACATAGGAGTGACGGACGGCGGAACGAGCCTGCTCGTCATCGGGAGGGAGAGCGACGGTGTGGCCGTCCGCAACGCAGTGGACCGGCAGGCGGTCCGCCGACTGACCGGCCCCAGCGCGCAGTGGGTGTCGTCCGCCGTCCTCAGTCCCGACGGACGCTTCGTGGCCACCATGAACCAGAACTCCCGGATGCAGCTGTGGCAGGTGTCCGACGGCCGCCCGAGCGGCGGCGACGGATCCGTGCACGAGGCCGACGCCTTCTTCAGCGGCGACTCGCGCGTCCTGGCGGTGGTCACGAAGGACAGGAAGCAGGTGGAGGTGTGGGACACCCGTGACGGCCGGATCAAGAGCACTCTGGAGACCGGTGATGACGGCATGAGCACCGTCCTGCTCAGTCCGGACGGGAGCAAGGCGGTGACCCGCAGCTATTCCGACCTCCAGCTGTGTGACACGGCCAACGGCCGCAGGATCGGCAGCCCGCCGGCCGACGCCGAGCCCGACTCGTCGCTGAGTGCGAGCGATGACGCCGTGGCCCGCTTCACCCCCGACGGGCGTACGTTGGCCACGGCGTCGCAGGACGAGACCGTACGCCTGTGGCGGCTCGACACACTCGGGCTGCGGGACCGGGCGGGTCTGCTCGGCGCCAGGTGAGCCGGCCGCCCCTCATCGTCCCCGGCAGGGGTCAGCAGGAGACGTCGAAGAGACGCCCGGCGTAGGTGGTGGGGGGGGTGGACGGTGGGGCGGCGGAGGCGGCCGTCGTGCAGTACGAGCAGCGGGAGCGGGAGGAGGCGCAGGTTTGCGTTCGCCGGCTTCCCTCCTTCCACGGGCGGCGTCTGTCAGATGTACGGGGCGAGGACTCCCCAAAGCCCCAACGCGAGGATCGTCAGCGAGACGCCCCCGCCGAGAAGATGCTTCAGGACAGTGGTGAAGAGGGGCTCCACAGCGGCGTTGAGCCGGGTGTTCTCCGGGTCGTAGACGACGTGTATCTCCTCCGTGACGCGGCCGGACCCGTAACTGGTGGTGTGTTCGTTGCCGCTGATGTCAGTGAACGCGTACCAGCTCGCCCGTTTGCCGTTCGGGTGGTAGTGCCGGGCGGCTGCGACGGTGATGCCGCGCCGGCGGAGGACCACCCGGTCCTTGGCGCTGCTGATGGCGACGAAGGTGAAGAGCCCGCCGAAGATGACCGCAGGCGCCCCGACGAATGCGGCCATCCCCATCCCGTCGCCGTAGGTGGAACCGGTCCACCAGACGTAGCCCACGAAGACCGCGAGGAAGGCCGCGCCACCGGTCCACACCTGCCAAATCTTGATTACGGCCCCGCCCTCCTCGGTCGTTATGAGGGCGCTCCCGGCCGGGTCACGCCGGGCGGGCAGGGCGGCGATCAAGGCGGTGAGGAAGGCCGAGGTGGCGTATTCGTTGCCGCCCTGCAGTCGCCGGGTCACCCCATCGGTCAGAACGATCTGCAGGGCCTTGTCGCCGTCCGGGCGGACCTCCTGGACGGCGGCCAGCGGGATGTGCGTCTTCACCCGCCCCTCCGTCGTCGTCAGTCGGTCGGGCCGTAGGACCGTGAACTGGTCACCTTTACTGAGGACTTGTGGAGAGAGCATGTACTGGTTGACCCGCGGGGCGGACGGACGGTTGCAGAGGATGGTGATTACGAACCTGCATCGAACCGAGACCCTGCGACGCCTTGTCCTGCGTAAACGTGACTCCATGTCATGGAGAGGCTCCTCATGGGACTCCTCCTCCGGCGGTAGCGCATCGGTCGCCGCGCGGGCTCGGGCGGTGCCAAAGTGAAGTCCCCGGAACGGGCGAGCAAGCCGCTCGCCCCATCGCGTCACTCCGGTCTTCGCGGGCCGAAGTCAGGACACGAACCGCTCAGCGGTCGGTGAGGTATCGGGCGGCCCGGTGCTACTGATGTCCCCGGAGCGCTCTGAGCACCGGCCTCACCCACTCACGCCGTATCGGCGCGGGCTGGCCATGGCCCCAGCCCTGTATCCGGAGCGTCTGCGGTCACCCGTGGCGCTCGCGTTCCCGGCCCGGATCAACGTCGTTGGGCGCGCCGTGGAAACCGAGTGGCCGCCGTACCGGATGAAGCCCCCTCCCCGTCACCAGCCCCCGGTGCGCGGCCTGCGGAGCGAGGGGCGACCTGGTACTGGACGGGCAGCCGCTCCAGTCTGCTATCGACCGGGTGAGCAAGCACATCCGGTGCCCGGCGGGCCGGGGCATCGCGGGATGCCGAAGGCGGTGAGCAAGCTCGTACGGAACGCGGAGATCGCCGACGCGGATCGTGCCTACCCTTCCCGCGCGATCCGCGGGCACCTCCGTCGACGCGGCATCCGTGCAGCCGTCCCGCAGCCTGTCGACCAGATCGGACACCGGCTGCGGCGGGGCCGCGCCGGAGGCCGCCCGCCCGGCTTCGACACCGAGACATACGAAGAGCGCAATACCGTCGAGCGGTGCCTCGCCCGACTCAAGCAATGGCGCGGCCTGGCAGTGCGGACGGACGAGCTCACCATCGTTTACCGGGCCGCACTCCAGCTTGCTGCCACTCATCTGGATCCGGCGCCGAGCCAAGGCATCCGAGGGATTCGTCAGGCCGATCGGTGGATGACGAGCCGGTTCTGTTCTCCGTCAAAGTTGCCGGCCAAGACGTCGGCCTCCCGCCGGTTCCCATTGGAGAGCTCACCGCATCCCGAAGTCGTCAAGGATTTCGATCAGGCAACCGCGGTGCTCGACAAGAGCCTGCTGCAGCAGCTCGACTTCGACCAGCGGATGGACCACCTCTCACGCCGCCACCCCCTACAGCTGGTACCCCGCGCCATCACCAACCACAACGACCTCTTCCGAACCCTGGACGGCCACGGCCCGAACACCGCCCAACAGCGCCGTTGGGACGGTGCTCCACCAGCGCGTTGTCGCCCTGCTGCGTGCAAGCGCCATCGTGGCCTGCCCCCGCGCGAGCGAACCCCTCACGCCACCTCCGCTCTGGTGGTGGTGGCCAGGCGCAGGGCTGCCACCAGTTCGCGGTAGAGAGGGTCCGTCTCCAGCAGCTCCTCATGGGTGCCGCGGGCGCGGATCCGGCCCGCTTCCATGACCACGATCAGGTCGGCATCGACCACCGTCGAGAGGCGATGCGCGACCGTCACCACCGCGCCCGTCGCCGCCCGTCGCCGGATGCAGTCCTGCACCGCGGCCTCCGTCAGCCCGTCCAGCTGCGCGGTTGCCTCGTCCAGCAGCAGGACCTCTGGAGTGCGCAGCAGGGCGCGCGCGAGCGCGATGCGCTGGCGTTCGCCCCCCGACACGTGCGCCGACGACAACGGACTGTCCAGACCCGCTTCGAGCGCGTCGACCTTCTCAGTCAGCCGCACGTCCCGCAGCACATGGCGCAGTTCCTCCTCGGTGGCGTCCGGCCGGGCGAGCAGCAGGTTGTCGCGGAGGGTGCCGGGCACGACCGGGGTGTCCTGTTCCACGTAGGCCAGCCGCGCCCGTACCTCGGAGTGACTGTAGTCGCGGTACGGCCTTCCGTTCAGGAGCAGTTCGCCGTCGACGGGCTCCAGGAACCGCAGGACGAGCGAGAACAAGGTGGTCTTGCCGGCGCCCGACGGCCCGACGATCGCGGTGTGACCGCGCCGGGGGACGGCCAGCCGTACGTCGGTGACGGCATGGGCGGCCTCGGGGCCGTACGCGGCGCTGACACCGCGCAGTTCGAGCACGGGCACCTCCTGCGGGGCGCCGGAATCCGCCGCGGCGGCGGTCCTCTCGTCTTCCGGCTCCGGCGCCGTGTCGTCACCTTCCGCCGTCAAGTCGGCCGTCTGCCGGATGCGTTCGGCCGCGGCCATCCCGGCCTGGAGGGAGGTCACGTTCTGGCTGAGCGTGCTGACCGGCTCCATCAGCGTGAACGCGTACAACAGGAAGGCGATCAGGCTGGAGACCTCCAGGCTCCCCTCGCCAACCCGCCAGGCTCCGACGCCCAGGATCGCGATGATGGCCAGTTGGATGCCGGACCCGGCGACCGTCCAGGCCAGGGCCTCCTGACGGACCGCCCGGATGCCGTAGTCCGCCGCGGCCCGGGCATCGGCCACGATCCGTTCGGCGGCCCGCTCCTCGGCGCGGCTCACCTTCACGGTGCGGATCGCGCGCAGCGTGCCCTCCAGGAGTCCGCCGAGCCGGCCTATGTGCTCCTGGGAGCGCTGCTGCGCCTGGCCGATGCCCGGCATGAGCAGCGCGAAGAGGGTGGCGGTAACGGCCACGGCGGCGATGGTCGTGCCGAGCAGCACCAAGTCGAGCACGCCCATCAGGGCCAGGCTTCCCACGAGCATGACGGAGCCGTTGACCAGGCCGACGAACGACTGGGCGGTGGCCTCGCGGAGCAGGACGGTGTCCGAGGTCACGCGGGTGACGAGCTCACCGGTCGGGCGCCGGGTGAGGGCGGGCACGGTGGCGTGCAGGAACCGTCGCACCATCGACTCGCGCGCCTCCAGCACGACCCGTTCGCCCACCGTGCCGAGCATGCACCACTGCCGGTACGACACGGCGGCGCCGACGACGAGGAGGACTAACAGCGCGGCCACGGGGCCCGTGAGCGAGGCGGAGTCATTGAGGGCGTCCAGCACCCACTTGGTGATCATGGGCGTGGCCAGGCCGAGGGCGGAGCCGGCCAGGGCTAGGACCAGCCCCACGGCCAGCGTGTGGCGGTGCGGGCGGGCGAAGGACCAGAGGACGCGCAGCCGGGGCGCGTCGAATGCGGCACGGGGCGAGGGTGTCGAGTCAGCCATGCCGAAAATGGAACATCAATGTTCCATTATGGTCAAGTGAGTTTCATTGTGGGCGCGCTACCGTACGCCCATGGAGCATGACCACATCGCGACGGCGACCACCGAGACCACCACCCGCGCACGCACGCGACGCGCGATCCTGGACGCCGCCGTCACCGTCCTGTCGGCCCATCACGGGGCGTCGCTCGCGGACGTGGCCGAAGCCGCCGGCGTGGGCCGGACGACCGTCCACCGCTACTTCGCCGAACGCTCGGACCTCGTGGCGGCGCTCGGGGCGGACGTACGGGAACGACTGCAAGAGGCGACCGCACGCGCGCGGGTGGAGGACGACCCGGCCCCAGAGGCGCTGGAGCGGCTCTGCCTGGAGTACTTCGAGCTCGGCGACCGCCTCATGCTGCTGTTCGACGTGCCGCAGTTCCTGACCTGGGCGGGCTTCGAGGAGGAGACCAACTCCGACCGCGCCCTGGTCCGCCTCATCGAACGCGGCCAGGCCGAAGGCACGGTGGACGCCGAGGCTGACGCCGAGTGGCTGCAGAACGTGCTGTGGTCCCTGCTGTACGCGGCCTGGATGCAGGCACGCGACTACGGCACGCCCCGCCACACGGCACTCTCCTCGTGCCTCCACACCTTGCGGAAGGCCATGGCGGCTTCTTGAATCACAGGACGTAGTCGACGGGTACTGGTCAGCGGTGGATCAGCCGTCGGAGTTCGGGGAGGGTGAGAGGAAAGAGGCCGGAGGATCCGTTTCCGCTTTCCCAGCACCGAGCTTGCGGGCCCGCAGGACGGTGAGGGACCTTGTAGTCGTCGAGGCCGCGACATCCGGGCCTGGCTCGCCGAATGGAACGACCCTTCGTCTGGACGAAGACCACCCCGAGAGCCTCAACAAAGCGCGCCCGCTCCGAGGAGATCCTGGACGTCAACATCGAGGACCTGGACCTGGACCTGGCCGGGCGCCGCTGCCCGGGGAAGGCCAAGGCCGCCCAGCCGAAGGTCCGCCGGCGTGGCGCGAGTCGCGCCGACTACGTGCTGGAGACGGTGTTCCGGGACGCGGGCACCGCCCGGCTGGTGCCCCGCCTGCTCCAGGGCCGCACCCGCGGCCCGGTATTCGTCACCCGACGCCGTCCCGGCCCGGGGAAGGCGTTCTCCGCCAGGGACGTCTGCCCGGACACGGGGCTGGCCCGCCTGTCCTACGGCCAGGCCCGCGCGCTGCTCGACCAGCACACCGCGTACGCCGGGCCGGGCACCGGCTGGGACCTGCACGAGTACCGGCACTCCCCCCTGACCCACCTCGGCGAGCGGGGCACGCCCGAGCTGATGCTGATGGCCAAGTGGCTCTGTCCACGAGAAGGAGCAGCAATTCGAGATCGGTTGGGGAGGCGCACCCGGCCAAGGAGTGCCTCGCAGTGTTCACGAGAACCGGTTCTGGCACACATTCCGCGATTGGTGACAACCCGTCACGGCTACTGGGCAAACGGGAAGCGTGGTGCTTGCCGATGGCGGGTGCCATGATCGGCTGTGGCTGGCTGAAATGTGCAGAGATGGGGAGGGCTAGTGGAGAAGTTCACCGTCGAGCCGCTTCGGGTGGCTGACTTCGTGGAGCACGTGCGGCGCGCCCCAGAGCTGTACTTTCTGGTTGAGCGGGGCAGCCCCGAGCTTCCCACCGAGGTCGTGCGGGCGGTGGCCTGGGACGCGCTGCACCGTCGCGACGGCAGGCATGGGCAGATCAGTGTCGAGATAGGGTCTGACCTCAGCTTCACAGTGGAGAGCGATCAGCGCCCCGGTGCCGATGCGACGGAGATGCTTCTGCCGGGATTCTTCGGTTCCCTGCTCGACACGTTCGACACGCAGCGTTGGGCTCCCTCCGCAGCTGCCGCACTCAGCGTCCGCACGGTCATCGAGGCATGGCTGGGTGGCCACGGCCATCGCCAGGAGCTCGTCGGGATGGACCCGATTGGCCCCCGTGAGGAATTCATAGCGCCGGAACCCTTCGGGACCCGGACCACGTTCCACCTCGATCCTTCATTCTGTGGTCCGGGCGAGGCCATCGCCTGGGCGCTGCGGCCCGAAGAGCTGCACGGGAAAATGTGCAAGGAACATCCCTCACCCACGATGTTTCCGATTCGCGATCTTCGCGCAGAGGCTGCGGAGCCGCTCCGCGAGTAGGACTCGTTTTCGCAGGAGGCCGAAGCCAACGCGGCCAAAACATCTGGCGTTTGGGCATCTTGATCCGGTTGACGTGGCCTTCGACGACATCGGAGCTCCAGGGCAGGGCGAGGCCGGCGATGACTGCATCGTGGTCGCGGTCGATGCGTCCGGCGACGACCCGGGGTGACGGTGGCCGAGCCGTGACGGGGCCGCCAGGCGAGAGGCGCTTCTCCCGGAAATGGGCGCGAACCCTCTGGTAGCTGCCCTGATAGCCGAGCGGCACGATCTCCTCCCACACCCTCCAGGCGCTCGTACAGCCTTGGTTCCAGCGTTCATCCAGGTAGGGCTTGAAGGCGTCGAGTTTGGACGGCCGGCCCTGCCAATGCCCCTGGAACAGGTCCTCCGGGGTGGCTGCGTCTGCGAGGAGCTTGACGGTGCGGGAGGTCATCCGGAGCTGGCGGCCGATCGCCCGACGGCTGAGCCCGACGGCCAGCAGTTCGTGGACGGGCGCGTGATTGGCACGGGTGCGGTCAGCGAAGCGGTGTCCCCTCAGGTTGTGCCAGAGGTGCCACCTGTCTACCACCTGCACCACCTGGGGTGCCCCGGCGGTGGCCCCTTCGGCGAAGAACGGTGCGCGGTCGCGGCGGACCACTTCGATCCCTGACCGCTTCGCGAGCCAAGCGGCCAGGCTGGAGGCTTCCCGATCGGGCAGCAGGTCCACCGGACGCCGGCTCTCGACGTCGACCAAGACGGTCCCGTAGTGGCGGCCTTCGCGGGTCGCGTACTCATCGACGCCGACGGCGCGCGGGGCGCGAACGTCCGGATCGGGCAAGGCTTCTACCAGCCGCAGCACTGTGCTGCGGCTGATGGACATACCGAAGACCCTCACCATGCGGGCACCGGCCCGACCGGCGAGTGCGAGGCCGACCGCGGCCAGCGTCGACCGCAGGCACTCGGTCCGCCGAACGTATCGACGGGTCAGCCGCGGCATCTGCTCGGCGAAGGTCCGGCGCCCGCAGGAATTGACCGGGCACAGGAGCCGGCGGACGCGTAGACAGAGGGCCACCTGTCTGCCCCACTGGGCACATCAGCGGGAAACCGTAGGTAGGAGCTGTGAATCCGCCGCGACCAGATCCCGCAGCCAGGACAATCGGCCCCAGCCACCGTGCTTCGGGCCTCTACGCGTACGGCCTCGTCGTTCACGGCGACGGACAGCACCGCCAGGTCGGGTAATCGACGGGAACAGCAACTTCTCCAGCCCGCGAACCATTTCTTCCACGGGCCGAACTGTCTGCCACGCTGCACCCGGTACGGGTCAGTTCTGGGCAACTCTCCCAGAGCCCGCCCGCCCGACAACCGTCACTCAGAGTGCATGCTCCACGGAATGTGAGCCAGAACCCCACTCGGTTCTGGCACAGATCTTGAGGAGTGGTCGCGGAGGGACACGGTGTCGTTCGAATTGCGGGGCCAGGCCGACGTGATCCGAGCGGAACCCACTCCGGGGCCAAGGATCGGGCATCCAGATGAGCCGTGATGTGCGTGATGGTCCGGGCGTTGTTTTTGAACAGATGCGCCTGCATGCCCGCTGCCTGGGCGGTCGCAACGGTGACTGCGACATCGTCGATGAACAGGCAGTTTTCCGGCCGCACGTCCAAACTGGCGTATGCGGCCTCGAAGGCCCGCAGGTCAGGCTTCTCGATGCCGATCTCGTGCGAGTAGATGATCTGCTCAACCAGTTCGTCGAAGTGGTACAGCGTCGTCTCCCGCTCCCGGGCGCCGACGAAGCTGTTGCTCAGGATGCCCAGCCTGCGGCTTCCGCGCAGCCCTTGTCCGGAACGTACGTCTGACGCTCCCACGGGAATACCGTTTATGAGCGCTGCTTCGTTCCGTTCCTCGGCTGTGTCGAGCAGGTGCGGCTCACCTGTCCTGCCTGCTCCGGCATGACAGTTGATGGTCTCGCCGGAACTCCAGATCAGCGTCCATCCGGCGCTGCGTGACGAGCTGCCCGAACCTTCGGGCTTCGCGTTCCTTCGGATATCCGGAAAGGATCAGGTCGTCCACGCCCATGCGCCGGAACTCCATGAGCTGCTCCGTCACCTGCTCGGCGTCGCCGACCACGGAGACCGATGCCCGAAGCGCGCGGTGCCTGTTCCGGTCCACAGGTGGCGCCCGATTCTGGTCTCGTCCTGAGCCGGGGTCAGCTGGCCCGACGGCTGTCGCTTCCCTGGCCCGGATCTGCGCTGCCCTCGTCTCGGCGACCTGGGGGTCGATGCGCGCGGCGATGTACTCGGCAGCGCGCCACGCCTCCTCCTCCTCCTCCTCCTCCTCCTCCTCCTCCCGGACGATCACGTGCATCCGCAGAGCGATGCGGACCCGACGCCCGTGCGCCGCGCTGATGTCCCAGACGCGCTCGATGTTGCGCCGTGTGTCCTCGGGCTTCTCGGCCCACAGCACGTGTGTATGTCGGCGAACATGCCGCTCAACCGGATCGCCTCGTCGGTCATGCCCGACAGGAAGATCTCCGGCCGCTTCTCCAGCGCGGGGTAGATGCGCAGCCCCTCGATGTCGTAGAAGTCGCCCTTGTGGGAGTAGTCCTGCGTGATGCCCGAGCCCTCCCACGTCTCGTTGAGAATGGTGAGCCACTCCTCGGCACGGGCCAGCCGCCGTTCGGCCGTCTCCGCCGCTCTGATGATCCGGTCGTCGACTCCCAGCCGCCGAGTACGACGTTCGGGGAGAGCCGGCGGCCGACCAGCTGAAGGATCGAGGCGCATTGTTTGGCGAAGTGCGCCAGGTGAACCTGGTTCAAGCGGATGGCGCCGAACATCTCGATGCGGTGGGTACGGGCCAGCAGCATCGTGAGCTGCACCCAGTTGTCGATGAAATTGCTGTACGCCGTCGGCGCGAGCATGCCATGGAACCCGGCGGCCTCGGCCTCCTCGATCGTGCGCTGCTGGTGATGCAGCGTCGGCATGTCTCCCTCGGGGGCCACGTACCCACGTGTGAGACGTCTGGAGAGGGCAGCAGAAGGTTCTAGAGGCGAACCGGTTCTGTCGGACGGAATTGGCTGGTCATGGAAACCCATCGGACAGGGCGAGCCGTATCGAGATCACTGGTGAAGCGCGGATCGTCGGCAAAACGGCTGCGAGCTCGTGTGCAGTGGAGCCCAGCGACGGCGGCGGCTTCGGAAGGGGGGCGCTTGCCGCTCGCGGCAGGGCCGACGTCGAGCCACATCACACCGGCCCCTCGGTCCACCGCGATTTCATGGTCCGGCGCGCGGAACCACGCCGGCGCGGTCATCGCCGCGGCCATGACGCCGACGGTGAATTCCACCCGACGCCCGATGTCCCGACCGGACAGTCCGTCGCACGCCTCCAAGTGGTCCAGCTCCAGCGGCATGAACACACACTCCGCCAGGGCCGTCTGCCCCGGGCCAGGGGCGACACCGAGGATCCCGCTGCTGAACGCGTGGCTGCTGAGGCAGGCCACAAGCTGAGCGTGCTGAGCCTGGACGATCTCCGCGGTCGTCTTGGTCCCGGGGTGGTCGAACTCATAGGGGCCGGGATCCAGGGCGTGTGCGAGTTCATGACAGATGATCGCGGCACTATGGTCGGCGGCCGATGCCACCGAGAGGTCGACACGGACCTGGGCCAGGCGCCGCGAGAACATTCCCGTGGACACTCCTTGCGGACTGCGGATCTCGCCCTCGCTCATGACGTACCCGAGAGCCTGGGCAATCCGCTCGGCCGCTCCGTCAACGGTCGGCGGGGGTGTTCTCGGAGACCCTGCGGAGAAACAGGCCGTCCGTGACGTTCCCCCACCCGTCGGCGACCTTCTCCACCTCCGAGACGATGTCGAGTCGGCTGACGTCGTTCACGGCCGCCTCGTGGCAATGATCGTCGACAGATCACTGGCCAGCCGGACTTCGCTGCTCAGCAGAGCCGTGTGCTGGAGCCAACCGAGGCGAGCGGAGTCGGGTTCGCCGCCCATCAACGGTGGCCACTGGGTCATGAGGGTGAAGTCGTCGATGACGATCGTGCCCGCCGGCCGCAGCAGACGCTCGGGGTCGGCGGGCGGTGTCTTCTTCCCGTTGCCGCCGCCGTCGGTCACGAGAAGGCCGAAGGGACCGTGTGCGTAGATGGCGGTCCAGTCGCCGCAGATGATCTCCACGTCGGGAATGCCGGCGAAGAGCTTGCGCACCTCCTCGACCCGTCGTTCGTCACGTTCGACGCTGACGACCCGGACGCCGGGACGGCGGGCCGAGATCATCCAGGCCAGACCGACGCCGCAGCCGGTTCCGGTCTCCCCGATGCTCTCGAACGCACCGGCAGCCAGCGCGTGCAGCAGACGGCCCTGCTCCGGACGGCACGAGGAAGGAAATCCCAGGCTCTTGGCGGGTCCGACCGCCTCCACCACGAGATCCGGTAAGCCGACCAGGCCCGCATAGGCGTCAGCCTTCCCAGTTGGTCACCTCGGCCAGCTCGTCGAAAAGCCCTGACAGCACGTGCCCGATTCCTGTCCTGGTGATCTCCAGCCGTGCCAGGGGGCCACGTCCGAGAAAGTGACGGCCGAGGTCGCCCGCGGTGGGCGGTGCGCGGAGTGGAGCTCAAGGTCCCATCGCACCTGGGTGAGTTGATCTGCGGCCCAGTTCAGCAGGGGCTCACACCGCCGTCAAGCTCCTGATCGATGTCCTGAAGTCCGATGACCGAGGACAGGACATCGGCATCCGGTGCCTCCTCGTCCCCCAGCATCGCAGCGGCTCGTCGGCATTCTTCGGGAAGCGGTGGCGAGAATCCGATCCTGACTCCTGATGCGCGCACGGCGGGCAGCAAGGCGGCAGCGGCACCGCGGGCGAAGAGATGCAGCGGCTTTCGGCCAGCCAGGATCGCGGCTTGCGCGTGGACCGCCTCGGCGTGGCGTAACCATGCGTCGGGGCGCGGGACAACCATGCTGTCGCCTCCCCCGGCAGGTCCGCCACGACGCTGGCGACCCCGTGCTCGGCCCAGGGAGCCGCCCATTGGGCGAAGGATCCGATCGGCCACCGCGGGGTTCCGTGGGCGCCGGAAGGAACATGACGACATGACGGACCGAATTCGGCCGCGTCACCAGGATCGGGTCGCCGCTGGCGACCGGAATCAGATATCGCTCCACTGGGCCACCTTCGCGATGATGGGGATGGGAAAATGAGCGGCCCGACGTGCCTTCTTCTGGACGGCGAACTCAGCTTCGTGGGCGCTCTGTTGGAGCAGTCACCGCGAACCGTGGCGACCATTGTGGCCGACTTCACCTACGACCGGCATGGGAAGTACCGCCGCGGAGCGGTGTTCGCCAGGTCGCTGCGGGACGCTGGAATCGCCGCGTGCCGGTTCGACACGGAGAGCGGCTGACTGGCCGGCCGCAGCGCCGACTGCCGACCGACCCCTGGGACTCCATGGCCTCGCAGGTGGACCGCGCACGTGCCGCGGTGGCCCGGGAGCACCCGCAGGGCTTGCGGCACCTGCTGGTCGGGGTGGGGATCGGTGGTGTGGCGACGGTCCTCTCGGCGACTCGTGTGGCGCCGGACGCCGTGGTGCTCGTGGGCGCGGACCTCGTGCAGGGTGTGAGGTTCGTCGTCAACGGAATCGCGGGTGTCCGGCGCGGCGAGCAGGTGCTCCCGTCCCGGATATTCCGAAGCCGTGAGCAGTTGCGTGACCTGATCCAGCGCCTGCTGGAGGATCGGCACGGCCGCCGCGTCGAGATCGTCGCTGACACCGACCAGGAGCGTGGCTCCACAGCGCTGGATCTCCGTGGTGATCAATACAGGCCTCCGGCTCCTCGCCCGGGCGCCGGATCCCGAGAACCCCTCGTTCTGTCCCTCCACAGCCCTCGGCCAGCAAGGACGCGCCAGCCAGGCACCCACAACCCCGGCCTCGCTGCGGTCGCCCGGCATATGGCCCGGCGCGACCGCGCCGCACGCCGACCGAGTTAAAACCGGCGCCTCGACGGCCGATACATCAGTGGCCAGGCACGGACCCCCGATGGGCTTTCGTAGTGGCTGCCTGTCCTCGTGGTGGCGGGCCAGCCGCAGCGCGAAGGCCGGGGCGGGAGTTGACCCTGACAGTGTGTGAGGGGATTGGCTGGTCCCACCTGCCCGGCGATCCGCCGGTGGAGATCACCACTGTCTCTTCGAAGGGCCCCTTGTGCTCGGTTACATCGGCTCCGGCCCGTACTGCTACACGAACTCGCTGGCCATGATGCTGGGTGGGGAGTCTCCCTCCACCGCAGTCATCGAAACGTTGACCGGCTCACCGTTCGGCGCCCAGCTCATCGCCGGTTCCCTGCCCTTGTTCGACCCCTACGGCTGGAACCCCGAGAGCGGCCTCGACGCGGCAATCGCGCTGCTGGGCTGGACCTGTGAGCGCAGCGACGGCGGGACGCCGGCCGAGGCACTGAACCGGCTGCGGACCGCCTGCTCGCGCGGACCGGTCCTGGTCGGGCCGGTGGACATGGGCCTGCTGCTGTACCAGCCCGGCACACCGAACGCCGACGGCGGCGACCACTACGTCGTCGTACTCGCTGCGGACCAGGACACCATCGAACTCCACGACCCCCACGGCCACCCCTACGCGACGCTACCCGCACAGGCTTTCCTCTCCGCATGGGAGGCGAAGGCGATCAGTTACATCGATGCCCCGTTCGTACTGCGGGCCGGCTTCCTGCGCCATCATCGGCTCACTCCCACTGACGCGCTGCGACAGTCGCTTCCACAAGCCGAGCGGTGGCTGGCCGGCCGTGACGACCTGTCCATGCCTCCCGGCTCACTGGGCGGAACCGCCGCCGTCGAGGCGCTCGCCGACATGGTCGCCCGGGGCACACCCCCCGGCATCCGCACACTGCTCACCGCGTTCGGCGTCCGCGTGGGAGCACGACGTCTGAACGACGCGGCAACGTGCCTGAAAGAGCTGGGGCTGCCGCACGCGGCCTCCATCGCGCAGCGCCAGGCCCGGATCCTGGGCGGCCTGCAGTATCCGCTGGTGCGCGGCGACGACCAGACTGCAGCAGAGCAACTGCGGCACCTCGCCACCCTCTACGCGCAACTGCACAAGGCGCTGGCTGCGGCGCTGGACAGCGCCTTCTGAACGAAACTGAGGAGCACCTCCCCTGGCTGTGCTCGGGGACCTCAACTGTCCCCCACGCCGGTTCGCCGGACGAGTCCGAGCTGAGCACGTCGAGCTGTACTTGGCCGAGCACCTCAGAGCACTCGGCCAAGTACAGATGAACGTGCCCAGGTCCCCGCAGGTCTGCGGCGATGTCGGGCGAGAGCGCCCTACTGGAATCTCATTGGGTTTCGCTCTGACTGTCTCCGAATATGGGAGGCATGCATCTGAGGTACCCCTGCGTTTGCTGCGGCCACCTGACCCTGAACGACGGGCCTGGCTCGCATCAGATCTGTCCTGCCTGTTTCTGGGAGGACGACGTCATGCAGTTGCGCTGGCCAGACATGGTAGGCGGCGCCAACAGGTCGTCGTTGCTTGACGCCCAGCAGGAGTTCATCGCGCTTGGCGTGTGCGAGGAGCGATTCCTAGAGCATGTGCGACCGTCTGATGGTGATGAGCCGCTGGATCCAAACTGTGAACCGTTCCGGGTTCGGTAGAGAGCTCAGATGTTGGTTGTGACCTGGGGTTTCGTGGTGCTCAGGTAGTGGTTGGTTTCGTATTCGGCGGGCG
>NZ_JBIVTH010000037.1:38356-39858 GCF_044756625.1 Streptomyces sp. NPDC091682 | reverse complement strand
CCCCGAACCATTCCCCTTGCACCACGAGAACGAGTCTGGCCCCACCGCTGACGCGGCGGGGCCAGAACCCAACATCTTCATCAGTTTCCTAGGCGAGGACTTCCACCCGGTGGGCCGAGGCGGGATCCGCGTGGTGGAGGTCGTCCAGGACGGGCCCGCTCCCGCGGCGGGCGGATAGGGAGTGTCCGTCGGGGGCACGGACCGTTCCCGGGCCTCGGGGAAGAGCTGGTACGGCTTGGCCGCCTCGCCGGAAGGGGCCCGGGACCGGGAGTGGGACCGCAGGGCGGTCTTCCCGATGCCCAGGTCCCCCGCTACCTCGAGGACCGTGCGTCTGCCGGCGCCGAGGCCCTCGATGGCCCGGCTGAGCGTTGCGATCTCCTCCCACCGCCCTGCCAACGCCGGTGCCTCTGACACAGCTGGGCCCTCCGCACCCCCAAAGGGCGACTGCGGGAAACGCGAACGATCTCCACAAGAACGCAAAGGAACAAATCCCTGAAAGGGCCTGCACCAGTCCGAGGCGCGAAATCGGACCGTCACCGACGGTGTGGCTCTCGTCGCCCTATGCATGGACGCAGCCACCCCGGCATCAGCCGGCCGGCGGTGGCTCGGCCGGAGCGCCATCGCCCGGGCATCCGGCCCACAGGACCGCCGGGACCGCTCCTCCTCGGCTCACCGCCGGAATCTGCACCTTACTGGCGCCCCGGCTCGGTGCCGGAATTCGAGCCCGTGTTTCCGCCCTGTTCCTCCCCGGAGCGGTTGCCGGAGCGCTTGCCCTGACCCTGGCCGTTTCCGGAATCCTGACCCTGACCCTGACCCTGACCCTGACCCTGGCCGTTATTGTGGCCCGGCACCTTCCCAGAGCCCTGGCCCTGACCGTTCCCGGACCCCCGGCCCTGACCCTGACCGTTGCCGTTGCCGTTGCCGTTGCCGGAATCTTGGCCTTGGCTTTGGCCCGACGCCCTTCCAGAACCCTGGCCCTGGCCCTGGCCTCGGCCGTCGCTGTGGCCGGAGCCCTGGCCTTGGCCCGGTTCCTTCCCGGAACCTTGGCCTTGGCCCTGGCCCTGGCCCTGGCCCGACCCGTTCCCGGGCTCCGTTCCGGCATCGGCCCAGGCACCCTTGTCCGGGGCATGGCCCGGCTCATGACCCGGCAACCTCTCGGACTCCTGACCGGTGCCCTTGCCCGTGTCGTGGCCGGATTCCGGCGCCTTCCCGGGAGCCGTGTCCGGGCCCTTGCCCGCCCCCTTACCCGACTCCTGACCGGGTGCCTTCGCAGGATCGTGGGCGGGCCCCCTGTCGGGCTCCTGGCCAGGCGCCTTCCCCGACTCCTTCCCCGGGCCGTCATCCGACTGCTGGCCGGGCACCCTCGCCGGATCCTGATCTGGCTCCCGGTCCGGAACCTTCTCCGAGTCCTTCCCGGGGGCCTTGCCCGGGTCCTCGCCGGACTCCTTGCCCGGCTTCTTCCCCGAGTCCTCGCCCGGATGCTGGCCAGACCCCTTATCCGG
>NZ_JBIVTH010000037.1:0-38258 GCF_044756625.1 Streptomyces sp. NPDC091682 | reverse complement strand
GGCACCGTGCCCGAGTCCTTGCCCGGCTCCTTCTCGGGGGCCTTGCCCGGGTCCTCGCCGGACTCCTTGCCCGGCTTCTTCCCCGAGTCCTCGCCCGGATGCTGGCCAGACCCCTTATCCGGCACCGTGCCCGAGTCCTTGCCCGGCTCCTTCTCGGGGGCCTTGCCCGGGTCCTCGCCGGACTCCTTGCCCGGCTTCTTCCCCGAGTCCTCGCCCGAGTGCTGGCCAGACCCCTTATCCGGCACCGTGCCCGAGTCCTTGCCCGGCTCCTTCTCGGGGGCCTTGCCCGGGTCCTGGTCGCGCTCCTCGTCTGCGTCCGGTGCGGGCGCCTTGCCGGGCTCCCGGCCCGACTCCTTCCCCGGGTGCTCGCCCGTCTTCTGACCCGGTTCCTTCCCCGGGTCCTGGTCCGTTGCCTTCTCCGAGCCCTCGCCCGGGAGGTTGCCCGGGATCCGAGCGGGTGCGTTCCCGGGATTCTGGTCGGGGTTCTGGTTGGGGTTCTCGTTGGGGTTGGTCTTCGGGGGCTGGTTCGGGGGCCTGTCCGGGAGTGGCTGGACCGATCCAGGGTGGGCCGCCGGCAGGACCGGGTAGGCAGAACCGGGGGTCTGGCCCTTCGGGGGCGGGACCTCGCGGTCGTGCTTGCTCTCCGCCGCTCCGCTCGGGCGCTCGTACCATCCCCTGCGGTCCTGGTCGAAGACCGTGACGGTCTTCACCGGCTTCGCGGCGGGCCTGACCGCGACGAGGCCGGAGGAGCGGAACGAGGACCACTTCGCGCCGCTGTACGTCTGCCCGCCTCTGACCGCCACGGGCGGATCCAAGGGATTGCCGCAGGCACAGCGGACCCGGGGCACGCCCCGGCCGTCGACCAGTACGGGAGTGCCGGCCTGCAGGACCGCCTGGTAGCTGGTGGGTGCGCCGTTGCGGTATCCGTGATTGGTCACCCTGGTGTCCCAACCCAGCCGGACGGGCGTCAGCGACCGCAAGTACGAGGGGATCTCGGGCTGGCGGATACCCAGCGAGACGGCGAACGCCCTGCCCTTGTCCGGGTGCTGCGTGAGGAACCGGATCTGTTTCTCTACGTCACAGCTCGCGACGTTGCGCGTCCCGCCGTACAGCCCGGGATAGCCGCCGTCGACCTCGAGCGTGCGCGCACCGTTCGTGGCGCTCGCGGTGCTCGTGGTCGCGTTGGTGTTCGTACCGTCCTTCGCGTTCATGCCCGCGGTCATGGGCGTGACCTTGGCGACGCTCTCGGCCCGTGTGGCCGTCGAAGGAGTGAACGGGTCGGGCCCGACCTCCGGAGCGGCTTGGAGGAAGACCTCACCGCTCATCGCGGTGTTCCCGCCCAGCACGGTGAAACTGAGGACCGCGGCCGAGACCACGGCCACCGCCGTGCTCACACCCAACACGGCCCTGCGCGATCGCCACCCGCGAACCCGGCCGCCGCCGCCCGCCGGCGGCAGCGAAGACCCGCCGGAAGAGACCGGTAGAGGCCCCGACGGGGGCCCCGAGGGAGGCGGCGGGCCTGGTGGCGGCGGAGGGGGCGGCGGGGGCGGCTCTACGTGCGCACCCCGGCCCGACAACGGGCCGGGCGGCGGGCCGGTGGGACGCTCGGAGGAAGGAGGCAAGGAATTCACGACGCTCGCCCCCCGACACAGGGCGGTGGGTACACCGTGGTGACTCGCATGCGCGCACTCCTTCCGAACCGTCAACGCCTCCACATCCCGGAGGTGGAACCTGGAAATTTGGAACTCTGGACATCTGGAAACGCCTGGACGGGGACCGTCCACTCTGCGTGCGTCCGTCTCACGAGTAAGCCCTCCCATCCCGCACCACGTCATGCCGCGACCTTTCGGGACTTGACAGAGCCCCTGTCGGCCTCCGGCACGACGAAGTTCCAGCCGCGGAACGGGCTCCTCCGACGAGGTGTCCCGTTCAGGTGCTCGGCATCGGGACCGGCCTGGCCAGTACCTGGTCCAAGACTTCGGTGAGGAACCGCGCCGGATCCGTCGCCGCCACCGTGGCGCGCATCGCGACGATCCCGTCCGGACGGACGAGCAGCGCCCCTTCATCGGTGAGCCAGGGGACCGTGATGCGATGCGCGGGGAGCGCGAGGTCCGTCGCGGCGGTGAGCCAGCGGTCGCCGGCGACGCCCACCAGCAGGGTCCAGCGGGACGCCACCAGGTCGAGCGTGGAAACCCCGTTGATCCACGCGTGGGGCACGCGTGAACCCGGCGATCCGTCCAGCACCAGGTCCACGGTGGAGGGCAGTTGTGGCCGCGGGTCGATGACGGCGGCCGAGTCGTACCTCTGGCCGAGGTGCACGACCGGCGCCGCCCACACCCCTGCCGCCGCCCTGGCGGCGTCGGCCTCGGGACCGCGTCCCCAGTGCAACTGCGGGTCGGCGAGCCGGCGCATCGCCTGGTCCAGGGTGGCCGCAGCGACCGGTTCGCGTTCCTGCGCGTAGGTGTCGAGCAGCCCGGCACCGGCCTCGCCGCGGTGGACGGCAGCCAGCTTCCAGGCCAGGTTGTGTGCGTCGGCGACCCCGGTGTTGAGGCCGAACGCGCCCATGGGCGACACGGTGTGTGCGGCGTCGCCCACGAGGAAGACGCGGCCGACGGCGAAGCTTTCGGCCGCTGCGCTGCGGGGCCGCCACGGGAGTACGCTGCGCACCTCGACGTCGAGGTCGAGATCGCCGACCGCCTGCCGGACGACCGCGGCGCAGTGTTCGTGTGTGAAGTCCTCGGGGCGTTCGCCGGCGTCGACGTCGCAGGGAGCGTGGAAGACCCAGTTCGTCTCGCCGTCCACCGTGGCCAGCAGGCCGGGGGCCAGTGGTGTGGTGATCGTGCAGGTGGCGAAGGACATGCCCCGCAGGTGCGGTCGGAGGTCTGCGCGGAACAGGATGTTGATCATCGGCTTGCCCAGGTCGCCCGGCCCGGAGGTAACCACGCCGAGCGCGGTCCGCACGGTGCTGTGCGTGCCGTCGGCGGCGACCGCGCGCGTGCACCGTAGCCAGTAGCGGCCGTCGGGCCCCTCCAGTTCGGCGACGACCCCGTCGGCGTCCTGTGTGATGCCGACCAGTCGGGTCGACCAGCGCAGGTCCGCTCCGCGGCGTGCGAGGTCGGTTGCGACGACCGCGTCGAGCCGGTCCTGGGCGCAGACGCCGCGCAGCCTGAACGGGGTCACGTCCAGCTCGTCGGCGGAGGGGGTCGGCATGGGCACGGTCACGACGTCGCCCGCGCCCATCTCGACGACGGTCCGTGCCACGGCCTTGCCAGCGGCGCCCCGGAGGTCGACCGCGGCGGCGTCGACTGCGGTGTCGAGTCCGAGTTCGCGCAGGATTTCAACGGTGCGCGGTCCGACGCCGGTGGCGCGTGGGTGGACCGACGGCCCGGACCGTCGTTCGACGAGCGCCGTGGGGACGCCGTGGTGGGTGAGCAGTGCTGCGGTGATCAGGCCGACGCTGCCGCCTCCGACCACGAGCACCGGAACTTCTGGGCACATTGTTTCCGTCATGGCTACACCGTAGCCAGACGGTAGGATGGGGGTCAACGAGGAAAGGACCCGTCCCGATGACCGAACCCGTTCCCTCGTCGGTGTGGACCCGGCCGCGTCCCGAGCCGCGTCGACGCGCGCCCGGGGTGGACCAGTACGTGGCGGCCGCGCTGGCCGTCGCGGACGCGGAGGGATTGGCGGCGGTGTCGATGCGGCGGGTCGCAGGTGATCTCGGCTCCGGGACCGCCTCGCTGTACCGGTACATCACCAACCGCGACGAGCTGGTGGACCTGATGGTCGACGCGGCGCAGGGCGAGGCTCCGCTTCCCGAGTCCACTGAGGACTGGCGTGCCGGCCTGGGGGCGGTCGCGCACGCGTTGCGTGCGACGCTGTTGCGGCACCCTTGGTTGGCGGGTGAACTGGCGGGGAGGCCCGCGCTCGGCCCCAACTCGTTGCGGCGGTCGGAGTCCGCGCTGCGCGCCGCCGTCGCACTCACGCCCGACATCACCCTGGCCTCGCAGGCACTGGGCGCCGTGCACGCGTACGTACTGGGTTCGGTCGCCGCCCAGCAGGCCCTTCGACGTGCGGAGCAGCGCACCGGGCTCAGCGAGGAGGAGTGGCAGCGCAGCATCGGCCCGTACATCAGCGAGGTCCTCGCGGCCGGCGAACACCCGATGCTCGCCCGCCGTGTTCTCGAAGCCGAGGAACTCGACCCCGACGTCGAGTTCGCGTTCGGCCTGGACTGCGTGCTCGACGGGCTTTCGGCCCGGCTGGTTCGCTGAGCATCCGGCGTGGCCGCGCACTGGAAGAACAGTCCTGAAGTGTTCGTGCTCGCTCTTCGACGTCATGGGCTTGACCCGGATGCGATCGACGACGTTGCACGGGCATGGTCTGCGTTCCAGGAGTTCGTCCAGCTGCCGGTCGACGGGATTGAGCCTGCACGGGACGACGGCGACGGGTTCATCGTGCAGTGGGGTAGATGGAGTTGGAATGGGGACCGCCCCGCACTGGTCTTCACCAGGCAGTTCGCGGTCCGCGACGAGGATGACCAGGATGACGAGTTCTGGCAGCCGCAGCGCTGGAGCGTAGAGCTCGAACTGTTCTTTGCCGACTCTCCGGCCTGGGCCGACCTGGACGATACGGCCCGGGCCGACAGCATGGGTTTCGACTTCGCCCCCATCGGTCATGAACGTGCCGCAGCACTGGCCCGGATCGCCACGTTCGTCGAAACGCTTCCGCAGGTCAGCGCGATGTGGCAGGCGATCCCGGTGGGTAGCGCCCTCGGGCTGGAGCGCGCGGACTGATCTGCCGGCAAACCCCCGCCAGCTGAGCGCGTCACGACCGCGGCGGCCGGGTCCGGGGTTCGCAGCGGATGCCCAACGATGGCGCTCTGCGCCTCCGCCGGAGCGACAGGCGCACCCGGGGGGGGGTGGGCAGTGGCGGGATCACCGGCAGGCGATCGCCACGATCGCTTTCACGTACCGCACCGGAACGCCGTGGATGGACCTGCCCGAGCACTTCAGGTCGCGGAACGGCGATGCGTTCACCATCGCCTGCAGATCCGGGCGACCGACGACACAGGTGCGAAGGCATTCACCGCTCTGCTCGCCCCGGGCCGGGTCATTGCGATGTCGCGGCAGACCCGGGCAACCCACCCAGAACGAAGCCCGACGTGGTCCTAGCTGACAAGGCCTGTCCTTCGCACGCGACACCATAGCCGTCTTCGTCTGATCAGCAAGCCGACCAGATAACGGGGCTGCCTACACCCATCCATCGTCGAGGTGGATCGTCCAGGTATCTCCCACTACCCGGTTCAGTTCGACCAAGGCCGCAACCTCTGCGATGACTCCCGGCGCGTCGGACAGTCGCAACGGGGAGTCCGGAACACCCTGCCGGGTGTAGGTCGGCAACTCACCGTTGCAAGAGAAGGCGTGAATCGGCAAGGGGCCACGGCCGAACCATGTAGGTCGGTGCTCCTCGGCCCACAGGGATGCGGCGTCAACGCGGTCCCTATGCGCAAGCAGGCGCTCGGGAGCAGGCCCGTCGCAGAAGTGCACGAGGAACCCCCCGGCGTCTACGGCCCACCAATCCCATGTGAATCCGGGTCTGGGGTGCCGCAGGATGGTCGCCATGTCAGCACCCTATCCAGGCCGGTTCGTCCACCGGGCCGTTGAGACACCGGTGTCGGTACCGAGCGGCAGGTGATGTCACCGAGGCCCGGCCCCTGTCTGGCCGACCGACCCGGAATTCGGTCTCAGCCGGCCACCGCGCCAGGATCGACGATCACGTGGTACTCGCCGTCCGTGACGTAGGAAACAGCGGTGGCGGCACCCCGTAGCTGGCAGGGCGAACTTTCACCAGTGGCCCGGCCGCTCACGCGGCCACACGGCCACGCGCCGCCGCGGGGCCGAGTACCCAGACCCCCGGGTGTGACCTACGGAGAGTCTTGAAGTTCGTCCTCTCGAAGTTCCACGATCACGAGCGTGCCCCAGCTGTCTGGGCCGACCGCATGGATTGCACCTGCCGGAATCATGTAGAGCTCGCCTGCACGTACCGAGATCGACCGACCGCCGACTTCGAGTTGGAGCTGTCCATCGAGGACGAGCAGAGCCTCGGCGGCTGCATGGCTCTCGGGCTCAACGGGCATTTCATCCATCCTCAGCACCTTCACACAGGCGGTACCCACCTCCCCCAGCACAAGCGAACGCCACCCTCCCGGGAGATCCCTTGCGGTGTCCATCAGATTGATCAAGGTCACGACACACTTCTCCTTCTCGGCCCGGCATACCGTCCACCGGCCCCGCTTCGAATGACTAGAAGCTATGCGACCTGCACCGATAGCAGGTCGACCGATTGGTAAAGCATGGTGCCGCAGAGCTGTTGCCCCTCCGCGCCCCCGGGGCCACTCCAACCAAGCCCCCCGCCATCCGAGCATGACGCATCATCAGGAACATGAGGAACCTCCCCTGCCCGAGGCCACCGACCAGCACGACACGACCACCATCAAGGTCGAGCAGTACGGACGACACGGTGCCCGACCTACCCCGGTCGTGCGTCGTAGTCCAGCAGCCCGAGGAGCACGTCCAGCGTCTGGTCCACACCTGGAACAACATCGGCCCGCGTCGAAGATGGCCGGGGTGCACGGTCGCGTTGTTCCCCAGGTGCTCGTGGTGGGGGGCGCCTGTTTCATGGCTCAGATCCCGAAAGCCTGGGGAAATGTGCGCCCCCACGCCTTCTCCTCCGCTCCGTCGTGCCCGTACCGCGCCGGCGTCCGAACGGCACGGACCGCGCTGGTCCGCGCCTGGTCCGTGCCTGGTCCGGCCCGGGCGACAAGGCACCCTCTAGGTGGGGGCTTTGATGCCGGGGTCGACGGGCCGCTTGTAGTACCGCCACGGGAACCAGCCCGCGCCGACCGGGATCCATCCTTCTGATTCCAGCCGTCGGTGTCGTGCGGGGGAAGGAAGGGTTACCCGGTAGTGCTCCCAGGGATGGCCGGACGCCTCCACCTCGTGGAAGAAGGGGCCGTAGCCGACCATGTGCCAGCCGTCACGGCCGGCCTCCTCCAAGGCGGCCATCTCGTTGAACGCGGTCAACCCGCTGAGGGTGCGGCGCTTGGGGGAGTTCGACCCCCCGCCGGGCGGTGCCGACGGGGGCGCGCCCACCCCCTTTCCCGCGAAGCGCTGCTGGGCGGCCTGGCGGCTCACCCCCAGGACGCGGCCCACCGTGTCCCAGCTGTGGCCGGCGGCCCTGGCGCCCTGAACGGCCTCGCGCAGCAGCCGGCTCGCCTCCTCGGCGCCGACGCGCGAGGCGTCCACCAGGCGCAGGTAGCCGTGGGCGTCGTGTTCGAGGGAGTCGGCAAGCCCCTCGGGGGCGCCGAGGACCGATGCGGCGATGCCCTCCCGGATCCGGTCCATCTCCACCGGGTGGAGCAGGGGTTCGCCGCTCATCGACGCAGCCCGGCGAGGGGTTCGAGGGCGTCGAGGACCGCCGCGTCGTGGCGCTCCCGCTCGGCCGAGTCGCGGGCCGCCGCCCGGGCTGCCAGTCCGGCCGTGCAGGCGATGAGTACGAGGCCCACGACGATCAGGGCGACGGTCACCGCGGTGCCGAGCCGGCCGCCGAAGACCACCGTCATGGCCGGCAGGCTCACGGCGAGCGGCAACACGGCGGCCATGGACGGGGTGGCAGGGAAGAGGTCCCGGTGCTGGGCCTTCAACTTCAAGATCGACATGCGTCAAGGAAACCTTGACATGATCGAGTTGTCAAGGATTCCTTGACAACCGTGTCGCGCCATGGCGAGACGGACGGAGACAAGGACGCACCCATGGCACAGCTCACCTCGCAGGATGACCTGGCCGGGCTCTACGACCATGATCTCGAAGCCCATTTCGACACCGGCCAGCTGCGGGAGGGCCTGGCGGGCATCGTCTCCGCTACCGAACTCGACAGGATCACCGCCGCGGTCGACGCGACGGGCGACAAGACCGTCAGCTACGAGACGGCCACGACGCGACTCAAGTCGAACGGGTGAGCCCGTGGAGCAAGAGTGGCGACCCCGTCGTGATGGCCTCGCCCTGACGCCCCTGTCGTAGCCGCGTGCGAGGGTTCCTCACGGCCGCGGTCACATCGTCGAACCTTCGCTCGGTGCCACCCTGCGGCCCGCCGGCCTACCGCTGCCCCGGAGCTCCGGCGTCGTCGCAGGGCGCGTACGCCGCCGTCCGGGGGATCCGGCGCTCTGCTCCCCGACGGGCGAGCGCTCCCCCGAACGGGCGGCTCGACGGGCATGGGCTCCCGAACGGCCTGACGATCGGTGCGGGAACACACGACGGGAGCCGACCAAGGATGCCGAACACCGCCGGTTGCTCGAGGAGGGCGCGCACCGCCCTGTCAGGCGTGCTGGTCCTCGCCGGGGTCGTCGTGAGCGGGTGCAGCGACGGGGCCCGCGATGCCGGGCAGGGGCCGGGGGCCGGGCCTCGCCCACAGGCGGCGCGCTCCGGCAGGGTCACCGTCGTCTACGAGACCCGCACGGTCAAACCGGAGGATCGGGAGGCCGTGGCACTGATCCGGAACTCGCGTGTGCTGGAGCGGTCGGCCGACTGGGTGAACAGGGCACTCACCCTCCCGCACGACATGGTCGTGAAGGTCACCGCCGACGTGCCGCCCGGGGTCACCGACGCCGTCACCCAGCCCGACGGAAGGACGATCTTCATCCCGCCGGCGTTCCTGACGGAGATCGAGAAGGCCCTCGCCGACGTCGTGAAGACCGTCGAACGGCCCGCTCCGTTCCCGGCGTCCGAGTACAACACCGACGATCTGACCGTGCTGTCGACCGAGTTCATCTTCAACCACGAGATGGGCCACGCCCTGCAACGCCAGCTCCTCCTGGCCAACCTCGGCCTCGAAGAGGACGCCGCTGACGGCTACGCGTCCTTCTACACCGTCAACGAGGTCGGACCGGGCCCGTCGCTGGCCGCCGCGATCCTCTTCGACGAGATCGCCCGCAAGGAAGGCCGGCCGACCCTGGAGGGCATGTCGAGCGACCACCCCGTCACCCAGCAGCGGGCCTTCAACTTCCTGTGTTACCTGGAGGGCAGCGACCCGAAGAAGTACCAGCGGTCGCTGGTCGACAGCGGCTACCTCCCGAAAACCCGCGCCCCCTTGTGCCCGCAGGCGTGGGCGATGCTGGACTACGGCTGGTGGACCCAGCTCCAACCCCACTTCAGCGCGGCGTTCAAGGCCCGGGGTGACGAGGAGCAGAAGAAGGCGCACGCGCGGCTGATCACGGAGACGCAGTCTCTGGCGAAGCGCATCGACGAAATCCGTACCGGTCAATGAGTCCGGCCGCCACGAGGGCCGCCGGGCGTGGGGAACGGCGGGACGGCCGGGTCGGGCGGGGCCGTCCTTCGTGCGCGCGGGCGTGCGATGCGGGGCCGGGCGGGGCAGGGCAGGGCAGGGCGGCCCACGGTGGCTCAGCGCTCGCCCGGGCACGTCGCCCGTTACGGGCGGCCGAGGAGTTGGCTGCCGGCCGTGTTGTCGGTGCGGGCGGTGAAGTAGTCGGTGAAGGCCCGGACGAATTCGTCTTCGGAGATGCGGCCGTCCCCGTCGTGGTCGAGCTGGCGGAAGCCGTGGTTGAGTTCGGCGAGGTGGACCCGGGAGCCGCCGAAGACCTTGCGGTACTCATCGGCACACAGGTGTCCGCTGCCGTTGGTGTCCACCGCGTGGAAGACCGCCCGCACCGCGACGTGCAGTCCCTGCTCGAGGTAGGCCGGCCCGGAGTCGATTCCGGTGAGCATGGCGGTGACGAACTCCTCGCAGGTCACCTGTCCGTCCCCATCGGTGTCCATGCCGGTCCGTAGCTGCTGCCACCACGTCTCGAAGGCGGCGTAGACGGGTGCTTCGCGTTCAGCGGCGAGTTCGAGCGGCCAGCACACGTTGTGCGCCATCGCCTGCAGGTCGACCGAGCTGATGCGACCGTCGCCGGTCTGGTCCAGGACCTGGTGGAAGAAGGTCCGTAGACGCGCGGGGCGGGAATCGGCACCCTTGCGGCGGCGTGGCACGGGGAACCGGACGGAGCGTGCCGCCGGCGTGGAAGAGCGGTCGGTGGAAGCGGCGGAGGGCGGTGGGGTCACGGGGACGCCGGCCGGTGGGGTGCGGTAGCGGCGGTGCTCGGGCAGGGCGTTCATCAGCACGCGCATACCGCGGTGCAGGATGAAGGACAGGAGGGCCGCGCGGCGGGTGCGGGGCAGGGCGAAGCGCTCGCGGAAGGCTTGTGGCAGGTCCGCGACGGTCAGCGCGCCGATCACTTGGGCGGCCACCGTGCGCACGAGCGGCCAGGCCGGCTTCAGGGGGCCGAGGCGGCGGGGTGCGGGGGCTTCGCGGAGCATGTCGAAGAGCAGGTAGCGCACGGGTTCGCTGTATTCGAGGCGTTCGCGGATCGTGCGGTCCATGTACGCGGGCACGTCGGCCGCCGTGGCCGGGAACAGGTCGTCGGACAAGCCGAACTCGGAACACACCGCACGGAACTCTTCGTACATTTGCTCCAGTTCGGGCGGTGCCAGCGGGCGCCCCGAGAGTTCCCGCATCGCCGTCATGCACTCGTACAAGGTGACCAGGACCCATACCCGCACCGCCGGGTCCGACGCGGTGAAGGACCTGCCCTGCTCGTCGGTTCCTGCCAGACGGCGGTGGGTGCGCTCCAGGCGGGCGACCTCGCGGCGCAGCCCTTCGCGGTCGGAGAAGAACAGTCGCTTCCCGCTGTCCATGGTGTGCTCGATGCGCCGCCAGGGGTGCGCGCGGTAGGTGGAGAAGTCGCGCATGCCTGCGGCGACCGCCGGATCTGCGGTCTGCAGGACCAGGAGCCGCCATGCCACCAGTCCGATCCGCCACTCCCCCAGTGTGCGGCGCAGCAGCGAGTCGGGACCAGGAAGATCGGCGGTAGCCAAGGGGGTGTCTCCTCGAGCGGTTGCACTGGAACGAGCCGGGCGGACGGCAGCCGGCCGAGAGATCATTCGGCGGTCCGCCCGGCTCAACGGCGCTGCCGGGATACGGGAGCGGCCGGATGGGCGAGTTCACCCGTCCGGGAAGCGTCTGGGGGTGGCGGACAGTGCGGACCTGGCGCTGGGGGCGGTCGGCCCCATGGGCCGGGGCGGGCCCCTCGCCCCGGCTGCGGGACGAAAGGAGACCCGCTGACCGGCGATGATGGGTGGTGACGGGCTCCGAGCGGCGTCCGGCGGTTTCCCGGGGGTGGGCAGTGATCGAAGTTGGGCAGCACGGCGCGTTCAGTGTGAACTGTGTCGGCGTGGAGCGCCGGCCGTTCCCGTTGAGCTTCAGTGTCCGTGAGGCCGAGGGGGTGTGGCAGGTGACCGCCGGTGCGGCCCAGGCGCGTGAGTTGGTCGATCTGCTGGTGGCCGTGGCGGACGACGCGGTCGTGGTGCTGTCTCTGGAGACCAATTCCTACCTGGACGAGCACTGGCATCCGCTGCGGCCCGGGCTGATCGCGGCCGATCTCGGCGTGCCGTGCACGGTCCACCCCCTCGGATCCTGGGCGGCCGGCACGTACGAACTCGCCGAGGAATTGCTGGTGATGGACCGCGACCATCTGCCGCGTTTCCTGGACGGCAGCTGGTCCGCATACGAACTGGCTCTGGTCGACGTGCCCGCCGGGATGAGTGCGGAGCAGCTCGACGAGCTGGCCCTGGTGGTCGGGACGGCCGGCATCGACGAACCGATCCTGAGCCGTTGGGAAGACTCCCGGTTCTGGTTCTCGGGTCACGACGACTGTTACGTGTTGCTGGAAGCCCGCGACCGTGCCCTGCCGGTAGCGGTACTGGCGCGGCTGATGGCCTTGTTGGCCGGCTCCGCCCTCGCCGAGCTGACCGGGGTGCCTTCCGTGCGCGTTCCCGAGCCAGAGTCTTGGTTGCCTGAGCAGCTGATCGCGACCGCCCCCCATTGGATCGGAGCCCTGGGCGAAGTCACCGGGGATCTGGTGACGATCAAGCTGGCCGCCCTGCCGGCCCGGTGGCGGCTGGCCGTCGCGTTCCCGCAACGGGCCGACCTCATGGCAACGCTCGATGTGCACAGCGGCGCGTGGCGGATCGCGCCCGCGCAGTGCGCTGAGCGAGGTGCTGTGCCGCTGGGCTCCTGACGGGTGCGGCCCCCGGTGCCTGGTCCCGGTCAGCCGGGCTCGCTCGGGGTGCTGGTGCCTGTCGGACCGGATCGGTCCGGTGGGACCGGGTCGGGTGGCTGGGCGGTGCGGCGTCAGCCAGATGGAGGCTCAGCGTCTACCCCGCCGCAGCCAACCCTGGACCTTGCCCGTGCCGGCCACCGGTGTCGGAGCGGCGCCGTGCGCCTGACCGCCGGCGTGGAACGGTCTCCCGCCGTTTGCCGATCTCGTTCACGACGTTGTCGTCGTCGGGCAGAGCGGTGGGGTCGTCGTGCCCCTCCAGTTCGAAGAGGTTGACGATGAGGTTGTCCTCGCCCCGGATGCTGAGGTCGATCACGACCGGCCCCGGTGGGAGCCCGTTCACCGTGATCACGTCGTTGTCCCGGCCGGTGCGCGTATGCGGTTCGAAGACGGCACCGAACGTCCAGTCCTGCGGCTCACCCGCTAACCGCCGGGCCACGGGAGGCGCCGGAGCGACGGGAGCAGCGAACACCGCTGCCGGAGCCGGGGGCTGGAACGGAACCGATGTTTGGGCCGGGCCCTGCCCCGGCGTCGGGGGGTGGGGCGGAATCCGGTTCGGGGGCGCCGGGGCGTCTTGCGACACGTCCACGCCGTGGTCCGTCGCCAAGCCGGCGAGGCCGTTCGCGTAGCCCTGACCCACCGCACGGAACTTCCAGCCCCCAGCCCGCCGGTACACCTCCGCGAGCACCATCGCCGTCTCGCCACCCGCATCCGTCACCTCGTACCGGGCGACCGATGTGCCGTCCGGCGCCAACGCCTCCACGGACAGCTCGTCGGCGTCCCTCAGCGGCCCGATCTCCCTGAACCCGACCACCAGGACGCGGACGATCTGTTCTTCGAGCGCGGTGAGGCCGGCCTCCGGCCACACCGTGTCGTTCTCCTCCCCCAGCAGCCGCACAACCCGTCGGGGCCCCTGCGCCGCGTGCCGAGCCGCCCTGCCAAAGGCAAGGTCCAGGGCCACAGCCCAGGGCTGGACCTTCGCCGTGTGGGTCGACCGGGGGGGGGAAGGGGTAGGCGACCAAGGGGCGGTGGGAGCCGTGATCCTGCCGTGCGTGGGGGGCCGTTCGAGGACCGCCCTCGTGTGCGTGCGTCTCATGCCTCCCGCGCTGTCGTCCCCCTGTCCAAAACTGCCGAGACGGCGGCCACGAGCCGGTCCCCCGCGCGGTCGACGCTGCCGTTCTGTGCGCTGATCTGGGCGCCTTCCATGAGGAAGGTGATCTCTGCGGAGACGTCGTCGGGCAGGTGTGCACCGGCCCGCTCGCACATGGCCGTGAGGCGGCGCCGCTGATCGGCCTTGTGGTTCTCGATCAGCCGACGGGCCGGATGGTCGGGATCGGGCAGGCCCGCAATGGAGTTGACGAAGGGGCAGCCCCGTCGGGCGATGTCCGGCAGTCCCTCGGCGATGAAGCGCGCCACGCCGAGCACCTGGGCCCGGCCGTCGTTCGGGTGCCCGGCTTCCACCTGGTCGAAGGCGGTTGCGTACCCCGCCGCAACGATCCTCAGCCACTCCTCGATCAGCGCGTCCTTGGTGGCGAAGTGACGGTAGAGGGCCATCTTCGTGGTCTTCGCCTGTTCGGCGATGGCCTGGACCCCGACGGCCCTGACGCCTTCACGGAGGAAGAGTTCCTCGGCGGCGTCGAGGATGCGCTCGCGCGGGGGGAGGCGGGCGACCCTCGAGTCCCGGCCCGGCCTCGGGGGGCTGCTGGTCATGGTGTGCCTCGCTTCGGTCGCGTTGGCCGGCGTCTCTCGACCCATGCTACGTTACCGCCCACCCCCAAACGATACCGCTCGGTATCGCATGGGACCGATCGGAAACGTAGGTGGAAAGCCGTGGAACTGCACGAATACACCCAGTACGACGCCGTGGGACTGGCCGGGCTCGTGGCCCGGGGAGAGGTGACCGCGGCGGAGCTCACCAGCGCGGCCGAGACCGCGTTGGCGGCCGTGAACCCGCAGATCAACGCCGTCGTGGAGAGCTGGCCCGCCGAGGACGTCCCCGTCCCGGGCAGCACTCCGCTCGCGGGCGTGCCGTTCCTCATCAAGGACCTGGCCGTGTCCATGCGGGGCAAGCGCGTCGAGTGGGGCAGTCGCCTCGCCGCCGGCAACGTGGCAGAGCTGGACTCCTTCTTGATGCGGCGGCTGCGCCGGGCGGGTCTGGTGACGCTGGGCCGTACGGCCACGCCCGAATTCGCCTACAGCACCACCACGGAGCCGGTCCTGTACGGTGCCACCCGCAACCCCTGGGACCTCACCCGGACCCCGGGCGGCTCCAGTGGCGGGTCGGCCGCGGCCGTCGCCGCCGGCATCACTCCCCTCGCGCACGCCACCGACGCGGCCGGATCGATCCGGGTGCCGGCCGCCGCCACCGGGCTGTTCGGGCTCAAGCAACCCGGGGCCGCGTCTCCCTGGGGCCGGACGCCGACGAGGTCTTCAACGGCCTCGCGGTGCACGGCGGGCTCAGCCGGACCGTACGCGACAGCGCGGCCCTGCTCGACCTGATCCAGGGCCCGGAGACCGGTGACCCCTACTTCGCGGAGCGCCCCCGTCGCCCGTACCTCGAGGAGATCACCAGGGAGCCGGGCCGCCTGCGCGTCGGCCTGCTCACCACCCCCTGGAGCGGGCGTGCGGTGGAGCCGGCCGTGAGCGGGGCGACCCTCGCCGCGGCCCGGCTGCTGGAGGCGCTCGGCCACCGGGTCGAGGTCACCGTCGTGGATCTCGGCGTGAGCTGGGAGGAGTTCGTCCTTGCCAACGCCCGCCTGTGGGCCACGAACCTGGTGACGTGGATCGATGGCCTCGCCGGCTCGTCGGGCCGCCCCGTGGACGGGTCCACCGTCGAGCCCGAGATGCTCGCGGGCTACGCGTGGGGGCGCACGGTGAGCGGTGCCCAGTTCGTGCACGCCCTCGACGTACGCAACCGGGTCGCCCGCTCGATCGGCGCCCACTTCGGGGGCCAGGACGTGCTGTTGACGCCCACCCTCCCCGAAATACCGGTGCCCCTGGGCACCTACGGTCGGGGCGCGGAGCATGCTGACGGGCTGGGCTGGCTGGAGCACCTGTTCCACCGCTCGCCGTTCACCGCCGCCTTCAACGTCGCCGGCACGCCCGCGATGTCGGTGCCGCTCGCGTCCGACCCGGCCACCGGCCTGCCCATCGGTGTCCAGTTCGCCGCGGGCTACGGACGCGAGGACGTGCTGTTCCGGCTCGCCGCGCAACTGGAGAACGCCGCGCCCTGGGCGCACCGCAAGCCTGCCGTGTGGGCGGGCCAGGCCCGATCGGCCTGATCCGGCAGCGGGGACGGCGCCGCGGCCGGCGTCACCGCGCGTTGTCCGAAGAACGGCCTCCCAGCGGGTGCGGGAGCGGTCCTGGGAGGCCAGGACGGTGTCGGTGTGTGGTGGTCCGGCGGCGAGGCGCGCCACGTGTTCCCCTCCCCCGCCCTGGCACCGGCGCGGTCGACCGGTGCGCTCTGAAGGCCGCACCGGTCGTCGTCGTAGGCGGAGGTCGTCCTCGGCAGTATCCGTCGGCGTGTCGTGGTCAGTTGCCGGGCCGGTGCGGCCTGCGGCCGAGGGGAAGGAGGTACTGGAGTGGTTGGTCCGGGTCGTGGAGTCCGAGCAGTTCGTGGGCCAGGTCGTCGTGGAAGCCGCCCAGCGGGGTCCCGCCCAGGCCCAGGGCCGACGCCGTGAGCAGCAGGGTCTGGGCCAGGTGGCCGGTCTCCAGCAGGGCCAGGCGCAGCGCGCGCAGTCCGTAGCGGCGGCGCAGCTGGCCGAGGTCGGCGTAGAGGGCGAGGAGTACCGGTGCCTGCGCGATGCCGATCCAGTCCGGGTCTGCCGAGGGTCGCGAGAGGTAGGTCGACAGGGCGGTGATGTCCTCCAACGGCGCCGCCGGGCCGATGCGGCGCAGGGTCCGGCGTTCGGGGACGCAGTCGTAGGTGCCGGTGGGGAGGCCCCTCACGTCGAGGACGAGGAGGCGGACGCGTGCCGTGTGGAGGGCGCCCGCGCTGGGGTAGGGGCGGTGGGCCAGGGTACGGGTCGTGCCGTCGGCGAGGTGCTGCTCGCTGCGGCCGCTCTCGGCGAGGGAGTGCCACAGCAGGGCGCCGAGCGTACCGGTGTCCAGAGGGCCGGTGAGGGCGCCGCGCAGTGAGGAGCGTCGGGCGAGGACCGTGGCCAGGGAGACTTCGGGCAACGGGTCGGCGGGGAGGGGGATTTCGGCGGACCCGGCCGGATCGGTCGCCGGGCCGGCCGCCGGAGCTGGCAGGGGGCGCAGTGCCGAGTCCTCGCCGCGGCCGATCTGGAACTTGCTGCGCTCCAGGTACTGCAGGTCGGGGGCGGTGTGGCCGGGCGGGAAGAAGCCCGCCGGTGCGCCGTCGGTCTCCAGCAGGGTGCGCGCGGCCAGCCGGCACACGGCCCGTTCCTCGTCGGGGCTCACTCCCAGCCGGTTGAACAGCATGTGCAGCTGGGAGCCCCAGATGCCGGCCCGGGTCTGCTCGCCGGGGCCGTCGAGAGTCGCGTCGGCTTCCCGGACCCGTTCGGCCCAGTGCGCCAGCCAGGGTGCCGCGGTGCCCGCCTCCAGGCGTTCGCGCAGGTCCGCGGCGCGCCCGGCGAGGGTCGTGCGCTGCGCGGCGTGGATGGTGTTGACCCGGGCGTGGACGGTGGCGGCGGGCAGCAGCGGTACCTCGGTGACCCAGCGCCAGCCCGCCGCGTGCGCGCGGAGCCAGCGGGCGGCGGCGAGCGGGTCCATGCCGAGCGCGTACGCCGTGGTGTGTGCGAGGTCCGCGGCCGCGGTGAGCCGGGATGCGGCCGTGGTCGTGGCGGGCAGGGCCCGCAGTACGTCGAGGGCGGTGCGGGTGGATGTGGCGAAGAGTGCTTCGGCGACGGGCAGGGCCCGCGGTCCGCCGTAGCGCTGGGTTTCGGGTACGTAGGGCACTGAGCGGACCTCGGCGTGCCGGGAGGGCCAGGGGCCGGGGACGGCGGGCACCTGGCGTGCCCGCCGGGCCAGCAGGTCCGGTACTCCGATGAGCTCCGTGCCGGTCGCGGTCGAGGTGGTCCGGACTCGGATCCGTACGTGGGGGCCGTCCTGCCCGTAGCGGATGAAGAACCAGTCAGCGGCTTCGCCGGCGGCCACGAGGCCGTCGAGTAGGGGGGCCGTGTCGTGGATGAGGAAGCGGTCGGTGTCCTCGGTGGTGGAGTGCAGGAAGAGGTGGTGGCTCTGCCAGGTGCCGGCGGCGGTGCCCGCGGGGGTGTCGTTGTCGGTCGTCGTCACGTCGTCCGGTCCTCGTCGTCGCGGGTCGGGTCAGGGGAAGGGGTGCGGGTGCAGGGGCAGTTCGCCGTGGTGCGCCGGCCGGCCGGTGCGGCCCAGGCGGTGGGGCACTTCCAGCAGTCGAGGCAGGCCGAGGGTGCGCCGGTTGACGTGCCCGAAGGTCATCGGGAGTGCGCCGGGGACGATGACCTTCACGCAGTGCAGGCCGAACTGCTCGCGCAGCCCGGGCTCGGTCTGGTCGACGGCGATCACCTCCAGTCCGGCCCGGGCGAGGCGGCCGACGCTCCGCGTCAGGAGGTCGGACAGGTCGGGCACCGGCTGGGGGGCGCCGGGCCAGGCCTCGTCGACCGTGGCGGTCGGGGTGTCGGTGAAGAGGAACTCCAGGCGGGGGGCGGCCTCGGGCAGGGTGCTCAGTCCGACGTGGTCGTCCAGGGCGAGGACGAGTTCGGGGTGCTCCAGCATGGGCCGCAGCCGCTGCGGGTCGCGCGGCCCCTTGTCAGCGGAGGAACGGTGCGGTGCCTCCAGCACGTTGGTGACCACCTCGGCGACGGCGGAGCTGATGGCGGCGCGCGGATCGTGGTGGGCGCCGGCCGCGAGGAACATGCGCGGCGCATCGGGGTGGCCGCCCTCGTAGCGGCAGACCGCCAGGACGGCCGGGACGGCGAAGTCGTTGGTGGCGTCCAGGAGCAGGAGCCGGTAGCCCGCGGCCGCCGCCCGATCGGCGAGCAGCAGGGTGTCGGTGTCGTCGGCCGGCGGGTGGATGCGGTGCAGCGGGGTGGTGGCGTACCAGGCCATGAGGAAGGCGTCGCGTTCTGCGACCTCGAACAGCCCGTACAGGGCGGCCTCTTCGGGACTGTTGCCGAGGCCGCAGCCGTTGGAGGACTCGTAGACGACGCGCGGCCGGTCCGGTCCCGGTACGTCCCAGTAGGCGACGTGTTCGGGGACGGCGATCGGCCTTTGGTGGGTGAGGGACCAGCCGTGTACCCAGTGGAGTGGTAGGTCGGGGGTGTAGGGGACGGTGGGTGAGGCGGGGTGGCCGTGGTGGGTGGGGTCGGGCAGGCCGAGCCGTGCGGGGTCCAGTGCGCGGCCCGGGCCCAGTTCGGCGAAGGAGGCCAGGAGGTCGGTGCGGCGGCCGGTGGGGCGCATGCCCGCGTACCGTTCGACGGCTTCGAAGAGGGCGATGCGTTCGCTGTCGGGGAAGGAGCGGGCCCGGCCGTGGCCGCCGTCGTCGACGGACCTGCCGTCGGTGACGAGTGCGCTGGTGAGGCTGGACGCCGAGTCCTCGGAGCGGCGCAGTAGTCGCACGGGGCCGAACCGCTCGTCGTGCAGGGCGGCTCGTAGTGCGGCGCCGGTCGTGCGGGGGTTGGGGCCGCGCAGGACGGCCGGGTCGGGCATCGGGCGGGGTTCGCAGGGCAGTGGGCGGAGTGGTGTTTGCGTGTCGGAGGGCAGGGGGCGGCATACGTGGCAGCCCCCGATGGGGCGGACGTGGTGGGTGGTCCAAGTGCCGCGGCCCTGGTGGACGATGTGGACCACGGCCGTATCCGCATCCGGGCCGGAATCCGGGGCGAGGTCGGGGTCGGGGTCGGGGTCGGGGTGGTCGAGGAGGTCCTGGACGAGGGCCAGGGTGGCCGGGGTCAGGGCCGGTGAGGGTACTCCGGCCAGGGTCAGCTTCGGGGTCTGCCACGGCACCCGGCCGCCCGCGGTCGTCAGGCGCTGGTACTCGGTGCAGACGAGACAGGCGGCGGCGCCCGGCCGGAGTACCGGTCCGATCACCGCCAGCGGCCCGTCGTAGCGCACCGGGACCAGGGCGACGGGCCGGTACAGGGCGTGGCGGCTCAGTTCCTCGGCGAGGCCGAGGGTCCAGTGGGTCAGTAGGACCGCGGCCCGACCGGTGGTGGCCGCCAGGGCGGCGGCTGCGTCCAGCACGGGGACGGGGCCCGAACCGGTCGCGGGCACGGGTACGGGTACGGGGGTGGGGCCGGCCGCGGCAACGGTGGGGCTGGTCATCGGGCCTCCTCGGCGGTGCGCAGCACGGTGAAGCCGAAGGAGCGCAGCAGGTCGGCAAGGCCGGATTCCGGTGCGGGGCCGGGTGCGGGAGGTGTGCTCGCGGGGCCGGCTTCGAACAGCTGGTGGAGGGTGGTGCGGAAGGCTTCTTCGCGTCGGGCCAGGTCGGCGAGCCAGCCCCCGGTCCAGCCGAGGTCTTCCCAGGCGGCGGTGGTCACACCGGCTGCTGCCAGCGGGGCGGCCGCGGCCCCGGAGGGTGGTGGCGGGCTAGCGGGCGTCCCTGTCCTGGCGGTGCAGGTGGTGGTGACGGCGGCCAGCGCGGCGAAGGCAGCGGCGTCACCGGGAGTCGCTTCGACGGCCTCGCCGAGCAACTGGCCCGGCCCCCGCCCGGGCCCGGGCGGGGTGCGGCGGACCACGGCCCGGTACGCGTGCGCGTGGGGGGCAGCTCGGTGCACCTCCAGTCGTGCGGGGACGGCGAGCCGGCCGGTCAGGGTCGTCCACCAGTGGCACAGCTGCGGGTGGCCGGACCAGCGGGCTGCATCGACCGGGGGGCAGTCGTGCGGGGCGGCGGCGAGGCGGCGTGCGGCGGCGTGGCGCAGGGCGCGGCCGTGGGCGTGCCCCGGGTCGGCGCCGACGGTGAAGGTGGCGTCCTCGAGGAGCAGTTCGGCGGCACGGCAGAACAGTTCCAGCCGGGCCAGGTCGAGGCGGGGTCCGCCGCCGGTCAGGGTGCGGGGGGTCGTGGAGTGCCCGGTGGCGGGGCCGGGCAGGGTGCAGGTGGCGAGCGGGACCGGAAGCTGGGGCAGGTCCTGCGGCTCGGGTGCGGGCAGGGGGCCGCAGCGGCGGTCCCCGAGGGCAGCGACCCGCCGCAGTGCCTCGGCGAGCTGCACCGGGGGCGCGAGGCGGACGCGGCGGTCGGCGTCGATCCGTTCGGGGCCGAGCCAGCTGTGGTGGTCGGAACGCGCGGGGCGGGCGTCGGCGAGGAGGACGGCGGGGATGCCGGGGAGCAGCCGTGGGTCGTCGGCTTCGGTGGCCGGGTCGGGCAGTGCGGCGGCCGCGCACAGCAGCCGGTGCGCGGCGGCGCCGGCCAGCAGTGCGGGGAACGCGCCCGGGGTCGCGTGGGGTTGCGGGGCGGTGGCGCCGTCGGTGAGCCGGGCCTCAAGGGCTGCCGCGTCGGCGCGTGCCTGGGCGGCGCTGCCGGGAGCGGTCACGTATCCGGTGGCGCCGCCCCGCCCGGCCACGACCGCCCGATCTGGGCCTGCGCCGCCGCGGAGGGTCAGTAGGACGCGGTCGTGGGGCAGGTCCGGGTCGGGGGTGAGGGTGACGGGCACCCCGCCGGCCGTCAGCGCCCGTACGGCGGCGGTGGCGGTCGGGGAGGCCGGGTCGCGGGCCAGGACTTCGGCCCGGGTGGTGGCGAGGAGGGCGGCCGCGTCGGCGGGGTGCGTGGCGGTGGCGTCAATCCACCGTGTGACCGTGGGGTCGGGGTGCCCGGCGGCGGGTGGTGCGGGGATGAGGAGGTCGTGGTCGGCGAGCCGGTCGAGGAGGGTGTCGACGGCGGTGCGGACGGCCGAGCCCGGCTCCAGGCCTTCGCGGAACCCGGCGAGGTGGCCGGAGCGCAGGGGTTCCTCCAGCAGGCCCCACACCACGGGAACGGCGGTGCTGCCTTCGAGCGTGACGCTGCCGCGCCGTCCCCGCAGGTGCAGGCCGGCGCGCAGGGGTGTGGCGGCGGTGCCGGGACGCAACCGGCCGCTGCCGTTCGCGCGGGTCCCGCCGGTGTCGTGGGTGTCGTGGGTCTCGTGGGTCTCATGGGTGTCGTGGGTCTCATGGGCGGTGTGTTCGCCGGTCATGTCCGTGCCTCCAACGCGTCGATAACGGTGCCGATCTCGGTGCGCCAGTCGCAGCCGGTCAGGGCCGGCACGGCGCGGACGACGAGGTGCGCGGCGAGGTAGCGCTCCAGCGGGCGGACGTCGCAGACGGTCAACAGCCGGTACAGGGCGTTGGTGCAGGCCCGGTGGATGAGGTAGTCGGGACGGCTCCACATCGTGCCCTGCGGGTCGGCGCGGCGCAGTAGCTGGTGGAACTCGCTGTAGCGGGTGCGGATGTCTTGGTTCCAGCGTTCGTACGCGGCGCCGTCGCCGGTTGCGGCCGCTCGGGTCCGGTAGGCGAGGGGGTCTCCGTGGAGGTCGGCGCCGGCGGCATGGCGTCGGCTCGTGAGCTGCCAGGCGTTGCGGGAGAAGCCGGCCCAGGCCTGTTCCCAGTCGTCCGTGTGCCCGTCGGCGATGCGTGCGACGAGGGCGGTGACGGTGTCCCCGGCGCGCTCTGCGTGTCGTTCGAAGGTGGCGCGGAGCTTTCCGTCGGGGTCGTCGTGGAGGAGGAAGTCCTCCAGATGGGAAACGTAGGACCAGTGTCCGCCCGTCAGGCCGCCGGGGTGGGCGCAGGCGTGGGCGGCCAGGGCGGTCACCGCGAGGCGGAGCCGGGCGCGGTCGGTGTCGCCGTGCCGGCCGAGGAAGGCGGCACCGGCCCGCAGGGCGTCCAGGCCGTGGCGTAGGAGGTCTTCACGCAGGGCGGTTCCGTCCGCTTTGAGGAGAGTGCGTACGGGGGACCGGTCGACGGGTTCGATCCGGGTCGTGTTGTCGGGGTGGATCGGCCCGTAGGGCGGGGGGAGGAGTTCGGCGCGCCCGGTCTCGGTGGCTTGTTCCAGGAGTTGGGCTTGGGTGAGGTCGCTGTGTGAGGGGTGTGCGCGCAGCCAGGTGCGGATGTGTGCGGCCGCGGCCGCGGCGGTGTCCGCCACGGCGGCGGGGTCGGTGCCCTGGAGCCGCAATCGCAGGTGCGGGCCGTGTAGCCAGTGCCGCTCCACGTGCGCGGTGGTGCCGTCGGTGGTGGCGGTGGCGGCGAGCGGGAGCATGACTTCGCGCAGCAGCGGGGCCTTGACCGGGTGGTGGTAGTAGGCGACGACGTCCAGCGCATTGTGGTCGCGGAGGTCTTGTCCTGGGGTTTGAGGGTCGGGGGGCGGCATGTCCGGTGCGCTCCTGTCGTGTTGCTGCGGGCTGGGCGGGCGGGTCATCGTGGGCGTCCGGCCCGGTAGACCTCCAGGGCGAGTTCGACGGCCCGGGCGGGGGTGGCCAGGCCGCCGGGGGCGGGCAGGGCCTCTTCCAGGACGACGCCGTCGGTGTGTCGGGACAGCCATTTGGCCAGGCAGCGCAGGTGCAGGGCGTTGCCGAGGTCTGCGAGGTGCGGTTTGGGTCGGGCCAGGTGGCTGAGGAAGTCCTCGGTGGCCCGGCCCGTGGAGGCGCCGGCCACCGGGTGGAGGAAGACCTGTTCGGGCAGGCCGAGGAGGGCGCGCCAGTGGGCCGTGGCGGCTGTGGGGACCCGGTGGGGGTTGGTGTCGGCGGCGAGGTCGGCGCGCAACTGGGCCACCACGGCGGGCGGTAGCAGCCAGCGGCGGCGCTGGAGGACCACGTGGCGGTGGCGGAGCCGGGAGCTGACGGTGACCTGGCCGGCGGGTGCGTCCAGGGTTCGGCGGGGGGCGAGGGGCCGGAAGTCGACGACGCCGCCGGGGTGGTCGGCGAGGTGGGGTGCGATGCGGGCGGGTAGCAGCACGGGGGCGAGGAAGCCGGGGTAGAGCACGTCGAGGGGTTCACCGGTGGTCTTCAGGTGGATGCGGACCTGGTCGGTGGCTTCGTCGTGGACGAGTTCGAGGTCGGCTTCGGCGATGGGGGTGCGGTCGCGGTCGGGGCCGATCTCGTCCGGGACGAGGAGGGGGTGGAGGTTGGCGTTGAACCCGCTGACGGGGCGGATCTGGGCGGGGCGGGCACCGGGGCCGAGGCCGCGGCGGATCTGCCGGGACACCTCGGCGGTGGCGCGGGGGTCGAGGAAGTCCAGGAAGCGGCTGGTGAACCGGCCCCATCCGCCGTAGACGTGGTTGACCGCCAGCAGGGCGGTGGCGGGGTCGCGCTGGAGGAAGTAGGTGTAACTGAGGGGGCGTTCGAGGGTCGGGGCGGGGAGCCGCTCCCCGAGGGTCTTGAGGGTGTCGGCGGGGAGTACTGCCTCGTCGGCGGGAGCGCAGGTGTGGCGATATCGGGGGCCGTCGTGGTCCCGCAGGGCGGTGGTGATCTCCGCGCGCAGTCGGGCCAGCGGTTCGATCCCGGTGGGGAAGGCGTCACGGTCGGCGGGGTCGAGCCGGGCGATCCGTCCGGCGGTCTCCCAGGCGGCGGTGACGTCGGCGCCGAACTCCCAGGGGTGGGCGCAGCGTCCGCCGGGGCCGTAGCGCTCGACGAAGCGGTCCCGCAGGGTGCGGCGGACGAGGTGGCCGAGGTCGAAGAGCTCGGCGAGGGCGGTGACCTCGGCGAGGGCCTCGTGGTCGGCGGCGTCGAGGAAGCCGTCGAGCGTCAGCGGGCGTGCGGCGATCACGTCTTCGGACAGGACGGTCAGCGGGGCGGAGCCGGCGGGGACGGGGCGGCCGGCGGCGGCCAGCTCGGCGGTCCAACGCTGGGTGAGGTCGGTGAGCAGGCCGGGGCGGTCGGCTGCCGGGGCGGCGGCGAACCGGGCGGTCAGCGAGCCCAGTTCGGCGATCCGGTCGGCGCGGTGCGCGTCCTCGGGGTGGTCGGGTGCGAAGGTGCGTACCCAGGCGTCGAGGCGTTGGAGGGGGGCGCGGTCTTGTGGGGCGAGGGGGTGCTGCGGGACCAGCAGGTCGGCGTGGGTGAGCCGGTCGAGGAAGGCGGCGACCGCGGCCCGGCCGTCGCCGCTGTCGTCCGGGCCGGACAGGCCGGGTGGGCCGGGCGGGCCGTCCGGGCCGGACGGGCAGAGCGCCGCGGCCAGGTGTTGCGTCAGGTCCGCGAGCGGTACGGGGTTCTCGGCGAGGTGGGTGAGCAGGCGCAGCGGATTGCTGGAGGCCACCTCGGCCTCGTCCTCGCCGGGCACGAGGTAGCGGCCGCCGGCGAAGGATGGCCGGTCGCGGGTGTACGCGGTGCGTGCGTCGGCGATTCGTGCGGTGCTGGTGATGCGATGGGGAAGGGTGGTGCGTCGGTGCGGTGCGTCGAGGAGGGCGAGTGTCAGCGCGGTGGTGAGGGTGCGGTTGGTCCGTACGACGGATCGCAGGGGGCCGTCGAGGACGGGCGCGGTACCCCAGGAGGCCACCGGGTGGGTGGGGCCGTCGGCAGGGCGGCCGGCCAGTGGGCCCCATCCGACCGCTGTGAACCATGACAGCGGGCTGGTTTTGGTGCTGGCCCGCAGGGCGTAGCGCAGCACGGTGGGTTCCTCTTTGCGGGCGCGGCGGTCGGCCGTGCCGGCGGCGGCACGGTTGATGGCGCGCAGCAGGTCGGCGCTGGTCAGGGCGGTGGCCTTGGCGAAGGCGGGCTCGCGACAGAGGGCGGCGAGCGAGGTGCGTTCGGCGTCGAGGGCGGGGCCACAGGTCGCGTCGAGGGCGGCCAGGAGGGTGTCGCGGTCGGCGCGAAGGGCGAGCCAGGTCGCGAGCCGGGGCAGGCGGGCCGGTAGGTCACCGAGGCGGACGAGTAGGGCGGGGCGGGGTTCACGGCGGTTGTGCAGGGCGCGGCGCAGCGGCAGGACGGTGTCGCGGTGGAAGTCCGCGGGGTGGTCGTCGCGGGCGGCGTACAGGTCGTCGCAGAGCGGTGCGGTGGTCAGGGACAGTTCGGTGTCGAGCCGGTGGAGGCGGCTCAGTAGGTCCCGGAAGGCGGCTGCGGCGGGGGGCTGGGCCGGCTGGGCGAGCACGGTGGCGCGGGCCAGCGCGTAGGGCGCGGACCGTACCCGGTAGCCGTCGGTGCCGGGGGTGAAGTGCGGCTGCGACTGCAACTGCGGCATGGATTCCCGTCCTGTGGGTGGGGGCGGCGCGCGGCTTCCCGCCGCGCGCAGGGGCGCGGCGGGAAGCGTCTGGCGAGCGGTCATGCGGTGGCTCCGTGGTGCGGTGGTGCCGTGGTGCAATGGCGCCGTGCTGCGGTGGTGCGGTGGTGTTCCCCGGTTACAGGGGGAGTTCGGGCAGCTGCGGGTGGGCGCAGGAGGACGAGCCGCAGGAACAGGAGCTGCCGCCGTTGGACGCGCCTCCCTCGGGCAGCGCGACCGTGTCCCGCATGGAGGTCACGGTGAGTTCACCGAGGTCGAGGTCGTCGAGGTCGAAACTGGCGGACTGCGTGGCGTCGTTCATGGGATACCTCTCGTGTAGGGGGTCAGACCTCGAGGGCGGTGACGTCCTGCGGCTGGGCGCAGGACGAGGACCCTTGGCAGGAGCATGAGCCCCAGGACGCCCCGCCCTCGGGCAGCGCGGCGGTGTCCCGCATCGAGGTGACGGTGAGGTCGCCGAGGTCGAGCTCCAGGTCGTGGAGTTCGGCCTCGGGAGCGCGTGCGGTGTCGGACATACGTGTCTCCCGGAATGTGGAAGCGGAAAGCCGAAAGTGCACTGGATGTCGGTCGGCCGGACCGTTCGGCGAGTATTGCGATGCCGTCGGGTCGGCATCAAGTGCCCGAGGGTTACGCGCGCTACCTGTCCAAGTCCGGTTCTGATCGGTGGTGTCGTCGTCGGCCGAAACCAGCCGCGAGGGATTCCATCCGCTTTCCCGGCGGGGCGCGGAATGCCCGGCGTGCGGGCCGTCCGCGCCAGATGCCGTGCACCGGTGCCGCCCGGCGGGTTCCGGCAGGGCGGAAAGCAGTGCTCCGCAGCCGGGACCCGCCCCGGTGGACGCGGCCGCACAAGGGCGATTCACGCCGCACCGGAATCCTCTCCCCCTCTTTCGCCCGCGGGTGTCTTCCCGTCACACGACAGCAGGGCTGGCGGCTACTTCTCGCCATTCTGGGAATGCCCTCGATCGGATTCATTCGTCATACATTCATTGCGTGTCAGCATGTGGCGGATGAGATGAACCGTCCGATTCGGACACCGACATGACGGAGTATTTTCTTGACCAGTTACCTCAAACGTGGTTTCCGCCCGCGGATGCTCCTGGCGCTGATCGCGGCCCTGTGTGCCCTCACCGCTACTACCGCGCTCGGTGCGGCTCCGGCAGCAGCAGCCGATCAGCGTCACCCGATCTACGCCATCGCGCACCGCGTCGACACCCTGGGCGGTGTGGACGCCGCGCTCCAGCACGGCGCGAACAGCATCGAGATAGACGTGTGCGCCTGGTGGAACCCGAACGAATGGCGGGCCTATCACGACTGCTCCTCCGCCGGTGACAACCGGCTGGGGCCCAGCTTCGACAGCATGATCGACCGCATTCTCTCGCACGCCGGCGCAGGACGCCGGCTGGCGCTGGTCTGGCTGGACATCAAGGACCCGAACTACTGCGGGGAGCGGGAGAACCGCGGGTGCAGCGTCGCCGGGCTGCGCGACAAGGCGCAGCGGTTGACGGATGCAGGGATCCAGGTGCTCTACGGGTTCTACGAGTACCACGGTGGAAGCACACCGGACGTCGGTGGCAGGGGCTGGAAGAGCCTGGAGGGCAGGCTCGGTGCGTTGGAGGGCATCACGACGACCGGAACTCGCGACCGGGTGCGGGGCGCGTTCGACCGGTCCGGTTCCGGGTTCCCGACCGGTCGTCGAGTGATGGACTACGGCGACAGTGACATCACCAAGGGGTTCGGGAACTGTACGGAGGCGACGTACTACACGTGCGCGGAGCTGAAGAAGGGCGCCGCGGACCGCGATGCCGGGCAGCTCGCGGCCACCTTGTCCTGGACGACCACCTACAACGATCCCTGGTACGTCGACAAGCTCTTGGGCGACGGGCGCGTGGACGGCATCATTGCGGGCTACGGGGCGTTCACCGGAGTGCGGGAGTACGACGACAGTTGGCAGTGCGCCAATTCCATCTCTCTCATCCGTGACTGGGTGAACCGTCACAGCACGACCCATCGCATGGCCGCCCCCGGTGACCGTCTGTTCAGGTAGGGCGCGGGCGCCGTCCAGGAGGGGTGCAGGTGCCGTCCAGGTCGGGCCGGTTCGGGTGTGCCCCTTCCGTTGTGTGCGTGACCTTCTGCGGTCGGGGTCGTTGAACGGGTAGGTCAGCGAAGTACACGAAGGCCCCGGGTCGATGCCGGGGCCTTCGTGGTGTGCGGCTCTTGACGGCCGCGGGGCCTGTGCTCGTGCGGCGTTGATGTGGGGCGGGCTGCCGGTGTCCGGCGGCAGGAGTGGTGGCGCGGGGCGCGCGAGGTGTGTCAGCTGTGTCAGGTGCGGCTGTGTGGGGCGATCGCGAGCATCGCGACGTCGTCGTGGAGGTTGCGGGTGTGGCGGGGGAGGTCGGTGTTGAGGAAGTCGACGACGTCGGCGGGTCCGGGTGCCGGGCGGCCTTCGAAGCGGTGGCGCAGCCGTTCCACGAGGGGGTAGAAGGCGCCGCCGGTGTCGCGGGCCTCCACCAGGCCGTCCGTGACCAGCAATAGTACGTCGCCCCGGGTGAACCGGTGGCTGCACGGCACCGGTCTGTCCGTCTGGGCCAATTGGCCCAGACCGAGGGGTAGGGCTGGCGGACCATCCAGTGTGCGCACCTCGCCGCGGGAGATCAACACCGGTTCCACGTGCCCGTGGTTGGTGACCGTCACCCGGTGGGCCAGGCTGTCGTACTCGATGAGCACGGCGGTCGCGAACAGTTCGGCGTCCCGGATTTCCTCGGCCTCGCGGACCAGGCCCCGTTCCAGGCGGGCGGCGACGGCCGGCAGGTCGTGTGCCTCGCACGCGGCTTCGCGGAAGCTGCCCAGGATCGCTGCGACCGTGCGGACCGCCGGGAGCCCTTTGCCGCGGACGTCGCCGATGATGGCGCGCTCCCCCGCCCGGGTGGCGCGGATGTCGAAGAGGTCGCCGCCCACCATGGTCCCGACTTCGCTCGGCCGGTACAGGCAGGCTGCGAGTACGTTCCCAACCTGGTGCGGCACCGGTCGTAGAAGGGCCCGCATCAGGGCCTCGGCGACGGAGTTGGCGTCGACGAGGTGGCGTTCTTGGCTGCGGCGGTGCGCGGCGAGTGCGGTCGCGAGGATGCCGACGACGGCGGTGGCGATGTCGGCGGTGACGTGGTGGGTCTCGCCGAGATGGTGGGAGATTGCGGTGAGGCAGCCTTCCAGGAGGATCGCGAGGACGGTGAACGCGGCCACGGCGAGGGGGCCGAAGGCGTATGCGGCGATGGCGGGCAGGGCGATGAGGAAGAAGCTGACCGCCCACTCCTGCTGCTGGGCGGCTTCCAGGAGGAGGACGAAGGCGATGTAGACGAAGGGCAGCCACCGCGTCCATGCCGGCGGCGGGACCGGCCGGAAGCCGTCGTCGGCGGCAGCCGTGAGGGGCGCGTCCGGGCGGGCGCCTCTCACCGCCCGTCTCCGGGGGTGGTACGGAGTGCCGCGCACCCACGGGACCTGTGCACACGGGCCTCCTGACATGAGCGTGATCGACTGTCACAGCGTGAGGAGGAAGTCGGGTCGAACCGTCGATTACGCCGAACGCGGCATGTTGCCTGTCTCACCTTCTGGGTGGACTCGAACGGGCAAACCGGTCGTTCGTAGGATCGGCGGAGCCCAGGGGCTCCGAGTACGGGGCGTTGCTCGATCGCTGCGCAAGACAACCTCGGCGAGATCGTCTGTGGGACGGATGTGACGATGAGCTAGCGGAGGGCAACCGTTCCCGAGAGCTGCGCCTGACTGGACATCGACAAGAGGCACCACCACACGGTGGTGCTGAACGCCGGCAGTAGACGGCTGCTGTCCCGCCGCATCCTGAAGACCGACGCCCGCGACGCCATCGCCATCGCCATCGCCATCGCCATCGCCGACCAGGCTCGCATCCGCCGAGACGTCAGCAGGCCCGGCTCCCGGAGCTGCACCGGCCCTGGAACGGGCGGCCCCATCCGAGGTGACGCCGTTCGTCCCCTCGGATGGGAGCGCTGTGGGACTACTCGCCGCGCAGCGCGGCCAGGCGTTGCTCGAAGGACACCGTCGTGAATCCGTGGGTCGGGTCCACCGAGGTGATCGCCCCGGTCGATGAACGGGGCGCGATCGCAGCAGCGGTATCGACGTCGAGGGCCGCGTCCAAAACGGTGTCGAGGACCGTGCCGCGAATGGTGTTGGGGGTGGTGGGGCGCATGGAGCGGGCCAGTTCCGTGCCCGCGCGGGTGATCCGCCGCGCCAGGCCCGCTTCTCCCCAGTCCTGCGAGGCCGCGTACACGGCGGTGGGCAGGACCAGTGCGCGCAGGTGGGTGAAGAGCGGGCGCATGGCGTGCTCGGTGACCAGGCTGTGTCGGGCGGTGCCGCCTGTCGCACCGAGGAGGACGGGGGTGCCGGTGAGGGCGTCCTTGTCGATGAGGTCGAAGAACGACTTGAACAGGCCGCTGTAGGAGGCTGCGAAGACCGGCGTGACGGCGATCAGGCCGTCCGCGCCCGCCACCGCGTCGAGTGCGGCGGCCAGTGGGGCGGGCGGGAAGCCGGTGACGAGGTGTTGGGCGATCTGGGTCGCCAGTTCCCGCACTTCGATGACCTCGGGTTCGGCGTCCAGGTGGCCGAGGGTCTCGGCCGTGAGCCGGTCGGCGAGCAGGCGCGTGGAGGAGGGTGAGCTCAGTCCTGCCGATACGACGACGAGTTTCATGCCTGCGTCTCCTGCTGGGGGGCCTGTCGGGCGGCCGCCACACGGTCGGGGTGAGTCGGGGCGTCCGGTACGCCGGCCGGGCGCAGGTTCGCGAACTCCTTGCGCAGGACGGGTACGACCTCTTCGCCAAGGAGGTCGAGCTGTTCCAAGACGGTCTTCAGGGGCAGGCCCGCGTGGTCCATCAGGAACAGTTGGCGCTGGTAGTCGCCGGCGTAGTCACGGAAGGACAGGGTGCGTTCGATGACCTGCTGGGGCGAGCCGACGGTCAGAGGTGTCTGGGAGGTGAACTCTTCCAGGGAGGGGCCGTGACCGTACACGGGCGCGTTGTCGAAGTAGGGGCGGAACTCGCTTACTGCTTCCTGGGAGTTCTTGCGCATGAACACCTGGCCGCCGAGTCCGACGATGGCCTGCTCGGGGGTGCCGTGTCCGTAGTGGGCGTAGCGCTCCCGGTACAGGTTGATCATCTGCTCGGTGTGGGAAGCGGGCCAGAAGATGTTGTTGTGGAAGAAGCCGTCGCCGTAGTAGGCGGCTTGTTCGGCTATCTCCGGGGAGCGGATGGAGCCGTGCCAGACGAAGGGCGCGACGCCGTCGAGGGGGCGCGGAGTGGAGGTGAAGGACTGGAGTGGGGTGCGGAATTTACCCTTCCAGGTGACGGTGTCCTCGTCCCACAGGCGGCGCAGCAGGGCGTAGTTCTCGATGGCGAGGTCGATGCCGTCGCGGATGTCCTTGCCGAACCAGGGGTAGACCGGTCCGGTGTTACCGCGGCCCATCATGAGGTCGACGCGACCGTCCGCGACGTGCTGGAGCATCGCGAAGTCCTCGGCGATCTTCACCGGGTCGTTGGTGGTGATCAGCGTCGTCGAGGTGGACAGGATCAGGTTCTCGGTGCGTGCGGCGATGTAGCCGAGCATCGTGGTCGGCGAGGAGGGGACGAACGGCGGGTTGTGGTGCTCTCCGGTGGCGAAGACGTCGAGGCCGACTTCTTCGGCCTTCTGCGCGATGGCGAGCATCGCCTTGATGCGCTCGTGCTCGCCCGGCACGCGTCCGGTCGTCGGGTCGGCCGTAACGTCACCGACGGTGAAGATCCCGAACTGCATGACTTCCCATCCCCTTCCAAGATTGTTTACCGTTCAACTATACCAGGAACGGGGGGTGCGTCCGGGATATTCCCGGGCAGCACGAAGCCGCCCCCGCCGCGCCCGGCGGTACGAGCCGGGCATGGCGGGGGCGGGGGCGGAGTCGGAGAGTCAGGGCCAGGAGCCCCGGGGCCCGAAGGCCCCGGAGCCGGGGCCTGGGGCCTGGGGCCTGGGGGCCGGAGCCTGGGGTCGGTGCCTGGGGTCGGTGCCTGGAGTGTCAGCCCTGGCAAATTCCGCGGGCGTAGTCGTACGTCGCGGTGGCCTGGGAGTAGCGCCACTGCGGATCCAGCAGGTCGCTCTTGATCTGTCCGGCCGCGGCCGGGCTCTCGACGACGTACCCGAAGTCCTGGAGCCAGGACGGGTACAGGTTCTTGGAGCCGATGTAGAACGCCGATCCGTCGACCGAGACCAGCTTGTGGTGCTGGGCGTAGGGCTTTCCGTCCGCCCAGGTCGGCCGGTCGGACGCACGGAACGTGGCCAACTGGAGGTTCTCGCACATCGCCGTCCGCGCCCGGCCGCCGTCGCCGGTCAGGGCCGCCACGCGGCCGCGCAGGGCGTCGCTCACCTCGGAGAGCGACTTGATCTGCGAGTAGCCGCCGCTGCCGATCGTGCCGCGGTTGGCCGGGTCGCTGACGACGATGCGGACCTTCACGCCGGAGACGAGCTTGGCGGCGAGGGCGTCGTAGAGGCGCACGTCGTAGCGGGGCAACGGCGGGCAGGTGGCGTGCACGTCCTGTTGGGAGATCTCGATGTGCGAGGTCGCACTGGAGACCAGGGCGCGCAGGGCGCTCTCCTCCGGATTGACGGTGTCGTAGTCGCGGTCGGCGTTGGTGTTGTCGTGGACCCCGATCCCGCACTTGGTGTCGCCGGCCGTGGGCAGGACCGGACGGAAGGAGGAGGTCGGGTCGCTCTGGCGAATGCCCACGCCGAGGCCACCGACGGCGAGCGCGGGCACGTCCCCGCCGCCCGCCGGGGCAGCGGGCCTGGGCAGGGAGGGCATGCAGTCCGCGCCGGGCGAGGCGGCGAACCAAACCGAGGCCCAGTTGCTCTTGTTGCGGCAGGTCCAGTCCCACAGGGAGTCCAGATAGCGGCCCGCGGAGCCCGCGGCGGGCCCGGTCAGCGCGAGGTCGACGTCGGCAACCGGGTGCGAGGTCTCCAGGTAGTCATCCTTCCAGCTGTTGATACCACCGGTGATCACCGAGGTACCGTCCACGACGACCAACTTGGAGTGGTTCCAGGAGAACGCGGTCTTGGAAGTGGTCATCGAGGCCACGTTGAGGGTAATGGCGCCCGCGGCCGCCGGGCCCAGCTTCGCGAGGAGCTCGTCGCGGTAGGACGAAGGGATCACCGTGGAGTGGTAGATCGGCGCGGCGCCCACCATGACGCGCACCTTCAGCCGGTTGCCCTTCTGAGCGGCTTCCTTCAGGCCCGCGACGATCGCCTCCTGGTAGCCGCCGTTGGGGAAGGGCGCCAGCGTCGATATGTCCACCGTTTCCCGGGCACCGGCGATGTCCTGGCGCATTTTCTCCAGGAGGCGGCGCGATCCGGGTCGCTCCGCGCACGTGGCGTCACCCCAGCAGCCGGGGGTCTGGAGCAGCCAGTCAGCGCCGCCGGGGACGGAGGAGCCGAGCTGATTGCCGGCAGTGCGCTCCCACACCGAGCCCTCCAGGCCCGGCGAGACCTGACGCAGGGTCTGCTCGACCGAGTCCAGGTGCGGCGTGGGGGCGCCCGCGGCAGACGCGGGGGCTGCGGCGCCGAGGAGGGAGAGGCTGAGTGCGAGGGCCGTGACGGGGACGAGGGCCGTCGTACGGACGGTACGTGCCAATGTGGTTCCTTGACTGAGGAGGGGGGTGGCTCCGGCCGGGAGCGTGGTCGACCGCACCCCGACCTTGATCAACTCGCGTAAGTTACCAGCACGTAGCCCCTCATTCCCCCACCCCAGGCGAGTTCCGGCCACACGCGACCCAAAGCACCCACCACGCGGACGGAGGGCGGCGGGTGGCGGGTGGCGGCAGACGGCCTGAGCCGCCTGGTCCGACCGTGCCGGTCGGGCGCCGGTCGCGGAGGCCCGCCGATGTCGGCAGCGGCCGCATCGGCGGGAAGACGGAAAGAGATGGAAGACGAGGGTGCCCTGCTGCACCGGCGCCGGTGACGTTCCGGGCGGCCCCGATGTTGATCCGGGCATGTGACGAGACCCTGGATCTACTGGACGCCGTTCCATGACGGAGCCGCGGCTGAAGCTCATCAGCACGGACGAGGGGCGGGCCCTGGTGGTGTTCCTCGGGCTGCACGACGAGGACGGACAGCGTTGAGGATGTCCTCGGGCCGGCGGCCGACCTGAGGTTCCGGTTCGGTTCGCGGCGCCCCGCATCGACCACCGAAAGCCCACCCAGCCGGCCCCGACGATGCCGACGCGAGCTCCGTGCAGTTGCACATCGCGGGGCCAGTGGTCCTGAGCCGGCGAATGCCAGCGGTCTGCCTGGGCCTCGCTGAGCCCTGAGACGCCCTGGCCCACCTCACTGCGCGTTTCAGAGGAGCAGCTGTCCTGCGGAATCCGCCGGCGCCACTCGACCCGGTGGAGATGGCAGCAGGCGTCGACTTCACGGTTCCCGCGTATTGGCACCTGATCAACCGCCCGCGCCCGTCACCTGCTCCGCAAGCGACCGGTAGGCGCTCCAGCGCGATGGAACATCCCGAACACAGGGCCGGCCGAAGCCGGCCAGTGCAGCGCATTGCCGCCAATCCCCGGCGATCTGGTCACAGCGGCGCTGACCTCCCGCTACACAAGGACAGGGGCTGTCGTCCACTGCCCCGTACTGCTTCGGACGAGGGGACTGGGCGCTTGCTCACGATCAACATGGCGGTGCTCCTGGCGTTCATCGTCTTCCTGAGGCTGCGCCGCCGCACCGAGGCCCGGAGCCGGTCCGACGAGAAGATGACCGTGGTCATCGTCCTGGCCTTGGGCATCGTCCTTGCCCCCACCGACGTCGGCCAGGGCATCGCCAGCTTCCTCGGCCAGCTGGTCAGCGGCGCTTCCCAGGCCGGCCAGTGACCGGCAGCCGCCGCCCTACCCGGCGTGCCAGCCGCCGCCCCAGCAGCTCCCGGCGGCGGAAGAACCAGCACCTGGAGCAAGTGGTCCTCGCCGCGCTCGCAGCCACGGTCGTGCTCAGCCTGGCGGCAGCAGCCTTGCGGTGGCTGGCCGCCCACCCCTGGGTCGTGGTCCTCACGTTGCTGGCCGCTTCCGCCGCGGCGGCGGCCTGGTGGCGGCGCCGCAGTGACGCGACACGGTCGGAGCGGGCCAGGGCACAGGGGCTGCGGTACGCGGTCGGCCAGCTGGATCGTCTGCATCATCGGCAGTTCGAGTTCGCGGTGCGCGACCTCATGCAGCGCGACGGCTACCAGGACGCGCAGCAGGTCGGCGGCTGCGGAGACAACGGAGCCGACGTGAAAGCCACGGACCCCTACGGGCGCCGGTGGGTGATCCAGTGCAAGCACCGCAGGGACGGCTGGGCCGGAAAGCCGGTCGGCACGCCCGATCTTCATGTCCTCAACGGGACCGGCCGTCAGGTCCATGGCGGTGATGTGCTGGTCATGCTGACCAACGGCCGGATCACGAGCAACGCGGTCGACTTCGCGAAGTCGCAGCGCCTGCACCTGGTGGACCGCAGGCTCCTCGCCGAATGGGCCGCCGGCTCCCGCCCCCTGTGGGAACTGCTGCGTCAGGTCCCCCCGCCCCGCAAACCGTCCGCGCTGTCCTGAGTCGCACCTCACGCGAGTGAGCCACGGGGCTGAGGCTGGGTCATACGAGGAGTCGGTACGGAGGTCATGACGGATCCGACGGCTCTGGGCGCTCTGCTGCGCCCGACCTCCTGGGTCCGACACCCCTACTTGGCGCTTGGGGCGCTGGTCCGCGTTCAGTGGAAGGTGCTCCCGTACGGCCGTCAACAACCGCAGCTCAGCACCTCCGCGGCTGCCCGCGCTAAAGGGCGGCCACCGAGCGGGGTGTACCGGCCCGACGTCGAACACCACCGACCTCCGAACACCACCCACCAACCACCGAGCAGCACCGGCTACGATCTCGAAACGGGCGGAGCCGTAGCGCAGAGGTCGACGCGCGCGGTCTCCAACATCGCGAGGACACCGGTTCGATTCCGGTCGGCTCCGCCCGCCCCAAAGTCTCCAGCCCGCCCGAATCCTGGAAGCACAGGCCACAGAAACGATCCGCCCGGCGAGTACCGATCCCCCACGGCTCCCCTCCCTGTCAGGATGGGACCGTGACCACATCTCGCGCGTGGACGGACTCGCGGTGCCGCAGCAACGGCTCCTACCTATCCCTCTGGTCGAAAGACTCGGTGCTGTCGATCGGCTCCGTGGGATCGGTACTTTCAATCGGCTCTGTGGGCTCGGTACTGTCCATCGGCTCCGTGGGCTGCGCGCTCTCCGCCGCCTCCATCGGCTCCTCCCTGTCCATGCTCTCCACCGCTTCCTGGCTCAGCACAGGCTCGCTACTATCCGCGCAATCCCGCTGGTCAGTACTGTCCTGGAACTCGCGCAACGGCTTCATGGCGGCCGGCGTCGCCGCCGCGACGACCGCCGGACTCGCCACCGCCGGGCTCGCCCTGCACCTCGGCAAGCGCCGCCGCCGCTAAGAGGCCCTACTGAGGTTGAGTTCCTGGTGTCATAGGGGCTGGCGGCTGGCCATTGGCTGCGGCATCACCGCGACGTGCAGCATCCACAACCCCGGGCTGACCGCCGAACGGCAGTAGCTCCGCGAGGGGTTACGGCTTCAGGCTGCGGAACGGTTCGCGCTGGGTGAGGCAAGCGCGTTGATCGCCAAGGAGCTGCGGGTCAGCGTCCGGTCGGTGCAGCGGTGGCTGCAGACATGGAGCGAGGGCAGTCTTCGAGCTCTTCGGTCGCGGATGCCTGCATCCCCCGCTACGAACCCGGCCAACGGTCCCGGGCGAAGATCGGCAGTTCCGCCAGCGTGTCGGGGATCTCCCGCTCCCGCTCATGCGGAAGGACAGCCAGCAGCCTCGGCGTCGCCGCCCGCGGACCCGGCATCGTCGGTACTGATCCGGTCGCACCGGCCCGGGGTGGGCGGCTCGATGCTCTCGGCGCGGCAGCGCGCCAGCAGCTCCAACCGGACCTGCTCGGGACTGCGTTCCTTGTGCGCGACATGCTCGGCCAGATATGCGGTCAGCGTCTCCGCTTCCGCGGCGCTGCACTCGCGGAAGACGAGGTGCTCCCGGATCTGAGCGCGGTGTACTCGAACGTGCGGACCGTCCACTCGTAGAGACCGAGCTCCGAGGCAGGAACCTGCACCTGCCGGGCAACGAACTCCACCGCCTGTCGCGGCAGTACGGCCGGTTCGGGTGAACCGGCCGTCGCCCCGCGTTTGCCGGACACGAGTGCCTGCTCGTCCTTCAGTAGCGTCCAGTGCTCGACGAGCTCATCCGGATCCCACGGAGTACGGGCCACAGTCGTCGGTCGTCCGCCCGGGACTTCACACACCGAAGCCGTAGCGCCCCGGACTCACCCACCCGGGTGGCGCCCCGCGAGATCACCGCCGTTTACGGCTGGTGGCACGGTTCTCGCCGACACCCCAAGGACCGGCCCGTCAGGCACTCCCGGAAGCCGCCCGACACACGCCTCACCCACAGGCAGTGGCATCAGGTGGTGGGCGGGGTCCAGTCGGCAGGCAGGCCGGACTGGGCGAGGACGGTGGCCAGGCTGTAGTGATCCTGATCAGAAGCGATCCGGCAGTGATTCTCGTCCAAGACGAGCTCCGTGGTCATCGGCACGGCGAAGGGCTTGGGCGCACCCTTGAGATGACCGGAATACACGGCCCGAACCGTGATGCGGTCGCCATCGAGACGGGTCGTACGGATGGTGACATGGACGTTGTCGATGAGAGCGTCAGCACGAGCCTTCCACCCCGCGATCTCCTTGCGCCCACGGAAAGTGGCACCGACGGCTTCGTCGGAATAGGTGCCATCAACGGTGAACAGGGCACCCAAAGCCTGGGGGTCACTACCGTTCCAAGCGCGGGCCCAAGCAACCGCGACACCCGACATGCGCCGACCATCATCCTGCCCAGCAGCAGAAGCAGCGGGAGCAGCAATAGCGGCGGCGGCAGCGGTGGCGCAGAGGGTAGCGGTGGCGGTCAACACAGTGAGGGTACGCAGCGCGCGGGACGTCATGATGGATGCTCCAAAGAAGGCGGGTCCGGTCGTGTCGGCCGCCGGTGTGAGCGCGGCCTCCATGGAGCACAGACTCACGTCGAGCAGTGTCCACTCACCAGGCCTTACAGAGTGGGTGACTGTCCAACCCTGCCCACGCCTGTCCACCGGAGCCCGGCGACCGGGAGCCGGGGCCGGGCTGGCGTGGCGGTGAGCGGTCCGGCGGGCCGCAGACCCCGGACGCCGGGCCCTGCAATCACTCCTCACCGTCCCCCTCACCCTCATCTTCGTCTTCGTCTTCGGGTTATCTGACGAACCGGAGGTCGAGGGTGTACTGCTCGGGGACGGGGTTTCGCTCCCAGGCCTGACCGATCTGGTCGGCGGTCCAGTCGATGTCGATCCGGCGAAGGGTTTCGGCGTAGGAGGTCGCGGTGGCCACACGCCCCGCCCACGAGGCGTGCCCTTCTTACACACCGGGGCGGGGCAGCGTCATCCCTCCAGCAGGTCCGCAGGTGAGTTGGCCGACCACCAAGATCCCGGTCCGGGATTCAATTTCCACCGGGCGGACCCCCTCCACATCGGCTGATGGTTGCCGAGCGGCGTCCCAGACCCGGATGGCCACCTCAATGCTCACATCGGGCTGCAGGCCGTACAGGTACAGGTGGTAGCTGTTTCCGTCAACGACGTGCTGGCGGGTCAGGTCAACGGCCGCGCTATCGGTGAGATGGGCGTCGGCCGGCTGCGGACGCGGACGCAAGAACGCCCGGCCGGGGAGTCCGGGCCGGGCGTTCTCGTCAGTATGGTTGTCCGCTGGTGGCTTAGTACCAGTGGTTGGCGGACCAGAAGTTCCAGGCGCCAACCGGGCTGCCGTAGCGGTCGTTCATGTAGTCCAGGCCCCACTTGATCTGGGTGGCCGGGTTGGTCTTCCAGTCCGCACCCGCGGAGGCCATCTT
>NZ_JBIVTH010000036.1:0-40903 GCF_044756625.1 Streptomyces sp. NPDC091682 | reverse complement strand
ACGCCCGGTTACATTCCGAACCCGGAAGCTAAGCCTTTCAGCGCCGATGGTACTGCAGGGGGGACCCTGTGGGAGAGTAGGACGCCGCCGAACAACCCGCCCTTTTAGCTCAGTCGGTAGAGCGTCTCCATGGTAAGGAGAAGGTCAACGGTTCGATTCCGTTAAAGGGCTCCAATGAAAAAGGCCCCCGCCAATTGGCGGGGGCCTTTTTTGTTTTCCGGCACGGAACCTGAGGCTAGAAAGGAATCCATGAGTTTCGACATCTTTGTGTGCCGGTTCGAGAACGGTGATCCGACGCCGCTGGACATGAGTGCTGCGCACGAGGTCCTCGCCCCCTATGTGGTGGCACGGGACCCCCGGACGAACTTCCTGCAGGTGCGTACGGCGAAAGGGGAGGAGGCAGGTGTGTTCTTCTCCAGCCCGGGCAACATCACCTTCAACCGCTTCGGAGGCGGCGGAATCATGGACCTCCTGGCCGTCCTGCTGCGCCGGCTGGATGCCGTGCTCGTCATCCCGGGCGGACCAACCCTGATTCAGCGGGACGAGGACCGCGACCTTCTGCCTGCCGCCCTCAGGGACGAGTGGCCCGTCGTCGTGGCCCGCACCGGCGCGGAGATCGATCGGGCGATCCGGGCTTCCTGAACGAACGGGGGAGGGGCCCATCTCTGGTGCGTGCCACCGGGAACGGCCTCGTGAAGACCGCTTTCGTCCTTCACCACGCCTCGACCTGAGGTTGGAGAAGGCTCATGGACGTGCCCGTGTGGCACGGCCGGCACAGGCCTCCGAGGGCCGGAGGGGCGGGCCGTACCAGAGCTGCCTACCATGGATGTGAAGGGTAGATAAGGTACGTCCGGCGGCTTCGAGGTGCCCCCAAGGGCCGCTCGGCTGGCCCAGGAGGCGTGATGACCGTACCCCCCGACGCAGCGGCGCCACAGCACACGCAGGGCGATCCCGAGGACGTCCTCAAACACATCGGGAGCACGTGGCACTGGGCACTCGGCTTCGCCCTCGCGACCCTGATCCCCGGTATCCTGGTGCTCGTCTGGCCCGACGAGACGTTGCACATCCTGGCCGTCATCATCGGTCTGCAGTTCCTGGTGGCGGGCGCGTTCCGGTTCGTCACCGCCTTCTCGCACAGTCGCGACGGCGGGAGCAGGCTGGCGGGTGTCCTGATCGCCATGCTCGCGTTCCTGGCGGGCGTCCTGGTGTTGCGCCATCCGATGCAGACGATCGGCGCACTGAGCTTGATCATCGGCGTGTTCTGGTTGCTGTCCGGAGTGCTCGCGGCGTTCACCGCGATCGCCGACCACACGCTGGTGCACCGGGGCCTGCAGTTCGGCCTGGGGGCTCTCGGCGCCGTCGCCGGAATCGTCGTGCTCTGCTTCCCGGTGGACTCCGCCGTGGCCCTGACACGGCTGCTGGGACTCTGGCTCGTCCTGCTGGGCGTGTTCGAGCTGGTGATGGCATTCGCACTGCGTTCGGCCACCCGCCAGGTTGCGTCGGCCCGTCCGGAGTGAAGACCGGGCGTCGCCGGACCCGTACTTCCGCGAACTGAACTGAACTGAACTGAGCCTGGGCCCGGCGCACGCCGGGCCCAGGTCTTTGCGGAGACGGGCCCCGACTATTCGCCCATGCGCTGTTCCGGGACGCGGAAAGCGAGGATCGCCATGTCGTCCGACGCGGGTTCCGCGGCGAAGCGTTCCACCGCCCGCAGGACGCGGGAGGCGACCGCGCCCGCGGTGAGGCCCGTACACGTGGTGAGGACTTCGGTGAGGCCGTCGTCGCCCAGCATGCGGGTGCCCTCGCGGCGTTCGGTCACACCGTCGGTGACGCAGAGCAGCACATCGCCCGGGTCGAGGGTGAGGGTCTGTTCGTAGAGGTCAAGGTCGTCGATCACGCCCAGCAGCGGCTGCGGGTCCGCGGCAGCGTCGACCTGGCCGTTCGGGCGCAGGCGCAGCGGCAGCGGGTGGCCCGCGCAGACGACCTTCATCAGCGCGCCGCCGTCGGGCTGGGGGTGGAGCTCGCCGTAGAGGAGGGTGAGGAAGCGGCTGCGGGTGCCCTCGTCGAGGATGGCCGCGTTGAGGCGTTCGAGGACCGCCGGGCCGCCGAGGCCCTCGCGGGCCAGCAGGCGCAGCGCGTGCCGGGCGAGGCCCGTGACGGCGGCGGCCTCCGGGCCCGTACCGCAGACGTCGCCGATGGCGAAGCCGTACGCGCCGTCGCGGATCGGGAAGACGTCGTAGAAGTCACCGCCGACCTCGTTGCCCTCGCCGGCCGCGCGGTAGATCACCTCGACCTCCATGCCGGGGATCGCGGGGGAGCCGGGCGGCAACAGGCTGCGCTGGAGGGAGCGGCTGATCGCGGTGCGCTCCGAATACAGGCGGGCGTTGTCGAGGGCCAGGGCGGCGCGGCGGGAGAGGTCCTCGGCGAGTTCGAGGATCTCCTGACGGAAGTGCTCCTCCCGCGGCTTGCCGAGGGTCAGCATGCCGATCACGCGGTTGCGGGCGAGGAGGGGCAGGACCACCGTCTCGCCGCCGACCGCGGCGGTCGCCTCCGGCCACGGGCGGGCGCCGGCCTCGCGGACCGGTTCGGGCGGGCTGAGCCGGGACAGCAGGTCCTTCAGGCCGTCGATGCGTTCCTCGTCCTCGTGGAGCACGTAGGAGAGGTACGGATCGGAGGACTGGTCGGCGATCGTGTAGACGGCGCACCAGGTGGCCAGGGTCGGGACGGTCATCTGGGCCATGAGGGCCAGGGTCTGGTCCCGGTCGAGGGTGCCGGCCAGCAGGTCGGAGGCCTCGACGAGGAAGGAGAGGGAACCGCGGCGCAGGCGCTCCAGTTCGCCGAGTCGAGCGGATTCGACGGCGAGGGCGATGCGGTCGGCGGCGAACTGGAGGTGCAGGGCTTCTTCGTTGGAGTAGCGGCCGGGAGTTTCGGCGGCGACGCCGAGTGAGCCGGTGAGGCGGCCTTCCACCTTCAGGGGGACGGTGACGGCGGAGCGCATGCCGGTGGCCTCGAGGAGCGGCACGGCTCCGGGGGAGGCGATGAGGTCGTCGTGGACGGCGGGCATGCGGGCGGAGCCGTAGCGGTTGGTGCCGGCCTCGACGGGGACGCGGGCGAAGCGCTGGCGGGTGGAGGGCAGGCCGGTGGTGGCGCGGACCTCCAGCTCGGTCTCGTCGTCGGTGGCGAGCAGCAGGAAGGCGGAGTCGGCGTCGAGGAGGTCGCGGGCGCGCTCCACGGTGCGCTGGAGGAGCCCGTCCAGGTCGTCGGGGGCGGGGGAGCCGATGAAGACCTCGAAGGGGTCCGTGGGGCGGGGCTCGGTGAAGTGGCCGCCTTCGGAGGTGGGTACCCGTACCGGGGTCTGTAGCAGGGCGCGCTCGTCGTCGTGGACGAGGAGGCAGACGATGGACGGTTCGCCGTGGGCGTCGCGGACCCGCAGGTGCGAGGCGAAGACGGGGATGACGCGGCCGTCGGCGCCGCGGACGCCGTAGCTGCCCTCCCAGCGGGACAGGCGCAGGGCCTCGGCGATGCCGGTTCCGGTGCCGGGGGTCTGGGGCCAGGCGGCGAGCTCGGCGAGCGGGCGGCCGAGCGCCTTCTCGGCGGGGTGGCCGAAGATGTGCTCGGCGTCCTCGTTCCAGGCGGAGATGGCGTCGTCCGCGTCGATCTGGAGGACGGCGACGCGGACCCGACTGTCGGCCAGGGGGAGCAGCTGGTCGGGGACGACGGGGCCCGCGGAGCGGGTACCGACCGGCCGGTCTGGCAGATCGAGACGGAACCACACGTGCTTGTGGGTGGCGGTGTACTCGACGCCCCAGCGGGTGGCGAGGGCGGCGCACAGCATCAGGCCGCGGCCGTTCTCGCGGTCGGGGTCGGCGTAGGGGCGATCGCCGGGGTGCTGGAGCGGGAGCTCGCGCTCCGGGTAGCGGTCGGCGACCTCGACCCGTACGCCGCCGTCGGCGCGCAGGCACAGGACCTCGGCCCGGGTGCCGGCGTGGACCACGGCATTGGTGACGAGCTCGCTGGTGAGGACCACCGCGTCGTCGACGATGTCCGCGAAGCCCCAGCCGTGCAGGGTGTCGCGGACGAACCCGCGGGCGGCGGCGACCGAGCGCCCGAGGGGATCGAAGCTGGCAGCCGCCCGTGCCGTGATCACGAGTCTCCTTCGACGCGGTTGGACATCGGGTGCCAGGTTACTTACCTTCGCGGTCGGCATGGTGCCGTCGTGGGGGATTCCACCCGCAGGGTACGGCGGGTGTGCGATGGTGCCGAAGTGTTATGGCCGGGTTCGGCCAGGGTGAAACACTGGGCGGGCTTGCAAGGTCGGCTCGTAGATGAGTCGGGCGTCCGGTGGAAGAGTGGTCGACCCCTTCGGGAGGGACACGGTGGAGTCTGGCGCAGCGGTACGGCGTACGGGAACGAGGCCGAAGGGCGGGCGTTCCCGGCGCAGTGGCACGACGGAGGTCGATACCGCCGCTCTCAACCGGCTGCTCACGGCCCTGGTGTCGATGCGGGACGGGAATTTCCGCAAGCGGCTGACGGTGTCCGGCGAGGGCGTGATGGCGGAGATCGCCGCCGTCTACAACGAGGTGGCCGACCGCAACCTCCACCTGACCGGGGAGCTGTCCCGGGTGCGGCGGATGGTGGGCCGCGAGGGCAAGCTGAGCGAACGGCTGGAAACGGGTGCCTGTGAAGGCTCCTGGGCGGCCGCGATCGATGCCTCGAACCAGTTGGTGGACGATCTGGCCCGGCCGGTGTCCGAGGTGGGCCGGGTGCTGTCGGCGGTGGCCGAGGGCGATCTGGACCAGCGGATGGACCTGCGGACGCAGGCGGCCGAAGGGGCCGGACATCCGCTGCGCGGGGAGTTCCTGAAGGTCGGGCGCACGGTCAACAACCTGGTCGACCAGCTGTCGGCGTTCACCGACGAAGTGACGCGCGTGGCGCTGGAGGTGGGTACCGAGGGCAAGCTCGGTGGTCAGGCCCAGGTGCGCGGGATGTCGGGTTCTTGGAAGGATCTGACCGACTCCGTCAACACGATGGCGTACCGGCTCACCGCCCAGGTGCGTGACATCGCTCTCGTCACGACGGCGGTCGCCAAGGGCGATCTGTCGCGCAAGGTCACGGTGCACGTGGCCGGCGAGATGCTCCAGCTGAAGAACACCGTGAACACGATGGTGGACCAGCTGTCGTCGTTCTCCTCCGAGGTGACCCGCGTCGCCCGCGAGGTGGGTACGGAGGGCGAGCTGGGCGGCCAGGCGAAGGTGCCCGGGGTCGCGGGCGTGTGGAAGGACCTGACCGACTCGGTCAACACCATGGCCGGGAACCTCACGGCCCAGGTGCGCGGGATCGCGCAGGTGACCACGGCGGTCGCGAACGGCGACCTGTCGCAGAAGGTACGGGTCAGCGCGCGCGGCGAGGTGGCGCAGCTGGCCGAAACGATCAACCAGATGACCGAGACGCTACGGACCTTCGCGGACGAGGTCACGCGCGTGGCGAGCGAGGTCGGGGCCAAGGGTCTGCTGGGCGGTCAGGCGCAGGTGCCGGGGGCGGCGGGGACGTGGAAGGACCTCACCGACTCGGTGAACACGGTCTTCCGCAACCTCACCACCCAGGTGCGCGACATTGCGCAGGTGACGACGGCGGTGGCCAACGGCGACCTGTCGCAGAAGGTCACCGTCGACGTGGCTGGCGAGATGCTGGAGTTGAAGAACACCGTCAACACGATGGTGGACCAACTCTCCTCCTTCGGCGCGGAAGTGACGCGTGTGGCCCGTGAGGTCGGCGTCGAGGGTGAGCTGGGCGGTCAGGCGCAGGTGCCGGGGGCGGCGGGGACGTGGAAGGACCTCACCGACTCGGTGAACACCGCCTTCCGCAACCTCACCGGGCAGGTGCGCAACATCGCGCAGGTGACGACGGCGGTCGCCAACGGCGACCTGTCGCAGAAGGTCACCGTGGACGTCTCCGGCGAGATGCTCCAGCTGAAGAACACCGTGAACACGATGGTGGACCAGCTGTCCTCCTTCGCCGACCAGGTCACGCGGATGGCGCGGGACGTGGGTACGGAGGGCCGCCTCGGCGGTCAGGCGCGGGTCGAGGGGGTGTCCGGTACCTGGAAGGAGCTCACCGACTCCGTCAACTTCATGGCCGGGAACCTGACCTCGCAGGTGCGCCAGATCGCCCAGGTGACGACGGCGGTGGCCCGCGGTGACCTGTCGCAGAAGATCGACGTGGACGCCCGGGGCGAGATCCTGGAGCTGAAGAACACCATCAACACGATGGTCGACCAGCTCTCGGCCTTCGCCGAGCAGGTGACCCGGGTGGCCCGCGACGTGGGTACCGAGGGTCGCCTGGGCGGTCAGGCGCAGGTGCCCGGGGTGGCCGGCGTATGGCGCGACCTCACGGACTCGGTGAACGGCATGGCCGGGAACCTGACCTCGCAGGTGCGCAACATCGCCCAGGTCGCGACGGCGGTGGCCCGCGGTGACCTGTCGCAGAAGATCGACGTGGATGCGCGCGGCGAGATCCTGGAGCTGAAGAACACCCTCAACACGATGGTCGACCAGCTCTCGAACTTCGCGGAGCAGGTGACCCGGGTGGCGCGCGAGGTGGGCACCGAGGGCATCCTGGGCGGCCAGGCGGAGGTCAAGGGTGTCTCCGGTACCTGGAAGGACCTCACCCAGTCCGTCAACTTCATGGCGAACAACCTCACGTCCCAGGTGCGCAACATCGCCGAAGTGACCACGGCGGTGGCCATGGGCGACCTCTCCAAGAAGATCACCGTCGATGCCAAGGGCGAGATCCTCGAGCTGGTCACCACCGTGAACACGATGGTGGACCAGCTGTCGTCGTTCGCGGAGCAGGTGACGCGGGTGGCCCGTGAGGTGGGCTCCGAGGGCATCCTCGGCGGTCAGGCCCGGGTGCGCGGGGTGACGGGCATTTGGAAGGACCTGACGGACAACGTCAACCTGATGGCCAACAACCTGACCTCCCAGGTGCGCAACATCTCGCAGGTGTCGGCGGCGGTCGCCAACGGTGACCTGACGAAGAAGGTCACGGTGGAGGCGCGCGGCGAGGTCGCACAGCTCGCCGACACCGTCAACACGATGGTGAAGACCCTGTCCTCGTTCGCGGACGAGGTGACCCGGGTGGCCCGCGAGGTGGGTACGGAGGGCCGTCTGGGCGGTCAGGCGCACGTGCCGGGCGTCTCGGGGACGTGGAAGGACCTCACCGATTCGGTGAACTTCATGGCCTCCAACCTCACCGGTCAGGTGCGGCAGATCGCCATGGTCACGACCGCCATCGCCAAGGGCGACATGACCAAGAAGATCGACATCGATGCCCGCGGCGAGATCCTGGAGCTCAAGACCACCATCAACACGATGGTGGACCAACTGTCCTCGTTCGCCGACCAGGTGACGCGGGTGGCCCGTGAGGTGGGCACCGAGGGAATCCTGGGCGGCCAGGCCCGCGTCCGTGACGTAGACGGCACCTGGCGGGACCTGACGGAGTCCGTGAACGAGATGGCCGGGAACCTCACCCGGCAGGTGCGCGCGATCGCGGCCGTGGCCACCGCGGTGACCCGCGGCGACCTCAACCTGAAGATCGACGTGGACGCGGCGGGCGAGATCCAGGTCCTCCAGGACAACATCAACACGATGATCGCGAACCTGCGCGACACCACCTTGGCCAACAAGGAGCAGGACTGGCTCAAGGGCAACCTCGCCCGGATCTCGGCCCTGATGCAGGGCCGCCGGGAGCTCGACGACGTGGCCTCGCTGATCATGAGCGAGCTGACCCCGGTGGTCTCCGCGCAGCACGGCGCCTTCTTCCTGGCGCTGCCGGCCGGCGGCACCACCGAGATCGGGACGGACGGGGGCGCGGACGGCTCGTACGAGCTGCGGATGCGCGGGAGTTACGCCTACGCGGGCGGTCAGATGCCCATGTCGTTCCGGCCGGGGGAGGGGCTGATCGGGGCGGTCGCCGAGGAGAAGCGGATGATCCTCGTCGAGAACACCCCGCCGGGCTACCTGAAGATCTCCTCGGGCCTGGGCGAGGCGCCGCCGGCGCACGTGATCGTCCTGCCGGTGCTCTTCGAGGGGAAGGTGCTCGGCGTCATCGAGCTGGCCTCCTTCACGCCGTTCACGCAGATCCAGAAGGACTTCCTCAGCCAGATCGCCGAGATGATCGGTACGAGCGTCAACACCATCAGCGTCAACTCCAAGACGGAGATGCTGCTGAAGCAGTCGCAGGAGATGACCGAGCAGCTGCGCGAGCGCTCCGACGAGCTGGAGAACCGGCAGAAGGCCCTGCAGGCCGCCAATGCGGAGCTGGAGGAGAAGGCCGAGCTGCTGGCCCAGCAGAACCGGGACATCGAGGTGAAGAACACCGAGATCGAGGAGGCCCGGCAGGTCCTGGAGGAACGTGCCGAGCAGCTCGCGGTCTCGATGCGCTACAAGTCCGAGTTCCTGGCGAACATGTCGCACGAGCTGCGGACCCCGCTCAACTCGCTGCTGATCCTGGCCAAGCTGCTCGCCGACAACGCGGAGGGGAACCTCTCGCCGAAGCAGGTGGAGTTCGCCGAGACCATTCACGGCGCGGGTTCGGACCTGCTCCAGCTGATCAACGACATCCTCGACCTGTCGAAGGTCGAGGCCGGGAAGATGGACGTCTCGCCGACCCGGATCGCGCTGGTCCAGCTCGTGGACTACGTGGAGGCGACCTTCCGGCCGCTGACCGCGGAGAAGGGCCTGGACTTCTCGGTACGGGTCTCCCCGGAGCTGCCCGCCACGCTGCACACCGACGAGCAGCGGCTGCTCCAGGTGCTGCGCAACCTGCTGTCCAACGCGGTGAAGTTCACCGACACGGGGGCGGTGGAGCTGGTGATCCGGCCGGCCGGCGCCGATGTGCCCGCCGCGATCCGCGAGCAGCTGCTGGAGGCCGGTTCGCTGCGGGAGGCGGACGCGGACCTGATCGCCTTCTCGGTCACCGACACCGGGATCGGTATCGCCGCGAGCAAGATGCTGGTGATCTTCGAGGCGTTCAAGCAGGCGGACGGGACGACGAGCCGCAAGTACGGCGGCACCGGGCTGGGGCTGTCCATCAGCCGGGAGATCGCCCGGCTGCTGGGCGGCGAGATCCACGCGGCCAGCGAGCCCGGCCGCGGGTCCACCTTCACGCTGTACCTGCCGCTGCACCCGAGCGAGCTGCCTCCGCAGGGGTACGCGCCGCCGACCCCCGGCGGCGCCCGCGGCGAGCTGTACCGCAGGTCGCTGGACGGAGGCCGACCGGCGCTGCCGGGTACTCAGGCGGGGCCTTCGGCCATGCCGTCGGTCCAGGCGCAGCAGGTGCGGCCGGCGCTGTCGGCGGCCGAGCCGGCCGGGCCGGGGCAGGGCGGCGGGGCCGCGCTGTTCCGGCGGCGGCGCAAGGCGGCGAGCGATCTGGAGCCGCGTACGGCGGTGCCGGGCCAGCCGAACGTGGTGGGGGCCGAGGACGGCTGGGGCAGCGCGGAGGAGGATCTTCCGGTGGTGCCCCGGACGTACGACTTCCACGGCGAGAAGGTGCTCATCGTCGACGACGACGTGCGCAACGTCTTCGCGCTCACCAGCGTGCTGGAGCAGCACGGACTGGCCGTGCTGTACGCGGAGAACGGGCGGGAGGGCATCGAAGTCCTGGAGCAGCACGACGACGTGACGGTCGTACTGATGGACATCATGATGCCCGAGATGGACGGGTACGCGACGACCTCGGCGATCCGGCGGATGCCGCAGTTCGCCGGGCTGCCGATCATCGCGTTGACGGCGAAGGCGATGAAGGGGGACCGGGAGAAGGCGATCGATTCCGGTGCTTCCGACTACGTCACCAAGCCGGTCGATCCCGACTACCTGCTGTCGGTGATGGAGCAGTGGATGCGCGGCAAGTGATCGTCGGGAGAGCGGAAGGGCGCCGATCGCCGACTCACCCAGCCCGGGGCGGTGTGGGAGGGCGGCGAACGGGGAACCTTCTGCTCTCCCGCCGCGTTTGCGCTTCGTGCACAGTGACATCTTGGTGACAGGGTGTGGCGATCTCGGGACTGGGGCTACGATGACCGGCACAAGGACGGACGGCGCAAGGATGCCGTCCTCTGGGGCGGGGTCCGGCGCACAGGCCGGAACCCGGAGCCGGGGAGGCCCCATGCCGGGGCGAGGAGGACAGGGCATGGTGCAGAAGGCCAAGATCCTCCTGGTCGACGACCGGCCGGAGAATCTGCTGGCGCTGGAGGCCATCCTCTCCGCGCTCGATCAGACACTGGTCCGGGCGTCGTCGGGGGAGGAAGCGCTCAAAGCGCTGCTGACGGACGATTTCGCGGTCATCCTGCTGGATGTCCAGATGCCGGGCATGGACAGATTCGAAACGGCCGCGCACATCAAGCGGCGGGAACGGACCCGGGACATCCCGATCATCTTCCTCACCGCGATCAACCACGGTCCGCACCACACGTTCCGCGGCTACGCGGCGGGTGCGGTCGACTACATCTCCAAGCCCTTCGACCCGTGGGTGCTGCGGGCCAAGGTCTCGGTCTTCGTGGAGCTGTACACGAAGAACTGCCAACTGCGGGAGCAGGCCGCCCTGCTGCGGCTCCAGCTGGAGGGCGGCAGCTCGGGCGGCGTGGACGCGGGCAAGGAGACGGCCGGACTGCTGGCCGAGCTCTCCGCCCGGCTCGCGGCGGTCGAGGAGCAGGCCGAGGCGCTGACGAAGCAGCTCGGCGAGGATGCGGCCGACGCCGGCGTGGTGGCGACCGCGGCCCACCTGGAGCGCAAACTCACCGGACTGCGCAGGGCACTCGACGCACTGGAGCCCGGGACCGCCGGAGGGGCTTCGGTCCTGCCCGCGCAGAACTGACCGTGTGGGGTCGGGACTGGTGGTGCGTCAAAGCGCCTACGGAGCCGACGACACGAACGGGTGAAGGGGTGGGCACGCGTGTCCACCGGCGCGCGCACCGGTAACCTCGGGCCCATGTCACGTACGTCCGGTAAGGGTTCCCAGAGCACCGCGGGCACCGCGAAGGGCCGCACCGGCCGTACGACGGCGCCGGCCAAGAAGGCCGCGCCCGCGCGCAAGCCCCCGGCGAAGAAGGCCGCCGCCAAGCGCCCTCCGGTCAAGAAGGTCGCGGCCAAGCCGGCGCCCTCCCCGACCGGAGGCGTGGTGCGGCTGGTGCGCGCCGTCTGGCTGGGCTGCGCGCACGCGGTCGGCGCCGTCTTCCGCGGGATCGGTCAGGGGGCGAGGAACCTGGACCCCGCGCACCGCAAGGACGGCGTGGCGCTGCTGCTGCTCGCCCTCGCGCTGATCGTGGCGGCCGGCACCTGGTCGAATCTGAGCGGTCCCGTCGGGGATCTGGTCACGATGCTGATCACCGGCCTCTTCGGACGGCTGGACCTGCTCGTGCCGATCCTGCTCGGCGTCATGGCGGTGCGTTTCATCCGCCATCCCGAACAGACCGATGCCAACGGCCGCATCGGCATCGGTCTGTCCGCCCTGGTCATCGGGGTTCTGGGACTGGTCCACATCGCCTGCGGGGCGCCCGGTCGGGACGAGGGCACCACCGCCATGCAGAACGCGGGCGGGCTCATCGGTTGGGGCGCCTCCAAGCCGTTGATCTTCACCATGGGCGCGCCGCTGGCCGTGCCCATGCTGGTGCTGCTCACGATCTTCGGGCTGCTCGTGGTCACGGCGACCCCGGTCAACGCGATCCCGCAGCGGCTGCGCAGGCTCGGCATCCGGCTCGGGATCATCGCCCCGAACGAGTACGACGAGGGCTACGGAGAAGACGCGGCCGCCGGCGGCGAGCGGCACGACCCGGAGCAGTGGCGGGCCCGCGGCGGAGCGGGCGCGGGCTCCGGCGACTCCGCGGACGAAGCCGAGGAGGAGGCGCTCGCCCGGCGGCGCAGGCCGCGCAGGGCCCCGGCCCGGCCCGCCATGGAGCGGGGGATGGACGCCGTCGACGTGGCCGCCGCGGCCGCCGCCGCCCTGGACGGGGTGGTCTACGGCGGAATGCCGCCCTCCCCGCTCGTCGCCGACCTCACGCAGGGGATCACCGTCGAGCGGGAGGGCTCGGAGCCCACCGCTCCGGTGCCGACCGCCCGCGCGGAGCGCCCCGTACCGGACCACACTCCCGAGCGGGCCCCCGAAGCCGACTCCGCCCCCGCCGCCGGGCGGCCGCACGCGACCACCGCCGCGGCCTCCGGGACGCTGGCGGTGCCCGACCTGACCAAGGCTCCGCCCCAGGCCCAGGCGCTGCCGCCGCGCGCCGAGCAGCTCCAGCTGCGCGGGGACATCACGTACGCGCTGCCCTCGCTCGACCTGCTGGAGAAGGGCGGGCCCGGCAAGACCCGCAGCGCCGCCAACGACGCGGTCGTCGCCTCGCTGCGCAACGTGTTCACCGAGTTCAAGGTCGACGCGGACGTCACCGGCTTCACCCGGGGGCCGACGGTGACCCGGTACGAGGTCACCTTGGGCGCCGCGGTCAAGGTCGAGCGGATCACCGCCCTCACCAAGAACATCGCCTACGCCGTGGCCTCGCCGGACGTCCGGATCATCAGCCCGATCCCGGGCAAGTCCGCGGTCGGCATCGAGATCCCGAACACCGACCGCGAGATGGTCAACCTCGGTGACGTGCTGCGCCTCGCGGACGCGGCCGAGGACGACCACCCGATGCTGGTCGCGCTCGGGAAGGACGTCGAGGGCGGCTACGTCATGGCCAACCTCGCCAAGATGCCGCACGTGCTGGTCGCCGGTGCGACCGGCTCCGGCAAGTCCTCCTGCATCAACTGCCTGATCACCTCGATCATGGTCCGGGCCACCCCGGAGGACGTCCGGATGGTCCTCGTGGATCCCAAGCGGGTCGAGCTGACGGCGTACGAGGGCATCCCGCACCTGATCACGCCCATCATCACCAACCCCAAGCGGGCCGCCGAGGCGCTCCAGTGGGTCGTGCGCGAGATGGACCTGCGCTACGACGACCTGGCGGCCTTCGGCTACCGGCACATCGACGACTTCAACCGGGCCATTCGGGACGGCAAGATCAAACTGCCGCCGGGCAGCGAGCGGGAGCTCAGCCCGTACCCGTACCTGCTGGTGATCGTCGACGAGCTCGCCGACCTGATGATGGTGGCCCCGCGCGACGTCGAGGACTCGATCGTCCGCATCACCCAGCTGGCCCGTGCGGCCGGCATCCACCTGGTGCTCGCCACCCAGCGGCCCTCGGTGGACGTGGTCACCGGCCTGATCAAGGCGAACGTGCCCTCGCGCCTCGCCTTCGCCACCTCCTCGCTCGCGGACAGCCGGGTCATCCTCGACCAGCCGGGCGCCGAGAAGCTGATCGGCAAGGGCGACGGGCTGTTCCTGCCGATGGGCGCGAACAAGCCGGTCCGCCTCCAGGGCGCCTTCGTCACCGAGGACGAGATCGCCGGGATCGTCCAGCACTGCAAGGACCAGATGGCGCCCGTCTTCCGGGACGACGTCACCGTCGGCCAGAAGCAGAAGAAGGAGATCGACGAGGACATCGGCGACGACCTGGACCTGCTGTGCCAGGCGGCGGAGCTGGTGGTCTCCACGCAGTTCGGGTCCACCTCGATGCTCCAGCGCAAGTTGCGGGTGGGCTTCGCGAAGGCCGGGCGGCTTATGGACCTCATGGAGTCGCGCGGCATCGTCGGCCCGAGCGAGGGTTCGAAGGCGCGCGACGTCCTGCTGAAGGCCGATGACCTGGACGGGGTGCTCGCCGTGATCCGCGGCGAGGCCCATCCGTAATGAAATCGCGGGCAACCGTTTCCCTTGGACCCGCGTCAAGTTGAAGAGAGGTGGCGGTAGGCGCACGAGCTCCTGCACGGCGCCGGGCCGCCGCACCCGAGCACGACCTCCCTTCGCCATTCGGATGGCGTAGGGAGTGCACCCTCCGGTTGCTCCACCCTTTCGTCACCCCCCTAGACTGGACTTCCAGCAGGTGGCTACACGCTCGAAAGGCGCCCACGTGTCCATCGGCAACTCCAACTCCCCCGAAGAAGAGCGGCCTTCGACCGACGACCGGTCCGAGGACCGCATCGTCGAACGTCCCGTCGAAGGCCCGTCCATCGGGACGGCCCTCAAGAAGGCCCGGATCGCCGCCGGGCTCACCGTCGACGAGGTCAGTTCCACCACCCGCGTGCGCATCCCGATCGTGCACGCGATCGAAGAGGACGACTTCACGCGGTGCGGCGGCGACGTCTACGCCCGCGGTCACATTCGTACGCTCGCCCGCGCCGTGGCCCTCGATCCGGCACCCCTGGTCGAGAGCTACGACGCGGCCCACGGCGGCCGGCCGGCACCCACGCCCGCCGCGCCGATGTTCGAGGCCGAGCGGATCCGCCCCGAGCGGCAGCGGCCCAACTGGACCGCGGCCATGGTCGCCGCCATCGTCGCCGTGATCGGCTTCGTGGGCTTCACCGCCTTCAGCGGTGGCGACGAGAAGGACAAGCGCCCGGTGGCGGAAGGTTCCGCCTCCCCCAAGCCCGCACCCAAGCAGACCGGCGCCAAGCCGGTCGCCCAGCCCCAGCAGACCCCGCAGGCGCCCAAGCCGGAGCCCTCGGACAGTGCGATCGCCGCCGCGCCCAAGGACCTCGTCACCGTGGTCCTGACGGCCGACACGGGCGAGAGCTGGATCTCCGCGAAGGACTCCACCGGACGGCTGCTCTTCGACGGCACCCTCACGCAGGGTGAGTCCAAGACCTTCACGGACAAGGAGTCCATCGACCTCGTGCTCGGCGACGCCGGGGCCGTGAAGCTCTTCGTGAACGGCAAGGAGATCAAGGACGACTTCCAGCCCGGTCAGGTGGAGCGTCTGAAATACACGAAGGCCGACCCCCTCCAGGACCAGCCCCAGGCGGGCTGAGGCGGGACCGCCCTAGGGCGGAAGGCTTGAATCCGGATCCCCGGGGTGCTGCGCCGCACTCCGGGGATCTTGCTGTAGGGGGACATGCGGCAGGGGTCGACGCCGGGACGAAGTAGTCTTGAGTCCATGCCCGAACGCCGTACCGTCGCCCTTGTCACTCTTGGCTGCGCCCGTAACGAGGTGGACTCGGAGGAGCTCGCAGGCCGCTTGGCGGCGGATGGCTGGGAGCTCGTCGAGGACGCCGCCGATGCGGACGTAGCCGTCGTCAACACCTGCGGCTTCGTCGAAGCCGCCAAAAAGGACTCCGTAGACGCCCTGCTGGAAGCCAACGATCTCAAGGATCACGGCAAGACCCAGGCCGTCGTCGCCGTCGGCTGTATGGCCGAGCGCTACGGCAAGGAACTCGCCGAAGCGCTCCCCGAGGCCGACGGAGTCCTCGGTTTCGACGACTACGCCGACATCTCCGACCGCCTCCAGACCATCCTCAACGGTGGCATCCACGCCTCCCACACCCCGCGCGACCGGCGCAAGCTGCTGCCGATCAGCCCGGCCGCCCGCCAGGACGCCGAGGTCTCCCTGCCGGGCCACGCCCAGTCGGCGCCCGCCGAGGAGCCGGCAGAGGCCCCCGCCGACCTGCCGGACGGGCTCGCGCCCGCCTCGGGCCCGCGCGCCCCCCTGCGCCGCCGCCTGGACAAGAGCCCGGTCGCCTCGGTCAAGCTGGCCTCCGGCTGCGACCGACGCTGCTCCTTCTGCGCCATCCCGTCCTTCCGCGGCTCCTTCATCTCCCGCCGCCCCAGCGACGTGCTGGGCGAGACCCGCTGGCTCGCCGAGCAGGGCGTCAAGGAGATCATGCTGGTCTCCGAGAACAACACCTCGTACGGCAAGGACCTCGGCGACATCCGGCTGCTGGAGACCCTGCTGCCGGAGCTGGCCGAGGTGGACGGCATCGAGCGCGTCCGCGTCAGCTACCTCCAGCCCGCCGAGATGCGGCCCGGCCTGATCGACGTACTCACCTCGACCCCCAAGGTCGTGCCGTACTTCGACCTGTCCTTCCAGCACTCGGCCCCCGACGTGCTGCGCTCCATGCGCCGCTTCGGTGACACCGACCGCTTCCTGGAGCTGCTGGACACCATCCGCTCCAAGGCCCCGACGGCCGGCGTCCGCTCCAACTTCATCGTCGGCTTCCCCGGCGAGAAGGAATCGGACTTCGCGGAGCTGGAGCGTTTCCTCACCCACGCGCGCCTCGACGCCATCGGCGTCTTCGGGTACTCCGACGAGGACGGCACCGAGGCCGTCACCTACGAGAACAAGCTGGACGAGGACACCATCGCCGAGCGGCTCGCGCACATGCAGCGGCTCGCCGAGGAGCTCACCTCGCAGCGTGCCGAGGAACGCATCGGGGAGACCCTCGAAGTGCTCGTCGAGACCGTGGAAGCGGTCGACGAGGACGGCGAGGGCGCCTACGGGCGCGCCGCGCACCAGGCGCCCGAAACGGACGGCCAGGTGGTCTTCACGGACAGCACGGGCCTGGTCCCCGGGCGTATCGTCACGGCAAAGGTGGTCGGCACCCTGGGTGTGGACCTGGTCGCCGAGCCCCTCGGCATGGATCTTGAGGAGGCGGCCGGATGACCGGAGTCCCGGCATCTGCGGCGGGCGGGACCGGCCGTCGGCCGGTACCCGGCGCGAAGCTGGGGGCCGCGGCGGTCAATCAGGCCAGCCTGTGGAACATCGCCAACATCCTGACGATGATCCGGCTCGTGCTCGTGCCGGGCTTCGTCGTGCTGCTGCTCGCCGACGGCGGCTACGACCCGGCGTGGCGGGCCTGGGCCTGGGCGGCGTTCGCCGTCGCCATGATCACGGACATCTTCGACGGGCACCTGGCCCGGACGTACAACCTGGTCACGGACTTCGGCAAGATCGCCGACCCCATCGCCGACAAGGCGATCATGGGGTCGGCGCTGATCTGTCTCTCCTGGCTCGGTGACCTCCCCTGGTGGGTGACCGGGGTGATCCTCGGACGGGAGCTCGGGATCACCCTGATGCGCTTCTGGGTCATCCGCTACGGCGTGATTCCGGCCAGCCGGGGCGGAAAGCTGAAGACCCTCGCACAGGGCACGGCCGTGGGCATGTATGTCCTCGCGCTGACCGGGGCGCTGGCGACCATGCGCTTCTGGGTGATGGCGATCGCCGTCGTGCTGACCGTCGTCACCGGTTTGGACTACATCCGACAGGCGGTCGTGCTGCGCCGCCAGGGTCTCGCCGAGGAGCGGGCCGAGGAGCGGGCCGCGCGGTGACCCACCCGGCGGGGGACTTTCCGGCGGCACAAGCCGCTTCGGGAGCGGCGGGTGTGGCCGCAGTGGCTGAGGATGCGCTACGCCTCCTTGCGGAGAGTGACCAGACCCTTGCCGTGGCGGAATCGCTGACGGGCGGGATGGTGGCCGCCGAGCTGACGGCGGTCCCCGGAGCCTCCCGGTCCTTCCGCGGCTCGGTCACCGCGTACGCGACGGAGATCAAGCACGTGGTCCTCGGGGTGGACGCGGGATTGCTCGCAGCCGAAGGTGCGGTGAACGCGCAGGTCGCGGCGGAGATGGCGGCCGGTGTGCGGCGCGTGATGGGGGCTTCGTGGGGGATCTCGACCACAGGGGTGGCCGGTCCGGAGCCGCAGGACGGGCAGCCGGTGGGCACCGTTTTCGTCGCGGTGGACGGTCCAGGGGGCAGGAAAACGGTCCGTCTGAGGTTGAAAGGCTCCCGCGCGGAAATTCGTAGGGAGAGTGCACGCACAGTGCTCAGGCTTCTCTCGGACCAACTCCGCGAGAATGCGCGGGGGCAGGATACGGAACAGAACGGGGGGATTTGATGTTTGCAGCCCTGAGTGAACACGACATCGCTCCCCGCACGGCCGCGGCGCGAGGCGGTACGGTGGGGCGTGAAGGATGCGGCTACACGGTCAGAGGAGGGAGCCACCGATGATTCTGCTCCGTCGCCTGCTGGGTGACGTGCTGCGTCGGCAGCGCCAGCGCCAGGGCCGTACTCTGCGCGAAGTCTCCTCGTCGGCCCGAGTTTCTCTCGGCTATCTTTCCGAGGTGGAGCGGGGGCAGAAGGAGGCATCCTCCGAGCTGCTCTCCGCGATCTGCGACGCGTTGGACGTACGGATGTCCGAGCTGATGCGCGAAGTCAGTGACGAACTGTCGCTGGCCGAGCTGGCACAGTCGGCCGCGGCAAGCGAACCGGTCAGCGTGCCGGTCCGCCCGATGCTCAATTCGGTCTCCATGGCTTCGGTCACGGGTGGACCGGAGCGGGTGACCATCAAGGCACCTGCGGAAGCGGTGAATGTCGTAGCCGCGTGAGCGAGCACGTGCGTGTTTGAGCGTGGCCGGAGCCCCGGCCGGTGCCTGGTGCACCGGCCGGGGCTCCCGGCCGTTCTGGGTGCGGGGGCGCGGGGGGTGCGGGAGGATGGGGCCGTCCGGGTTCCGGCCCCTGGGAGGCGTTCGTGCGGCGATTGCTGCGCACACCCGCGGTGTCGGTCCTCGCGCTGACGGCGGGGGCGCTGTGGTGGTGGGCCGTGCTGCGGCTGGTACTGGCACCCGCCGAGTCCGGGGCCGTGGAGGGTGCGGTGGCGGTGGGCGGGTGGGGGCTGGGCCTGCTGCCGGTGCACTGCGTGCCGGGCCCGGTGCGGAAGGCGCGGTGGACGGTGCGGCGGGCGGTCGATGGGGCTACCAGGGCATGGACACCCCACCGTTCGGGCGAAGGATCTGACCCGTCATGAAGGACGAGGCGTCCGAGGCCAGGTAGAGCACCGCACGGGCGATGTCCTCGGGCTCGCCGACCCGGCGCAGCGGGGACATCCGGACCATCGCCGCCTCGGTCTGCTCTTGGACCTCGGGGCTGTGGCGGCCGGTCATGGGGGTGCGGATCCAGCCCGGGGCGACGGCGTTGACCCGTATGCCGTGCGGGCCGGCCTCGGTGGCGAGTGTCTTGGTCAGCTGGACGACGGCGGCCTTGGCGGCGCTGTAGCAGAGCAGGCCGGGCTGGGCGGCGTCCACGGCCCCGGAGGCCATGGTGACGAGGGAGCCGGGGCGGCCCGCCGCGATCATGGAACGGGCGGCTTCCTGGCAGGTGAGCAGGACCCCCTTGAAATTGATGTCCAGGATCCGGTCGAGGTCCTCGTCGGTGGTCTCCAGGACACTGCTCGTGTGCATGACCCCGGCGATGGCGGCCGTGATGTCGAGCGGGCCCGCCGCAGTGACGGCCGCCCGGAGCGCGGCCCGGTCGGTGACGTCGAGCGGGTGGACGGTGGCGGTGCCGCCGGCCTTGGCGACGAGTGCGGCCGTCTCGGCGAGGCCCTGCTCGTCGCGGTCCGCGCAGTGCACGTGCGCCCCCGCCTCGGCGAGCAGGACGGCGGTGGCGCGGCCGATGCCGCTGGCGGCGCCGGTGATCAGGGCGGTGCGGCCGGTGAGGCCGTACGGGGCTGTGGGTGTGGGCATGCCGGGACCGTACGACCGAATCTGACGGACCGTCAATCGGTGTGCCCGGTCGGGTCCGGGAGTGCGGGGGCATCCCTCAGGGTGTCGGGCCCTGCTGGCAGCGGGGGCACCAGTAGGTGGGGCGGCCGTCCTGGGGGGCCTCGCGGACGGGGGTGCCGCAGCGCAGGCAGGGACGGTGCGCGCGGCCGTAGACGAAGAGGTCCTGGCCGGGGCGGCGGCTGCCGGTCGTGTTGCGCGGGCCCGGCCGCTCGCCGGTGTTCGCGGACAGCAGCCGGTGGGCGGCGGCGGCCAGCCGGGGCAGAGCCGATTCGGGGAGCGCGCCGACCGGGGTCCAAGGGGTGACCTGGGCCAGGAAGCAGAGTTCGGCCTTGTAGATGTTGCCGATGCCGGCGAGGTTGCGCTGGTCGAGCAGGGCCTCGCCGAGGGGGCGCTCGGGGACGGCGAGGAGGTGGGCGGCGGCGAGGGCCGGATCCCAGTCCGGGCCGAGCAGGTCGGGGCCGAGGTGGCCCACGGCGCGGTCCTCCTCGGCGGTGCGGATCAGCTCCAGGACGGGGAGGCGGTAACCGACGGCGATGTGGTCGACCGTGCCGAGGACGGCTCGGATCTCGTGCGCGGGGCCGCCGCGCCACTTCTCGCCGGGGGCGAAGACGCGCCAGGCGCCGTCCATCCGGAGGTGGCTGTGCAGGGTGAGGCCGCCCTCGAAGCGGGTGAGGAGGTGTTTGCCGCGGGGGGTGACGTCGAGGGTGACGCGACCGGTGAGGTCGGCGGTGGCGAAGCGGGGGACGCGCAGGTCGCTGCGGGTGAGTGCGCGGCCTGCGAGGGCGGTGTGGAGCCGGGTCGCCACGCGCCGGACGCTGTCACCTTCGGGCATGGCTTCATTGTGCGCTCCCGGCCCGTGCCGCCGGCTCGCGCGGGCCGCCGGGTGGCCCCGACGGGGGACCAGGCGCCTTGCAGGCCGGCTTCCGGCCGGCGCGGCGCCCTGCGGGGCCCGTGCGGGTCCGACTGCGACCCGGCCGTGCGGTTCGCGGGCGTGCTCCCTGCGGTGCGGTCCCGATGTGAGCCGGGTGCCGCGGCCACCTGCGGCGGGGGTGGTGCCCTGCGGGTGGCTTCCGGGGCGCCTTGTGGGTCCGGCCCTGCCGTGCGGCTCCACGCCCGCCCTTGCGGTCCGGGGGCGTGCTCCCCGCGGTGCGGAGGTGTGGTCCCGATGCGGCGCAGCCGGCTCGCGGGCCCACCTACCCCGGGTCAGGGACCGGGCCGTGGCGGTGGGGCTACTTCCAGGCGATGGCCTCGCCCTTGCTCATCGCGTTGTACGGGTTGCCCGAGTACTCGGCGCCGGCGACCTTCACCTGGGCCGACGGGGCCAGGGCTATCGCACAACTCGTCTGGGTCTGGCCGTTGGTGAAGCCCTTCGGCATGGACTCGGTCTTGCACTTGTCGAACGTGCCGATGACCGCCAGGCTCTGGGCCCCGGTGCCGTCCCCGAGCAGGCCCTTCACGTGGCCGACCGAGGCGTACGACATGTCCGTGGTGCCGATGTTCTTGACCGTGTAGCGGACGTAGTACGGGACCTTGCCGTTCGCCTTGTCGCCGAGGTCCATTCCCTCCAGGTCGGCGGGCGTGCCCTGCTCGATCGCCGTGACGGTGAGGGCGAGCCGGCTGCCCTTGAAGTCCCCGTAGTCGTACGGGACCTCCGCGGCCTCGCCGATCTTGAAGACCTGGCCGGACTTCGCGGTGCCCGGGGCCCCGGCGGGGGCCGCGCTGCTCCCGCTCGACGGGCTGGCCGAAGCGCCGGGGGCGGGTGAGGTGCCGCCCGGGTGGGAGGCGGCCGGCTGCGCCGGGCGCTCTCCGTCGCCGTTATTGCAGCCGGTCAGGACCAGACTGCCGACGACTGCCAGACCGACCGCGCCCAGGGTGGTGTTGCGCATGCTGATGGTGCTCACTCTTCTCGTCCCCCATGACTGTGCATTGCCAGCGCAATGCCTGTGATCACCTTGATAAAGGATCAATAAGCGGATCGGCCGGCCGAGGGACGCCCGGCGACGGGTTTGTGACACGTTCAGGACGTGAGTGACAGGGTCGGGACCGTGTGCGCCGTCAGGAGCGCAGGCGCAACCCCCTCGGAGTGGCGTGGAAGCCGGCCGCCTCCAGGGCCGGACCCAGGGGGGAGGTCAGGGCCGCCGCCGCGTTGATCCGTTCCACCGTGAGGGCCGGGAGCGTGCCCGCGCGGGAGGCGCCCGCCAGGGCGGTCGTGGCCGCCGTGAGCCGGGGGTCCTCCGGGGCGGGCCAGGCCAGCAGGGTCTTGCCGCCGCGCTCCAGGTACAGGACGAGCTCCCCGTCCACCAGCACCACCAGGGAGCCCGCCTTGCGGCCCGGCTTGTGGGTGGCCCCGGCCGGCGGCTCGGGCCAGGGCAGGGCCGCGCCGTAGGCGTTCGCCGGGTCGGCGGCCGCCAGCACCACCGCCGCCAGAGGGGGCGGGGTCCGCTCGGCGGCCCTGAGGCGGTCCACCGCCCCGTCCATCGCGAACTGGGCCGCGCCCAGCCCCTCCACTACGTAGCCCCGGCGCGCCTGGCCGCTGTCCTCGAAGGCCGACAGGACGCGGTAGACCGCGCTGAAGCCGCCTTCCACCCCTTCCGCGGCGACCGCCCCACGGGTCACCACCCCGTGCCGGTCCAACAGCGTGCGGGCCAGGGCGTGGGCCCGGTGCGTCGGGTCGGGGGCCGTATCCGGCAGCAGGGACCAGCGTCCGGAGACCGTGGGCGGTCCGCTACGGGACACGGTCGCGCTGAGCGTGCCGTACCGGCCGCGGGGGACGGTGCGCCGGGCCCGGTGCGCCGTCGAGCCGGCCGTGCGGCCCGAACCGAGCAGCGACCGCAAGGGGGCCAGCGTGTCGTTGGTGAGCCGGCCCGACCAGGCCAGATCCCATACGGCCTCGGAGAGGGCGACGTCGGACACCTCGGGGAACTCGCCGCGGATCGACTGCGCGATCTGCCGGAAGAACAGGCCGTACCCGCCCGCCAGCGATGCCAGGACCGCCTGGTGGAGGGGGCTCTGCTCCAGCGGGTGCGGCGGGGGCAGCAGCATCGGGGCCGCTTCCGCCAGGTACAGGGAGATCCAGCCGTCCTTGCCCGGGAGGGCGCCGGCGCCCGCCCAGACCACCTCGCCCGCGGTGGTGAGTTCGTCCAGCAGGCCCGGGGAGTACCCGCTCACCCGCGACGGGAGGATCAGGCGTTCCAGCGCGGAGGCCGGCACCGGGGCGCCCTGGAGCTGTTCCACCGCACGGGCCAGCCCGTCGAGGCCGCGCAGTGCTCCGCCCAGGTGCTGCCACTGGGGGAGGAAGGTGGCGAGTGAGGTCGGCGGTACTGGTTCCAGCTCCTGGCGGAGCGCGGCGAGGGAACGGCGGCGGAGCCGGCGCAGCACCGTCGCGTCGCACCACTCCTGGCCGATGCCCGCCGGATGGAACTCGCCCTGCACCACCCGGCCGGCCGCCGCCAGCCGGTGCAGGGCGCCTTCGGTCACTGCCGCGCCCAGGCCGAAGCGGGCGGCGACGGCGGCCGTGGTGAAGGGCCCGTGGGTGCGGGCGTACCGGGCCAGGAGGTCCCCGAGTGGGTCCTTGACCGGCTCGGTGAACGCCTCCGGAACCCCGACGGGCAGCGCCGTGCCCAGCGCGTCGCGCAGCCGGCCCGCGTCCTCGATCGCCGCCCAGTGGTCCGCGCCGCCGATCCTGACCGCGATGGCGCGACGGGCCGCGGCAAGCTCGCCGGCCCAGGCCGGATCCGCCCCGCGCTCGGTCAACTGGTCCTGCGTCAGTGGGCCCAGCAGGCGCAGCAGGTCGGCCACCGACTCGGGATCCTTGGCCCGCCGGTCCTCCGTGAGCCACTGGAGCTCCCGCTCCAACTCCTCCAGCACCTGCGCGTCGAGGAGTTCGCGCAACTCCGCCTGGCCGAGCAGCTCCGCCAGCAGCCGGGAGTCCAGCGACAGCGCGGCCGCCCGGCGCTCGGCCAGCGGCGAGTCCCCCTCGTAGAGGAACTGGGCCACGTACCCGAAGAGGAGGGAACGGGCGAAGGGGGAGGGCTCCGGGGTGGTCACCTCGACCAGCCGGACCCGGCGCGCCTCGATGTCCCCCATCAGCTCGGTCAGGCCGGGCACGTCGAAGACGTCCTGGAGGCACTCCCGTACGGCTTCCAGCACGATCGGGAAGGAGCCGAACTCCGAGGCCACCTGGAGCAGCTGGGAGGCGCGCTGGCGCTGCTGCCACAACGGGGTGCGCCGGCCGGGGCTGCGGCGCGGCAGCAGCAGGGCGCGGGCCGCGCACTCGCGGAACCGTGAGGCGAACAGTGCGGAGCCGCCGACCTGGTCGGTGACGAGCTGGTTGATGTCACCGTGGTCGAAGGCGACATCGGCCGCGCCCAGCGGAGCCTTCTCGTCGTCGAACTCGAACCCGTGCACGGCCGCCGGATCGTGGTCCAGGAGGTCCATGGACAGCAGGTCCGCGTCGGGCAGACGGAGCACGATCCCGTCGTCGGCGTGCATCACCTGCGCGTCCATGCCGTACTTCTCGGCGAGGCGGGCGCCCAGTGCCAGCGCCCAGGGGGCGTGCACCTGCGCGCCGAAAGGGGAGTGGACCACGACCCGCCAGTCCCCGAGCTCGTCGCGGAACCGCTCGACCACGATGGTCCGGTCGTCGGGGACGTGACCGCAGGCCTCGCGCTGTTCGGCGAGGTACGCCAACACGTTCTCGGCGGCCCAGGCGTCCAGGCCGGCCGCCAGCAGGCGTAGGCGGGCGTCCTCCTCGCCCAGGCCGCCGAGCTCGCGGAGGAACGCGCCGACCGCACGGCCCAGTTCGAGCGGCCGCCCGAGCTGGTCGCCCTTCCAGAACGGCAGCCGGCCCGGCACCCCGGGTGCGGGGGTGACCAGGACCCGGTCCCGCGTGATGTCCTCGATCCGCCACGAGGTGGTGCCCAGGGTGAAGACGTCCCCGACCCGGGACTCGTAGACCATCTCCTCGTCGAGCTCCCCGACCCGGCCGCCGCCCTTCTTGGGGTCGGAGCCCGCGAGGAAGACACCGAAGAGACCCCGGTCGGGGATCGTGCCGCCCGAGGTGACCGCGAGGCGCTGGGCACCCGGCCGGCCCGTGACTGTCCCCGCCACCCGGTCCCAGACCACGCGCGGCCGGAGCTCGGCGAACGCGTCCGACGGATAGCGCCCGGCCAGCATGTCCAGCACCGCCGTGAACGCCGACTCCGGCAGCGCCGCGAAGGGCGCCGCCCGCCGCACCAGGGCGAGCAGGTCGTCCAGCTGCCACGTGTCCATCGCGACCATCGCGACCAGCTGCTGCGCCAGTACGTCGAGGGGGTTGGAGGGCACCCGCAGGGACTCGATCGCCCCCGTGCGCATCCGCTCGGTGACCACCGCCGCCTGCACCAGGTCTCCCCGGTACTTGGGGAAGACCACCCCGGTGGAGACCGCGCCCACCTGGTGCCCGGCCCGGCCCACCCGTTGCAACCCGGAGGCCACCGAGGGCGGCGACTCCACCTGCACCACCAGGTCCACCGCGCCCATGTCGATGCCCAGCTCCAGGCTGGAGGTGGCGACCACGGCCGGCAGCCGGCCCGCCTTCAGGTCCTCCTCCACCAGCGCCCGCTGCTCCTTGGACACCGAGCCGTGGTGCGCGCGGGCCAGCAGCGGAGGGGCGCCCAGCTCGGCGCCCGACTGGGCCATGACCTCGGCCGGCGAGGAGTGCTCGGGCAACTTCTCGCCGACGGCGCGCTCGTACGCGATCTCGTTGAGCCGGTTGCACAACCGCTCGGCGAGCCGGCGGGAGTTGGCGAACACGATCGTCGAGCGGTGCGCCTGCACCAGGTCGGCGATCCGCTCCTCCACATGCGGCCAGATCGACGGCTTGTCCCCGCCCTCCTTGCCCTCGGTCGCCGGGGAGCCGCCCAACTCGCCCATGTCCTGCACCGGGACGACCACCGACAGGTCGAACTCCTTGGCCGACGGCGGCTGGACGATCTCCACCTTGCCGCGCGGCGCCAGGTACCGGGCCACCTCGTCCACCGGCCGCACCGTCGCCGACAACCCGATCCGGCGCGCCGGGCGGGGCAGCAGCTCGTCCAGCCGCTCCAGGGAGAGGGCGAGATGGGCGCCGCGCTTGGTCCCCGCCACCGCGTGCACCTCGTCCAGGATCACCGTCTCGATCCCGGCCAGGGCCTCCCGGGTCGCCGAGGTCAGCATCAGGAACAGCGATTCGGGCGTGGTGATGAGGATGTCCGGCGGGCGGGTGGCCAGCGCCCGCCGTTCGGCGGGCGGGGTGTCGCCGGAGCGGATCCCGACCCGGATGTCCGGCTCGGGCAGGCCCAGGCGGACCGACTCCTGGCGGATCCCGGTCAGCGGGCTGCGCAGATTGCGCTCCACGTCGACGGCCAGGGCCTTCAGGGGCGAGACGTACAGCACGCGGCAGCGCTTCTTCGCATCCGCGGGCGGCGGGGTCGACGCGAGCCGGTCGAGGGCGGCGAGGAACGCCGCCAGGGTCTTGCCGGAGCCGGTGGGGGCCACCACCAGCACGTCCGAGCCCTCCCCGATCGCCCGCCAGGCGCCCTCCTGCGCGTCGGTGGGCGTGACGAAGGCCCCCGTGAACCACGAGCGGGTCGCGGGGGAGAACGAGTCGAGCGCAGCGCCTGCCATGCTCCCATCGTGCACCCGGCCACTGACAACGGGCCGGACCTGGGCAAACGCGCGACGCGGGCCGGGCGCAGAATGGGGGGATGGGGACGGACGAGGACGAGGGCGCCGGGGGGCGCCGGGAGTGGGCACGGCACTGGCAGTACGCGGAACTGCCGGGCCTCGACCTGCTGCGCGCCCACTACGTGCGCCACACCTTCCCGCGCCACGCGCACGACGGGTACGTCATCGCGGCCGTCACCGGAGGCGTCGAGGAGATCGGGCTCCCCGGCCACGTGGTGCGCGCCGGACCGGGCAGCGTGGTCCTGATCAACCCCGAGGTACCGCACACCGCGCGCGCCGGCGTGCCCGAGGGCTGGGCGTACGCCACCCTCTACCCCTCCAGCGAGCTGCTCGCCGAGGTCGCCGACGACCTCGGCACCCTGCGCGGCACCCCCGGCTTCACCACCGACATGGTCGCCGACCCCCAGGGCGCGCAGGCCATCACCGAGATCCACCGGGCCGCCGAGGCGGGGAACGCACTGGCCGCCGACACACTGCTGCGCAGCGTGGTGGCGCGGATGCTGACCCGGCACGCCGGACCGCTGCCCGCCCGTACCGTCCGCGGTGCGGGCGGCGCCGACGCCGCGGCGGCCCGGGCCGTACTGCAGGAGCGGATGGCCGACCCGCCGTCGCTGGAGCAGCTCGCCGCGGAGCTGGGCACGAGCCCCTTCGCGCTGCTGCGGGCCTTCCGCGAGCGGTACGGGATGCCGCCGCACACCTGGCTGACCGACGCCCGCGTCCGGCAGGCGCGCCGGCTCCTCGACGCGGGCACGGCGCCCGCGGAGGCGGCCGTCGCCGTGGGCTTCACCGACCAGCCGCACCTGAACCGGCACTTCACCCGGATCGTGGGGGTGCCGCCCGGCGCGTACCGGCGGGAGCGCACGCTCTAGGCTGCCGATCATGGACATCGGGGGGTGCGGGCACGTTACGAGGCGCACGTGCGGGGACGGCTTCCCGAGCGGCCGGGTTCGGTCCATCCGGACGGCGACCACCACCGCCACCTCGACCCCGAGCCGCGCTTCGGGACGCTCGGGCCCCCCAGGGAGCCCACCCCGTGCGCGTTCGGGGCGCCGCTGACCGCCGGGGCCGAGGCCGAGCTCACCGCGCTGCTCGGGGAACCGGTGCGCCGGCGGGACTCACTCCGGGCGCGCGCAAGAACGTACAAGACCCGTCAGGCGGGCCCCGCGTAGTTTCGGGGCGTGGGAGAGAACCAGCTGGTCACAGAGCCAGAGATACGAGAGACACAGGCGCCCGACGAGCGGCCGCGCGCCGCCGTGGTGCGGGACGCGCTCGGGGTCGGGGTGGCCGTCGGACTGTCCGGGTTCGCCTTCGGGGTGACCGCCGCCGGGGCCGGCATCAGCACCCTCCAGGCCTGTGTGCTCAGCCTCCTCGTCTTCACCGGTGCTTCGCAGTTCGCCCTGGTCGGGGCGCTCGCGGCGGGCGGGAACCCGTTCACCGCCGCCGCCGGGGCCTTCTTCCTCGGGACCCGGAACGCCTTCTACGGGCTGCGGCTGTCGCAGCTGCTCAAGCTGCCCCGCGCCGTGCGGCCCCTCGCCGCGCACTGGGTGATCGACGAGACCACTGCCGTCGCGCTGGCCCAGCCCGACCGGAAGTCGGCCCGGCTCGGCTTCACCGTCACCGGACTCACCCTCTACGTGCTGTGGAACCTCACCACCCTGCTCGGTGCGCTCGGGGCCGAGGCCATCGGGGACACCAGGGCGTGGGGCCTGGACGCCGCCGGCCCCGCCGTGTTCCTGGCGCTGCTGGCCCCGATGCTGAAGACCTCCACTGAGCGGGCCGTCGCCGCCCTCGCGCTCGTCCTCGGCCTCGGCTTCCTGCCCGTACTGCCCGCCGGGGTGCCCGTGCTGATCGCGGCCCTGGCCGCCCCCGTCGTGCTGTGGATGAAGGGACGCCGTCCGTGAACGTCTGGATCGCCATCGGCCTCACGGTCGTCGGCTGCTACGCCGTCAAGCTCGCCGGGCTGCTCGTCCCCGCCGGGGCCCTGGAACGGCCGCTCGTGCGCCGCCTGGCCGCACTGTTGCCGGTCGCCCTGCTCGCCGCCCTCACCGCCCAACAGACCTTCAGCACCGGGTCCGCCCTCGTCGTCGACGCCCGCGCCGCCGGACTCGCGGCCGCCGGGCTGGCGCTGCTGCTGCGGGCCCCGTTCCTGGTCGTGGTCGCGGCCGCCGTCGTCGTCACCGCGGGGGTACGGGCCCTGGGGGGCTGACCTTGGCGGGCAGGCGCCCGTACGCACGCAGGGTGAGCAGGGCCTCCAGGGTGGCGATCGGCCGCCGCTCCAGCGAACTCCCGGGCGCCCACGCCCGCCGGCGCACCGGCCAGCCGCCGTCCGGCTGCTGCTCGGAGGCCAGGAAGTCCAGTGAGCGGCGCAGCTCCGCATCGGTGAACCAGCCGCGGGCCAGCGACTCCGGCCGCTGGGCGAAGTCGTGCGGGTACAGCCGCTCGCCCGGCGCGTAGCCGGGGGCTTCCGGGTACTCCGCCCGCCGCACCGGATCGAGCACCACGAGCCGCTGCTCGCGCACCAGCCGCCCCAGCCGGTCCGCGGCCGCCGCCGCGCGCGCCCGGTCGGGGATGCCGTCGAGGAAGGCCACCGCGCTCTGGATCTCGTACGGGTGCGAGTGGTGCAGGTTCTCGACCCGGTCCCAGCAGAAGTCCGTGGCCCGGAAGAGCCAGGCGTGCCAGACCCGGTTGCGGTGCAGTACGCCGACGACCGGGCCCGTGGTCAGCAGCTCGCCCGGCGGGTCGTCGTGCAGGGGGTGGTAGGGGGCCGCCGGATAGTCGCGGGGGGCCGGGAAGACCACCGGAAGCGCGCCGTCCGCGGTGGAGACCCCGGTCAGGTGGCGGCAGAGCCGCTCGACGCGCTGCCCGGCGCAGCGGCCCAGGCTGTCGAGCACGCGCAGCGCGTGCGCGGTGTGTAGGGGTTGGCTGAGCGGACCGCGAAGATCCGGATCGAGTGCGTGACCGTATCCTCCGTCCGCGTTGAGGTACGAACCGAGGGCCGTGTCCACCGGGTCGGCGTCCCCGCCGAGGAAGTGGAACGCGAACCGCCGCTGCTCCAGCACGCGGGCCGTGAGCCAGATGAACCCTTCGGCGCGGGCCAGCGGGGTCTGCGGGGGCTGAGAGGGCTGAGGGTTCTGGGGGGTCTGCGGGGAAGCTTCGTCTCCGGGCATGCGTGCAACGTAGGACGCAGCGGTGCGGCGGGGAGGGCCGAACGCGGGCGGTGCACTCTCCCGGGGCGGGATACTGGGGGCATGCGGTTGACGATTTTCTGGGAACGGATGGCGGAGCACTTCGGCGCGGGCTATGCGGACTCCTTCGCGCGGGACCACGTCATGACGGAGCTGGGCGGGCGCACCGTCCACCAGGCGCTGGATGCGGGCTGGGAGACCAAGGACGTGTGGCGCGCGGTGTGTTCGGCGATGGACGTACCGGCGTCGCTGCGCTGACCAGCGCGCTGTTTCGCGAGGGCGGGCGCGGGTGGGACAGACTTGGCGCCGTGGCAGCCAGCGAAGAAACGACCGATCAGTCCGCCGAGGCGCGGGGGGTGACACCGCCGGTGGAGGCGGAGGAGCCGAAAACGCCGGATCAGCCGGGTCGGCCGGGTCCGCCCGGGTCGCCCCCGTCCGGTGCGGCCCCCGCCGCGGACGATGCGCGCATGCCGCGCTGGCTGCCGCGCGCCGTGGTCCTCGTACTGGCCCTCGTGGCCTGTTTCCAGCTCGGCAGCTGGGCCTTCCACCAGCTGATAGGCCTCCTCGTCAACATCCTGATCGCGTTCTTCCTCGCGCTCGCGATCGAACCGGCGGTGGCCAGGATGGCGGCCGGCGGCATGCGCCGCGGGCTCGCCACCTTCGTGGTGTTCCTCGCGGTGCTCATCGTGACCGCGGGCTTCCTCGCCCTGCTCGGCTCGCTGCTCGCCGGGCAGATCGTCGCCATGGTCGAGGGCTTCCCGGGCTATCTCGACTCGGTGATCAAAGCGATCAACTCCACCTTCCACACCGAACTGTCCCGGCTGGAGATCCAGGAGAGCGTGCTGCGCTCCGACTGGCTGCGCAAGTACGTGCAGAACAGCGCGTCCGGAGTGCTCGACGTCTCCGCCACCGTGCTCGGCGGACTCTTCAAGCTGCTGACGATCGGACTGTTCTCCTTCTACTTCGCCGCCGACGGACCGCGGCTGCGGCGCGCGCTGTGCTCCGTACTGCCGCCCGCGAAGCAGGCCGAGGTGCTGCGCGCCTGGGAGATCGCCGTCGCCAAGACGGGCGGGTACCTCTACTCGCGCGGGCTGATGGCCCTGATCTCCGGTGTCGCGACCTACATCGTGCTGGCGGTCCTCGGGGTGCCGTACGCGCCCGCGCTCGCCGTGTGGGTGGGACTGGTCTCGCAGTTCGTCCCCACCATCGGCACCTATCTCGCGGGCGCGCTGCCGGTCCTGCTCGCCTTCACCGTGGACCCCTGGTACGCGCTGTACGTACTCGGCTTCGTGGTGATCTACCAGCAGTTTGAGAACTACGTCCTGCAGCCGAAGCTGACCTCGAAGACCGTGGACATCCATCCGGCGGTGGCCTTCGGATCGGTCATCGCGGGCACCGCCCTGCTGGGCGCGGTCGGGGCGCTCATCGCGATCCCGGCCGTCGCCACCCTGCAGTCCTTCCTCGGTGCGTACGTCAAGCGCTACGAACTGACGCGGGACGCGGAGTCCTCTACTGCCCGTCGGCGTCGACGCGTACGACTGCCAAGGCTTCGCTGACGGTCGTCTCGACGGCGGCCTTGTCGAGTCCGAGACCGCTCAGCGGGCCCTCGCCGTTCTCCAGCTCCAGGAGCGCGAGCAGGACGTGCTCCGTGCCGACGAAGTCGTGGCCCATGCGGAGGGCTTCGCGGAAGGTGAGTTCGAGGGCCTTCTTCGCGGACGCGTCGAAGGGGATCAGGTCGGGGACCTCCGGCTGGGCCGGGGGCAGCAGGGCGGTCACGGCGGCGCGCACCTCGTCCGCCGAGACCCCCTGGGCGCTCAGGGCGTACCCGGCGAGGCCCTCGAACTCGGCGAGGAGGCCCAGGACCAGGTGCTCGGTTCGGATCTCGGTGTTGCCGGCGGCGCGGGCCTCGTTCTGGGCGGTCATGACGACGTTGCGGGCGCGGGGGGTGAAGCGGCCGAAGCCGGCGCTCGGGTCCATGCCACCCGCGCCCTCCTTGTCCGCCTTGGGGACGAAGCGCTTCTGGGCCGCCTGGCGGGTGACGCCCATGCTGCGGCCGATGTCGGTCCAGGAGGCGCCGGAGCGGCGGGCCTGGTCGACGAAGTGGCCGATGAGGTGGTCCGCGACGTCCCCGAGGGCCTCTGCTGCGACGACGGCGTCGCTGAGCTGCTCCAGGGGGTCCGTGTGGACCTTGTTGATGGCCTCGATCAGGTCGTCGAGGCGTACCGGATTGGTCATGCGAACGGGTTCCACCGAAGGGTTCGTCATAGGTGCAACCCTAGGTTGACACCTCGATGAGTGTCAACCTCAGGTTGTCACCCGCGTGGGGTGTTCGTGGGCGCGGGGCCGCGGTGTCATCCTGAGGAGGAAGCGCGAGACGCGGAGGCCGCCATGGGGTTCTACGCAGAGCAGGCAGTGCCGCGGATCCTCAACGTCGCCTGCGGGGCCAAGATGGCCCGGCCGCTGCGACGCCGGGTCTGCGCGGGGCTGGCGGGCGAGGTCGTCGAGATCGGCTTCGGCGCGGGGCACAACGCCCCCTTCTACCCGCAGGGCGTCACGGGCGTGTCGGCGGTCGAGCCGTCCGACGTCGCGTGGCGGCTGGCCGCGGAGCGCGTGCGCGGCGCCCGCGTCCCGGTCCGGCGGGCCGGCCTGGACGGCCAGTCGCTGCCCTTCGAGGACGGTGGCTTCGACTCCGCGCTGTCCACCTGGACGCTGTGCACCATCCCGGACGCCGTGGCCGCCCTGCGCGAGCTGCGCCGCGTGCTCAAGCGGGGCGGAACCCTGCACTTCGTCGAACACGGGCTCGCCCCGGAAGGCGATTGGCGCGTGCGCCGCATGCAGCGACGGCTCGAACCGCTGAACATGCGGCTCCTGGGCGGCTGCCACCTCACCCGATCCGCCCCGGACCTGCTGGCGGCGGCCGGATTCACGATCACGGCCCTCGACGTCTTCTACGAGGAGGGCGCGCCGAAGTTCCTGGCCGCCGAGTCCCTCGGGACGGCGATCTCCCTCTGACCGACGACCCGTCACGAAACCATCACGAGGGGCACGGGCCCCGAGCGCCCCTGGCAGCATCGGTCGGACCGATCCAGGGGGGGTTCCAGGTTCCATGAGATTCCGCGTGCGCGTCCCCGCAGCGACGACCCGTGCCACCGCCACCGCCACCGTCGCAGCGGTCGTGCTGTTGCTCGGAGGCTGTTCCCAGACCCCGGCCGAGCGGCTGGAGGAGTGGTACGGCTCGGGGGGCGAGGAGCAGATCAGGAAGCTGACCGAGGACGCCGGCCGGGTCAACGAGGTGAGCATGCGCACGATCGACGTCCAAGGACCCGCCTGCCAGGACCTGCTGGCCCAGACCGCCAAGGCCGAGAAGCTCGACCCGATCCCGGACGAAGCCGCCCAGCGGCACTGGAAGGAGGCCCTCGGCGGGTTCCGGCGGGGGGCGGCAGAATGCGCCGACGGGGCCGCGAAGAAGGACGGGAGCCAGGTCTCCCGGGGCATCAGGGCGGTCCAGACGGAAGGCCTCCCCAAACTGGTCAGCACCGTCTCGATGATCAAGGCGGTCCTGGCGGCCAAGTGACCTGACCGGGGCGGGTGTCGGTGGTGCTGCGTAGGGTGTGTGCAGGGCCGGCGGGGGTGGCGGACGACCGGCCGCCGCACTCGACCGGAGGCCGTTCTTGCCCGCGATGCACGACTTCGCGACCTGGGAGCCGCTGCTGCGGATCCTGCGCGCCGACGATGTGCGGACACCTGCGGCCCCGGACGGCCACCTGGCGGGACGGATCGGCCGGCGCGGTTGGGTACGGGCCCCTCGACGTCCGCGGCGCGGACGGGCGAGCCGGGCCGAGCTCGACGCGGTGGAGCGGGTGCTGCGCGCGCTCGCGGACGCGGAAGCCCGCGACGTCTGCTTCAAGGCGGAGGTCTCGCCGACCGGGGCGACCGCGCTCCACCTGATCGATCCCGGACCCGCCGTGGAGCCCGGATTCGCCACCGTGCACCCGGGGGCGCTCCTCCTGGTCGAGGGGGCGCTCGCCGAACCCTGGCGCCGCCTCCCCGATCCGACCCCCGGGGCGGCACCGTCGCCGTCGGCGGATCCGGCCTTGCTGGAACGCACGCTCCGCGCGCAGGTGCCCGGCGCCCGGGGGGCTACGGAGGCGGAGATCGCCGCCGCGGAGGAACGACTGGGCGTCACGCTGCCCGACGAGCTCAAGGTGCTCCACCGGGTGACCGCGGCGGGGCGCAGGGGCCGCGGCGACGTCGACGGGGCCGCCGAACACCTCGATGGGGCGGTCGACTGCGAACTCCTCCCCTTGGAGCGCTTGTACGTCGCCCGCGCCCCCACCCGTCCGTGCGACTGGCGGTCCGCGGCGATGCAGGTCGTCGACACACCGCCCGGCGCCGCCGTACAGGGCCTGGTCGGTTCCCCGGGCTGGATCGTCTTCGCGGTCGGCGGCGGAGGCGACCCGATCGCGGTCGATCTGACGCCGGGCCCGCGGGGCGCCCTCGGACAGATCGTGCTGATCGACCACGAGCAGGTCATCGGCGGTGAACTGCTCGCCGACTCCCTCACCGACCTGGTGGTCAACGGACGCGGGGAAGGGCGCCGCGACCGCCCGGGGGACCGACCTCGGCCCGGCGCCCGGACCGACCTCGCGGGCCTGACGGACCTCCGTGCCGTCGTCGACCCGCGCCTGGAGGTGCTGTCCACCGGCGGATGGCAGGGCGCACCGCTGAGCCTCGTCCCCGTCATGGGACTGCCCCGGCTACGGACCCTCACCGCCTCCCCGGGCACGCTCGCCGACCCGCTGGAGATCGCCCGACTGACCGCACTGGAGTTCCTCGAACTGGGCCCGCAGGACTGGCGCGTCCTGCTCGATGCCGGAGCCGTACCGCGCAGCCTCGAGGCGGCCTCCATCGAGGTGCACCGCGACCAGGACCCGCTCCCCGTCGTGGACCTCGCCAACGAGATCCTCGCCCTCCGGGATCGGCCCCCGATCACCCGGACCGTCCTCCACGGTGACCTCGGTCCCCTCTAGTGCTGTGGCCGGAAAGGTTCACCGGCTCACGACGCCCGGTACGGCACCTCGCCGCGTTGTCGGACCGCGCAAGTACGTCCAGTACGAGCCGCGGCCTTCCGCCTTGCGATGTACCGCACCGAACGCCGCGAACCGGCAAACCTTTCCGGCCACAGCACTAGCGCTGTGACCGGACCCCCGCCCCCGCCGTTCCGGGCCCCGCAATCGCGGTGATCCCGGTGCGGGAACTGCCTACCCTGCTCCCATGGCTCATGCGAAGACCTCCTACGTCTGCCTGCCCTGCAGGGCCTCGTACAAGCAGCCCTACGACAGGGACCGGGAGCGGATCTGTCCGCGGTGTGCGGGAGCCCTGGTCCATGTGGGGTCGGCCTTCGCCGTGCCCCGTCGGCGGGACGCCGCGGCATGGCGGACGCTCGCCGTGCTGCTGAACGCGGGCGTGCGTTTCCACAAGAACTGCTGCTTCGGCGGACCGGGATACCGGCCGCGCACCCTGCGCGAGGTGCGCGAGCGGATGGCGTACGCGGAGCGGACCGGCAGGCCCTTCGCGGAGGTGCTCGTACTGCGCGACCCCGGATCCTGATGACGGGGCGCTCCTGCGTCCCGGTACCGCAGGGGCGTGACGGAGCGGCGTGGATCGCTCGGGATCAGGGGCGTCGTGCGAGGAAGACGAACTCGTCGCCCGGCCTGTCCGGCGCATCGCGCACGTCCTGCACCGAGTAGCCATGGGTGACCAGGTCCGTCTCGATCTCTTCGCGCCCGCGGAAGCGCAGCGTCGAATCCGAGGTCAGCACCCGCCCGTCCGCTGCGAAGACGTAGGTCCGGCGAAAGGTCACCAGGGGCCGGCTCACCTCGATCAGCCGGACCCAGCTCTCGACGGGGCCGACGCCCGGGATCTCGGTCACGCGGCGGGAGTTCTCGGGGGTCCACTCCTCCCAGGCGCGCCTCGCCGGGTCACGGGTCTCGAAGACCAGGTGCCCACCGGGCCGTAGTGCCTCATGGGCTCCCCGCAGGGTCTTCTGCCAGTTGCCCGGATCAACGATGGCCTGGGCCACGTTCGCCGTCATTGTTGCGAGGTCGACCTGCAGTGGCGGGAGGGTTGTTGCGTCACCGCAGATCCAGCGCACCCGCTCGCCACCCGGTTTGGCCCGGGCGACGTCGATGGACGCCCGGGCGGGGTCGATGCCGACGACGTCGATCCCGCGCTCGGCGAGGAGGAGCGCGAACACCCCCGTGCCGCAGCCGATGTCCAGGACCCGGTGCGCCTCGAACTCTTCCGCGATGCGGAGGTAGGCATCGAGATCGCTGCGGTCGGGGTCGAGCGGATCGTAGATCGCGGCCAGTTGCGGGTGCCCGAAGCAGTCGTCAGCCATGCGGCCGAACGTATGCAGGGCCGACCCCGAAGAGCCACAGGGTTTTGGCGGCCCCGCCCGGGCGGGGGCGTGGAGAGCGCGCACTCGGACCCGGCAGGTCGGGCTGGCCGACGCGCCGGGTCTTCGAGTGAACCCCGCGGGCGAGCGGTCGCTCCGTCAAGTGTCAGCCAGCGAGTGCGACTTCCCGCCCGGTGAGCTTCCCGTCGGGGGTGAGGGTGAAGGCAGTGGGGTACATGCCCGTGGTGCCGTGGGCGTCCTCGCCGTACGCCTTGAGCGTGATCCACTCGGCCTTGCCCATGCGGATCTCCGCCTCTGCGGCGTGTGCCCACCTGTTGACCCGGACGTGTGTCGACCAGTGCAGCACCTCTCGGGACCGCCAGCCGCCCCATGTCGCTTCGGGGAGAAGGCCCGCCGCCGGGCCCTGCCGGACGGCGAAGACGCCGCCGGCCAGCAGTGCGGTGGCCAGGACGAGGCAGATCGCCGTCACGCGGGACGGGCGGCGCAGCGCGGGCACGTGGGTCTCCTGTCGTTCGGTTGACGGCGGCCGGTTCTCCTCGCACCACCCGGGGGTGGAGACGGTCGTGAGCCGGCGCCCGTTCCCGAACGGCGGCGCGGCCTCGGTCGTGGGCCGGGGCGGGCGTGGTGCGCTTGACAGGGAAATCGAACATCCATTCTGATGGGTTATCCACAGCCGAAACGCTCGTGGAGGCGCATTGTCAGTGGCAGGCATTAGCGTCAGTGACGTGAAGCGATCGACTCAAGCAAACCGGGTGGAACCCATGGCAGGCACCGACCGCGAGAAGGCTCTCGACGCCGCTCTCGCACAGATTGAACGGCAATTCGGCAAGGGTGCGGTCATGCGCCTCGGCGACAAGCCGAACGACCCCATCGAGGTCATCCCCACCGGGTCGACCGCCCTGGACATCGCCCTCGGCGTCGGCGGGCTGCCCCGCGGCCGTGTGATCGAGGTGTACGGCCCGGAGTCCTCCGGTAAGACGACCCTGACCCTGCACGCCGTGGCCAACGCACAGAAGGCCGGCGGCACCGTCGCCTTCGTGGACGCCGAGCACGCGCTCGACCCCGAGTACGCGAAGGCCCTCGGCGTCGACACCGACAACCTCATCCTGTCGCAGCCGGACACCGGCGAGCAGGCGCTGGAGATCGTGGACATGCTGGTCCGCTCCGGTGCCCTCGACCTGATCGTCATCGACTCGGTGGCGGCCCTCGTGCCGCGCGCGGAGATCGAGGGCGAGATGGGCGACTCGCACGTCGGCCTCCAGGCCCGACTGATGAGCCAGGCGCTCCGGAAGATCACCGGTGCGCTCAACCAGTCCAAGACCACCGCGATCTTCATCAACCAGCTCCGCGAGAAGATCGGTGTGATGTTCGGCTCGCCCGAGACCACCACCGGTGGTCGCGCGCTAAAGTTCTACGCCTCCGTGCGCCTCGACATCCGCCGCATCGAGACCCTCAAGGACGGCACGGACGCGGTCGGTAACCGCACCCGCGTCAAGGTCGTCAAGAACAAGGTCGCGCCCCCGTTCAAGCAGGCCGAGTTCGACATCCTCTACGGGCAGGGCATCAGCCGCGAGGGCGGTCTGATCGACATGGGCGTGGAGCACGGCTTCGTCCGCAAGGCCGGTGCCTGGTACACGTACGAGGGCGACCAGCTCGGCCAGGGCAAGGAGAACGCCCGTAACTTCCTGAAGGACAACCCCGACCTCGCCAACGAGATCGAGCGGAAGATCAAGGAGAAGCTGGGCGTGGGTGTCCGCAAGGACGCCGCCGAAGCCGGTACGGACGTGGCCGACGCCGCGGCCACCGCCGTGCCCGCCCCGGCATCGAAGGCCAAGACGACGGCCAAGGCCGCCGTGGCCAAGAGCTGACCCGTGCGGGAGCAGGAAGGGGGCGGCGAGCGCCGAGGCGGCCGTGAGGGCCGTTCGGAGCTGCCGCCCCAGAGCCCCGAGGAGCAGGCGCGGGCGATCTGTCTGCGCCTGCTCACCGGGAGCCCGCGTACCCGGCGCCAGCTCGCGGACGCCCTGCACAAGCGGGGCATCCCCGAGGAGGTGTCGCAACAGGTCCTCTCCCGGTACGAGGAGGTGGGCCTGATCGACGACGCGGCCTTCGCCGGAGCCTGGGTCGAATCCCGGCACCGCGGCCGGGGCCTGGCCCGTCGGGCGCTGGCCCAGGAGCTCCGGACCAAGGGGGTGCACGCCACCCTCGTGGAGGAGGCCCTGGAGCTGCTGGATTCCGATCAGGAAGAGCAGACCGCCCGGGAGCTCGTGGAGCGCAAGCTCCGTTCCACCCGGGGCCTGGAGCGGGACAAGCGGATCCGGCGCCTCGCCGGGATGCTCGCCCGCAAGGGATACCCGGAGGGCATGGCCCTGCGGGTGGTGCGCCGGGCGCTGGAGACGGAGGGCGACGACGCCGACGACCTGGGGTACCCGGGGGAGTGAGCCGGTGGGCCCGGGGTGGGGGTAGCCCCCGGGACCAGACGCCGGGGCACGCCAATGTCAGTCGCCCGGCGCGACGGCAAAGTTGGCCGCATGATGCTGCGTTACGCCCTCCAGACCGTCAGGGACCGCAAGGCGGGTTTCCTCGGCGCCTTCGTCGCACTGCTGTGCGCGGCCGCCCTCGTCACCGCCTGCGGGACACTCCTGGAAACGGGCCTCCGCGGAAAGATCGGCACCGAGCGCTACGCGGCCGCGCCGATCCTCGTCTCCGCCGACCAGAACGTCCACGAGACCACGGTCAAGGAGAAGAAGGGCGGACGGACCAAGACCAAGCACAAGGCCAAACCGGTCGCCGAGCGGGCCTGGCTCCCCGCCGCCACCGTGGACACGGTCCGTGCCGTACCCGGCGTCGAACGGGCCGTCCCCGAGCTCACCTTCCAGGCCGTCCCCCTGCTCGAGGGCCCCGGCGCGCCGGTGGTGCCCTCGTACGGGCACGCCTGGACCTCCGCCGCACTGACCCCCTTCACCCTCAGCGAGGGCCGCGCCCCGCAGAGCGGCGGCGAGGTCGTCGTCGACCGGGCGCTGGCCGCCCGCGCCGGGCTGGAGCCGGGCTCCGAGCTCGCCGTGCAGTCCACCGGCGAACCCAAGACGTACCGGGTCAGCGGGGTCGCGAAGACGGATCGGGGCGCCCGGGGCGACCTCGCGCAGCAGCACGCGCTCTTCTTCAGTGACGACGAGGCCCGGCGCCTCGCCGCCCGCGACGGCCAGGTCAGCGCCATCGGAGTGCTGCCCGCGCCGGGTGTCGGCGCCACCGAGCTCGCCGCCCGGGTCGAGCGGGCACTGCAAGGCACCACGGCGCAGGTCGCCACGGGTGACGGGCGCGGCCCCGTGGAATTCCTCGACGCCGCCGGCGCCCGCATCAAACTGGTCTCCATGGGCGGTGCGATGGGCGGCACCTCGCTGCTCGTCGCGATCCTCGTGGTTGTCGGGACCTTCGCGCTCTCCGTCCAGCAGCGCTACCGCGAACTCGCCCTACTGCGGGCCATCGCCGCCACCCCGGGGCAGCTGCGGCGCATGATCGGCCGGGAAGCACTGCTCGTCGGCCTGGCCGCCGGCGTCGCCGGAGCGCTCGCCGGGCTGCCGCTCGCCGCCTGGCTGCACGGCCGGTTCGTCGACGGCGGGGTCGTCCCCGCCACCTTGGAGCCCACCGCCGGCATCTTCCCGATGTTCGCGGCCGTCGCGGCCAGCCTGCTCGGAGCCTGGGCCGCCGCCCGGATCACCGGCCGCCGGATCGCCCGGATCCGCCCGGCCGAGGCGCTCGCCGAAGCCGCCGTCGAGCGGGGGCGGCCCGGTTGGATCCGCAGCGGACTCGGCGTGCTGCTGCTGGCGGGCGGGGCGGTGCTGGTCGTCGTACTCGGCTCGCTGCGCACCGAGCCGGCCTCCACCCCGGTCACCTTCCTCGCCGTGGTGGTACTGGCCGGGGCGGTTTCGCTGCTCGGCCCGCTGCTCGTACGGGCCGCCACCGCGCTGCTCGCCGGACCGCTGCGGCTGGCCGGCCCGGGCGGTCACCTGGCCACCGCCAACCTGCGCGGGAACGCCACGCGCATGGCCTCCGCCGTCACCCCGCTGGCGCTGCTGATTGGCATGACCTGCACCGTGCTCTTCATCACCCCGACGCTCGGGGACGCCGCCCGGGCCCAGGCCCGCGAGGGGATCCGGGCCCCGTGGGCACTGGCCGCGCAGGGGCCGGGAGTGACGAGGGAGGCCGTCGAGCGGGTCCGGCGCACCCCGGGGGTCACGGCGGCCACCGAGATCGTGCACACCTCGGTACGGGTGGGGCTCACGAAGTACGCCGCGCAGGGCGTGACCCCGGCCGGGCTGACCCGGACCTGGGACCCGGAGGTCACCGGCGGCAGCCTGGACGGCTTCGGCGAGGGGAGCGCGGCGGTGAGCGAACTCGCCGCCGACCAGCTGGGGCTGAAGCCCGGGAGCCCGCTGAAGCTGACGCTGGGGGACGGTACCCCGGTCACGCTGACGGTCTCGGCCGTGTACGCGCGGGGCCTCGGCTTCGGCGATCTGACGCTGCCGCACGGGCTGGTGGCCGCGCACGCGGACAATCCGCTGGCCGCCAGCGTGGTGGTGGCGGCGGAACCGGGTTCGGGGACCGGACGGGAGCAACTGGTCGCCGCGGTCCGGGAGTTCCCGGACGTACGGGTGCTGTCCGCGGTGGACGCCGACGCGGCACGGGCGGAGCGGCAGGACGCCGGGGCGGAGATCAACCTGCTGGCGATGGGACTGGTGCTGGCCTTCACCGCGATCGCGGTGGTGAACACGCTCGCGATGTCGACCGCCGAGCGGTTCCGGGAGTTCGCGATGCTGCGGCTGGCCGGGGCGAAGCGCCGGCAGGTGCTGCGGATGCTGCGGACGGAGGCACTGGCGGTGCTCCTGATCGGGACGGCGCTGGGATCTGGGATCGCGCTGGCCGTACTGACCGCGTTCAGCGTGGGCATGACGGGGGCGGCGGCGCCCGCGGTGCTGCCGGTGGCCTACGCGGCCGTGGTGGGGGTGGCCGGGATGCTGGCCCTGGCGGCCACCGCCCTCCCGGGCCGGGCGGCGTTGCGGGTACCTCCGGTGGAAGTGGCCACGGCCTAGGCGTGCGGCGGCGGGGGGGGGGGGGGGGGCCCCCCCCCCCCCCCCCCCCCCGCCCCCGCGGGCCCCCCCCCCCCCCCCCCCCGCGCGGGGGCCAC
>NZ_JBIVTH010000035.1:0-42164 GCF_044756625.1 Streptomyces sp. NPDC091682 | reverse complement strand
GGATCTTCCGCAGGTCCCGATGCAGTCCCAACCGCATGACGTCAATCGCCAAGGCCGTCCTCACACTGGAGCTGCAACGCTGAAGAAGCTCATTGCCTGCGCGGTACCGGTCCTGGCCGACCCGATCGACGCCCGGCAGCACGGGCTTCTCTGCTTGCCGACGGCACACTTGAACTTGAACGGCCCGGTGGTCACCGCGTTCTCGGAGGAAGACAGCGCCGCTGGGACCAGCCGGACCGACGCCCTCGTCTTCTCCCTGGGCATCCACGGCGTCCTCATCGAGGCCCAGCTCGGCCAGCTCCACGAACGGTTCGCTCCCACCGAGGAGCAGCTATGCGACCAGCTCACCCACCCACCGCTCGCACCGGCCACTCGCATGCGAGGACTGGCTCGAGCCCTGCGCGCCTTCTGGGAGCACGACGACGACGTCGCGATCACCCTGGCCCTGCCCCGCATCGAGGGCTTGCTGCGTCGCCGGATTCAGGCCGCCGACATCGCCTTCATCCAGCACCACCAGGGCGACCGACGGGGCCAGGTCAGTCAACTCGGAGCCCTCATCACGGACATGGGCAAGGCTGGGTACCCCGAACCCTGGCCGACGGTCTTCCGGGCGCTCGTTGGCGGCCCCACCGACGGCATGAATCTGCGCAACAACGTGCTCCATGACCTGGTGGACACTCCACCCCGCCACCACATTGCGCTGGTGATGCAGGCCGCGCTCTCCTTGCTCTTCGTGCCGCTGGAGGACCGAGCCGACTCTGGCGCCCCGGCCGCAGACGAATGAACGCTCGCGAACCCCGGGGAGGCCTGTTCTGACGGGCAGCCCCCAGTGCGGCGTGTCAGAGAGAAACGACTTGTGCCCAAAGCGAACGATCAGCTCACCCGCCTGATCAGCCGGCGGATCCGTCCGATGGCGCCCTCCCGGCCGACGAGCTCCGTCGGAGAGAGAACGTACCGGATGCCCTCCAGCGCCCCAATCCCCCAGCGTCGCGAGGCATCCTCGTCCACCCAATTGGGGGCGTCGTCCGAGGGGCTGTTGTCGGTGCGCAGGACGCGCCACCGCGTGGCGACCGGGTCGTCGGCATCGTCCAAGTCGTGGCCCAGCCAGACCAGCTGCGCCTCCCACCGCCCGACGACATCAGGGTCCGTCTCCCCCTGCCGTCGCTCCACGAGGTCCTCGATCTGACCGCGGCCGATATCGCGCGGGTGGGTACCCGTCTCGCGGGCCAGGATGTAGAGCAACGTAGCCAGTCCGGCAGCGCCGTCGGCAAGTTCCCCGCCATCCGGATCACGTTCGTACGCGAAGGATCCGTCGGGCCATACCGGGCCGAGAATCTCTCGGGCGCGGTCCCATGCCGCTTGCCATTCCACGGGACCGCCTGCGCCTTGCCACCGTCGCGACCGCTCCTCCAGCATCGTCATAGGCCGCATTCTGCCGTCAGAAGGTGCCCATCGACAGGGCATTCCGGGTCCTCGCCCCTGAGGACGGCTCGTCGGAAGTCACCGTCGTGCGGCCGTTTGAGCGTACGCCGGCCATGGGCGAAGTCGCGCAGCTGACCTCCGGACAGCTGCGGGATCCCCAGCGCCAGGCGGCCCCAGGAACCTGTCTAGTTCCCGGGGCCGGTGGTGGTGAGGTCAGTTGTCGTCGGTGCGCCGGTGCTGGCCGGTGCCGGTCTCGCTCTCGTCGCTCTTATGGCGGCGTGCGGCGTAGACGGCGCCGCCTCCGGCGGCGAGGAGAAGGCCGCCGGTTGCGAGGAGCCATCCGTTGGTGCTGTCGGCGCCGGTGTGGGCGAGGAAGCCTTCGGGCTTGTGGTCGGGTGCGGTGGGGGTCGAGGTGGCGGTGCCGATGTCCGGGCTGCTGGAGGACGATGCGGTAGCGGTGGGCTCCCCGGTGCCGGTTGAGGACGAGGCGGTCGGCGTGGGCTGGGCAGTGGGGTCACCGGTGGGCTTGACCGTCGGCTTCCCGGTCGGATCCTCGGTGGGCTTGGCCGTGGCCGTGTTGGCCAGGGCCGCGGTGGTCTCGGCGCCGGGCTTGGCCGTGATCTCCACCGGGGTGGTCTCCAGCCGGTAGCCGTCCGGGGCCTTGGTCTCGGTGGCGGTGTAGGCGCTGCCGGTCTTCTTGCCGACGGGGAGCGGGGCCTTGGCGGTGCCGTCAGGGCCGGTGGTGAGGGTGAAGGCGCCCTTGTCGTCCTTGGCGTCCTTCGGGGCGATGTTGACGATGGCTCCGGCCAGGCCCTTGCCGGTGGCCTTGTCGGTGACCTTGAGGGTGAGGCCGGCGGGCCTGTACGGGTCGGTGATCGCCAGGACCTTGGGCTCGCCGGGGGCGACGACGACGTCCTGGTCGGGGACGGTGCCCAGCAGGGGGCTGCCGGAGGCGGTCTCCTTAAGGCGTACGACGCCGGGGGTGAGGTCGGAGAAGGCCAGGGTGCCGTCGGCGCCGGTCTTGCCCTCTGCGAGCGTCTTGCCCGCGGAGTCGAGCAGCTGGAAGGCGGCTCCGGGGGCGGGCTGGCCTTCGGGGTCCGTCTTGACGATGCGGAGTCCGGCCTTGTCCGCCGGCGCGGGGTCGCCCTGTGCCTTGGGGGCTTCGGCGGACGGGGAGGGGGCTGCGGTGGCGGTGGTGGCCAGGCCGGTCATGGCGGCGGCGGTCAGGGCGAGCGCGGTGAAAAGGAGAGGGCGATGCTTCATGAGGGGTGCTCCGGTCGGGATCAGGCGGTGCGGGACGGTGTGGCGCGGGCTCTGAAAGCGGGGCCCGGCAGCGCGGGGGGTCAGCTGGGGGCGTCGCCCGTACGGCGGCGGCGGTTGATCAGGTAGAGGCCGCCGCCTACGGCGAGCAGGGCGGTGGCTCCGCTGGCCAGCCAGGTGGTGGCGTCGGCGCCGGTGTGAGCGAGGGATCCGGGCGGCGTTGTCGGCGGGGTGGTGGCCGGGTGTGTCGCGGGCGGGGTGCTCGGGCTCGGCGGTGTGGTCTCGGTGGGCTTGTCGGCGAGGGTGACGGTGACGTCGGCGCCGGGCCGGGCGGTGAACGCGACCGGTGCGGCGTCGAGTTGGTAGCCGTCGGGGGCCTTGGTCTCGCTGGCCCAGTAGCGGGTGCCCGCCTTGAGCGTGACGTCGAGGGGGACGGTCGCGGTGCCGTCGGTCCCGGTGGTGAGGCTGGTGATCACCTTGCCGGGGGTGTGCTTGCTGCTCTTGTCCGTCTCGTCGGCGCGGATGGCGATGACCGCGCCCAGCAGGGTCTTGCCGGTGTTCTTGTCGGTCTTCTTCACCGACAGGCGGGCCTTCTTGAACGGGTCGACGAGGTCGAGGGGGTTGGCCTGGGCGGTGCGTCCGGCGGTGATGGTGATGGTCTGCTCGGGGATCAGGTCGTGGACGGGGCTGCCGGAGGAGGTCTCGCGCAGCCGGTAGGTGCTGGCGGGGAGCTTGTCGAAGACGAGGTTGCCCTGTTCGTCGGTCTTGCCTGCGGCGATCTGCTTGCCGTCGGAGTCCAAGAGCTGGAACGCGGCGCCGACCAGGCGGGTGCCTTCGGGGTCCTTCTTGCGGATTGTCACGCCGCCGGTGGCCTCGCGGACGGTGATGGCGGCGGAGTCCTTGATGCTGGTGGTGCCCCCGGCGAGCAGCATCCGCTGGGCGGCCGAGTTCTTGGGTGTGAGGACCTGCAGTGCGGTGGCGGGCAGTCCGTCGGCCGTCGCGGTGACGCTGGCGGTCCCGGGCTTCTCGGCAGTGAACTCCCAGGCGCCCGTGCCATGGTCGTTGGTGGTGACCTTGCCGGAGGCGGTGCCGGAGCCTGACTCGGCGAGCGTGACGGCGACCTTCGGGACGGGTGTACCGGCGGTGGTGGTGACCTTGACCGCGACGGTGACCTTCGTCCCGGCGGTCGTGGTCTTCACCGACGGCGTGATCTGGAGGGTGTAGGGGCCCGCGAGCTTCTTGGCCTCGGCGACGTAGCCCTGGGCGAGGGCGAGGGCGGTCGGGGAGACGACCGGGTACGCCAGGCGCTGCTTGCCTCGGTCGCCGTCGAGGGCGTAGGTGCCGCCGGCCAGGTACTCGTACACCACGGCGTCGACCGCGGCGGCCTGGGCGTTGTCGCGGGTCTGCCCGTACTTGCCGATCACGTAGGCGGCCTGTGCCAGGTTCTCCTTGGTGACGGGCTTCCCGGTCACCGACGACGTCCAGGACGGGACCGGCTGCGGGTCGCCGTAGCCTCCTGCGTCGGCCGGGCCCTTGCGTTCGGGGTCGGCGCAGTAGGTCTCGGTGTCGCCGTGGACGGCCGGGCCGGGCGGGCCGTAGGCGCCGATGTGGCTGGAGGCCGCATGCCCTTCGGAGTCCGGGATGGTGTAGCCGGGGCCCAGCACCGCTGGGGCGTCCGGGGAGGCCACGGCCTGCGCGGGCAGCAGGGTGCCCGCGGCCAGAGCTGCGACGGCGACAGCCAGGTGAGCGGGGCGGGCGAGGCGAAGGCTCATATGTGGGAAGAGGTCCTGTCGGTGAAGAAGGGAATGAGGGTGCGGACGCTGGTGCGTCAGCGGATGCCGCGGGCCGGCGGCGGCAGCCGGGTGGAAGGGGTCCGCCTAACGTGCCCGTGCCGGGGAGGTCCGTGCCTGCGGCACGGGAGCCGTGACGGGATGCGGCCTGATGCGTAGCGGCGGGGCGCCGGGGATCCACAGGCGTACGTACTGGTCGATCGCGGCTCGCAGCCGCGTGACGCCGATGCCGGCCCAGGGCGGGTGCTCGCTGTGGTTCCAGTCGGTGAAGGTGCCGTATCCGTCCTGGCCGGGTTTCTTGCCGCGCCGCCGGTCGCGGACGTCGAAGGCGCCGTGTTCGACGAAGCGCAGCACGGCGGTGTCGATCGGCCCCTGTTCCAGGTGCACGACCTGCAGGCGCAGCCCGTCGTAGCGCCCTGCGTGGATCGTGGGGGCGAAGTCGATGCGCAGCCGCAGCGGGAGGTCCGGCACGGGGGCGGCGTAGTAGGCGTCGCCGACGACGGCGGCCTCGGGGTACGGCAGCGTGAGGTGGTCGGCGAACAGCTGCTCGGTGAACAGGGCCACAGGGCTTCCTCGTTGGTTGGTCAGCGCCGTGCGGCGGGGCGTGCGGGCAGGGCGGCGGAGGGGGTGGTGGCGGTGCTCCAGCGCGGAATGCTGCCGACCGGGACGGGCGGGCGGACTCCGAGGCGGGGGCGGAGGTCGCGGGGCGTTGGCACCGGCGGGCGGGGCGGTACGACGGGCGTGAGCTGGGCGCGGGCGGCGAGCTCGGGGTGGAGGCTCTCGCGCCAGCGGGCCACGGGAGTCGGATCGGTGAAGGCTGCCGCCGTGGCGGCGATGAGGTGGGAGGGCGTACGGGGGCTGAAGGTTATGTCCGCGCGGGTGCCCCAGCCCGGAGGGCCGGCCCACAGCTGCGTCCCGTCCTCCAGGTCGCGGCGCGAGCGGTTGATGTAGACCCCGGCGTTGCCGTCGGGGGTGGCCAGCTCCACGGTGCCGAGCTCAGCGCCCGTGCGCTCCCAGCCGGCCGCGACCAGCGGTGCCACGCTCTCAGCCCAGTACGGCGACGGGGCCGTGAGGAAGCGGTCCTGACCGTCGGCCCAGTCCTGAGCGAGCGCGGCGGTCAGGGCCGCGACGAGCTCGGGCGGGGTGTTCTGGTTGACGATCGCGGTCCACTGGGGTCCGGAGACGGCGTCCGGCGCGGCGCTGATGGTCCACAGGTCGTAGTCGTCTCCGGCCCAGCCGATCCGGATGCGGTGGTCCGGGCTGGTCACGACGAGTTGGTGCGGGCCTTCGTCGAGGTGGTGGTGGGGCCAGTGCGCGACGGGCTCGAAGCCGGGATCGCCGTAGCCGGGTGATCCGGCGAGGTATCGGGGCGTGACGTGAACGTCGCCTTCCACGGGTGTAGCGGCGGTGGTTCGGGGGGCGGGTGTGGGCAAGGGCGTCTCCTGGCGGAAAGGGGCGGTCAGCGGGCGGCGAGGGCAACGGTGGAGGCGAGGACCGCGCGGGGAGCGATCGCGGAGGGCAGGACGATGTCGGGCCTGCGGATGGCGGCCAGGTCGGCGAGGACCTCGCGCTTGGCCTGGGCACGCAGTGCCGGGGTGAAGACGTCCCCCTCGAGCCTGCCGTCCGCGGTCGCGTACGGGCGGAGCCGGGCCAGGATGCGGGCGGCGGCGGCCGGGTGCTCGGCGACGAGGCGGTCGAGGGCTGCGTCCAGGGCCTGGCTTCGCAGGCTGTGGTCGGGAGCGGCGCGGCGCCGGTCGGTGACTGTTCCCGCGTACTGGTGGATCAGTCGGGTGTGTTCGGCCCGGCGCTGCCAGATGGCGACCAGGAACCGGCGCGCGTTGAGGATCTTGAAGGCGTCCTGTTCGGGCATGTGGGAGAAGTCGCTGGGCAGGGCGCCCAGGGCGGAGGGACTGGAGGCGCGGGCCACCGGCACGGTCAGGCTGACCAGTTCGTCCAGTGCCGTGTTCCAGCGCCGCTGCAGCAGCGGGTGGCGCAGCGCGGGGTCACGGTCGTTCTGGTCGCGGGCGTCGTCGGCGACGGCACTGCGGAAGGCCACAACTCCCCTGGCCAGCAGCTGCTCTACGCCCGGTGTGCTGGGGGCGGTGAGGTGGCCGTCGGCCCAGCCTTCCTCGATGGTGTCGAAGATGTCCTTGGCGAGCGGGCGTGCGGGCAGCCCCGCGTCGGCCTGGGCCTGGGCGAGGAGCTGCGTGAAGCGGGCGGGGTAGGCATGGGCGAGCCAGCCTCGGGCGGTGGTGACCGTGTCGGTGGACGGAGCCCCCGCGGCAGCGCCGCGCGTACGGTCTTCGGCTCGGCGCAGCGCGGCGGTTTCCCGGTGGACCTGGTGGCGGGCGGTGCGTACCTTCCGCAGCTGGCGGGAGGTACGGGCGGTGCGCGGGTCTCGGCGGTAGGTCATCCGCTCGACGGCGACCTGCAGGTCGCCCTCGGCGAAGGTGAGCGCATCGCGCAGGTCGTGGAGGCGGCCGGGAGCGTGGAGGAGGTCGTGCTGGGCGGGGCGCAGGTAGCCGGCGGCGTCGGCGATCGCTGCCGTCACCAGGTGATCGAAGCGGTCCTGCAGGTAGTCGGAGAACGCCGTGTCGTCGAGGTCGGCGACTTCGCGCAGGCGGAGGCGTCGGTGCTGCGGCTGGAGGGAGTCGGAGGTCGCGTGCATCGTGGTCCTTTTCGAGGGGTTGGAGGCTGGGGCGGTTCAGGCGGGGACCGGGCGGCGTGTGGCCGGATGGGTGCGGAGTTTCGCGAAGGACACGGCAAGTCCTGCGGCCTGCAGGACGGCGCAGGCGGTGATGGCGTGGCCGAGCAGGTCGGGCGGGGTGAGCGCGACCAGGGCTCCGGCGAGGGGGAACGGAGCGAGCAGCAGCAGGATGATCAGGCTGAGGGTGCTGCCGAACACCTCGGCGGGGACGAGGTGGGCGCGCAGGGTGCGCAGCACCACGGTCATGCCCGCCTCGCCGGCCATCAGCAGTGCCACCAGGACCAGGAAGGTGGTGTAGGTGTCGGCGGCTGCCAGGGCCAGGCAGGCCAGGGAGGCGAGGGCGGCTGCGGTTGCGCCGACCGGCCACAGGCCGGCTCGGTCGATTGCGAACCGGGCGAGGGCGACCATGGCCAGGGAGGCGACGGCGGCGGCTGACCAGACGAGGCCGACCTGGCTGCTGGTGCCGCCGAGTTGCTGGATGACCAGGACGGGCCCGGCGGCCTGCACGAGGCCGATCGCGGTGTTCGACAGCAGCAGTCCGACGCACAGCCAGCCCAGAGCAGGCAGTGAGCGCAGGGTCCGCCAGCCGATCCTGAGTCCCTGGGCGACGGGGACCGGGGCGTCCTGGGGCCAGGCGGGGCGCTGGCGCGGGGCCAGGGCCGCGCCGAGCAGGGAGCAGGCGGCAATGGTCAGGAGCATGCCGGTGGCACCGGTGTACTGCAGCAGGACACCGGCCAGGGCCGGGCCGGCCAGCGTGGCGCCCTGGTCGATGCCCAGCAGGACGGCCTGGACGCGGTGGGCGTGGCCTCCGGCGTCCCGGCTCGCGGCGCCGCCCGCGGTCTCGGCCGCGATGTAGGAGAACTCCGTGAGGACGCCGGTCAACGCGGCGAGCAGCATGACCGTGGCGATGGCGGCGGTACCGCCGACGGTGGGGAGCACGAGGGCGGCGGCCAGGACGACGAGCGCGCGCAGGACCGAGGCGATGCGCAGGACCCGGGTGCTGCCGAAGCGGTCCACGGCTGCGCCGGCGAGGGCGAACGCGCCGAGGCGGGGCACCCATTCGAGCATGAAGGCGATGCCGGTCAGGGTGGCCGAGTCGGTGACGGCCAGGACCAGCAGCGGGATGCCGTACGTGCTCATCGCGAAGGCGCCGGCATCGGCGGTGCGCGGGACGTAGACGCCTCGTACGGGTCCGAAGGCGGGGACGCGGACGTGTCGGCCGGTGGGTGGCCGCAGGGCGGCGTGCTTGGGAGGCATCGTGTTTCCGGGGAGGGTGGGACGGATACATTCGGGGGCCGGACCGTCGGGGTTGTGACCGTCGGGCCGGGCGGCAACGGCCTTTAGTGGCCGGGGCCGTGAGCGGGTGCAGGGAATGCGTCGTGCGGGACCGGGGGGCGTGGCCGGGAGTGGCGCGGGCGCCGGTGGCGGCCCAGGCGACGGCCGGGGCCGAGCTTGGGGCGGGCGACGATCAGCACGGTGAGCGCGGTGGCGGCGCCTGCCGCGGGCAGGGCGGCGAGGACCTGCGGGCTGTGCGAGAGGGCTCCGGCGAGCGCGGTGCCGGCAGCCTGTCCTGTGCCGACCGAGAGGATCAGCCAGGCATACGCCTCGGTGGTGCGGGAGGTGGGGGCCAGGGCGTCCACCGTGTGGAAGCCGTTGGTGATGATCAAGGTGAGGAACAGCCCCGGTATCCCGGCGAGCGCGACGGCCGCTCGGGGGCCGGGGTCGGCCAGCAGGGGCAGCCAGCCGAGAAGGAACAGGGTGCTGGTGGTGATCAGTTGGGTGGTCGTGGTGCCGGGCCACGTCCTGCGTGCGTAGACCAGGCCGCCCAGGAAGCTGCCGGTGGAGAACGCGGCCGGCAGTACCCCGGAGAGGGTGGCCATCTGGTGCGTGGCGGCCATGTCCGCGGCCCAGACGTTCATCGCACCGAGCGCGAACCCGGTCCCGGCGAGTGCGGTGAACAGCAGGACCAGGCCCGTGCTCATGAGGCGGCCGGTGCCCGAGGGCCCGTCTGCGGCTGGGCGCCAGTACCTCGACGGGCCGGCGCTCAGGACGATGGCCGATCCCGCGAGCCCGAGGGCCGCGGTGGCCCGCAGGGCGGTGTCGGGGTTGTGCGCGGTGGCCAGCCACGAGGCGAGGAGGGGGCCCACGATGTAGAGGAGCCCTTGGGAGCCGGTGTCTAGGGCCTGCACGACGCGGCGCCGCCCCGAATCGGGCAAGACCATCGGCCACAACGCGCGAAGGCCGGCCTCCAGCGGTGGGGTGATCAGCCCCGCGAACCCCACGACCGCGGTCACGGCCGCCGGCTGTCCGTCTGCCCCGATCCACGGGAGCGCCACCAGGCAGGAGGAGTTGAGCAGGACGGCCGGAACGGAGACGCGGGTCTGCCCGTACCGGTCCATCAGCCTGCCCTTGACCGGCTGCGAGAGCCCCGAGGCCAGCCCGTAGATCGCGGCGAGGAGTCCGGCGAAGGCCAGCGTCCCGCCGCCCGCAGTGATCCACAAGACCAGCGAGACGGGGACCATGCCGTTGGGCAGGCGCCCGATCAGGGTGCCCCCGAGCAGGCGGGCCACGTACCGGCTGCCCAGTACGGCCCCGTACGTGGCCGATGGAGCGGTTGCGGTCGAGCGAGCGGTCAACGGGCGGGGCTTTCCGTCAGGGCTCAGCGCCAGGGCGCCGGGAGCGAAGGGGATACCGGCGGCGGGCGGCCGGAAGGTGGCAGGGAGCGGGTGGGGTTCATCGGCTCGGTCCGCTGGTGGCTGCGGAGAACAGCTCGCCGGGCCGCCAGGCGGTGGCCGGGGCGGGGGCCGGCGGCTGGCGCACGGCGACGGCCTGGTTGGTCTGTCGGGCCTGGTGGGCTGCCCACTGTCCGGAGCGGGCGGCGGCCGGGATGCGGGGTGTGCCCCACACGGGGTGGGTCTCGGCGTCCGGGAGCGGGCGGGCGCTGGCCCAGGTCGACAGGGCCCGGTAGATCGGGGCGAGGGCCTGGCCCGGAGCGGTCAGCCGCAGGGAGGCGACGTCATCGCGGGAGACAGAGACGATGCCGTCGTCGATGAGCCGCCGGATCGGCGAGTAGATCGCGCTGGGACTGTGGTCGGCCATCGCCTCGGCGGAGAGCGCGGCCATGGTCGTGGTCCCGCGGGCCTTGAGGGTCCACAGCAGCACGGTGGCGTGCCGGTGGCCGATCACGGCGAGGGTGTCCTCGGCGTTCTGCGCGGCCGAGATCCTCTCCGGTTCGGTCTTCCCGGTCACGCGGTTGAGGACGAGGTTCTTCTCCAGGTGCGCGTCGCCCCAGCCCGCCAGGGCGGTCAAGGACGGCATCAGTTCCCGGCCGCGGGCGGTCAGACCGTAGGTGACGTGCAGGCGGGTCTGAGCGGTGCGTTCGACGAGTCCGGCATCGGACAGCGCCCGCAGCCGGGGGTGGAGCTGACCGTCAGCGAGCCACGGCAGGTGCTCCTTGAGCTTGGTGTAGCGCAGCGGGCCGGGCTGGGAGGCGAGCGTCATCAGCACCCACACGCTCCAGCGCGGCGCGATCATCTCCAGCGCCTCGGCAACGCGGGGCAGGTCGGTAGAGGGCAGGCGGGCAGCAGCCAATGCAGGAACTCCAGACGGGCGGGATGGTCGAGAGGAAGAAAGGGGGGTCAGCGCGAGCGGGCGGGCTCGGTGGGCGCGGCCGGAGGCGGGGCCGGTGCGACGGCCAGGGCCTGGGGCGCAGCGGATGCCTGGGAGGTGGCGTCGTCGGGGACGCGGACCAGGCTGTTCAGCACGTCGCCGAGGACCTGGGCGTGGGAGTCGCGGACGGTGACGGCATGGGCCAGGCGGCGGGTGGCGTCGGCGATGTGGCTGACGTCCACGAATTCGATCGCGCGGTCGGGGTGAGTCAGCCGGTGGAGCTGCTCGGCGTGGAAGGTGACGGCACGGTCGGCGTACTGCAGGGCGTCGAAGCTGTTGAGCAGGGCGTGCCGCATGCTGCCGGGCACGGCGTCCGCGGCGAGTTCGGCAACCGGGCGGCCGTAGAGGGCTCCGATGCGCTCGCCCGCAGCTCGGGAGGCAGCGTACGGATCGGGCACTCAGCCTCCCCGGACCGCCGCTCCAACTCCGGCCCCGGCAGGGACCGGCGGGAGACTGCTGCTCGCAACTGCCGGCCGGACCGTGACCGGGGCGGCGGGCGGGCGGACTGCTGGCGGTGGCATCGCGGCGAGCAGCTTGTCCAGTGCGGTCCGGTAGCTGCTGCGCGCTGCCAGCGCCGCCTCCAGCCACTCGGCGTCGAACCGCAGCGCATCGGAACTCAGCAGGTCCAGCTGCGCGTCGGGGGCCATCGCCGCGTGGACGCGGTCACGGACCCGTACGACCTGCGCCTCGGCCAGGGCGAGGAAGACGCGCAGCTCCAGGGCCCGGACCAGGGCCGGCGATGCTCCGGGGCGGACCGCGCGATCGTGGAGCTCGTTCAGCGGCCCGCCGAACACGCCTTCCAGGCGGGCGTCCTGGGTGCTGGGCCTGTGTCCGTCACTCATCGGACACCGCCCCGGATCCGCGCGGGCTGTGCCGGAACGGGGGTGGGCAGCGTGGTTGTCATCCGGGGCTCGAAGCGCTGCTGGATGCGGGCCTGCTCGGCGGGGGCCTGCAGGAGGAACCGGAGCGTCATGGCCCTGCCGTCGCGGGCGGCAACTGCGTGGTTGACCCGGTGGGCCAGCTCCATCACCGGATCGTCCAGCTGATCCCCGACTGCTGTCTCCAGCGCCGTGACCAGCGCGTCCTCGGCAGTCTCCAGCACCTGCTGGGCCTGGGAGAGCAGCCCGTACCAGTGGACCGCCTGGGTGGCACCGGGATGAGCCTGGGGGGCGGCGTGGACGGCCAGGGTCAGCTCGCTCAGGCCGAGGCCGAACTGGGCCTCGATCCGGGCGGCGAAAAGGCCGAGCACGTCGCCGTCGAAGACGTCGGGGATGTCGGACACGAAAGGGAGCTCCTGGGAGAAGGGAACGTACGGGCGGGTCAGTTCGGGCGAAGGCCGTCGTCAAGGCGGAGGTCACCGTCGTCGACCCAGCCCGTGATGCCCGAGGCGGTGGTGACGTGCAGCCAGACACCGTCGGTGACAGAAGCCGTGAACGGCTCCCCGCGTCGCAGCACACCCACGGCCGTGGAGTCGCCGTCGGCACGGGCATGGACGGCGACGGCGAGCACCGGCTCGGCCAGCCCGGCCGTACCGGGCGCGACGGGGCGGAGTACCGCGGTGGCGGAGGAACGGGATGGGGCGCCGCCCAGGACGGTGGCGGTGATGGACGCGGGTGTGTGGCACACAGCGGATGGCTCCAGACCAGGCAGAACAACAGGAAGTGACCGCCCTCAGCGGGTCGGTGGTGTTGCAAAGGGTCCGGAGAATCCCCGGTTTCCGAAACCGGGACTTCGCCGCTATATTGCGCGCCGCCGATCCGCTGAAACGGGGCCGAGCGGAGATCGTTCAGCGGCCGTGTGGCCGTCGAGATGCCTGCGGCACGGGTGTCGCCGAGGCGATGCGGACCGGGCTGCGGCGTGCGGTCGGAGCCGGCGGCGGCAACGCCGGGGCCTCCTCGTCCGACCACGCCTCCCACCAATCGACCGCGGCGTCGTACGTCTCGAACCCGCCTTCCCGCAGGGTGTGGGTGTTGGAGTCCCAGTCGAACCGCTCCAGCAGGATCCGGAACTCCGGCACCGCCTGGGGGTCAAGGGAGCGCAGCATCACCACCGTCTCCACGGGTTCGCGCATGTCGGCGGTGTAGCTGGCCAGCAGTGCGAAGTGGTCACCGTCGCCACGGACGCGTGCCTCCAGGGCCCGGGTCACCTCGTCTGCGGGGTCGTGCACACCCTCCTGCGGGCTCAGCGCATCGGAGGGACAGCCGCGGGCTATCAGGTACGACTGGGCCATCGCATACAGCGGGAGCTCCTTGGAGTCGACCTCGAAGGTACGGGCGCTCAGGTCACGGGAGATGTGAACGGCGCGAAGCTGCGGGCTTCCCGGAATGCCCCAGGTAGCTCCCTCGTCGAGGAGCACGAAGTAGCTGTCGGCGTCCGTGCGGTGCTCGCCGACCACCTTCAAGGAGGAAATACCGAGATCGTGGTGGTGCTGCTCGTGCCCGTCGTCAGCGGGCTCGAAGCCGTCGAGTTCGTAGTCGGGTTCGTGAGGAGACACGTGGGGCGGGCTGCTTTCTGCAGGCGGGAGAGACGTACCGCGTGCGCCTTGCAGTCAGTGGTGTCGGGCTGGGGCCGGCCAGGCTCCGGCCGGGCGGGCGGGCACAGGGGCGGCCATGGCCGGTGAGCGGCGGGTGCCGAGCAGGGCGGTCCTGCCGGTGTCGGTCAGGGAGACCGGCTGGCCGACGGTCAGGGCCCGGGAGGTGTCCCGGGTGACCAGCCCGTGGGCCTCCAGGCGCTGGAACGCGGGAAGTTCGACGAGACGGCCCTGGACGGTGCGGACCGAGACCCGATGGGTGAGGAGGTGTTCGCGCATCGTGCCGCCGCCGGCGAGCGAGAGGAGCGCGGCGAAGTCGCGGGGCGTCAGCTCTTCGTCAGCGGGGGCGGGGGCCGGGGCGGCGGCCTTGACCGCCTCCAAGGCGGCGGCGACACCCTCCTGCAGCCGGTCGCGAGCGGCCGTGGCCTGGGCCAGGTCGTGCACGGTCCGCCGCAGGCGGTCCAGGAGCGGGGCATCCACGGGGTAGCTGCCTGAGGACAGGCGCATCATCAGGTTGCAGTGGTAGGCGACCGCGCCCTCGGCGGTCACCAGGTCCCGGTGCACGGCAGCGAGCGCAGCTCGCTCGGGCGGGAGCAGCCCGCTCAGGTGGTCGTGGTGCAGGACGGCCAGGTCGCCCACAACTTGCTCGATGGCGGCGTCCAGGGCAGTTGCCGGGGATTCGCGGACGGTCACGACGGCCGGCAGTCGCAGTCCGCCGGGATGGCAGCCAGCAGGGCCGAGCGGCGGTAGGACTTGCGGCGACGGCCGTCGCCGTGGGTGATGTCGCGGCTGGCCACTTCGTACGGGCGCAGCAGGGCGGCCAGGCGGGTCTGGGTAAGGTCGCCGTAGGTCCAGCGGCCCTCGGCGATGCCCGGCAGGGTGCGCAGCTCCGCGACGAGGTCGGCAGAGGAAAGCGCGTCCGGGCTGCCGTAGCGGGCGAAGGCGTCCAGGCAGGCGGCCAGGATGCATGGGGCGGCGAATGCGGAGACCGTGTTCTCGGCGGGGCGGCCAAGGGCGGTCGGCTGCTGCTCGGAGTCGGTGCACGGCGGGCAGCAGCTGTCGGCGCTCAGGAGGTGCGAGACCTGCTGGCCCGCCTTGGCGTGCTCGACGAGCAGGTTAGTCAGGTCGTCGAGTTCCTGGTCCTGGGCGGCGGCGGTGGGCTGCGGTCGGCTGGCCCAGGCGCTCAGTTCCGCCTCCACCTCCAGCTGACGCTCGCGTGCATCCAGCAGGGCCTGGTGGCGCGGGTGCGGAGCCGGGCGGGGCTCGAGGAGGGTCGCCATCAGAGCCTGGAGCAGGGAGGAGGACTGGGCGGTGAGGTTGGTCATCGCGAAGGACCCTTCGGGGAAGTCGTGGTGATGCGGGCGGGCACGGGAAGTCCGGGGACCGGGAAAGCCGGGGCCGGAGGCGCCGTCGGGACGGCAGGGCGCGGGCGGACTTGCGGAGAGAGGGAGCGAGCCGCGTACGCGCGGGGCCCGGCTGCGGGGCGGGGGCGGCCGACGCGGGTCCGGACGGTGTCGTAGATGTCGTGCTTGGCGCGGGGGCGTACGGCGACGACGTGGATGTCCGTGGGGTGGCTGGACCCGCGCGGGGCCGGGCGGTGGGCGTAGACGATGCGCCACTCGACGCGGGAGCCGAGGTAGAGCTTGCGGTACCCGGACAGCTCCCCGGTCAGCTTGCCGCCCCTCACCTCGGCGCGGACCACGTCCTGGATGAGGGCGAGCCCCAGGTCCCGCATGTCGCCCGGGGCCGCCAGCAAGTCGTTCAGCGCCTCAGGGTGGAAGGACAGCCCGAACGCCGGGGGCTGGGATGGGTGTGTCACGTGGCGGCCCCGACCGGCGAGGATCCGGCGTCAGCCTGCTGGGCTTCGGCATCGCGGGCTGCGGACTTCGCGGACGGGCCCGGGCCACGCAGCAGGCGGTGCTCCGGACGCTCCGGGGCAGTCTGGCAGGCGCTCAGGGGCCCGCCGGGGGCTCGGACGTAGGCCAGGCAGTGGGTGAGGTAGTCCCGGTGCCACACGGCCATGCCACTCAGGCCGGCCTCGGGGTCCTTGTGCTGCTGGTAGGCCAGCCACAGCGCGTGCAGCCACGCAACGACGTCGAGGTGCTCCTGCCACTGGTCACACCACGGTGCGGCCGTGGTGACCTCGGCGCCGTAGACGTCCATGAGGTGGTCGTCCACCCAGTCGGTGAGCGCAGCCAGCTCGTCCTCGAACTCCTCGCCCTCCAGCTCCAGGATGGGCTTGGGGTCCGGCGGCGGGGCCGGGGCGGCGTACGGGGGCATGCCGGGGAATCCCGCGAAGGGCATGCTCGCGGCCATCGGGTCGGCGGGCGGGGCGGAGGCCAGCGTGTCGATCAGGCGTGCCTGCTCGGCCGACTGGTCCAGCAGCTTGCGCACCGACGCCTCGATCGATTCGAGGTCGCCTTCCGGCAGACGGACCGGCTCTATTTCCCCGCCATGACGGGGCTCAGCAGATTCGGACACGAAAGGGGTTCTCCTTGCAGCCGGGGCCGTGGAATCAGTGGCTCCGATGGTCCGGAGAATCCCCGGTTTCGGAAACCGGGGATCTGCCGCTATATTCCGCCCCGCCGCAATCCGGCCGGTGATGCGGGCCGGTCAGGAGGTCAGGTCGAAATCGCCCTGGGAATGCACCTGCTGGAGGGTCTCGGTGAGGCGGTCGGATGCGACAGCCGCGTACTGACTGGTCTTCTCGATACCGATGAAGCTCCGGCCCTCCAGCAGGGCGGCGACCCCGGTGCTGCCCGATCCGGCACAGAAGTCCAGGACGGTGCCGCCCGGCGGGGCGATCTTCACCAGCTGCCGCATCACCTCGACGGGCTTCTGCGTGATGTGCCGGCGTGCCTTGCCCGAGGGCTGCGAGGCGCTGAACATCCCCGGCAGGTAGACCGGGTTCGCGGCGGCGTCGATCTTGCCCTTCGCTCCCCAGACGATGTACTCGGTGTCCTGGCGGAACTTGCCCTTCTGCGGCCTGGCCTGCGGCTTGTGCCACGCCAGGAGGCCCAACCAAAGCCATCCGGCCGCCTGGAAAGCATCCGTCGTGGCCGGCAGCTGGCGCCAGTCAGTGAACAGCAGTCCAGTGCCGCCAGGCTTCGTCACACGGTGGGCCTCGGTCATGATCTGCGTCAGCCAGAGCGTGTACGAGCGCTGGTCCATGTTCTCGCCGGTGAAGTCCGGCAGGGCGTGCTGGGCGTCCGCGGAGACGTACTTCTGGCGGGCGGAGCGGCTCGTGCGCTCCTTCGCCGTCCGGCCGCCGCTGTTGTACGGCGGGTCGGTGATGACCGAGTCAGCGCAGCCGTCGGGCAGTGTCGCGAGCACGGTCAGCGCGTCGCCCTGGTGGAGGGAAAACGACAAAAGGGGACCCCAATTCGATGAGGGATGCGGGTGGAATGCTCCGGACCGCGCAGAGGCACACGGCAGTACAAGCCGGTGGCGCGCGGGGAGGCCCAAACTGTAGGTCACAATCCCCGGTTGGGAAGCATCGCGGGCCACGAAGCCCGGAATCTCACGGATTTCGGCGGCGATTTCGGTGACCGGGGATTCGGGCTTACTGTCGTGTCACTGCCCGGCGGACACCGCCGATGGCGTACCCCTTCCCCCTTTCCCTCTCCCGCAGGAGGCCCCTGTGTTCCGTCCGTGACCCCGCACGCGGCCATCGCCGCCGCCCCGTCGCACCCCGCCCGCCGCAGACATGAGACGGAGACCGCCCATGTACCGCCCCTGCTGACCTCGCCCGCATCCCCCGCAACTCCGCAGGACTGGAGGTCCCCCTGATGTTCCGCCCGTAACCCCCACCGGCCTGGTGCGCGAGGCAACGCCCACCCGGCACACCCAGATCCCCCCGGCTTCCCGCCCCCGCACCGCTCCAGGAGTTCGCTGATGTTCCGCCCGTAAGACGCCCCCGCATCCCCCTTCTTCACCGGCCCGCCGCCGCGGCCCGATCCCTGCACCTTCCTGGAGGCACGCCCATGTTCCGCCCGTAACTCCCCACGTCCCGCCGGGTGCGTGAGCCAACACGCAACCGAGCCGGGGCCCTCCGCCCGCCTCCACCGCTCCGGCCGCACGGCCCTTCCCCTCTCACACCGTGCGGCCGGGGCCCACCCCCGAGGACCTCACCGTGACCCGTTCCTCCCCATCCCCGAGCACCATCCCCGCGGCCCGCCGACCGGAGGCCGCCCGGGAGTGAAAGGCATCGCCGCCGCGATCGGCGCGCTCTGCCTCTCCCCCTTCCTGCTGGCCGGCACCGCCGTGCTCGCCGCAGCCGCGAGCGACTCCTCGGGCCAGGGCACCTCCTGCTTCAACAAGTCGGTCGACACCGACGCCGTACGGCGCCAAGTCGCCTCCGTTCTCGGCGGATCCGGCGCCCAGAAGGTCCACGTCGATGGCCTTGACCTGCCCGACGAGCAGATACCCCACGCCCGCACCATCGTCGCCACCGGCATCACGCTCGAAGTACCCGCGCGCGGCCAGATCGTGGCCCTGGCCACCGCCATTCAGGAAAGCCGACTGCGCAACCTCAACTACGGCGACCGCGACTCGCTGGGCTTGTTCCAGCAGCGGCCCAGCCAGGGGTGGGGCACTCCCGCCCAGGTCCGCGACCCCGTCTACGCCAGCACGAAGTTCTACCAGGGCCTGCTGAAGGTCCCCGGCTGGCAGCAGATGACGATCACGCAGGCCGCGCAGGCCGTCCAACTGAGCGGCTTTCCCGACGCGTACGCCCAGTGGGAGCCCCTCGCCCGCGCGCTGCAGCAGGCCATCGCCCCGACGCTGAAGGGTGCCCAGCCGCCCGCCGACGGCCAGACCCCAAGCCTCCCGGCAACAGACCCGTGCACCCCGGGCGAAGACGGCAGCGGCTCCGGACCGATCCCCGAAGGAGCCGTCCCCAAGGGCTACTCGATCCCCGCCGACGCCGATCCCCGCGCCAAGACGGCCATCACGTGGGCCATGAACCAGCTCGGCACCCTCTACCAGTGGGGCGGTTCCTGCCTCGCGCCCCACGGCCCGGACCCCATGGGCCGGTGCGACTGCAGCTCGCTGACCCAGCAGGCGTACAAGAAGGCCGGGATCACCCTGACCCGGACCACGTACACCCAGGTCAAGGAAGGCAACGCGGTCCCGCTGAACCAACTTCGCCCCGGCGACCTGCTGTTCAGCCGCGGCACCCCCGCCGTCCCCGAGCACGTCGGCATCTACGCCGGCCACGGCTACGTCATCGAGGCCCCGCGTACCGGAAAGCCGGTCCGCTTCGCCACCGTCGCGGATTTCGCCGCGCACAGCGCACGCCGCCTCCCGTGACACCGGTCCGCCCGGCCAGCCCATGAGGCACCGGGCGGACCGGACCACCTTCGCGCCGCAGAGCGCCCCCTTCCCCTCCCCCTTCTTCCTGTTCCCCGGCAGGGCCCGTCGTGTCCTGCGCATGCAAGGAGCGCACCCCCATCTCCCCCGCCAACCTCACCCCACCCCTGTCCGAACACCTCACCCTGCTTGCCTACGATCCGGGCGTCTCGCCCAAGGGCGGCGGCCTGCCCGGCCTCGAAGTCCTGCGCACCGTAGTCAACTCGATCAACCTCTTCGGCATCGTCGCGGTGGTCGGCGCGCTCGCCGTCAGCCTCGGTGTGTGGGCCTGGGGCCACCACTCCGGCGGCCACCAGGCCGAAGCCAACGGCAAGAAGGGCGCCGTGGTCTCCGCGGGCGCCGCCCTCGGCCTGGGCGCGGCCAACGGCATCGTCGCGTTCTTCAGTGCCCTCGGCTCGCAGGTCCACTGATGAGGAAACGTTCCCTCGACGCTCTCGGCCTCGGCTGGCAACCGCCACGGCGCGTCATGCTCGCCGCCGGCGTCCTGGCCGCGCTGCTCGTGCTGGCCGGCGCCGTCGCCTGGTGGACAGGCCGCGGCCAGAGCACCGACGCGTCCGCCCCGCACACCGGGTCCTCCGCATCACCGAAGAGCACCTCGGCTCCCGTGCCGAAGCCGCCTCCTGGCGGGTCCAAGGTCGCCGGTCCGCCGCCGATCGCCGACCCGCTGGCCTTCGGCCGGGCCAGCGCGGTGATGCTGTGGACCTTCGACGCCCGCACCACCAGCCGTGACGATCAGCTCGCCGGCATGCACACCTGGATGACCGGCGAAACCGCGTACGCGGACTGGGACTCCGTCCAGGCCCAGATTCCCGACCCGCTCCTGTGGTCCCGCCTCAAGGACAACGCCCAGCACGCCAGCGCCACCACGTCCGAGGCGCACTTCCCCTCGGCGTTCAAGCAGGCCCTGGCCGAGAACCCGCAGGCGATCGCCGAGGCGTACATCTACGCCGTCACCGTCCGCGGCAAGACGCAGCTCGCCTGGAACGGCGGCGGAGGCGGCGCCGAGGACCGCCAGATCACCCTCGCCGTCCAGTGCCGCCCTGGCAAGGACTGCCGCCTGGTCGCCGTGGCCCCACGCGTCGCCCCGTAGCCGTTCCCCTCTCCCCGAAAGGACGCCCGCGTGGGCTTCTGTGACCTGCCCGTCGCCGGCAGACTTTGCGCTGTCGGCGACGTGATCGACTTCGCCTCCGACCCCGTCGGCGCCATCGGGGACTGGATGGCGAAGAGCGCCGGCGACCTCGCCGCCGCCGCGGCCGACCTCGCCGCGAAGGCCATCAACCGGACCACCGACATCGACCTCGGCGCCGGCTGGTTCCGCGACAACTACGAGACGATCCTGCCCATCGGCCTGCTCCTGCTGGTCGCGACGTTCTGCGCCCAGCTCGTGCGGGCGGCCATCAAACGTGACGGCCAGGCCCTGACCCAGGCCGTCACCGGCACAGCCTCCGGCGTGCTGTTCGCGTTCTGCGCCATCGCCTTCACCACGGTGGCCCTCGAAGTCGTCGACGCGCTGTCCGACGGGCTGTTCAAGGCATCGGGGACAGACATGTCCACGGCCGTCCGGCGCCTGGTCAAGATCTCCCAGATCGGTGCCATCGCGGGCATGGGCTGGCTCGTCGCCGTCGTCGCCGCCTGCGCGAGCGCGATCGGGATGTTCCTCTTCTGGGGCGTGATGATGGTCCGCAAGGTCGGCATCCTGATCTTGGTGACCCTCGCGGTCTTCGCGGGAGCGGGCGGCGGCTGGGAAGCCGCCCGCCGCTGGCGGCGCGGCTGGATCGAAGCCACCGCAACGCTCGTGGTGTCGAAGCTGCTGATGACGATCATCTTTGTGCTCGGCATCGCGGCGATGAGCAAGACCGAAGCCAAGGACGGCGTGTCCGCGCTCGCCGACATGGCGGCAGGCATGGTGATCATGCTGCTGGTGCTGCTCTGCCCGTACATGGTGTTCAAGTTCGTCCACTGGGCGAGCGAAAGCACCGACGGCGAGTCGATTCACCGAGCCGGTGGCGCGGGCGCCCAGATGGCCCGCCAGCACGCCGAGAACGCCGGGCGCAAGGCCGCTTCCGCAGCAGCCACTGCGGGCACCGGCGGCGCGGCGGCCGGCGCCGGGGCCGCGGGCGGCACCCAGGCCGCAGGGGGCAGAGGCTTCCCCGGCGACATCGCCGCCAATCCCACCGGCGGCATGAGCATGGACAAGGGCGACTCGGGAGGCGACAGCTCCGGCGGCGGCTTCCGTGACCTCATGGAGCAGTCCGGCACCCCGCAGAACCAGAGCAACACGGGTCAGGGCGGCGGCCAGGACAGCGGTCCGCCGAGCTGGGGTGGCGGGGGCGGTCAGCAGGGCGAGTGGAGCAGCAGTGCTCCCTCCGATCCGATGCCTCCGGCCCACGCAGCCCCCTCCGCCGGTGACAGCACCCAGCCCTCCTCGCCGACCGGCCTGTAACCCACCAGCCCCGCCCGGGGCAGGGCCCGTCCTCTTCACCGCGCCCCCTGCCCCGGCCCGACCCGACCCGGACCCGAACCTTGTCTTCCGAAGTTCTCCCTCTCACCGTCAAGTTCCCCCACCGGTCCCGGCGCGGCATCCTGCTGGGCCTCAGCCTCCCCCAGCTTGTTCTCGTCTCCTTGGCCCTCGCGCTGCTCCTGGTCACCGTGGTGACCTCCGGCCTGATGGGCGCCGTCGTCCTGGCTCCTCTGTGGATCACCACCGCCGTCCTGGTCGGAGTACGACGGGAGGGCCGGTCCTTGATCGACTGGGCGCCGCTCGTCGCCCGATACGCCCAGCGCCGCCGGACCGGGCAGACGGTGTGGCGGTCCCGGCCCATCTCCCGGCCCAGGGTCGAAGGGCTCCTCCACCTGCCGGGAACGACAGCGTCGCTGCGGGTGGCCACGGCCGCCTCCGGCGCTGCCGCCGTCCACGATCCCCACCGGCAGACCCTGACCGCCGTCGCCAAGGTCAGCTCCCGCGCCTTCGCCCTGCTCGATCCCGCCACCCAGAACAGCAACGTCTCCGCCTGGGGCCGGGCGCTCGCGGGTATCGCCCGCACCGGGCACGTCGCCACCGTCCAGGTCCTGGAACGCACGGTTCCAGACTCCGGAGACAGCCTCGCCCGGCACTGGGCCGAGCACGGTCAGCCCCAGACCCCCGTCGCCGGACAGATCTACTCCGCTCTCGTCGAATCCGCCGGCCCTGCCACGGCCCCGCACGAGAGTTACCTCGCCATCGCCCTGGACCTCAAAGCCGCGAAGCGGCTGGTCAGCCAGGCCGGGGGCGGACTCGACGGTGCCTTCACCGTCATGGCGCAGACCACCGCGTCCGTCGCCCAGGCCGCCCGCACCGCCGGGCTCACCGTCACCGGCTGGCTGGGGCCTCGGGAGATCGCAGCCGTGCTGCGCACCGCCTACGACCCCGCCGCCACCGCCCGCCTCCAGCAATGGTCCTCCACCGGTCGGGCCGAAGCCGACCCGGCCGCCGCGGGCCCCGTCGCCCAGGTCGAGGAGACCGACCGGGTGATCACCGACTCCGCCCGGCACACCACCTACTGGATCGAGAACTGGCCCCGGACCGAAACCCACGCCGGATTCCTGCACAACATCATGTTCAGCACCGGTGTGCGGCGCACCTTCTCCCTCATTTACGCCCCGCAGGGGATCGACTCCGCGCTGCGCGATGTCCAGCGCCGCAAGGCGGCGATCATCGCGGACGCCTCCGAGCGCCGCCGCCGCGGCCAGGTGGAGTCGGAAGCGGACAACGTCGAGTACGCGGACGTCAAGACCCGCGAGAAGCAGCTGATCTCCGGGCACGCGGACGTCGCGCTGACTGGACTGCTCACCGTCTCCGCCGACACCGACGCCCACCTGGACGCCGCCTGCGCACAGATCGAAACGGCTGCCGCCGGCGCCCAGGTAGACCTGCGGCGCCTGATCTACCAGCAGACGGACGCCTTCACCGCCGGCGCTCTCCCGCTTGCCCGCAACACCCTCTAACCCGTCCGCCCGTCCGCCATCTTGGCGTCCATCCCCAGCGAGAAGCCCTTGTCACCTGACGACCGCCGCGACGCCCTCCCCACGAGCGACGCCCACCCGTATCTGCGGGCGGCCACCGCCGGCCTGCGCCACCACACGCGCACCCTCACCTCACAGACCTCCACCGGCGAGAGCGGCCGCCCCGCCGACCGGCCTCACCTCGACAGCCTGCACGCCCACCTCACCGCCCTGCACCGCCTGCTGGACCAGCTCGCTGAACGCACCCGGCCCGAACGCCCCGCCTCCGGGCGGCACCTGGCCACCGCCCACGCCCGCCTCTGGCAGGCAGCCGACGCCGTCCACGCAGCGTTCCACCTGCTGCCCGCCACGGTCCCCGGCGGCAGCGACTGCCACCCCGAGCGGCTCCCCGAAGGCCCGCCCGTACTGACCATCTGCCAGCGCCACCTGGCCGCCTCCCACGCCGTTCGACGCAAGACCACAGCCGCCGACCTCGCCACCCCGGCGTCCTGAACCCCCCGCCCCGGAAACGAGCGAGCACCGTTGTCCCACCGCCGCGCCAGCGCGACCCCCCTGTTCACCCCGCACAACATCGACCGCGCCCAGCGCCGGGCCCTTCGCAAGCAGACGGCCCGCGCCGAAGCCCGAGCCCGCACCGCCGCCGGCACCGACGCGGAACAGCACCCCACCGAGGCCGCCTACCCCGACGCCGTCTATCCGCTCGCCGGACGCCCCGGACCCGCGTCCGCCCGCGGCAGCCGCCTCAAGCTGCCCGCCCACCGCATGACCACCGCGGTGGCCAGCGCCGCCTATCCCTTCCTCGCCGAAGGCGGGCTCGGCGCCGACGGCATCTACATCGGCCGCGACCTGCACGCGGAAGGGTCGTTCACGTTCGACCCATTCTCCCTGTACGGGAAGGTCGAGGGTTTCACCAACCCGAACCTGTTGCTCGCGGGGGTGATCGGGCAGGGCAAGAGCGCCCTGGCCAAGAGCCTGGCCCTGCGCAGTGTCGCGTTCGGGTACAGGGTGTACGTCCCGTGCGACCCGAAGGGTGAATGGAGCGCGGTGGCCTCCGCCCTGGGCAGCACGTCCATTGCGCTGGGGCCGGGTCTGCCCGGCAGGCTGAACCCGTTGGACGCGGCGCCCCGGCCGCCGTCCGTGCCGGAGGCGGAGTGGGAAGGCGAGGTCCGCAAACGCCGTCTGCTGCTCCTCGGCTCGCTGGCCCGTACCGTCCTGGGCCGGGACCTGCTGCCCATGGAGCACACCGTCCTCGACGTCGCGCTCGACGCCGCCGCAGCCCGGGCGGCAGCCAGTGGCCGGCCCCCGTTGCTCGGCGACATCGCCCACGCCCTGGCCGACGGCCCCGGCCTCGACCTCGCCGGCGGCCTGCTGTCCGGACGGCTCGGGGAGGCCGCCCGCGACCTCGCCCACGCCATGCGCCGCTTGGTCTTCGGAGACCTGGCCGGGATGTTCGACGCACCCTCCACCAGCGCCTTCAACCCGTACAGCCCGATGCTGTCGATCGACCTCTCCCGCCTCGGCGGCAGCGACGACACCGCCCTGGTCCTGGCCATGACGTGCGCCTCGGCCTGGATGGAATCCGCGCTCACCGACCCGTACGGCGGCCGACGGTGGGTGATCTACGACGAGGCATGGAGATTGATGAGGCATCCGGCCCTCCTGATGCGCATGCAGGCCCAGTGGAAGCTCTCCCGCGGTCTGGGCATCGCCAACGCCATGGTCATCCACCGGCTGTCAGACCTGCTGACCGCGGGCGACGCCGGCAGCCAAAGCCGTGCACTGGCCGAGGGGTTGCTCGCCGACTGCAGCACCCGCGTGATCTACCGCCAGGAGACCGACCAGCTGCACGCCGCCGCCGGACTCCTCGGACTGACCAGCGTCGAAACGGCCGCGCTGTCCCACCTCAGCCGAGGCCGCGGCCTGTGGAAGGTCGCTGGCCGGAGCTTCGTGGTTCAGCACCAGCTGCACCCCGCTGAGCTGCAGCTTTTCGATACAGACGCCCGTATGCACTGACCGCAGAATCGTTCAACCCATCCGGGAGCCCATGCCCTCCGCACGCGCTGATCTGTCCCTGTTCGCCTCCGCGCTCGCCGCCCGCCTCCCCGGGCAGTGGACGAGCGACTACCAGCAGCATCCCACCTACCCCGACCAGTTCACCACCATCGAGCGCCTCTGGGACACCGGTCACGTCGAGTACATCGTCAGCCAGTACGTCCTGGGGCACGAGGCCGTACTCCACGGCCCGGACGGCCAGCACCTGTACGTCAACGACAGGCCGCTGCAGCCCGGCCAGTTCATCGTCGCCCCGCTCAGCCCAGACGCCGAGCCGCACCACTTCGTAGGCGTCGACGAGCCGAACGGGATCGCGGTCCCCAACGATCCCGTCCGGGCCGCCGCCCGCATCGCCCGACGGCTGCTGCCCCGCTACGAAGTCGCCCGGCACGCGGTACGCCGCAGCGTCACCGACCGGCCCGAACCCCCGCACCGCAAGGCCCCGCCGCAGGTCGACCGGACCGTCACCCTGACCTGGTACGAGGACGGGGCGCTCGGGACGCCGTACAAGGACGTCCCGGAGGAAGCCCGGGAAGCGCTGTACGTACACGGATTCCAGTACGTGCCCCACCAGGCCGCATTCCTCCTCCCCGCCTCCTACGGCGAGGCCGGCCGCGCCGTACGGATCCAGGCCGTCGCCCTGCGGCTCGCCGCGCACGGGATCGGCGTGAACCTGCGTCACGCCACGCCTACCGCCACGCTCCCGCCCCGCCCGCCGGCCGTGGCCCGGCCCGCGGCTGTCCTGCCCGCAGCGCCTGCCGCCCGCGCCCGCTGACCACCTGCAAGAAGGAACCCGCCATCAGCACCCGCAGCTTCATCGCCCGCCCGACCCCCAAGGACGGCTACGAGGGCATCTACTGCCATTACGACGGCTACCCCGACCACCAGCTCCCTCTTCTGCTCGGCGCCGCCCGCTACCGCTTCGGCGGTGACCTCGACGCCCTGCGCCGGCACCTCATCGATGGCCCCCACGACTGGAAGCAGCTCGGCATGGACCTCCTGGACAGGGCCCCCGACAACGTCCGGGAGCGGCTCGACCCCCACGGCGACCGCGGCCCGAGCGCACCCTTCGACAACGTCTTCAACGTCGACGGCACCCCCGCGAAGCCGATCCCGGTCACCGACGCCAACGCTGATGCCATGGGCCTGGAATGGGGCTACGTCCTGCATGACCACGGCATCGAAGTAATCGCCCTGACCTGGTACGACATCGGCCCCATCGTGCCCTGGGACACCGACCCCCTCTCCCGGATCTCCGGCACCCCCTCGCTGTGGGACTCGAACCGGCCCGCGCCCATCCAGGTCCCCGCCTCCCCACTGAAGGTCACCAAGCCGGTCGCCCCGGCACCCACACCCGCCCGACCGCGGATCACCCGCTGAACACCGCGCCCATGGACCGCACTCCGGAGAAGTCCCTGTCCGTCCCGCAGATCACCGTCGTCATCGCCACCCAGCTCCGCCCCGAGCGCCTGCCCTACCTGCAGGAGATGCACGCCAGCCTCACCCGGCAGACCGTGCCCTGGGAGGCGGTCCTCGTCCTCGACGGCGCCGACCCCGCCCTCGTGCCTGCCCCGATCACCGCCGACCCCCGGATCCGTATCCTCGTCCTGCCCCGCTCGGTCGGTGCCGCCTGCGCCCGCAACCTCGGCCTGAACGAGGTGCGCACCGAGTTCATGAACTGGGCCGACGACGATGACGTCTTCCCCGACTGGAGCCTGGGCGTACGCCTGGAGACCTTCACCGACGAGCTCGGATGGGTCGCCGGATACAGCGAGGACTGGCTGCCGGACGGATCCCGACGCCTGTGGGAATGCCCGGCCCCGCCCGGCTACCACGCCGCCGGCGACGTGGTGACGTACTGGCCCCGGCCGCAAGACACCATCCCCATCGGGCCGACAACCATCCTCGCCCGCACCCGCCTGGTGCGCGCGGCCGGCGGCATGGGCGGCCTCGTCCAGGGCGAGGACTACATGGCGGCCGTCGGCGTCACCGCACTGGCCCCCGGCGTGCTGCTCCCGCTGCCCGTCTACCAGTACCGCAAGCACGACGGGCAGATGACCCGCGGCGAGCAGTACGACGAGCTGGAGCTGGCCGCCCGCCGCCACGCCCACGCATTCGGACACGGCCTGCGCAACGCCCTCACCAGCCGGGCGTGAGCGTGGACGAACTTACGATGCCACGTTCCAGGGGCCTGGCTCAGATCATCCTCGCCGTCAGCCCGGCCGACGGCCTGGTCGCCGTCCCCTTGGGCGAGCAGTACCGATGGGCCAACACCGCTCTCCAGCTCACGCCCGGATTCGAGCGGCGCCCCGACGGCACGTACGCCCTGCGCGACATGGACACCGCCGCCCCCATCCTGCGCGCCCTCGCAGATACCGCACGTCGGCACCGCGTCCACCTCTTCGGCGGCCCCCGCCCCTACCTCGGCGACTACGCCACCGCGCTGGCTGGTGCCCTGCCCGGGACATGGATGGTGAAGGTCGAGGTCTACGCACACCCGCTGTGGCAGGAAGACCTCGTCCCCCTCCTGTGGGACGCGGGCGAACTCGTCGACTGCGTGGAGCACGTCCGCATCCCGTACGCCGCCCAGCTCACCAGCGGTGCAGCCGAACTCCTGCTGGTCGAACGGCCTGGCAGCGCCCACGAGTACCTGCTCGGCGCCTTCGCCAGCGGCACCTTCGACGACAACTACGCCGACCCGCAAGCCCCCACCTCGGCCGTGCTGCCGCCCGACGCGGCCCATGCCGCCAGCCTGGTCGCCGGCAGGTTCCTGCCCGCGTACGAGCTGGCCGTCCACGAACGGCTGCTGGCCGCTGTCGAGGTGGCGCACGGCAGGCTCGAGGAACTCCATGCGACATGGACGGCGATCCAGCAGTCCGGCCGCTACAGCGACGGCACGCTCTTGGACCCGGCCACGCTCGGACACACCGAGCAGCAGTACCTCGAAGAGAGCTCCGCGGAGTGGCGCCGCCTGCGCCCCCACGCCGCTGAACTCCTCACCCGCACGCGCCCCGCGGCAGGCCCCGAGGACGCCGCCTCCCTGGATCGGCTCCACCAACTGCTTCACCCTGGCGCGGATTCCTCCACGTGGCCGGCGCCGGCATCCTCACGTGCCGCCCTGCCTCCCGGCACGGCCGAGGCCCTCCGGCGATGGCGGACCGACGCACCGGCCCTGCTGCGGCAAGCCCGCGCCACCCGCCCCGTCGGCCCTGCGCCCACGGCCCGGCCGGCGATTCCCGCCGTCGGCAAATCCGCCTCGCCCGCCGCCCTCGGGCGGGCGCCCCGCAGCCGATGACCTTCCCCGACCACCAGGACACCCATGCAACCGCACTTCCACTTCGGGCTGCACCCGGAGCACGGGGTGGTCGCCCGCGCTACCGCGGCCATCACATCCCACCTCGCCGACTGGTACCTCCAGCACGAGCAGTTCGAGCCCGTCCCCGGCCGACCGGACCTGTACCGGCTCGCCCATCCCGACCAGGACCCGCGGCGCCGGGCCCGGCAGACCGTCCACGATCTCCGCCGCCATGGCTTCACCGTGCACGCGGACCTCTCCCTCGACCCGGCCGCCACCGCAGCGCCTCCCCGCCCGGCCCATGCCAACTGCCTGGCCGAACGGCGCGCCCGCATTGCCCAAGCGGCCTCCGACCGGTCACCGCAGCACCGCGCGGGCGCCGGCCCCCAGGTCACCGCCCCGGCCATGCCCGCCGCCGTCACCCGTTCCTCGTCCGTCGCACGGACACGGTGACTATGACCGACACCCCCATCCGCATCAGCGAGGACAGGTCCCAGCCAGTCGCTGCCGGCGCCCTCTTCCGATCTCCCTTTCCCCATTGCAAGGAGTTCTTCATGGCCATCCCCACGTCTTTCGAGATCGTCCACAGCTGCGGACACCGCAACACCGTTGATTTGTCGAGCCGTTCAGCGGACCGGCGCGCCGGATACGCGCGCTGGCTCGCCGCCCGGCAGTGCACCGACTGCTGGCGGGCCGACCACCAGGCGGATGCCGCCAGCACGGCGGAGTGGCTTGCCGCCAAGCGCGCAGACGAACAGGCCTCCGCTGCGGACTGGGCAACCCAGTTCGACATGCCGCCCCTGGAGGGCCCCGAGAAGATCCTGGGTTGGGGTGAGCGCACCCGTCACCAGCTGGTGACCCGCGCATACGCCGCCCTGGTTACCGAAGGGACCTGGGACGAAGCCGACTGGGCCCAGTTGGAGGAGCAGGTCCGGCTGCTGACGAGAGCCGGGTGGTGGGTCGACCAGCGCGAGGCCGAGGGGACCGATCTGCCCGATCTTCTGGCGGCCGCCGACGACCGCGACCGGCCCACGGAGAACCCGTTCCGGTAGGCGCGCGGCGCGCAATATAGCGGCGAAGTCCCGGTTTCGGAAACCGGGGATTCTCCGGACCCTTTGTCTTCCACTGCCGCCCAGCGCCTTCGTGGAGGACCCTCCGTGCCCGAGACCCGCCCCGTCTACCTGCCGCCCGACCCGCTCACCCCGGAGCGGGACATCACCCACCAGCACTTCCGCCCCGGCGAGCACGTCGTGATCCTCAAGGGCGCCGCCGGCGGAGAGCTGTGGGGCGACGCGATGAAGGTCGTGGCCCCCTCCTGGCACACCCCTACCGACGAGAACGGGTGGCGGTTGCTCGACCCCAACGGCGGCGACCGCTCCTACGTCACGGCCCACCCCCGCTACCTGGTGCACCTGTCCAAGCGGTGCCCGGAGTGCCTGATGCACCAGAAGGCCCTGCGGGAGTACCTGGCCAAGCGCCTCGGGGACACCGAGGAGGTCGTGGACTGCAGCTGGTACTCCCTGACCGCCCTCAACCAGCTCGTCCACGTCGCCGACGCCCGCCCGGGGCGCTGACCACGGCCATACCGCCGCCCCAAACGCGCCGGCCTTCTGCCATCCCCTCGAAATGCAACCCCCGAGCGAGACCATGATCATTGCCATCCACTCCCGTGACGTGACCGCCGATGAAGCCCTCGCCGAGGCGCTCGGACGGGAGACCAGCACGGCCGAGGGCCTGACCACCGAGCCCGGTGGCACGGTGGTGGCCCACTCGAACCGGCTGGACCACTACACCGACGAGGACGAGACCTGGAGCTCGGCGACGTGGGCCGACCATCTCGCCGACCCGTCGCTGGAGCACCCGCTCGCCTCCGGTCCCGACGGCGACCGGCGCGCAATCCTCCACGTCACCGCGCACATGCATCCGCTGGACCGGGAGCTGAACCACGCCGAGTGGTCCGAGATCGGCCACCGGATCGCCCGCGTCGCCGGCATCGCGCCACCCGGCGACGACCAGGCATGCCAGTGGATCGCCGTCCAGGCCCAGCCCGGCCGCCTGGACGTGATCGCCAACCTCATCCGCCTCGACGGCACCTGGAGTGCCCAGCCCCGACGCCTCCTGCAGACTCTGGTCGCCGAGGCACGGAATATCGAGGCCGACCTCCTCCTGCACTCCAGCCACCGGCAGAACTCCGCACGCCAGGACCCGGCGCCCGGCCTGGAGCACGCCGTTTCCCCGCGGGTGCCGACCGCGACCGGCCCGCTCGCGGGAATCCTGCGGCAGCTCGCCGCCGAGCAGTCCGGCCCGATCGCCGCAGTGCGTCAGCTCGTGGAAGAGGTCGGTCGACAGGCCGCCGCGCTGCCCGGCGACCAAACCGACGCCGCCGCACGGGACTTGTTCTGGGCAGCGCGCCGCCTGTACGGGCTGCAGGAGCAGCTAGGTGAGATCGCTTCCCGACTCCAGCCTCCCGCGCCTCCGGCCGCCCTCCCTTCGGCCCGGCCGGTACAGGCTCCAGCCGCATCGCGGGCGGCAGCCCGGTGAACGAGCCGGCCACCCCACGCAAGACAGCGCCCGTCACGGTAGCCCGGGACATCGAAACCGGCAGGATTATCGCCCGCGGTGGTGACGGGCTGGCCCACGGCATCCTCGAACGCACCTTCGTCCTCCGCAAGGTTCACGGCGCTACCTGGCATCGGATGACGCCGACCGTTCTGCCAGCGGACCAGGCCGCAGTGGCGCAGCTCGCCGTCGCACGGCTCCAGGCCGCGGGGTACCGGGTCGAGGCCGACGCCGAATGCGCGACGGAGTCGACACAGGACCGCTACGTGACGGACGGCCGATCGATTGCCAACGTCGCCGCCGCCATCCGCGACGCGGCCAGCCCGGCCGAAGTGTCCGACCGGCTGGAGGAGGTGACCGCCGCGCACGACGGCATCCTCGCCTCCCTGGACCAGCTCCTCCGCTCCCTGGCCGCCGTCTAAGACGGCCTCGGCGGACCTGCGGACCGGCACGTCGCGGCTTGCAGGCGCTACCTGGCCGAGCACCGGCTCGGTCCCATCACCGCCGACCTGCTGCACACCCGCGCAGAACTCGCCGACCGCACCACGGCCCCAGCCCGGCGGGGCACGTCACTGCCCGCCGCCGTCCCGCTGGCCGCACCCGCGCCTACCGCCTCCGGACGGACCCGATGACCCCCGCCCCATGTTCGAGGAGCCCATGCCCGCCGCCTGCACCCTGCCCGACGACGACAGCCGCGACGTGGAGTCGTTCGCCACCATCCTCTCCGAGGAACTCCCCGGGAACTGGACCGTGCACCACCACCAACACCAGCGGCACGAGGACCAGTTCCTGCATGCCGAAGAGGTCTGGGACCTCAACGAAGTGGCCGCCGCCCTCGCCGAGTACGCCCTGGGCGCAGACGCCCACCTCATCCGCGACGACGGCACCCGCCTGTACGTCACCCTTCATCCCCGGCGTGAGGAGGAGTTCCTCGTGGCCGCCATGGCTCCGTCCGGCGCCGCCCCGGAGGCGTTCGCCGGGGTCCGCGAACCCGACGGGATCGCCGTGCCTGCCGATCCCGAGCGCGCCGCCCGCGCCATCACCGCCGACCTGCTGCCCCGCTACGACATCACGCTCGCCCAGGTCCGGCACAACGCGATGAACCCCCCGCAGCCCCTCCCCGCCTCTGGTGCTCAGCCGCAGCAGGTGTTGATGACCTGGCTCGAGGACGGTTCCCTCGCGGCCGTCACCACCGCCCGGCCCGCAGCCGAAGCCCTGGTCTCCGAAGGGTTCGCGTGGAACACCACGGCAGGCGCCTATGTGCTCTCCGGGGACGACACCCGCGCCCAGGCCCACGCCGTCCAAGCGGCCGGCGCCCGCCTCGCCCGCCTCGGCATCGCCACCATCCTGCGCGCCGCCGCCCGCCCTGCCGCGGAGGCGACACTGCCTACTCCGCCGCCCGGTGCCCGGACCGCCGCCCGCGCCCGGTGATCCATACGTCCCGGCACCGCCCCGCCCACGCCCAGCCAACCGCCGACAACACCGGCCACCGGCCCCGCGTCCCACCGCTCAACGCCGCCAGCCGCCCGCGGCTCGCCCGTTTCCTGCTGCGCCGCTACCTGCGCGCCGCCGTCGTCAAGGCCGCAGGCCCCGACCGGCAGCGGCTCGCACCGCCTCCGCGCGACACCGCGCCGCCCGCCCTCGCCCACCGCCACACCCGCTGACCACCGTCGGGAGTACGGCACAGCCCCCTGGACCGCCCATGACCCCACCCGCCACCACGCTCACCGACAGCATCACCCGCCAGCTCAACCTGCTCTCCGCGCAACTGTCCCAGGCCGGGCCCCAGCAGGCCGCACAGATCCTCCAGCAGGTCCTGGACGCCGAGAACGGCATCCTCGGCAGGCTGACATCCCTGGTCGTCACCGGCACCTACGTCACCAAGTACCACGCCCAAACCGGCACGTTCCCCGCGGAGATGTGGCTGGCGCTCGGGCGCACCGCCAACACCCTGCACGACCTCGCCCTCGACCTGGACGAACACCAGGAAGTGTTCGAGGAGATCGCCTCGCGCCGCTCCCTGGCCACGTCCTCTCCGGCCGCCGCGCAGGCCACCGCCCTGGTGGCGCGGGGGAGGCACCGTTGAGCAAGAGACAGCAGTGGACCGGTTGGGGCCAGGCTCAGCAGGCGCAGCAGCACTACCTGGTCGAGCCCCGTTACCTGGCCGGCGGCGGGGACCTGCGCCACGTCGGCGAGTTCCTGCGCGCCTCGGGGTGGAAGGACACAAGCGCCAGGTCCGGCAGCATGCTCGCCTTCGACTCGCCCGACCAGATGGTGCACGTTGCCTACCAGCCGCCGGGCGGCTGGCAGGTCCACGGGGCCGCGCACGGACATCAGCCGGCCTGGCAGGTCACCCTGACCCCGCAGACCCCGGTGGAGATCGTGGCGGGCCTGACCGACGCTCTGACCAAACCGCGCTCCGCGCACGCCCCGAACGTGTGGGCGCCGCTCACCGAGAAGTCGTGGAGCATGCAGCAGGACGACTACTTCGTCGCCCAGAGCCCCGACCGGCACGCCGTCGTGCAGTACGTCCAACCCGGTGGTGACGGCAGCCAGAACCACTGGTGGGTCGGCGCCCGCAACGAGCACGGGCCCGTCTGGAACGCGCAGGCCACCGCGAGCACCCCACTGCACCTGGTGCAGTCCCTGACCACGGCCCTGGCCGACCCGGAGCCGGTGATGCGCCCGCTCGGGCACGTCCCGCTCAGCAACCGGATCCGCGTCACCTCCGTGTCCGTCCTGCCCGACCAGCTCGGCGCCTGGCAGCAGGCCCGCCTCTCCGCCGCCCGCGCCGCGGCCTGGAGCCGCAACTGGGTCTCCTCCCGCGCCCGCACTGGCACCAAGACGTCCGGCTACGCAAGGACCCGATGAATCACCCGGCCCGGCTCCTCGCCGTTCCTCTCCCGCGCCCTGGGCCCGTTGTCCGCCGCAGATCGCCCGGCCCCAGCCGCCCGCTCCGGCCCTCCCCCTCCCGGACACGGACCGACACCCCAGCGCCGCTGAACCGGCCTCATTTCCCTGGAGCTTCGATGACTGACGAACACACCGCCCGGCTGACCGCCGAGGACATCCGTGCCTCCGCACACACTCTGCATCTCCTCACCGCCTACCTGCGGACCGGCCCGCACGTGACTGAGGCCCTTTCCTTGATCGCGGCACTCGTCGACGCGGACACCGGTACCGCAGTCCGGCTCGGTGAAGCCCTTCGGAGCATCGCCCGCTACCTCGCCCAGGAGACCACCGTCCCTCGCACCGACACCGTCGAGGCGACCCTGGGCGAATACATCCAGGCCGCTTCCGTCCTGCAGGACCTGCGCCTGCTCGACCTCACCCTCGAACCCCTGCGCACCGCGCCCGTCCGCACGAGCCCCGCTGAGACGGCCCCGTGGCAGTAAGCCCCGCCCAGCGTGCCTCATACGCCAACGACCACCACACGAAGATCCCTTTCGAGACGGCGCCCCGCCACCTCGCGGGGCCCGGTGACCCCCGCCACGTCACCCACGCCCTGCTCGCCGCCGGATGGACCCTCACCTCCGCCCCCGGCGACCCCCGAATCTCCCTGACCGGTCCCGACGAGGCCCGGCACCACATGGTGATCGACCCGTTCGCCTCCGGCTCCTGGTGGCGGATCCACTCCGTCGACTGGACGTGGAACGCCTCCTTCGACCGGATGGTCCCGGCGGAGATCATCGCCGGATTCACCGACCGCCTCCTCGGCGGCCCGCGCCGAGGCGACACCAGGCCGTGGAAGCACATGCAGAACGCGGGCTGGAGCGTAGACCTCCGCCCCGACGGAACCGGCGAAGCCCTCTCGCCCGACCCGAGGCTGCCGATCCGGGCCGAACTGCGCCCCATCTTCAACGACTCGCCCGACCACCTCGCGTGGCGCATCGAGGCCCAGCCCGAGCACAGCGGCCCCCCGATCTGGCAGATCTGGATCAGCGGCCCGGTCCCGGACCACCTCATGACCGGCCTGGCCGAGCAACTCGTCGCCACCGCCCCCGTCCTGCGCGGCATGCACGACCTCGACCACTACGCCGCCCGGCAGGAGAACAGCCCGCTCACCCCGGAACAGGCGGTCGAAGCCCACTTCTCCCGCATCGACGCCGCCCAGGCTCGGACCCGCACCCAGCGCCGCACCCGCCTCACCACCCGCCTGCCAGCCCCGGCCGCCGCCCCGGCAAGCCCGGCATCCTCCCGCGCATCCCGCCCCTGAACCCTCGAAGAGACCCGCCCGTGCCCCACTTCGCCCGCTCCGGCAGCGCCGCTGTCCCCGGACACCAGGAGATAGCCGCCCGTCTTGCCGTCTTCCGCTCCGCACGGGTCGGCCTGTCCGCCACGCACGCCGACAACCTCGAACTCGCCGTCGCACGCCGTACGGTCACCGCGAACCACATCACGCTCTCCGTCACGGAAGGCGCACAGCGGTGAGCGGGCCCGAGAAGCCGCCGGTGCTGGCCCAGGTCGCTCCCTGCTACCTGGCCGGCGGCGGGGATCCGCGGTGGGTGACCGCCCCGCTGCAGAAGGCTTTCCGCTGGCAGCCAGCCCACATCCCCCTGAGCCCGGCCGTACGGCTCACCCGCCGCGACCGCCAAGCCGAACTGCTGCTGTCACCGGACCCGGACGACCACTGGTGGATCCTGCACCACACCGGGAGCAGCACCGAGAAGGCGTGGACCATGCATTTCGGCGCCCGGACCCCGGCCGAGATCGTCGCCGCGGCCACCGACGCCCTCACCACCGGCCGGGCGGACAGCATGGCCGATCCGATGCAGGTCTTGGAGCACGCCGGGTGGAAGCACTCCGTACGGGACCACCAGATCTCCTCGCCCGACGGATTCGTCACCGTCTCCCAGCACCCGGTCGGCGCGATGAACATCGAGGTCACGGCCCACGACGGCCCCTGGGCCTCCGAGCCCACCGCCCGTCCGGCTTGGCGGGCGTACTTCTCCGACCACACCCCGCCCCACCTGGCCGCCGCCGTCCTCGCCGGCATGGTCTCCACTGAGCCGCTGCTGCGTGACGAGAAGGCGATAGTCCCCTTCCTGCGCTACAGCGTTCGCATCGCCCGCGACCGCGTTCCCGCCCATCAGGCCGAGTACGCCCTGTGGGACCGGGTCGACCGCCTCGCCGCCCACCGCACCGGCACGCCGCTGCCGCCGCAGCCGCCCGGCGGGTCGCTGCCCCGCCGCACTCGCTGACCCCCCTTCGCCCCCGCCCCCTTCACGGAACCGCGCGCCCTTGTCCCAGTCCAGCTCCTCCTCCGACGGCTACGACATAGCCTTCAAAGTCCTCCTCGGCGTCTTCGCCGTCGGCGTCCCCCTCTCCCATCTCGCCTGGCTCGGCGGGAACCTCACCGCCCTGCTCACCGGGCACCCCTGGGCCGGCTACCGACCCGCCGACGCCCTCATCCGCCCCGACCAGCTCTGGCCCGGCCTAGGAGAAACGTCCCTGCTCCTCGGCGCTCGAATCCTTCCCGTACTCGCCCTGATCGCCCTCGCCTCCGCCAGCGGTGTGTGGTGGAGCCGCCACAAGGGCACCTTCGGCGGGAAGAACAAGCGCCGGGTCCAGGGCACCGCCAAGGCCAAGGACATCGAGCCGCTCCTGGCCAGCGCGATCACCGCAAAGGCCCGCTCCCTGCGCCCCAGCCTGAAGGACGCCGATCGCATCGCGGCCTCCGACACCGGAATCCTCCTCGGCAACCTCCAGGGAAGCCGCACCGAAGTCCGCATGGGCTACGAGGACGTCGCGGTGGCGATCATGGCACCGCGCTCCGGGAAGACCACCTCGCTGGCGATCCCCTCCATCCTGGCCGCGCCCGGCGCCGTACTCCTGACCAGCAACAAGGCCGCCGGCGACGCCTATACGACCTGCTTCGACGCCCGCAGCCGAGTGGGGCGGGTGTGGTCGATGGACCCCCAGCAGATCGCCCACGCACCCCGGACGATGTGGTGGAACCCCCTTGCGGACGCCAAGTCCCTGGAGGGCGCGAACAGACTCGCCGGCCACTTCCTCGCTGCGTCCGTGGACGCCTCCCAGCAGGGCGACTTCTGGTCCAAGGCCGGATCCAACATCCTGTCGCAGCTGTTCCTGGCCGCGGCCCTCGACAACCGCCCGATCACGGACGTGATGCAGTGGCTGGCCTTCCCCGCCGACCGGCGACCGCTCGACATCCTGCGCGACCACGGATTCACCTCCGTCGCAGCCCAGTTGAAGGGCACGGTCGAGGGCCCGCCGGAAACCCGAGACGGCATCTACGAGACCGCGAGACAGTACGCGTCCGCCCTGCTCAGCGCCGACATCGCCGCCTGGGTGACCCCGCAGAAGGACGTACCGGAGTTCCGCCCGGCCGAGTTCGTGGCCTCCACCGACACGTTGTTCCTGCTCTCCAAGGACGGCGGCGGCGGAGCCTCCGCACTCATCGCAGCGTGCGCAGACTCGGTGATGCGGGCCGCGACCGCCCGAGCCGAACGCACCGGCGGACGTCTCGACCCGCCCATGCTCGCGATCCTCGACGAGGCCGCAAACGTGTGCAAGATCAGCGACCTGCCGGACCTGTACTCGCACCTGGGCTCGCGCGGAATCATCCCGATAACGATCTTGCAGTCCTACAGGCAGGGCCAGAAGGTGTGGGGCGACGCGGGCATGGACGCCATGTGGTCCGCAGCCACCATCAAGGTCATCGGGTCCGGCATCGACGACCCCGACTTCGCGGACAAGCTCTCCCGGCTCATCGGTGACCACGACGTGGAGACAAAGTCCACCAGCATCTCGGACTCGGGCAAGTCCACCTCGATCAGCATGCGGCAGGAGCGCATCCTGCCCGCGGACCGGATCCGCGCCCTGCCCAAGGGCACCGCCCTCCTCTTCGCGACCGGCCTGCGCGCCGCCATGCTCGACCTTCGCCCCTGGTACCTCGAACCGGACGCCGACGAGCTGTCCGCCGCTTCCAATGCCGCCTCCGACGCCATCACCACCCGGGCCATCGCCAAGGCCGCGCCCCCACAAGCCGACTTCGGGCTGGCCGTATGAGTGACCTCGTTCTGGACCTCTTCGCCGGTCCGGGTGGCTGGGGGCACGCCCTGCGCGTCCTGGGTGTGCGCGACGCCGGCCTGGAGTGGGACGAATGGGCCTGCAAGACCCGCGCGGCGACCGGGCAGACCACGATCCGCACCGACGTCGCGCTCTACCCGGTCCGCCCTTTCATCGGCCGGACCCGCGGCCTGATAGCGAGCCCGCCTTGTCAGGCGTGGAGCATGGCCGGCAAGCGCCTCGGCCTGGTCGACCAGCCCCTCGTGCACCAGGCCGTGGCGGACCTGGCCGCCGGACGGGACACCCGCCCCCAACTGCTCGCAGCCTGCCAGGACCAGCGGTCGCTGCTGGCCGCCGAACCGATGCGTTACCTCCACGCCCTTCACCAGGCCGGCGAGCCGGAATGGGTATTGCTGGAGGAGGTGCCCGACGTCGCGCCCTTGTGGAAGCAGTACGCCGCGGTGCTGCGCTCCTGGGGGTTCTCCACCTGGTGCGGCATCCTGAACGCGGCTGACTTCGGAGTGCCGCAGACCCGGCGGCGGGCGATCCTGATCGCCTCCCGTACCCGTCGGGCGGTCCCACCCGAACCCACGCACGCCAAGTTCGGCGAGCCTGAGTCTCTCTTTGGCCCGGGCCGCCAGAGGTGGGTGTCCATGGCCGAGGCCCTGGGCTGGGGCCGCACCGACGGTCCCGTGCCCACCGTGTGCGCCGGCGGCGGCCCCGGAGGTGGACCTGAACCCTTCCCCTCTGGATCCCGCAAGACGCTGTCTGACGCCCGCGATCGCGGCACCTGGCAGAACCCCCCGCGCCACCCGGTATCCGGCCGGAACCCCAAGCCCGGATCGCCGTGCCGGTGCGGGGGCGGGACTTCACCGTCGTGGCCGCACTGCGGGGGCGAACGGGACTGGGTCCTGCGCAGCAACAGCCAGTCGAACGCGGCGGTCCGCTCCGTGACCGAGCCGGCGGCCACGCTGTTCTTCGGCAACCGGGCCAACGAGTGCGTCTGGACCACCCGGTCCACCGCCCTCGCCAGCCCAGCGGCGGAGGCAGCGCCGCTGGCGATCCGAATCACCGCCGAGGAGGCCGGAATCCTGCAGTCGTTCCCGGCGTCCTACCCCTGGCAAGGCAACAAGGGCCAGCGCTTCTCCCAGATCGGCAACGCGGTGCCCCCGCTGCTTGCGGCGCACTTGATCGCTCCGCATGTGGAACGCACGTTCAGCCGCGACGACTTCGTGCTGGCGGCGTGATGGCCGATCACGCCCGCGCCGCAGCCGACGAGGAGCTGCCCGAGGATCCGGGGCCGACGCCGGTGGTCCACTACGCCGAGCAGGCCCTTCTCGGCGCCCTGCTCCTGGTCCCGGAGCGGCTGAAGACCATTGGCCTCCTCGAGCCCGAGCACTTCGCCAACACCGCCCACAGTGCCCTGTTCGCGGCGATGTGCACAACGTCCCCGCCCGCACCCGAGGTCCACCGGGCCAGCCCAGTGTGGCCAAACCAGCTTCTTGCCGCCGCCCAGCCCCGGGCCCGGGCCTTGACCGCTGCCTACCTGCACACCCTCATCAGCATCTGCCCCACCGACGCCCACGCCCCGGCCTACGCGCAGATCGTCCACTCCGCACACGCCCGCCGCGTTCTGCGCCGGCACGCCGGCCTCCTCGCCCAGGCCGCCCGCGCCCCGGGGCCCGACCCGACCGCGGCCGCACTGGCCCGGGCCGACCAGCTCGCCGTATACCTCGACGAGCTGGTCACCGCCTTCCCCTCTCACCCCGGATCGATGCCCCGGACCCCGCCGGTACCCGCCCCGGCTGCCGAGGCGTCGGTGGAGGCGGAGGACGAGGAGCGGATGCTCCTGGCCACGGCCACCGCCCACGCCGATGACCTGCCGCGGCTGCGCTGGCTACACGAAAGCGACTTCACCGTCCCCGTGCACGCCGCCCTCTTCACCTGCCTGACAGCACTCGCCCGCCGGAGTTCACCCGTGGACCCCATCACCCTGCTGTGGGAAGCCCAGCAACGCGGCCTGCTTCGCGACGGGCTCGGTCCCACCGAAGTCCTCGACCTGCTCGCCCATCCCGCAGGGGCACCCGAGCACTGGGGCCAAAAGGTCCTCCAGCGCGCTCTCCTGGCGCAGGCTGGTGCCGTTGCCGCACGAATCGAAACGCTCACCGCGGACGAAGCCACCTCCGTCCACCAGCTGGCCACCGGCAGCCGCCGGGCACTTTCCGCACTGTCCTCAGTACGGAGCCGCTGGCACCAAGCCACCGGCGACTTCACCGAGAAGCCCACCTCCCGCCAGCCTTCCGTCCCCCGTGCTCCCGCCGTCCGCACCCCGTCCGCACGAGCCGGCCCTGCCGCCCGCGCCCCCGCCCGGCCCGGCCGATGACCATTCCCAACCCGACTGAGGGCAGGCGTCCAAGGGGGCCGCTGACAGACGGTCACCGACCGGCCAACACCCGCTGCTCCCCCGTCTGCAAAGTCCCGCTGGGGTGGTCAGTGGACAGTGTCAGACGGCTGCCTGGGGACAGGCCGAGTGAGATCGGCGATCAGGGGTGAGGGTGCGATCCCGCCAGCGCTCGGCTTGCGGCTGATCGCCTCGGCCGCCCCTGTCGCGTCCAGGCCGGCAGCAGCCGAGGATGCGAGCCGGGTCCCTCTGACTGGGGGCCGCGTGGCCGCCTTCCTCTTCGCCTCGACCTTGGCGATCACTTTGGCGCGCTCCTCCTGCGTGTGGTCATTGACCTCCTGCGCGTACCCGAACAGGCAGAGCGCGAGGGACGCGACAGCAAGCAACCAGGCGCTGGTGATCGCAGCCTGCGTGAAGTACGTCCGGCCGAAGGCCTCTATGTCCTCCACTGGGAGCCGGGAGAGAACGAAGTCCCGGATCAGCTTGTCGAACCCCAGAGGTCCCCACAACCCGTAGCCCACCAGGGCAAGGATGGGCAGCTTGCGTACGGGCCAGATGTCCCGCGTGATCGCGCGCAGCGCGAGAAACGCTGCGATAGGCAGTGTGACGGTGGTCAGCAAGCCGAGAAGGACGATGCTGGGCCAGCCGCCGAGGGCCGCGAACCCCGTCTTCCCGGCAACCGCACGCCGCGCGTGCCTGGTCGCGGCGGGCCCGTAGACGGAACCCATGAGCCGGTCGACATCGTGGTCGAGAGCGCTCCGCTTCTTGATCGGCACCTCCTCCTGGTCATCCTCCTCGTCCGGCTCGGGCTCTGGGCGGACGACGCCGAGAACTACGTCCCGGACGATGCCAGCCAACCTTTCCGGGGTGATCAGGTGCTCGCCGCGCCCCGCGCGCGGATTGGAACGCCGAGATGCGGTCCTCGAGGTGGCCGACGCAAGGGGCGTTGTCTCTTCGGAGAGTTGGTGGACGACAGCAGGGATCGCACCGACCGGCTGCACATCGCCGAAGTCGAACCACTCGCCCTCGACCCGATGGGCGGCAAACGCCTGATGCAGCATGGTTTCCAACTCACGACCACCGGACGTGCACCATCGTAATTCGAGACGTTCGGGGTTACCTGTCTGTAGTTCCTTGAGGCGCTTCTTTGGATTGACGCTCGTACCGATCTTGACTCGGGTCGATTCGACAGAACCAATCACGTACACATAGGAGTCGCCGCCCGGCGCAGGAGAGGTCACAGCCGCGACTGTACGGGGGCCCACTGACATCCCTGTGCTTGCCGAAGGAATCGGCTTGCGCCCAAACCGGATCAGACGGGTTGCCTGCTCCTCAGCGGCTCCCGCTCACCCACAACCGTGCCTCGTCCGACCCTTCGCGACCGCTGACCAGGCTCCAACAGGGCGCACGCTGCCCCGCATGCTCGTGCTGCAGCCTGCCGCTTGATCCGTCTACCAGTCCGCGACGGGGCGGAATACCTTGGCGTCCGAGGTCCTCGCCAGTTCCCAAGAGATCAGCGAGTAGCCCTCGGGCCTCTTTTCCAGTGGATGGTGGTTCCGCAAGGCGCAGATGATGAGCTCGCTGGACTCGACTGCCATCGGCCAGCCCTCCGGCGTCGCTCCCCGCTCTGCCTTGTAGTAGGGGTTTCTGGCCACGATGCCAGTGACCCACTTATCCGGAACGCTCGCCTCCTCCGAGGGGCTCTCGGGGCGCTCGGCCCAGGAGATCGAGGGGACGTCGTCAGAGGAGACGAGGTACCCGACAGCTTCCAGCGGCTCGTGATCCTTCAGGTGTTCCCGGGTCACGGCGCGGCCTGTAAGTGGACGGAGGAAGGCCGAGGCCATCGCGTCGTATCGCTCGAAGAGGTGCCGGAGCGGAGCCATGTCGACCGGAATGCCCACCAGTTGGAAGGAGATATTGCAGCGCAGTACCACGCGGGAAGGGTCGCTGGAGACATCGGCTGTCAGCGTGTAGAAGCCTCCGCCTAGGAAACTGATGAAGATGTTGGGTTCTGGCCCCGCCGCGTCAGCGGTGGGGCCAGACTCGTTCTCGTGGTGCAAGGGGAATGGTTCGGG
>NZ_JBIVTH010000034.1:37560-51554 GCF_044756625.1 Streptomyces sp. NPDC091682 | reverse complement strand
ACCTGGACGCTCACCACGGCCACCGCATAAGCGAGAGGGCCTCCCGGCCTACGGCCGGACGGCCCTCCAACAAGATCTTCACGAGTCTTCTAGGCGAGGCCGAGGTCCTCGAGGAGGTATCCGGTGAGGTAGGGCAGGCCCGCTGCGGCGATCGCACCGGCCGCACCGCGGTCGACGATCGTGGCGACGGCGACGACCTCGCCGCCGGCCTCGCGGACCGCCTCGACGGCGGTCAGCGGGGACCCGCCGGTGGTCGAGGTGTCCTCGACCACCAGGCAGCGCTTGCCCTTCACGTCGGTGCCCTCGATGCGGCGCTGCATGCCGTGGGCCTTCTGCGCCTTGCGGACGACGAAGGCGTCCAGGCGCTCGCCGCGCGCCGCGGAGGCGTGCAGCATCGAGGTCGCGACCGGGTCGGCGCCCAGGGTCAGGCCGCCGACGCAGTCGAAGTCGAGGTCGGCCGTGAGGTCGAGCATGACCTGGCCGACCAGCGGGGCCGCCTCGCCGTCGAGGGTGATCCGGCGGAGGTCGATGTAGTAGTCGGCCTCGAGGCCGGAGGAGAGGGTCACCTTGCCGTGCACGACGGCCTTGTCCTTGATCTGCTGCAGAAGCGCATCGCGTACGTCACTCATGCCCCTGAGCTTAGAGGGGGCCGAGAAGACGGCCTAGCCGAGTCGGCGCCACGTCCAGGTGGTGGAGACTTCCAACGGATCCACCGGGGTGACCAGGCGCGGGAGGGTGTTCAGCCCGTTCGGCGGACCCGACTGGGGCTCCACGCAGACGGCCTCGGGCTCCTCGTCGTAGATGACCACCCATTCGGCGCGACTGGTGACCCGCAGTGCGAGGGCGCCGGGCCAGGTGAGGGTGACGTCGACGCCGTGCGGCATGCCGAAGCAGTCGTCCCAGGGGCGGGGCTTCGGGTCGATGCGGTTGCCGGTCGGGATGTGGTCGGCGCCGCGCTCCTCCTGCCACGCGGGCTCGAAGGAGACTTCCGCGTCCGGGCCTCCGGCCCCCAGGTTGCGCAGGAACCAGGGGTGCCAGCCGACCTGGGCCGGGAAGGAGTCCCCGTACGTCTCGACGCCCATGGTGAGGGTCAGCGAGTCCTCGGTGAGCGTGACGACCTGGGTCACCCGGCCGGGGTACGGCCACGGGTCGGCGAGGTCGTAGGCGAAGGCGGCCTCGGTGGCGGTGGCCCCGGCCGGGCGCCAGGGCGAATCGCGACCGAAGCCGTGCAGCGCGTGCGGCGGGTGGTTGAGCGGCATCTGATGGACGTTCGCGCCGTCGCGGAACTGCCCGTTCGCCGTCCTGCCGCACCAGGGGACCATCGGGAAGGCCCCGAACCTCGGCCCCTGGCGCAGCAGTTCCGTTCCGTCGATGCGCAGGCTGCTGATCCGGCAGCCGTTCTGCTGGTCGACCGTCACCTCGGCGCCGCCGGCGCTCAGTTGCGTACTCATGCGGTCGACCCTAATGCGACCGGGACCCGCTGATCAGCGACGGCGCCGCAGGGCTCGGCCGATGACCACGGCCGAGGCGAGCGCGAAGGCGGCGGCCGGGGCGATCCAGCGCAGGCTGTCGCCGGCGCCGGCGGAAGCGGGCGCGGGGACCGGGGCGTACCGGCCGCGCGGCGGTGCGTGGTCCACCTCCTCCGCACTGCGGCCGATCATGGTGCGGCGGGCGTGGGCGGCTTCGGCCGGGGGCCGCGGGGCTCCGTCGGAGCCCTCGAACCGGCCGGCTAGGAAGGGGTCCAGGGACGATGGCGGTACGTCGGTCTCAAAGAGGGAGGCGGTGACCTCGGTGCTGGCGTCCTCGACGAACCCGGGCCCCGCTCCTCCCTCCGCTTCCTCGGCTTCGGCCACCGGGTCGCCCACGGCGTCGGGCGCGGAGCCGAGGGCCAGCAGGCCGGCGGCCCGGTCCAGCAGCCGCCGCACGGCGGTGGCCGCGGCCTCGGGCGGGAAGCCTGCGGCGCGCCCGTCGGCGGTGGCCTCGGTGCTGAAGTCCAGCCGGGTCCCGTCCGGGACCGGGGTCAGCCGCAGGTCGAGGGCGAACTTCACGGTCCCGCTGCCCCTGGCCTCGGTGCCCTCGCCCGCGAAGGCGAAGTGCCCGGGGTCGCCCTCGGTGACGGTCAGGGCGCCCCGGTAGGTCACGGTGCTCCCGCCGACCCGGACCTTCAGCCGGCCGGAGACCGGCCCGGCATCGGTGTCGGCGTCCTGCTGGAGTCCCGGCACACACCGGGCCACCCGGGCGGGGTCGCGCAGCACGGCGCGGAGATGGTCTGCCGGTACCGGAACGAACACCTGATGCTCCATGTGGTCGAGCCTACCGACGAGACCCGCACCGGGTCACGAATACCGCGGGTGCGGCAGCGTCGACGGCGGCAATCCGGGCACCCGGGTGCGTTCCGCGTCGCGTGCGGCGTCCTGCAGGGAGCGGGTCGACAGCGAGCGCAGCGCGGGCGTGTCGCGGTCCACCCGCAGGGGCGGGTCCTGGTCCTTGGCGGCCAGGACGAAACCCCAGTCCTGCGGTGGTGCGTCGGTCGCGCCGTGGGGGGTGCGGTCGGGTCCGGCGGCGAAGCCCGTGAGGCGGCCGCCCGCGCTGTAGGGCGCGGTGCGCAGTCCGGCCGCGCGGAGGGTGGAGTCGACGGTCCAGTACGAGCGCGGGCGCGTGGCCAGCGGTCCGGCGTGCACGGCGATGCGGCCCCCGGGGCGCAGGGCCCGCGCGGCCAGCCCGTAGAACTCCTGCGAGTACAGCTTCGTACTGGGAGTGATGCCCGGGTCGGGGAGGTCGGAGACGATGACGTCGAAGCGGTCGTCGGCGGCCGGCCCCCGCAGCCAGCGGAAGGCGTCCTGCGTGACGACGGCGAGCCGCGGGTCCTCGTAGACCCGGGCGTTGAGCGCGGAGAGCATCGGATCGGTGCGGGCGAGGCGGACCACGCCGGGGTCGATTTCGACGACGGTGACGGAGGAGACGTCCCGGTAGCGGAGCACCTCGCGCGCGGCGAGCCCGTCGCCGCCGCCGAGGACCAGGACGCGGGCGTGCGGGCCGGTCATCGCGGGGTGGACCAGGGCCTCGTGGTAGCGGTATTCGTCGTAGCCGCTGACCCGCAGCCGCCCGTCCAGGTAGAGGTCGAGGGAGCGCGGGGAACCCGTCTGCGGCCCGGTGAGCACCAGCTCCTGCACCCCGGTCTGGACGGCGACCCGCACCTCCCCGCCGTAGACGGCGCGCCGGGCGGTCCGCTCGAAGTCGTCGGCGAGGACGGTCGCGGCGGCGAGCACGGCCAGTACGGTCACGTTCGCGCCGATCAGCAGCCAGCGGCAGCGCCGGCTCAGGTCCCGGCGGAACAGCCACAGGACCAGCCCGCCGCCGACGATCACGTTGACGGTGCCGGTGACCATGGCACCGGTGAGCTGACCGAGCACCGGGAGCAGCAGGAAGGGGAAGGCGAGGCCGCCGACGAGTGCGCCCACGTAGTCGGCGGCGAACAGGTCGGCGACGGCGCCGCCCGCGTCCTGTCTGCGGATGCGCTGGATGAGGACCATCAGCAGCGGGATCTCCGCGCCGATGAGCACCCCGATGGCGAAGGAGAAGGCGACGAGCGCGGGGCGGGACTCCCCCAGCCAGGCGAAGCTCGCGTACAGCGCTATGGCCGACAGCCCGCCGAGGAGAGCCAGCCCGGCCTCGATGGCGCCGAATCCGAAAGCGGGCCGGTGGCGGAAGCGCTTGGCGAGCAGGGAGCCGACGCCCATGGCGAAGACCATGACGGACAGCACGACCGACGCCTGGGTGACGGAGTCGCCGACGAGGTAGGTGCCGAGGGCGAGCAGCTCCAGCTCGTACACGAGCCCGCAGGCGGCGCAGACGAACACGGTGGCCAGGACGAGGAGTCGGCCGGTCCGGGGCCGTACGGGCAGGGCCGCCTGGGCGGTCGCGGCGCCCCGGGGATCCGGAGCCGGGAGCACCCGGCGCGGGACGGAACGGTCGATCATGCAGCGAACCGTACGTCACCACTCACCCACATCCGGTCACCCACATGGGTGTAAGTGGCGTACTGATCCGGCCAGTTGGCGTAACCGTGGCGGGATAATCGCGCCCCGGCACCCGCTAGGTCAGCGCGGGCGATTCCAGAGCCGTCGCCGCGGGCGCCCCGATCCGCATGCCCACCCGCGTCCGGGTGGCCACCAGCTGCCCCTCCTGCGGGTACGCGTGCCAGGTCCGCCAGAGCACCTGGCCCTCGTAGCGCTGCGCGAGCATGGCGGTGAAGGCGTACGGACTTCCGGGAAAGGTCCCCGCTAGTCCGTTCGGGTGGTCCGCCACCAGTGCGAGCAACTCCTGTGCCCGCCCGGCGAAGGAGCCTCGGGAGAGGGTTTCGACCCGCGCGGCGAACTCGTACTCCCAGTCGCCCACCCGCTTGGCCACGCCGAGCGGCAGCGGCGTACTACTGCCGGGCATACAGGCGACGGTCTCCGAGCAGAGCACCTCCCCCTCCTCCAGGAGCACCTGGTGGGACGCCCCGAGCAGGCGCAACTCCACCTTCGCCCCCGAAAGTTCGAGGTTCAGTACGGCCAGGGCGGGCAACCGGTCCCGACCCAGCGCCCAGGCGAGATCGGCGGCACGCGTGTCGGTGTATGAGGTCTGGAGGGTCGTGAGCATGAGTCGGCTCCGCAAACGCGCGAGGGAGATGGGCCGGGGCCCGCCAGCGGTAGCAAGCACGGGTGGGGGGACACCGGCACGGGTCCACAGGAAGTCCCGGGAGGTCCGAGGACTGGTCTACTCAACCGAGGGAATCATGAAAGGCACGGCACTCACAGCGTTTTTACCCAACTTGACGGGGTTTACATCCCCCCGGGGGCTCCGCAGTTCACGTGTTCAAGAAGTTGCGTCCCGCGCGTCGTCATGCATCGGCGAACAAGAGGGCGCCGGGCGGTAGTCGGACCGCCGAACGCCCTCGTCCACGCGACGTCGCGCAGGTGTTTCGCACGTGCCGGGCCGAAGCCTCGCACTGCCCCCGTGCCGGCTGGAGCTGCCCCCGTGTCAGCTGGAACCGCCACCGCACCCGCCACCCCCGCCGCACGAGGAGGACGATCCCCCGCACGACGAGGAGGATCCGCAGCCGCCCCCCGAAGAACCGCCGTCACCCGTCCACCAGCTGCTGTGGCCGTGCACGCGACGCCGCCGGTACGAGCCCCGCCTCGTGGACGGGCCCCGCCCCGCGGACGAGCGGACCAGCTTGGTCAGGAAGTACGCCGCGACGAAGAGCAGGATCACAACCAAGACGAACCCCATGTTCGCCACCTCTCTCACACCCCGGTCGTCCCGGGGGAGCGGGATCCCCGCGTCCCGCGTGAAGGGGGAATGCCCCCGGGCCGCGCGACCCAAAGCACACTTGAGGAAGTCCAGAGGTTGCCCTCAGGATGACGACCATGAGCACACCCGTGGGCAGCGACCGCCCCTTCCTGAACCGCCGCCTGGCGGCCTTCGGCACGACGATCTTCGCGGAGATGTCGGCGCTGGCCGCGCGCACCGGTTCGATCAACCTCGGCCAGGGTTTCCCCGACACCGACGGCCCGGCGCAGATCGCCGAGGCTGCCTCCCGCGCGGTCCTCACGGGACTCGGCAACCAGTACCCACCGGGCCCGGGCGTCCCGGAGCTGCGCACCGCGATCGCCGCGCACCAGCACCGCTTCTACGGGCTCGACCACGACCCCGACACCGAGGTCCTCGTCACGGCGGGCGCCACGGAAGCCATCGCCGCCTCCCTCCTCGCCCTCCTGGAACCGGGCGACGAGGTCATCGCCCTGGAGCCGTACTACGACTCGTACGCGGCCTGCATCGCCATGGCCGGCGCGGTACGCGTCCCCGTCACCCTGCGCCCGCACGCCGGAGCCTTCGCCCTCGACCTGGACGAACTGCGCGCCGCCGTCACCCCGCGCACCCGCCTGCTGCTCCTGAACACCCCGCACAACCCGACGGGCACCGTCCTGACGCCGGCCGAGCTCACGGCGATCGCCGAACTGGCGATCGAGCGCGACCTGCTGGTCGTCACGGACGAGGTGTACGAGCACCTGGTCTTCGAGGGCGCCCACACCCCCCTGGCGAGCCTCCCGGGCATGCGCGGGCGCACGGTCACCATTTCCTCCGCCGGAAAGACCTACTCGTTCACCGGCTGGAAGGTCGGCTGGGTCACCGCGCCCGCGGAGCTGATCACGGCGGTGCGTTCGGCGAAGCAGTTCCTCACCTACGTCTCCTCCGGCCCCTTCCAGTACGCGATCGCCGAGGCCCTCGCCCTGCCCGACAGCTACTACGACGACTTCCGCGCCGACCTGGCCGCCAAGCGCGACCTCCTGGCCGACGGCCTCGCGGCGGCCGGCTTCGAGGTCTTCCGCCCGCAGGGCACGTACTTCATCACCACGGACATCACCCCGCTCGGCGAGAAGGACGGCCTCGCCTTCTGCCGCGCCCTCCCGGAACGATGCGGCGTGGTCGCCGTCCCGAACCAGGTCTTCTACGACGACAAGGCCGCGGGCAGGACCCAGGTCCGCTGGGCCTTCTGCAAGCGGCCGGAGGTTTTGCAGGAGGCGGTGGAACGCCTCGGTCGACTGGCTCGCTGAGTAGCGGGCCACGGGGACGTGCGGGCGCGGGGCCGGCCTTCCAACCGGCCCCGTCCCGCACGGGAACTACGAGCTACTCGGTTTCCTCGGGGTGCTGAGTGGACGCGTACACCGGAACGACAGTCGATGTCTCGGGGCTGACCGGGTAGCGCACCCGGCCGCCGCTCGTGACCTCGAACTCCCACTGCTCCAGCGCGGATCCCTTCCAATCCTTGGTGGAGAGCCTCCCGCGCAGCTGGTGCTGACGGTTCCAGTTGTCACGCGACAACGGGTCGGTGCGCAGCGCCTCGAGGCAGCGGTGGGCGCTGGGCAGCGCCGCGCGGCACAGCTCCTCCCACCCCGTCACGGCCTCCGTGGTCCCGAAGACCACGTTCCACCCGCTCAGGGGTGGGACGCTGACACGATCGCCCTTCTTCGGGCTCACCCGCCCACCTCGACCGGGCCCAGGTCGTCCCCGTCGAGCGGACGCAGAGCTTCCTTGAGCTGCTCAGGATCCGCGTTGATACGAGCTGTCGCCCTCCAGGAGACGAGCGCGCGGTGCACGGCGTCCCGCGCGCCCAGCTCCGCCGCATCGGAAAGCGCTTCCAGGAGTTCCACGGTGAACGCACGCATCTCTCCGTCGTCCAGATGCCGCACCCACGGGAAGACTTCGGGCAGCGCCAGCAGGAGCGACCGGGCTCCGTCATCGTGCTTCATGAGCGCGAGGAAGAGCCGGGACGCCGTCGTGAGGTTCTCCTCGGTGCGTTCCGCGTGCGCGGCTGTCGTCAGCACCATGTCGGGCGCGTCCCGATGCGTGACACGCAGAGCACCGAGGACGGTGGCCCGGGCGGCTACGGCCTTCGGGTTTCTCGACAGATCCGTGAACGAAACCGACTCGGGTTCGGCTCCCAGGTAAGCAAGGCTCATACTCAGACTGTACTCAGATTGTGTTCTGAGTGCCAGGGTTTAGCGGGCCGGTGCGCAGCGCCCCAAGGCAGCGGTGGGCACCGGGCAGCGCCGCGCGGCACAGCTGCTCCCCGCCCGTCACCGCCTCCGTGCAGGACGTCCTGCGCGAGGCCGCCGAGCGGCTGCGCCGGCCGTGGGCCGTCCCTTTCGGACGGGCCGTTCCGACGTCCGTCACCCCGCGTCCTTGCGGGGTTGTGGGGCCGGTGTGAAGCTGTGCGTCGTGCAAGTGCCCGAAGCCCTCACCGCCGGGTGAGCGGAACCACCGCGAGCTGGAGAGTCGGGATTCATGGCAACGGGCAGAGCGGCCGTGTCCGCGTCGCCGCTGGAGATGCGCGCGGTCCGGGCCGTGCGGTCGGCCGCGCCGACCACCGTGCTCGCGCTCGGGGTGTTCGCCGCCGTGCGCGGGGCCGGGGTGCTGGTGCTCGGCCTCGGGGCCTGGTGGGCCGGGCGGGATCCGCTGAAGGTGCTCGGCAGGTCCTGGGACTCGGACTGGTACCTCCGGATCGCCGCCCACGGCTACGGGCGGACCCTGATGTGGCCCGAGGCCACCACCGGAACCGGGCCCGTCCAGAGCGACTACGCCTTCTTCCCGCTCTACCCCACCCTGATACGGCTGGTCTCCGAGATACTGCCCGGCGGGATGGTCCCCGCCGCCCTCCTCGTCGCATGGGTCTCCGCCGCCGTGGCCGCCCTCGGGATCTACCGGGTCGGAGAGCAGGTGATCGGGCCGCGCGCCGGGCTGCTGCTCGTGGGGCTGTGGGCGGCACTGCCGCACGCCGTGGTGCTCACCCTCGCCTACACCGAGGCCCTGCTGACCGCCTTCGCCGCCTGGACGCTGTACGCCCTGCTGCGCGGCCGCTGGCTGTGGGCCGCCGGCCTCGCCGTACTGGCCGGGCTGACCCGGCCCACCGGGCTGGCCGTCGCGGCCGCCGTCTCGGCCACGGCCCTGTACGCGATCCTCGTACGAAGATTCCGGGCACCCGAGGTGTGGCTGGCCGGGCTGGTGGCGCCGGCGGGCTGGGCGGCGTACGTCCTGGCCGTCGGGGCGAAGGTGAGCGATCCCCTCGGCGGCTACTTCGCCGTCCAGCGCGGCTGGGGCTCCCGCTTCGACTTCGGCATCGGGGCACTGCGCTCCGCCGAGCGGGTGCTGACCGGCGGAGCCGTGCCGCTCGCCACCACCGTGACCGTGGTCCTGCTGGCCGCGGCCGGGCTGCTGGCGGTGCTGCTGGTCCTGGACCGCACCCCGCTGGCGCTGCTCACTTACACCGCGGTGCTGCTGGTCATCGGTTTCGGCGGGGCCGGATTCTTCGAGTCCAAGCCGCGATTCCTGCTGCCGGCCTTCCCGCTGCTCCTGCCGCTGGCCGCCGTCATGGCGAAAGCCCGGCCTGGCACCGCGGTCATGGTGACCGCGGTGGTGGCCGGGCTCGGCTACGGCTACGGGCTCTACCTGCTGCTGATCGCCCGTGTGCCGCTGTAACGGCTAGCTGTCCGCGTCGCCGTTGCTGTCGTCGTCGCCGTCGGTGGAGTCGATGTCCTGCTCCAGGCCGAGCTGCTCGACGAGCCACTTGTCGAACTCGATGGACGCGCGGACCCAGCTGACCGTGGAGGACACGAAGTGCTCCAGGTTGACGCCGGTGCCGATCAGCATCTGCGCCTCACCGATCAGGCGGACCGAGCCGTCGTCGTGGGTGTGGCTGTAGACCTTCGGCCACAGGGTGCGGCGGTTCCAGTCGTCGATCGACTCGAGAAGCTGCGGCTTCTCGTCGATCTTGTGCGGACGGTCGTAGAAGGTCCGCACCGAGAAGACCTGCTGCTCGTCCTCGCCGCGGAACATGAAGTACGTGCGGAACTCCTCCCACGGCGCCGCGAGGTCACCCTCGTCGTCGACGACGTACTTGAGCTCCATCTGCTCCAGCAGCTGCTTGACCAGATCCTGGTCGGGGACGACGGGGCCCGCCGGTCCTGTGGCCTGCGGATCGGGCTGCTGCCCTCCGAAGTTCGGAATCGAGGCCGGGTCGATGCTCACCGTGTTTTCCCTTCGTGCGGATACCTGCATCCTCCCCCATTGCGCCCACCCCGTGTCCAGCCCCGCACGTACGATCCGCTCCGGGCAGAAAGCGTAAGAATCGAGTAAGGGGGGCGGATCGCCGTGCGCGTTGCGTTCAAGCCGGTCCTGGGGCTGTCGCTGGCCGTCTGCGTCGCCGTGGGCGCCGGGGCGCTGTGGCGGGTCATGGAGGATCCGGGCGACGGGGGCGGCCCCCGGGGGACGGCCGACTGCGCGCGGGTCATGGAGTTCGCCCGGATGGCCCCGCCGGCGGGCATGCGGAACGCGAAGTGCGACGACCCGGAGAGCGAGGGGTGCTTCGTCCTCGCCCACGACGCGCCGCAGCCCGGCCGGGCGGCCGGGCTGCGCATGCGGATCACCCCGGAGGTCGGCACGACCGCGAAGGTCCGCTTCGACGCGTCCTGAGGCGGTCGGCGGTGCCCCGGGGGCGGCCGGCCGCGTCCTCAAGACGGCGGCCGTGCCCCGGGGCGGCGGCCGTGTCCCGGGGCGGCCGCCACGCTCAGAGGGCCTTGCCGACCAGCAGGTCCTCCCCCGCCACGTCGACCCGTACGGTGTCGCCGTCCCGGACCTCGCCGGAGAGGATCTCCTTGGCCAGGCGGTCCCCGATCGCCGTCTGGATCAGCCGGCGCAGCGGCCGGGCGCCGTACGCCGGGTCGTTGCCCTTCTCAGCCAGCCAGGCCAGGGCCTCGGGCGTGACGTCCAGGGTCAGCCTGCGGTCGGCCAGGCGCCGCGCCAGGCGGTCGATCTGGAGCTGCGCGATGTGCGCGAGCTCGTCCTGGGTCAGTGCGGAGAAGACCACCAGGTCGTCCAGGCGGTTGAGGAACTCCGGCTTGAAGGAGGCCCGCACCACGTCCAGGACCTGCTGCTTCTTCTGCTCCGGCGGGGTCAGCGGATCCACCAGGAACTGACTGCCCAGGTTCGAGGTCAAGATCAGGATGGCGTTGCGGAAGTCCACGGTCCGACCCTGGCCGTCCGTGAGCCGGCCGTCGTCCAGGACCTGGAGCAGCACGTCGAAGACCTCGGGATGGGCCTTCTCCACCTCGTCCAGGAGCACCACGCTGTACGGGCGGCGGCGGACGGCCTCGGTGAGCTGGCCGCCCTCCTCGTAGCCGACGTAGCCGGGCGGGGCGCCGACGAGACGGGCCACGCTGTGCTTCTCGCCGTACTCCGACATGTCGATGCGGACCATGGCCCGCTCGTCGTCGAAGAGGAAGTCCGCGAGCGCCTTCGCCAGCTCCGTCTTGCCCACGCCCGTCGGGCCGAGGAAGAGGAAGGAGCCGGTCGGGCGGTCCGGGTCTGCGATGCCGGCCCGGGTGCGGCGCACGGCGTCGGAGACGGCCCGGACGGCCTCGCCCTGGCCGATCAGGCGGCGGCCCAGCTCGTCCTCCATGCGCAGCAGCTTCTGGGTCTCGCCCTCCAGCAGGCGGCCGGCCGGGATGCCGGTCCAGGCGCCCACCACGTCGGCGATGTCGTCGGGGCCGACCTCGTCCTTGACCATCGAGTCCTTGGAGTGTCCGGTCTTGGAGGCCTCCGCCTCCTCCTCGGTGGCCTCCGCCAGCTCGCGCTCCAGGGTCGGGATCTCCCCGTAGAGCAGCTTGGAGGCGGTATCGAAGTCGCCGTCGCGCTGGGCGCGCTCGGCCTGCCCGCGCAGGTCGTCCAGGCGCTCCTTGAGCTCGCCGACCCGGTTGAGGGACTGCTTCTCCTTCTCCCAGCGGGCGGTCAGCCCGCGCAGCTCCTCCTCCCGGTCCGCGAGGTCCTTGCGGATCTTCTCCAGGCGCTCGATCGAGGCCGGGTCGGACTCGTTCTTCAGGGCCAGCTCCTCCATCCGCAGCCGGTCCACGGAGCGCTGGAGCTCGTCGATCTCCAGCGGGGAGGAGTCGATCTCCATGCGCAGCCGGGACGCGGCCTCGTCGACGAGGTCGATGGCCTTGTCGGGGAGGAAGCGGGAGGTGATGTAACGGTCGGAGAGGGTCGCGGCGGCCACCAGCGCACTGTCGTTGATGACGACCTTGTGGTGGGCCTCGTAGCGGCCCTTGAGCCCGCGCAGGATCGCGATCGTGTCCTCGACGGACGGCTCGGCGACCAGTACCTGCTGGAAGCGCCGCTCCAGCGCCGGGTCCTTCTCGATGCGCTCGCGGTACTCGTCGAGCGTGGTCGCGCCGACCATCCGCAGCTCGCCGCGGGCCAGCATGGGCTTGAGCATGTTGCCCGCGTCCATGGCGGAGTCGCCGCCGGCACCGGCGCCGACGACCGTGTGCAGCTCGTCGATGAAGGTGATGATCTGGCCGTCGCTCGACTTGATCTCGGCCAGTACGGTCTTCAGCCGCTCCTCGAACTCGCCGCGGTACTTGGCGCCGGCGACCATCGCGCCGAGGTCCAGGGAGACCAGGCGCTTGTTCTTCAGGGACTCGGGGACGTCGCCCTTGACGATGCGCTGGGCCAGGCCCTCGACGACGGCGGTCTTGCCGACGCCGGGCTCGCCGATGAGCACGGGGTTGTTCTTCGTCCGGCGCGAGAGCACCTGGACGACGCGCCGGATCTCGTGGTCGCGGCCGATGACCGGGTCGAGCTTGCCCTCACGCGCGGCTGCCGTGAAGTCGGTGCCGAACTTCTCCAGGGCCTTGTACTGACCCTCGGGATCGGGGGTGGTCACCCGCCGTCCTCCTCGTGCATTCTCGAAGGCGTCGAGCAGCTTCTTCGCCGTCGCGCCCTGGGCGGAAAGGACCTCGCCGGCCGCGCCGCCCTTGGCGGCGACGGCGATGAGGAGGTGTTCGGTGGAGAGGTAGTCGTCGCCGAGCTTGCCGGCTTCCGCGTCCGCCTCGGCGAGCACGGCGAGCAGGTCGCGGGTGGGCTGCGGGGGCGCGACGGTGGAGCCGGTGACGCTGGGCAGGGCGGCGAGCAGCCGCTCGGCCCCGGCCCGGACGGCGGCCTGGTCGGCGTCGGTGGCGACCAGCAGGTCGATGACGTTCTCGTTGTCCTCGCCGACGAGCAGGGCCAGCAGCAGGTGCGCGGGGGTCAGATCCGCATGACCGTCCTTGACGGCCCTGCTGGTGGCCGCGTTCAGCGCGTCCCGGCTCTTGTTGGTCAGTTCGGCGTCCACTGCGTCTTCTCCTCTCCCCGAGGGGTAGCTCCCACAACAACACTGACAGGGTCAGCGTATGTAAAGTTGAGTCTATTCCACTCAAGGCACGGGAGAACAGCGTTCCCCCGTACCCTTCGGGCCATGTCCCATGACGTACTCAACCCGACGCCCGAGTACCTCGCCTTCTGGCGGGAGCGGCACGTCTGCACCTTGACCACCCCGCGCCCCGACGGCACGCCCCACGTGGTGCCGGTGGGGGTGACGTACGACCCGGAGGCCGGCCTGGCCCGGGTGATCAGCAACCGGCACAGCAAGAAGGTGCGCAACATCCTGGCGGCGCAGGAGGCGCAGGGCGTGCAGGAGGCGCAGGAGGGCCGGGCCGCGCGGCCGGGCGGCGCGCACGCGGGCGCGCGGGTCGCGGTCTGCCAGATGGAAGGCCGTCGCTGGGCCACGCTGGAGGGCCGCGCGGTGATCCGCACGGACGAAACGTCGGTCGCCGAGGCAGTGGCGCGCTACGCGGAGCGCTACGGGCGCACGCCGTCGCCCAATCCAGACCGGGTCGTCATGGAGATCACCTTGGACCGGGCCATGGGGCGCGCGTAATCCGTTGATCCTTCATCTTGTCCGGTTCAGGCACTGGACGCGGACATCACAACGGCGCCATCGTGGTCAGGTCCACGATGGCGCCGTTGTGTGGGGGTAGCGCCTGAGCGATCTGGAACGGCGGGGGAATCGCTTCAGGCACTGCGGGGGGTGGCGGTGGTGATGTCGGGTTCAAAGAGCTGGTGGTCCCGCCGATCGAGATTGACGAAGACCATTCCGTAGCGCACCTCACAGCGGACGGGCTGCGGCGCGCCCCGCGGGCGACGCAGGCACCGGTAGGCACGTACGTCCTCGTCCTCCTCGCGCACGACGACGATCGGTTGTCCGAAAAGGGTGACCATCACCGAGTCGCCAGGGCGGGGGATGGCCGTGGCGAGGTCGATGAATTGCCAGCCCGAACGGTAGGCGGAGGCCATCTCGCGGCGGAAACCGCGATCGTCGGGGGTCACGCGGACACCGTCACAGGCGCATCGGTCCAACCCGTGTCGCCGTTCCCGCCCAGCTGGCCACTGGTCCAGCCGGTGTCCGCGTACTTGCCCGCGGGCGCCGTGGTCCAGCCGGTGTCGTCCTTACCCGCGGGAGTCGTGGTCCAGCCCGTGTCTCCCTTACCCGCAGGCGTCGTGGTCCAGCCGGTGTCGTCGTTCTTACCCGCAGGGGCCGTGGTCCAGCCGGTGTCGTCCTTACCCGCGGGAGTCGT